>JARLIE010000129.1 GCA_031291875.1 Minisyncoccota bacterium | reverse complement strand
AAGCGATGCCGCCGCGTACTTTGAAACCGAAGCGTTCGCTAAGAATCCCATCGGTGTCGAGTTCGACCCTGATGCGCTTGCGGCGATGTGGCGCAACGGTGCCACCGACGCGCAACTGTGCGCGATAGGCACTTGCGCGACCGGTGAATCGAACGGTCCGAAGAAGAGGTAAGTCTGATGAAATTGTGTACCTTCCAAATAGGCAACAACGCTCCGGCCATCGGACTCGTCGTGGGCGAAAACGTCATTCCCGTCGCCGAGTATCTCAAATCGGCGCCGAACACGATGATCGAGCTGATTTCGTCGTGGAGCGAATGGCGCGAGCCTTTACTGCACCTCGCAGCGGGTGGAACTGCGGGCATTCCACTGCACCAGATTACGCTGCTGGCGCCGGTACCTCGACCCGGGAAGATTCTCGGTATCGGCCTGAACTATGCCGACCATGTCGAGGAATCCGGTATGGAGATGCCGGTTGATCAATTGTGGTTCGCCAAGATGTCTACCAGCGCCAACGGACCCTTCGCGCCGCTGGATTTGCCGAAAGTGTCCGAAGCGCTGGATTACGAAGCCGAGATGGTTTTCATCGTCGGTAAACGCTGCCGTCACCTGACCGAGCACACCGCAAAGCAAGCGATCTTCGGCTACTGCGTGGGTAACGATGTCAGTATTCGTGACTGGCAACTGCGTACTTCGCAATTCATTTTGGGCAAGTCGTTCGATACACACGCTCCGTTCGGCCCATGGATTGTCACAGCCGATGAAATCGACGATCCCCACCAACTCGACATCCGCTGCTTCGTCAATGACGAGAAGCGTCAGGACTCGAACACCAACCAGTTGATCTTCGATTGCTACCAGCAGATCGAGCACCTCTCCAAGGTCATGACGCTTGAGCCCGGCGATGTGATTTTCTCGGGTACACCGGGTGGCGTCGGCGTCGGCTTCAAACCGCCGCGTTTTTTGCGTGTGGGAGACCGGGTACGAGTAGAGATCGACGAGATCGGCACCATAGAAAACATCGTGCACCAAGAACCATCAGCCTAAAGGCGCTTGCGACCCTTTGTGCTGGTTGGCCATACGCTGCCTGCGCAACGGGTTTAAGCGTTTTCGAGATCAAGGCGTCTCGCTGTTTCCCAAGCACGACTTATTAGAATAAAAACAAAAGGTAAATACGTTATGTGCAAATCAAAGGCTGCTATCGGTGCGATTGTGGCAATAGCGTTTAATTTCTCGACTGCAATCTATGCGAGCGAAAATGGCCAAACCAGTTATCCGATCGGTGTTAACACCGTATTGAACGGCGTACTTCCAGCGCCGGGTCAAACTTATTACTACGATTATTTTCAGGTTTATCACGCTGGGCAATTTAATGATAAGAATGGAGATAGCACGTTACCGGCTTTTCGGGCGGAAGTTGTCGTGAACGCTTCAAGGATTGTGCATACCTGGGAAACTCCCATCGGACCGTTTGTGGCAGCCTCAGGTTTGGTTGTACCTCTGGTCAATGTGAATAATGCAATTGCCGGTAATCATCAACATAACACTGCACAGGGCGACATGATCGTGCACACGCTGTTCTTGGGGTACACCAACGAACAACACAGTGTTTTTGGTTTTTTTGCTCCCTTTGATGTGCTGTT
>JARLIE010000128.1 GCA_031291875.1 Minisyncoccota bacterium | reverse complement strand
CTCCATCGGTGACGACAGAGCAGGACGCTTTACACCTTAACCGGTGGTCCTAAATCCGGGGTCCTCTTCACCGAACCTGAGCCGCGTCCGCACAACGGTTGCTCAAGCCGCGCAACTCTGCGCTCGTATGATCCGTCTTAACAATTTCCAACGGCGCGTCCATCCGACCTATCCTCAATTCGATCCGCCCTATCGAATCGAAGTTGGTCAGCTTTGGATAGCCCCCCCGCGAGTCAGGTTCACCCGGGGTTGGTATAAGTTCTCTTTTTTGCGCCTGCGCTTTGCGCGGCATTCGCCACGGTGAAGATTATTCACTCAATATGAAGGCCGCCTCAGCCTCGTCAGATTCCGCGAGTCGTTCAAACCGACTCAGCGTTCCCGTCGCAAAAAACGCATCGTGCAAATACGAGCCGGCGGGGGGCCCAACGGTCAGGTCCCAACCGGCCAATTTTATGGCTTCGCTCCATAGATGTAAAAATGTGGAACCTAAGATTTTCGCTTCGACCTCGTCGCGACGTGCGGGAAGGAATAGCATTCCGAACAATTCCGGTTCGATGGGGTAGAATTGATGGGGCGGCCGGGCGCGCGAATAATCTCCGTGACGTCGCAATAAAGGCGTGAGTAGAAATGGTCCGATCGCTCCCCATTTGAGGTCGGCGTTGATCGCCGAATCCGCGGTTTCGACAAGTTCGGAAAGTGCGGAACTCCGCTGCGGTAATCGCAATACGGCGTTATTGACGAGTTCCTCGCTCACGGCGTCAGCTTGCCGACCAAATATGTACTCGTCGCCGAAGAAGTCGGGTTGGCGGAGACAGACAACATCTGCGTCAACCCAGCAACGGCCGGTCTCTCGGATCATTCGGTAACGAAACATGTCGGCGAAGGTAGCGAGTGAAGGTTTGCCACCGACCCGGTAGCGTCCGACGGCAGCTGGATCGGGGTAAATCGTGCGTGCGTCCGCAAGTTGTACGCCGTCGGGAAGCTCAATGCGCGGGTCGTAACTGTATACAATCAAAGAGGCGCCCGCGCGCGCAAATGAGCTCAAGCAGCCGAATGCGTATGGGTTGAGCGCGCCGTGCCAGAACGAGGCAAAGCCAGTATCAACTGCCTTCGTGTCGTTCATAGGATGCGCGCGAGCAGATTGTTGCCCGCGTCTTCCCAGTCATCGAAGAACGTTTCGACGGTCAAGTTTCCGAGCGCGACATGTTCGCACACGATGTCGAAGATCCAACTTGCGTGGGTGTCATCGATCATCAGATGTCGTCCGCGGCGGCCCGCGGCGAGTCGGATGCAATGCGCTATATCAGATGCGCAAACCTCACTCGTGTGTCCGCCGTCAACGTGGAAAAGGTCGAAGCTGAAGTCGGCGCCGCTCGCGACCAGCGCCGGCAGCACTTCAAGCGAGTTGCCGGAGAAATATTCGACTTGGCCAGGGAACTCAGCCTTGAGGTAGTTCACGCATGGCTCGGTATAGGCATGCTCATTGAGGTCGACACCATAATAAATCAGTTTGGGATTAGAGGAGAGCGCGAGAAGAGCGCTGTGCCCCGCGTTGACGCCAATTTCGAGAAACCGCCGCTTGTATCGTGCAACGCGCCATACATTGCGGCGCGCTGACGCTAGTCCCGCGGCTGGCGGAGCCGCAGCTGTAAGCGGGTCTTCGTGCGGGTAGAAGATGTTCCCTTCCAAAGCTTCTCCGGAATTGACAACGATGTCGTTAATTCGCCGTAGGCGAGACACAAAACGCGGCGAGAGGGCCTCCTCTAGCGTGTCGCGGACGACATCGTAATCAGGGATTTCGGATGCCGGCAGAGGTTTGCCGGGAATGAGCCTGCGACCGTTCATATCAGGGCGAACATTTTCTGCTTGGGGGACACAAACTGGGCGTAGAAGCACATGACTAGCAGAGCTCTAGGCCGGTCACAAATGCACCCAAAGGCGGTGCGGTGGGAGAGTTACTTGTCAGGCAGTGCTTCAGCGGTCACTGTATCCGAGCGCGATTAGCCCTTGTCGTTTGTGGGGCCTATCGTACGATCCGGGTAGATTGCTAGCCCGGATTTCTCAAAGTGTGAGGTGCATCGGGGCTGCGAATCAGCGATAAGTTGTTTTACGAGAACG
>JARLIE010000127.1 GCA_031291875.1 Minisyncoccota bacterium | reverse complement strand
TGGGATCTGTAGTATTTAATATCACAACCGTTTTTTCGACACGGAAAGGGGGTTGGGTATTTTTGCATTAGGCGATTTTTTCGGACTGGGCTTAAACAAGGCCGCCGCGCCGGTGGGCGCGGATACCATCGGCCCTTTTCAAGGGCGATGGTATTACTTGCGTTTGAGCCCGTCGTAGACGACGAGCGTCGGTTTTCCACCTTGCAGCGAGGTTTTCTTTCCGAAGCGACGTTTCGGCAATTCGAGTTCCGCGTGCAGGATGCGCGTGGACGTCACCTGCAATGGGCCGAGCGGGGCCTTGATCCAGCGCGCTTCGTCGACCGGAACGATAGATCCGAGAATATTGACGTTCTTGCGGAACGGCAGCAGCAAGACCTCGAAATGGACCGGCCTTTCATCGTCTGAAATGGCGGCTGCGCCGATCAGTATCGGAAGCTTGAGCGCTGAAACGGTCTGGATCGTATTCCGGACGTCGTCACGGTCCCACTCATTCCAGAGGTCGAAAAAACTCGTCCCGAACCGGTCGAACGAACAGATACGGTTCATCATGGCGCCGGAAAAATCGATGGTGAGCGTTTCCAGCGTCGCGCCCTCGAGCATGAAGATATTCGGCAATATGTCGCCTATGGCCGCGTGTTCCAAGTTCCTGACACTGGGAATCGTCAGTGATGAACGTACGCCCAGCCAATATTGGTAGAGCGCCATCGTAAGACGATGTTTCATCGTCGTCCCCTATTGACCAAATCCGCCCCCCAAGATGCACGATTTTGAGCGTCCCCGAATGCTTTCCAGGGCGCCGATGTGGATGTTGCACTTGATGCGAAAATGTTAACTTCCGCAACATTAGTGCGTTAAGAATAGGGATCTATAGGTCAATAAAATATTAAAAAGATGTATAAAATAGTCGTTCACTCAATAACAATGCATTTGTATACAGTTGAACTGTGCGAAGAAATGCTTTGTATTACAATCGCGTAAATTCAGGCGTGTAACGAGATTTCGTTAATGGAATGGTGGAATCAAGATTCTGTGCGCGCTGAGCGGTTGGGGCGTAGGGGTTGTCCCATGGAGACGGATCGGGGCCTGTCGGCAATGCCGTCGCGGGCCATGCCGTCGCGGGCCATGACGCGAGGGCCATGACGCGAGGGCCATGACGCGAGGGCCATGACGCGAGGGCTT
>JARLIE010000126.1 GCA_031291875.1 Minisyncoccota bacterium | reverse complement strand
CTGCGAGGAGCGAGGAAGGAAATCGACTGCGAGCTGTGAGAAAGCAAGCGAGAGAATCCACAGTGAGTGAGCCCTCGGGATCGACCAGGATTCCATGCGAGAATTCGAACTCGCATCCACTGCTCCGTATGCTCAGCTCACACTAGTCACCTGTCTGCGATCTTCGAGTCTCTCAGTTCGATCGCGTGACTCTTTGTCGCGGCGAGTCGAGTGAACGAAGGAAGAAACGAATCGAAGCAGTGGAGTCGCGAGGCTCGAGCAGCAGAGAGGAGGCAGCCGAGCGAGTTGCTCTCGCAGGCTGCAGATTCGATTCGGATGCACTGAGAGCGTCGAGCGTGATGGCTCGCTCCTTCTCGTCGTTGCTTTCGTGATTGGATCCGGCCGATCGAATCTGATTCTCGACTCGCTCAGCTGCGCTCAGCGCCTGGCCCTGCAACTGCCGGCCGACAGTCAGTCGATCACTGTCGGGGTCGAACGAACCTCAAGAAATACGTGCGAGGGGGCGGTACGGTGAAACGATCGACTGAGCAGTGACCACTGTGAACTCGACTCGCGTTGGGCCACTGTGAACTCACTCGTCTCACTGTGAACTCGCGAAACAGCCGCGTCTCAACGAAGCGTCCTGCCGACCGAACAAACGAAGAAACAGGACGAGAGGAGCGGAAGAAAAGGGCAAATAGAGAAAAAAAGATATACTCTATATTACAAGAACTCAACATTTGGAAATACTTTTAGAATTACTTCATTATTAATGCCTAGCTCACAAGGCCGCAGGAAACTTTGCACAGTCACAGCACAGTCATGTTCTCAAGCTCCTCCTGCATTTTATATTGTATTAATTTGAATAAAAACAGTTTTATAAAGCTTTGTTAATTAAATACAAATAAAACATAGGCGATATGCAACTAGAGAGCTTTTACTTATGACAGAATTGTAGGATTGATTATTTGTTGATTTTTCATCCTAGCACGATCAATACTGCATTGCAGATCGTCAAACTTACAGTTTTTGATCGAAAATAGGATGAAAATATGGTTCCATTGTCGCTGTTTGTCTAGCTCTTCTCTTTCCCTCGTTGCCTTCGTTTCTTCAAAACGCGTTTTGGCGCCAACTCTGCCGGCACTCCTCGCCTCGAACTAAGCCGCTCGACATCGAGTCCGCGCACGCACGCCACTGCAGTCGAGCACTTGCACTCGAGATACTCTCGTTTCACTCATTGGAGCTGCATCTGCCACTCGAAGCCGCATCACTGGACGACACGATGACGGTCAGTCGACTCGGACAATGCGATTCCATCGTTTGAGTCCAGGCAGTCGAAGGAGAGGAGTGCACTCGTCTCGCTCTCTCCGCTGATGTTTCCTCCTACTCTCCTCCCTCTCTGCCTCTCTTGTTGGCTTCAGCTTCCGGCGTCGTCTAGTCGCGCGACTTCGCTTCTGACGCTGCATGAGCTGCTGTCAACGCGCGGCCAGTCGCTCACCTACAAGTCGCTCTCCATCGCCATCGCGCAGCCGGCAAATGCGGCGAAATCAATACTGGCGGAGTACGTACAGAAGCATGCGCAGGAGGTGAACGCGACTTACCTACTCGGCGGTGATCGACTGCAGGCGGACGGCGTCTCCACGCATCATGAGCTCGTGATCGTGCCCGCGAGTGAGCTCGAAGCCACGAAGCGCACCTTCAAGCAGCTCACCACCTATCACGTCTACTCCGTACAACCAAAGACGAACGCGACATCGGCATCCTGCTCTTCTTCCTCGACCAGCTGCGACGAAAGCAGCGAGGAGTGGCGCGATTTCGGTCGGAAGCTCTTTCAGATCGATTTGACTGCTTCCCTTCCCTTCTACAACGAACTCGATCTCATGACTGCGAATCCGCTGCGCGATAATCGCTACAGTGCGGTCGCCAATACCGAGAATATCATTCGAACGAAGCCTGTGGCAGTGGCAGCGAATGCCGTCTACGTGCCGGCCGCGCCGCCG
>JARLIE010000125.1 GCA_031291875.1 Minisyncoccota bacterium | reverse complement strand
TGGTGCCGGGCTTGCGACGCGCCGCTTTCACACGGCGTGCGAAACACGCACCGAATTTATCGCACCAGCGTCGGACCGTTTCGTAGCTGACGATAACCCCGCGCTCGAACAGCAGCTCTTCGTTATCACGCAGGCTGAGCTGAAACCTGAAGGCAGCGCACCGTGCAACTGATGACCGCCGCTGGAAAGCGATGACCGGGGTAAAGCGATTTTGCATTCTTCATCACGCGATCTTACTCGACCAATTCAGCAACGTGACAGCGCCCTGATAGCGCCTAGAGCAGTTGCGGACGACCAAGAAGTGTGGCCATTCTAGCGGCATCATCTTGCGCCCAGGCTTCGCGAACAGCCGTGCTTGACACCCGTTCGCCATTGACATTTACAGTAGGCATCGATTCCACCTCGAACCCGAATGTTTGCCCCATTCTGTGCAGCAATGCGAGATCGCCGCGACGCTCGTCGCCGAACCGGAAGTCATCTCCAACTAGTAGCCAGCTCACGCCGAGCCGCGACACGAGTACTCGCGATACGAATAACTCTGCCGGCATGCTCGCCATATGAACATCGAACGGGCAGACATAGAGACGGTCGACCCCAGCGTTTGCGAGCAAAGCTGCTTTTGCGAGGGAATTGGTCAGTCGTAGAGGCGCGTTGCGCGGAAAAAGGAACTCCCGAGGATGAGGTTCGAATGTCAATACGCAGACAGGTAGACCGCGACGTTGCGCTGCTTCCTTCAACATCGTGACCATCGCTTGATGCCCACGGTGGACACCATCAAAGTTCCCGATCGTGAGTGCCATAGGTCGGTCGGCGGCATCTGGTAGGTCTCTGAAAATTTCCATGAAATTCACCACGCAGCGAGGACAAATCCATAGTCGGCGCTATGATGCACCGAACACGGATTCGTCGCGTCGTTCAATGTTCAAACCGGAAGCTTAGTTGGCCCTTGTCCACGACCTTGTGGTCGCCTAGAACCTGTGTGTATATCCGATCGTATAAACGCCGAAAATTCCCCGGCGCCTTTATGCCGAAAACGGTTTGGCTTCTTAGCGGAGAAAGTTCCCAGATGGCGTTTATCGGTAGTAGGCCAGCGTGCCGAAGTCGCTGAACGGCGCGGGCGCCATGC
>JARLIE010000019.1 GCA_031291875.1 Minisyncoccota bacterium | reverse complement strand
TGGCGTTTGGGCGCTCGCCTCCCGCTCGCTCTGCGCTTCACTTCTCATCCATACAGCTCAGCTACCAGCCCACCGACGGGTCTGCGACTGCGACACAGCTAGGGAAGCGGACTGCGACTATACGATAGCGCACTCCTTTCACCATGGATGGATGGTGTCATCGATTTGTAGGGTTATCATTGCAGCTTCGCGGTTGATCGTGGCTGTCGATCGAAGTGCGTGAGCGAATCGGATTGCCCGTTAGGATTATCCGCGCGTTCAGCGTCGATTAGGGTTATTCTCGGCGGTTAGGGTTATTCCTAGCCACCGGCGATTAGGGTTATCATTCTTGCCTTGTTAATAAGGTTTATTAGGGCTATTAGGGTTATCGAGATCCTGTATGTCCGTATTGCGAACTATTTACAAGCGTGGCAACGCACACGGGCGGGGGGTGGATAGACTAGGACGCGGCGATGCAGTTTACTGTGTTGCTCGTGCGTGTAATGATGTGACATCGCTGTTGCGGTCGTGCGATGGTCACTCCGACGCTCGAGCGTGCGGCGGCGGCGACTTACGACGCTACCGTCAACGACGACGACGAGGACGCCGACACCCCTTGTCTCCTTTCGGAAGTGTTGTCTCACGTGGACCTGATCGAATTACCGTGATAGTCACCCAGCCTTTCATGCCTTATCGCTGCTCAAGACAGTCCGGACCTTCGGGCTCCTCTTCGAGCTCCTGCTCGAAATCTCGCTCCGGCTCGGAAGCTTGCTCGGGCTCGTCGACATCATGCTCCTCTGGCGACGGTTCCTCGTGTGCCTCTTCCTCAGCACGAAGCCGTCGGCTCTCTTCGTCGTATAGCTCACTTGCTGACGTAGTGAACGTCGCATACGAGGCGTTGATGTCGGGTGACATTACTTGGAGACCGTGGATGGTACAAGCCTGTTGTAGCTCGTGCAGTGCTTGTTGCACATCCTTGGCGGACGTCTGCATGATGCCCTCGGTATCGTCGGTGCGAACAAACACGTTGAATGTATCGTCGAAGGGCGGCAGATCCTCCAGCCACTTGGGATGCTGCTGTCCCATAGTGGCTCCCGGTGGCAGTATCAGGGACACCGACGCCTTGCGTTCGCCGATCGCGTAGAAAAGATGCATCACCTTGCGGCGAAACAACTCCTCAGCGATCTCGATCACGCGACGATCATGATCCTCGTCCCAGATGACGATGAATCGAAATCCGCGACCAGCAAGCTCACCAGCAGCTTCCGGATAGACCGCCTGCAGGACGGAAAAATGCCCTCCACGACCGATGGTTCGGTGATCCTTGCGTGGTGCGGTCTCGTCGTACACGGTAGAAAAGAACGGAGAGTATCGCTTGCTTGGTGCGCTCATGATGGTGGTGCTGAGTTGGAGTCGACAGCCATGCGAACAACGTTGGCAATCAATCATCACCGTTCTGCAATCGCGACAGCGCACACAATCAGCAAGCAGTCCGAGGACGACCTGGAACTGGCACGCGGACGTGCCCGTAGGGAGATGACGCCGACACGCCTCGTGCGGTGCGTTTGCATGCTGCTGCGCTCACCCGTGGACCTCCGAACACGAAAGAGAGGTGGTGGAAAGGCTGTGGCCACGCCGGTTTTGAATCGCGAGTGCAGTCAAGAAGTTGGAAGGCTTGTAGCGAGCCGGAGATCCAGGAGAGGAGACTCAAACTGGCATGATAGTTAGCTTTGCAAGAAAATAAATCCATTGAGCTCCATTAAGAACTGGTTCTACCTCCTCCTTTGCATCCATTGCGATTTATCTATTTCCATCCAGTACAGAAACCTCTTTTTCGCGCCAAGCTGGTTGAACGCGAGTTCATTGTCCAGCACGCACGACGGTCAGTTCGCAAACCGGCCGCCTCTGGCAAGCGGCACGTTGCGCGATGCTTTCGTTGCTGTCGCCTTCTGTACCATATCGCGCTTCCGCATCAGCCGCTGTGCCAGCGACAGGAGTGATCGGAGTGTGCAGCGCAGCGGCAGCAGCACGCAACACGCAAGGTAGTCGTCTCATGCGGGCCAGATCGCCGTCACCTTGCAGAAGCTGTTGTGGAAGGCGGTGCTGAGGTCCACACGACTGGTGCGCGGCTGCGCGGCTGCGCGAGGTCCGCATCCGCTGCGCCAAATCTGTCCATCATCAGCAATCCCTCGACGTTTGTTCGCAGTATCGGGCGACGTATCTCGTCGGCTACTGACTCAGCACTGCCTTTTTATGTCGACATTGTTGTTTCTCCGTGTTGCGTCGCGCAGTCCGGGTCTCTCTTCCCCACGTACGGATCCACCAACTCCACCCACTCCGTTAGTCGCGAGTTACAGCGACGAAGTCTGGCGGCTTACATCATGCTCAGCGGCGAATGTGTCGTTCACCTGCCTTGCTTTGCCCGGTGTGTGTAATATCCGACAGTTCGCACAAGATGGCTGCTCCGGCTGGCTATCACGCACAGCAGAAGTTTGAACTGGATGGCGTGTCCCGTTCTCACATAGTTGGCAGAACCAAGGCGGACAAGAAGCTTCTGCTTGCTGCGCGCAACTTCGATGTGGATCGTCTCAAGGCAGCACTACAAGACGCGGGGATCAGCAGCATCGATGTGCGCGATGTCAAGGACAACGAGCACTACACCGCTCTACATTGGGCAGTGCTGAATTGCTGGGTCGAAGGAGTCAAGATCCTGCTCGAGACTGGCGCTCAGCCTCACGCGCTGAGCGGGCGACAGCGTACTCCCGGCGACCTTATCCTCGGCGGTACGGGCCGATTCGATGGCACGTATGCGGACGATCGGATCGCCATCGCGCGTCTGTTGAAGCAACACGGCCATCCTCGCATCGATGTCACCCAGTCATCGTATGCAACGGATGACTACCTCTCGGCGATTCCGGAAATTGCCCAAGTGGTGCAGGCCATCAACAGTTGGGATGCATTGTAATTGATGCGTATCCAGGCGTGGCGCCTCACCGTCGGTGAACCTGCACCGTGGCCCAATCGGTGTGGCCACGAATGGCCAACTAACGCGCGCGGTACCGTCTCATCGACTGACTCGCGGTTTGCAATGCTTCCCTGTCGCTCCATCCCACGCGTTGGGGTTTCCTGTCATTCGTACGAACGTTGAGCTGAAACTACAATGTCTTTCGCATTCAACAATGTAACCCTTTATTGGCGGCAAGGTTTTTCGATTTTCGATTTTGTACGTTTCGAGGTCTAACGCGTGTGGGATTGATTCAAACCGAGCAACTGTTGCATGGTACTGTAGCTTGTACCTGCGGGTATGCTGGGATAGAATGCCAGCCAGTGTCGCCTCCTTGTTGGGATGGTAGCAATTTTTGAGCGCAAACCTCGAAATTTCGTTGTTTTCAAGCTCACTACCGTGCGGTAACTGTGCGAGTCCATACAAGCATGGCAGTGAGCACATGCAAGAGTGACTCCTACGACTCTGTGACAACTTCTTGATCATCACCTCTGCAGCCTGTGCTGGGCCGGTACAAAGTTCTGGTGTCTGAGTGCGGTGGAGCGAATCAACCAGATCAAGTCTTACAACAAGGCAACGCGAGTGAACCGATAGATGATCATCATGATGGAAGGAGTGACCGATCTGCTTGCGACAGCTATCACCTCCGGTGACACAACTCGTTCGTACCGCCAGGTAGAATTTGAACTTCACCAATTTTGACGTTGCCGTTTGAAAAATTCTAACTCAGTAGCCTGAACAGGGCAGCACACGTCACCTCAACGTCAGCAAGCTGCACATATGAGCTATCCTTGCAGTGAAATTAGGGTTATTAGGGTTATTAGGGTTAATAGGATTATTCGGGTCACTCGTTGTCAC
>JARLIE010000124.1 GCA_031291875.1 Minisyncoccota bacterium | reverse complement strand
GAGGAGGGTGACGCTGTTCAACCTCAAAAGCTATGCCGCGATCCATTTCTCTGCGACACCGCACCACGCAATTACGCTTTTCAAGAGCCTCTCTTTACTTCCTATGATGCGAGGTACGAAGACTTCGTGGCAACGAAGGCCGGAGGTACTGTCGCTATCCGCACGCTGAGTCCGACATCCTGTCCCGACCTGCGAGACGTTGGAGAACAAAAGCAGTATATCTTGTGGTGGCTAGATCAAGCGAAAGCGATCACCATAGAAGCCGCGCAATGCTCGTCTTCCGATTGGAAGCGCAGAATCGCTGAAAGCAAGGCGCTGATGGAGCGAACACTCTCATGCGCGAACAAGTTCAGGCTTAGCGACGCTCTAAAACTGCGCGACGTTTCTCCTTCCAACATCGATTTTACTACGACGTTCAGGTGCGACCCAAGAATCGAAGGGATCGATGTCGGTCGGCAATTCAAGGTCCTGATTGACACTGTCGACAACCTCGATGAGCTAACCGACAAGATGGCGGGATATGAAACACTCGTTGGAGATCGGGCGTTCGTCCCGTTGCGCGATACTCTGAAATTAGTAAAACGGCTGAAGACAGGGTCATGCGGAGCTGGAAGCTTCCGGCAATGCATCGACGAACATCGGGCAAATGGCAATATTTTGGAATTGATAGGGAAGCTGGTTCAGCCGGACGCTAGCGAATTTTTCGCCGGGGACGATGTCAGGCAGATCGTCGATCGGTTCGTAAAGCTGGATAACAGAGCCATCAATATGGTTGTTTGCGATCTCTTGCAGGATAGCGACTTTGCCCGACGTGCAAATTACACGCGCGACGAATTTTGCGACGACCGTGGGCTTGGTAGGTACAGATCGATTGGCTCGCAGGAGCTCGGAAAATCGCTTTCTAGGGCCGAGGGTGACGACGATGCTTCCCGAAGAACCTACTCCTACGAACTAAACAAGACGCAGAAGAAATTTATGATCATTTTGCCATTTAGCGATCGCAAAAATCCGCAGTAAACCATGGCTCGGAGGACGAGTATCGCTTTCTAGAGGGTGGCGACTGCTGCCTTAGGCCGCCTGCGGTATTCTCCTCTAGCTTCGTGCCAGTCGTCCACGTCTTGCTTTATTTGACCAAGAAAGACGTGGATGGCCGGGACAAG
>JARLIE010000123.1 GCA_031291875.1 Minisyncoccota bacterium | reverse complement strand
GAAGGGTGCGACCGCTGCACCCGATCGGACCAATTGAGACGCAAGGACATGCATTCATGGTGTGGGAACACTAGGGTGCACCCCCTCACCTCGCCAACTGGTATCACAGCGCTCGATCGTTCGAGTGAATTCTTCGATTCCGCTGTTGGCTGATTCAGCTCTCGGTCGACTCATCAAGCCGCAGAGGGACCGCCGTGCCACCTCACCCACGGCAAAACCTCTCTCGCTGCACGGCCATTCGACTTCTCTGCAGTTGTTCGGCCCACTCGCGGGTCTCGTGTCACCGTCGGCCTCCGTCGCTCCGCGGATTTCGAACCTCGATTCGCGGTACCGACGATCGTCGATCGGACAGTTGACTCAGAGATCACACGTCACCCACCGAGGACCCACAACCAGGCATCGAATAGGTGTCGAACAACGTCGAGCGAGCAGTCGCACGGCCGAAATCGACTCCCCAGTGTCCCTCGGTGTCGCCGTTCCAACGCGATTTTCGAAGACTTCGACCTCGGAGTCGCCCTCCTCCTCACACCCGCCCCCTCACTCCAGCTCGGTCCCTCACCTCACTGACAGGCGGACACATTTGTGCACGAATAAACCTTCGGGTCCATTTCGGGTACTCTTGCTGTACGTTTGGGTGATCGATCAGCAGAGTGACCGACCCAAGACTTAGTTCGATCGACGCTACGGCGACGACGTTTCGTGTTGCGATCATGGCAGCAGGAGACGCTACCGTGGCGACGATGACCACGGTGACCAACGATGAGCACCGACGACAGTCGAATCGCGTGCTCTGTTTCGACGAGGAGACCCGCGCTCAAGTTTACGATTTGGACTCCGAGTTCGATCCCGGCGCGATCGATGGCGTGCACTTCCTTGGAGACGCCGAATTTACATGGCACTGTGAAATTTCCGACCGGGGTAGCTAGTAGCAGCTACTAGCTGCTTTCGTTAAACGGCTAGTTTTTTTTACAGTCAAAAATGAGAGTGTTTGACCACTTATGACATGCGATCCAGAGGGGATACAGACATAGTTTTTCAGCAATCCTGT
>JARLIE010000018.1 GCA_031291875.1 Minisyncoccota bacterium | reverse complement strand
GTACGGCGCGGAGTTCAAGCACTGGTTTTCGCCACCGATGCGCTCGTGCTCCTGCAGGCCTGTAAACGCATGGTATCCTTTACGCGGTAAGGTCAGTCACAAAGCCAAAGCGGCATCACTGGCATAAGTGAGTGTCGCGTCGGCGTCGACGCGGCGTTCGTAATTTTACCTCGGTTGGTCGAAATTTGGTGCGTCCGAAGAGATTCGAACTTCTGACCCCCCAGATTCGTGGCCTGCGCTCAAGGTCACTGCTTTGCCGAGGCAAATGGACGTTCCGTAACCTATCATTCTGCGAATCCAGTTTGACTGCACAGCTAGTGTTCGACGCGGCCACGTCTTCCACGCCGACGGCTGCGCTTCGGCACGAATGGCTGATTATTCCCAATGGTCGATTGCGACCGAGGCCTTCGCGCCAGGTATTTCAGGGCGCAGCGCGTATCCGCGGACTAATACCTAGTCGCGCTACCCGCGACCTATCTGCGACGTTGCGACGGGCTTGTAACGCCCGTCCAGGTATTTGATTTGATTCACGTTTACGATGCGACCATCCCGGCACAACGCCGGGTAACACGAGTCATGATTTCAGAGTTTGGGTATTACCGATCAATGGAAGAGAAGTGAATGGCTCGATATTTTTCTGCAGCGCGAAATGACGCGAATGGCCGATATTGTTGCAAAAGTCGTTTTGCACTGCTGATAAAAAATCTCTGGGCTCTAGATGCGATTTTGGAATAAATATGCGAGGGACCTCATCGCACAGCGACGAACTCACCGGCGACTTCGGTAATTAGGCTGAGGCCATATTAGTCGGCGGTCACGGCCTGTCCTGCCTTCTGGCGGAAAAATTGTCGCTCCTCGATTTGAGACTTTTGCAACAATATCGGCACTTCGCGGACAATCTAGCCGCACCGGCGTTTGTCGGCTATTGGGGCAACAGCGGACAACGCGCGGACTGACAGCGTTAATTAGAAGGGCGGCGTATTAAGGAGTCATCACAGTCGGTATTGCTGAATCCGCGTAGTGCGTAGGCCAGCGAGGCCGTACTGGTCCATTGCGGATTGCCACGAGAGAAGCTCGTCGACCGTAAGCATGTAACGGCT
>JARLIE010000122.1 GCA_031291875.1 Minisyncoccota bacterium | reverse complement strand
TAGCCTAAGGGTTGACGACCCCAGGGGGGTTTTTGGCGCGGTGAAGGTCGGGTACCCCCTTGTGCCTGGACGTTGAAGTTCGTCCTGGACGAACTGTATGAGTGCGCGAGTACCGACGACCAGAGGCGAGCGTCATCGTCGGTGCGGTTGAAAGTTCGTCGATGGTCTGAGAAGAGGAGAAGCAAAGCGACGCACGAGGCCAGGGTGAGAATCAGGAGAGCACTCGCAGCACGGCGGTGAAGAAGACCCGATGGATGGCGAGGCGAAAGAAGGCGGCGGAGAAGAAGGCGGATCTAGGGTGTAAACCAATAAGCCAGTTCCTGCGAGTGGGTGACTCACAGTCTGGAGAGATGCTGGCTCCCATGAGACGAGAAAGACTTCAAAGCAAGGGCAGGCGCGGGTCGAAGCAGGCGGTGGCGCGATCACGAGAGCATCGCCGACACTCACCTGTAGATGCGCTCCACGTCGAACTCGGCCGGACGCAGAGGATCCGAGAGGCCTGCGCAAGAGAGAGAGAAACAGAAATGACAGGCCAGCGAGATGAGCAACAGAACGATGCGATCGCGAGATACGCTGGGAGTGGTGGTTGGGTGTGTGCGTTATTATTGGCACCTACACGCCAAAATATACATCTACCTCTCTCTCTCTCTGCTTGGAGTAGCGACAACCGATTGCGACTTCGCTTTCACCGCTGGAGGCGCAAGCACTTCTTTCACCCGCCGGGTGATCGATTCGAATTCGAATTGAATATTCAATATACAGATCTGAAAATTTCACCAGCGTGACATAGATATGATTATGAGAAAATGCGTGACGTTGTTTGTTTGTGTTCATTCGCTTAGTAGCCGACGAACCATCGCGTAACGGATCGACTTTTTCACGTTGAAAAAGCCTCGTTGCACCGCACCACCACACACACAGACCACCACACACAACGGACCCATTGCTGCATCTCGTGGCCGGACAGTGAGTCCGGATACCCAATGGACAGTCCTCTGCTAGGCCCCAGACATCGGCGACGTCAGGCCCGATATCTCTCCATCGCGACCTGGTGTGTCCTCTGCTGCTTGCACACCCTAGTGCTCGTCGTGTTATTGTGCTCGCTAGTGTCATTCTAGTGAAGACAGACAACTTCATACCCGAAACACGTGGCAAAACGCTTGAGGCACTTGTAAGAACTCTCAAAGCCCTTTGAAAAATGCTCAGACTGTTGAAATAATCGAGCAACCTGGAAAATACTCGACCGACCTGGAAAATACTCGAGACGCCTGGAAAATACTGTAAAATACTCGAACAGCCTGAAAAATACTCGAACACACTGTTTCGGGATCCCGAAACCACTGATCGCGGAAACGAATCTGGAAGTGAGAGAAACGTTTGAGGAGGTCGATTTTGACCCTTGAAAGGTCGCTTTTGAACCGCAAATTTAAAACAATGAAAACATTGACTGGAAAGAATATTATTGTGTATAATAATTATATACTGACGTGATCCGCAAACCCGGACACGCCTAAGCTTTTTTCGCAAGCTCTTGCTCGCTCATTCGCATCTGCCTGGTCTCAGCCATGACATGTCTGGGGTGAGGGGCCAGCACGCTCTTGCATGCGGGCTACGAGGATGTCGCAAGCTGTCGTGGGGCCACGTCAGTGTTCGACACTCAAAATCGCCTAAGACATTCTCTCGCCGCGCTGCTTCTGGCTGTGCAATTGCTTTGACCCAACGACCAGTGGTTCGCGGCACTCTGCACCGG
>JARLIE010000121.1 GCA_031291875.1 Minisyncoccota bacterium | reverse complement strand
TCATTAAATACTGTACACCCTTTCATTAAATACTACTGGTTTTTTCATTCAATTTGGCACCCCCCAAAGAAAGTGAGGCTCCAAAACGTACGGCTTGTTTTCGAACGCAGCGCAGCCAACTTGAAGCAACACGAGCGGCGGAAGGGACAACACACAGGTGTGTGTGCATCGTATAGATCTCCACTCGCGCACAGTTTGCTTCTGTGCACATCTCCCTCGTTGAGCAGCAGCTCTTCGGCGTTTCAGGAAATTCAAAAATCGAAAAAAAAGGGAAGACCGCGAGCAACACGACAAGCGAGTGGAATGAAGAGACATTGTTAGCACGTTCGGATAGTACTTCGTAAGGGCTATCTAATGTTGCTTATGCTCCGTTTAACCGGCTTTCAGCCTGACTCGCATAACTACACATTCACTACGCTCTTCGCTCACTGCATGCAAGCTTCATAGCATGCCAGCAGCAGAGTGCGTTTGCGACATTTTGCGCAAACCACACGACACTAGGGCCTGACAGTCGAGCCCTAATACTAGCGACCCCGTCCCAATGTATAGCCCTACAAAGACCGACCATGCACGTCAACATGCGGAAATCACGTGCACTAATCGGGCACGTCAAACAGCGGAGATCACGTGCACCAACCATGCACGTCAACCTGCGGAGATCAACATGCACCCGTATGCACGTCAACACTGCGGGAAGATGTGCACGCCGTCATGCACGTGGCCCCAGCGGGAATATGGTCGGTGAGACGGTCGATAAGACCCAACACGTCAAGACAGCTCAGACGGGCTGCCCAATGTAGGCCACACACGGAACGGGTCCTCTTCTTCCTCTCCTCCTCTCACGTCTCTGCTTCCCTCCACTTGTTCCCTCCAAATCCAGGGTGGGAGCGGTGGGCCCAAAGAACAGCCCGTGTCATAGCAGCTCGCCAGACGACGAGACTCTGTTCTTCCTTTCCTCGTCCTTCTTTCGCTTCTCTCTCTTCCTCCCAGAGCGTCTCTCCCTTTCCTTGGGACGTTCGTTTCCGTCGAGTCACTTATTCTAGCCGCACCTGTGTCTCTTTCCCCGTAAAATGCACTCTTCATCTTCTCAAGGAGGCACTCATAAATATGAGTGTGCGTGCTTCTATGCTATTTGCTTTGTGAATGTTCGTCCTATTGCAATTGTTGAACTTAGTACATTCTTTTTGAAGGGTTTACCATGCATTGAATCGCGATCGCGATCGATTAGAAATTTGCATGCAAACCATCATGTAATGCGGTCAGCTTGGCTGAGCAGTACAGTACCAAGACTCTGCACCTCGTGCCCAGAGTTCAACCCCGACGACTTCCTTCTGCTTGACGTGCACGGGCACGCGTCGTTTTCTCGTTTGGTGTTTTTGTCCTTTTTGTATGCGTTCCGGCCCTGGTCACGCAGTGTACCGATGTGAGGGTGAGTATTCCGATCGCGCTCTATCCAGCGAGAGGCGGCACGCGCGCGCACGCTCTGTATTGGTCGCGCTGCCAGTTCGGTACGTTTCTCCGCTCGCGATCGGCTGCAAGGGGCGAGAGCACACGGTGCGACGTGAG
>JARLIE010000120.1 GCA_031291875.1 Minisyncoccota bacterium | reverse complement strand
TTCCAACCATACAATTCGAACATGTTTCGACTCGATTCATGCTAGCCATGCACGCCAGCATGCAAATCACGCAAAAGAAAAACAATCGCCATCGCGTCGCAAAAGTGTTGGTCGATCTCAAAAATACTGGGCGTCGCTTACCGTCGTCGCAAGCGGTAATACTTCGCCACCTCTCCATCAGTCCACACACGATTCAACGGCGGCGGCGGCACCCATGCGATTGTATCCTTGCATAGATTCTGTGAGCTCTTCCTCGTCGCCAGCATCATATATGTCAACTTGCATTTCATGAACGAAAGTAAACTCTCAGCTTGCGCCTGGCTATTGACTCGAAAACTTAAATAACTCCCGCAATGCACTTCATTCGGCTTGCCTATGAAGGTATTTCCAAAGCGCGGCGCCGATCCAATTGCGCGAGCGGTGATAACCTTCCAACAGCCGTCTGGCTGTGCACCTTTGATCCATTTACGAAATCCCATTTTCTGATTAACATAGCATAAAATAGCGCCAGCTACTGGTTTATCCAATAATCGCTTATCATTTGTTTCAATTCCATAACACCGGCCAAAATATAGATCGCTTAGCTTAGGCTCGTCTTTGAATTTCTCAATTAGAGAATTCCACTTAGGCTCAACAACGACATCGTATCGACTTAGATCTGTCATAGCGCCATTAAACTTGCATTTACCAGAATAACTCGAGTCTCGTAAAAAATAGCTGACACCACCATTGATATTTACACCTTTGAAAATCTCACTAGCATTATCGAAATGTTTTATCAATCGAATATCCGTCCTTGCCAACATCATTTTGCGAAACGCGCCAAGTCCTTTTCCACCAGAGAACCACCTCGATGGAGTGCACGTGATGAATAAAAGATAACGACACTTGTCGATAAACTTCTCAATAAATCGATGGTAGAGAGTCTGTGAACCACAATTATAAGGAGGATTGCCCAAAATGACATCGTAGTGAGAAAACTCAACAGCCAAAGTATCACCTCGATAAACATTGAGTTTAAACTCTCCTGCGGGATCCAAAAGCTTTCGACATTTATCTAGTGACTCTTTATCGAGTTCAGACATGAATAGCATCTTTTCGAGAATATGTTTCCTCCGCTTCTTCAAATTCGTAATAGGCAAATGTTTCATCAATCAAAAATAGATAGCAATCGGAAAGTTACCAATACCGCAAGCTGGATCCAACAAAGTTAATTTTGGATCAGACCAAAGCTTACCGGGTAAGGTATCGAGCATTTCGTCTACAAATTCTCGCTTTGCATCGGCATCTGGAACTAGATGCCTGTCTAATTCAGCGTAATCTTCTACTCGAGACATTTTGTACTAATTAATCATTAGTACATATTTATTGTTCAACACTAGAGGCCAGATCGCATCGATTTAGATATCATATGCTTAGCATTTTCATCCAAGCGCTGACGTCGGTATTTGTTTTTGCGCGCTTGCGAGTCATAACTGGCGCACATACCTGCCGTGGCACAAGGCTTGCAGTAGCTGTAAAAATAATATACACGTTGTGGTGTAAAGTTATCAACCGTTTTCTCGATGTGGCACTTTGCGCAGATCTTTGTTTTCCTGGGCTGTCGCCTACGCAAATGCTTTGGCGTCTTAATATGAACATCCCACCAACCCTCAAAGACAGTAACATTACACCCTTGGCGATTCCGCGGGCGCGCTTGGCCTCGACCTTCGCCTGTGCTTCCTCGCGCAGACGTAGGACCCTCTGACCCTCGGTGAGGTCCTTGCGCTCGGCGATCGGCGGGCGCTCGTGTGCCGGGAGGGATGCGATGCGAGTCGAGAGAACTCGCTCGGGTTTCGGTGGCATCCACCTGACACGCACGCACAGCACCGCATGGTGAGCCTGGGAACACGCAGGGGCCACTGGCCCCTCCACGCCGCTCGACTCACACGCAACGCACTCGTGATCCACGCGCTGCCCACGAAACAGTTTGGAACTCACAGTGGTGTGGGTGGAGGAAGGAACTCGCTACCTCTAGTGACACGACAGTCGACTAGGGCCTGGACGCAAAGATCTAGAGATCTCAACTGGGCACTAGTCCACCGAGGGAGCTAGGTGCGCGAGTGGTGTTGATCGACGATGAACTGAAGGAAGCGAGAGCGAAGCGAGATAGGTGACGCGGCGCAGCCGCGGAGTCGTGCACGCCGCCATGGAGGATAGAGACGCGAGCCGATGGCGGCGGAGGAACAGTGAGAGCGAATGAACAATGCGGATGTGATGGGGCCCTCGGCCCTCATCACTTATGTTTTACTGGCGTTGAAATGCGATCGGTCTTCGTCCGGTCTGATCCAACGGCGAATGAATGCATGGGCGAACCAGCGAGCGTTGCAGCAGCTGCAGCTGCATGCATGCGCATCGACGGCACTCGCGCGATCGCGATCGCAATCGCATGCATATGCAATTTAATTGCAAGCTTACCGCGCGCGCGCGCGCGACCGCGAGCTCTCGAGAGGGAAAATATTAATTTGAACGTCATTTGTTTGTCGTTTGCCGAAGCGCGAAAGGATTTCAAGCAGCTAGACAAAGTGCTCATGCTGAGACAGAGGATGGAATGGGCGGAGCAGAGATCGCAGCATCTGCCGCAGGGCGAGTCGAGGAAGCCGCTGCGGCTGCGTTGGGAACGGTTTCGTCAGGCGACGAAGGCGTGTCAGCGGAAGAATCAGAAGCGACCGAAGAGCTCGATGCGCCCACGATTGCTGCCGCTGATACGCCAGCGACCGATTCGAATGAAGCCGCCGTCGTCGCTGGTTCTGCCGTCGCTGCACTGGCAGGCGCCGCCTGGATGCTTGGCGCTTCCGGTTCCACCACCGGCGGCAGGTCGAGTATGCGCGCGCGCGGTCGTTTGGCACGTGCGAAGTCCTGGGCGGCGAGGAGCGGGAGGAGCGATATGTGGTAGACGTCGGCGCCCACACGCGAGAGGCCGATCGGGAGCACGAGCATGGACTGATGGCGATGCAGCGTCATCTGGGACCGGCTGCGCACGGCGGCCTCGGCGACTTCCAGCGACGCCAGGAGGGATCGCTGCGCGGCCAGCTCCTTCTTCAAACGCTTCTGCTCAAGCACGAGGGCCCCGAGTTGCCGCGCGTCGGCATCGTCGTCGAGTCGCTCCACAGCGACTTCGCTCTTGGCGAGCGCCTTCGGTAGTTCGCGGAGCAGGCGGCGACACTGCTCGAACTGGTCGGCGAGGTCGGCCTGCGCGTCGGAATCCTCCTCGGTGAGACCGCGATACTCGAACAGGTATCGACTGCGAAACTCGACGCCGGTGACGTGCGGTGCGGCGGCTGCGGCTATCTGGAGGCGCACCGGGAAGAACTCTTCGCCCTCGTACCAGACGCTGGCCTGCTGCAGGCCGGTGGCGGCGTCGACCAGCAGGACGGAACGCCTCAGCGCCACCACACTCTCCGAGGTGGCGTCGAGGCCGCTGGGACTCTCGCGGATGGAGTCCAGCTCGACCGTGTGCTCCGTTCCTCCGATGGCGCCGCCTCCGACGAGCAGCTCCAATCGCTGCAGCAGGTCGCACCGAGCGGGCGAGTTGATGTGCGGCAGACGATGAACCAGCAGGCCGAGCGACAGACGGGAGTCGACAGGCGCGGCGGCGGCAGCGGCGGTGGCGGCCAGGGCATCTGGCTGGGCGCTCATGGCGACGCGACGGAGAAAAGGTGCACCGGCGAACGATACAGTGGCGGCCAAAAGTAAAGACCTCTTCGGAGGATCGCTGAGGCTCGGCAACGAACAGCAGCCAGGCAGTCAATGACCCACCCATACAGAGCGCGAGGAGTGCTTAGTACACCACCTGAGTGGTAGCCCATTTGC
>JARLIE010000017.1 GCA_031291875.1 Minisyncoccota bacterium | reverse complement strand
CGTCGATCCCTACGCCTATCTCGTCGACGTCCTCGCAAAGATCGTCAACGGCCACCTCAACAGCGCCATCGACGACCTGCTCCCCTGGGCCTACGTCGCGTCGCAGCCACTCAAAGCCGTGGCCTGAAGACAGCGCTTACGTCACTATGGCCCCCCACACAAGATTCCTGACAGTCCCCGCGGATCGGCCGCTACCGGCTCGCCGCGCTGGCGGAGCGTTTCGGCGCCGACGCGCTGATGTCTGACGTCCTCGAAACGATCTCGGCGGCCTGTCCGCGCACCCATGAGCGCCATCCCGGCCGGCGCTGCCAGGCCTATCTGCCCGATCTCGTTGAGCCACGGCCGCCGGACTTGCCCAAGGCGGCCCGCGGCGGCCTCACCGTCATCGCTGGCGGGAAGACGTGACCGCCCTTTTTATTGACGACCACCCGCAAGGTTTGCGACGTCGCCTTGGCTAGCTTCGAACGAAACCCACTTCATAGTCCGCAAAGTTTTCCCGGCAAATCGCGATAAGTCTTCACCCTCACATAACTCCTAATGAACGTATGAAATTGCTTCATCTTTTGTTCAGTGACGCGCAAATTGTCGTAGGTCCGTTTGTCGACAACGACACAGTCGGCATACACGCTCGTGGCGACAATTAGTGCGTCATGCAGACTGCCACCTTCATGTCGATCCGGAACATGTGAGTGGCGTCGGAACGTCTGATAGAGACAATACGACGGCAACTCTTCCGGTTTGATCGCGTCTAATTCTCTCTTAGAGACCAGTCCAGACGCGCAGACAGTTTCCATCTTCCTGCGAAATTGAGCACGCTCGCAATATTCTCCAACCGTCATATCGAAGTCCCGCTCAGCGAGAGGAATGCCTTCTTCGCCGAAGCTCCATTCTACAAATTCGCGAACGCTCGAAAATTTCCTTCCGGTCATTGCTCGCAGCGGCGAATAAAACTCCGTAGCGATAGCGCGCGGATCAAGAAGCTTTTCGTCTCCGTGCGCCAATAGATACTCACCTAATTCATGCTGCATTCTGAATACGTCGCGCACACGCTCATCATACGATTTTATGGCGCCGTTCTCGATTAGATCGGAGAGCTTCTTATCGCGTAGTTGTTCTCCGACGGTGGACCGCGATATCGATTCTATCTTTCGTGATTTTGGCACTTCTTTATTGGCGACCTCACAGAAGACATCCAAGTTTTCCAGTAGCGGAGCAACCAACTCACGCCCTGTCGTTACCGCGAACAACTTGCGCCTCACTTCAGGTCGAATGTTTTCAACGCCCTTGACGCCATCTGCGAGGGTCCGGCACTCCAAGGCGTGTACGTCGAGGATTGATCCGACGCCGCCATCTCGCTCGACAGATTTCACGTATCCAATTGCCAGCAATTCAGCCAAGAAATCGAAACGCGCCCGCACAAGCGATCGGTCAGCGTGGGCTGCCATTTCCAATAGATTAATCAGGCTGATAACTGGGATTGTCCCCGCGCGAATCAAGTCCGGGACAAATTGACGAGCAAACGACCTTGTTTCCGTTTTCTTGGATTCAGCGTCGCGAGCGATATCGTTGAAGTTCGCGGAATCCAAGAGCACGGTAAGCGCTGTCTTCAGGCCACGGCTTTGAGTGGCTGCGACGCGACGTAGGCCCAGGGGAGCAGGTCGTCGATGGCGCTGTTGAGGTGGCCGTTGACGATCTTTGCGAGGACGTCGACGAGATAGGCGTAGGGATCGACG
>JARLIE010000016.1 GCA_031291875.1 Minisyncoccota bacterium | reverse complement strand
TGGCAAAGCAGCTTCTCGCCCGCCTGCGTACACTAGTCAATCCACCAGAAAGTGAGTGAAGTGAAGTTAGTGACCTTAGTGACCGCATTAGCGACTGGTTAGCTAAGTTACAACCTTAGTGAGCGAGCGAGCAACACTGTGTTCCGCCAGTTCTCGTGCGGCGAACTCAACCAACTGGCGGAGGTCCCACGGCCGCGCGACGGACTGCGTGCACCGGTTGGTCCATCGATCCTCCCTTCGCCGCCGCCTCCCGCAGTTCGCTCTCGAGGAGTTCGCTCGCCGACGTCGGTGGCGGCCGACGGTGCACTGGGTGGGGTGGGATGGAGGTCGATGCCAGCCGCCGAGAAAGCGCGAAAAAGGAGCTAATCCCCAGGCCAAATTCGATTCGTCGGGCGAACCGCCTCAGCGAAGGAGAGACGACCAGGCCAGGACAGCGTGGGGGATCGATGGAGAATAATACCACAATGCTGAAACACAATTGTTTGCTCTTTCATGTGCTCCCATCCATGTGCCAAGCTCCAGCGACGCGAAAACGAGTGCGCGCCCTCTGTCGCCTGGGCAAATGACAGTGTGAGCTGGGCCTTCAAAGAGAATCGGTGAAACTAATCAACATCAATCTATGCATGCCGTTCAAACATTCACATCTCTATAATTGCGAGAGAACCGATGATTCAAATTTCCCGATCGAAACGCGTGCGCTCAACCATCTTCTGGACTCGATCGAAGTCGATCGACACAAAAGGCTACATGCTAATTTATGATAATCGACGCGTAGTCGTTAGGCCCAAAAAACGAAGCGAAGAAGAAACGAACTCAAGGTCAGTCTGAGACATCAGCAAAGTTTGGGGAGAGACAAGAGATAATCATGAAACAAATTCGTTCTATTAGGTTGGATCAAGCTCCAAGGATGACTTCAGCGAACAGCAGCTGGTGCATTGGAATTTTTGCAAGCGTTGGAGCATCTATCAAGGGCAGTGCATATTCAATTCAAGAAGAAGGTGGCGATTGTATGTTTGATGAATTGGAACGATAAATTAACAAGTTATTAAACTAAAAGCTGGAGCTGGGTCATTTACTAATTGGACACTTCTTCTTGACTGAGTGCGTGAGAGTTCCGTCTTCAAGACTGCTCCCAAAGCATACATCGGATGATTCGGATCGGATGGCAGCGGGTACAGGAGAGTGAGTCCTTGAAGGGTACGGAGGCGGCTGAGCACCACGTAGAGAGATCGTGGTGTCGAAGTTGCAGATCTTCTGGCGGATGCCACATACCTGCCTCCAGATGCGACCGAGTCGATCTCAGAGGAAGCGCCTGCCGCGAGTATCAGCCGAGACAGCGTCGACGTCAGACCTTGTGTCTTATGTGCTGTGGTACACGCCGCCGGAAGCATGGGAAACTGCACGATACTGAACCGCTGCTTGCATCCGTGGAGCAGCTGTCCGGGCTTCTGCAACTTCTCCATTGGGTCGGCCTTCGGAAAGACTCGAAAGACTCTGGGGGGCGAGGTCATCAGACAAGGTGAGGGTGCTTGGTTGGTCGTTGTCGTCGAGCAGATGCACGTAGACTGCCGCGACATCGCGGTCGACCGTGTACATTGGAACGCCCTCGACGTCGTACTGCGGCGAGTAGGGTCGGCCGGTCGCTGGGTCTTCGAGGAGTCGCACCACTCGCGCTCGACTACCATTGGCAATCCCGAGTGGCACGTTGAGGTTGGCCGTCAGCACAACGTCCATCCCGATGTACAAACGCAGTCGATGATCGCAACCGTCGACCGGACTCGTAGACAGTGCCTTGGCAAGCACCGCATCCTTGACCAGCGGATTGGCCCTCTCGCCGGAAGCAGCCGATTGTTGCTCAGTACGACTCACGATGCGTCGATACTGCACGTCCAACACCGCGAACGGACACCCGGCAAGCAAAGCAGAGTCCGAATTTTGGTCAGACTCCGCTTGCCATCGTTGGAACAGAGTTCAGAAGACAGCGGCGTTGATCTGGATTCGGTCTTTGTTGTCTGCCACAACGATCAGAGTGCCTTTATCATCAGCCAGAGGGCCGCCGCCTGCAGCTGCCGCGGTCGGCATGGCATCGATGAAGGCGGACGCTGCTGATGCCACGAGCGCTGTGTTCACCGATTGTTGCATGTTCGAAGCGGTGCGCTGGTTGAAGTACGCGATGTTGTGTGCGCCGACGCGACCTTCACGAAACGCTTGCAAATGATTCGCGAACTCGAGGTCATCTGTAACAGGAAGACGTCTCTACGATCGTCTTCCGTCGATGCATTGTTATGCACCATTGTTCCAGAGTCGACGCGGAGTCGACTACTGACCGTTAGTCGATCGTCGAGTCGATGCATGTCGACTCGGTCGTCGACTGACGGTCGACGCGCACGCTTTCTGCTTCGCTTCGCTCGCCTGCACCTGCACTCTTTGTACGCTTAGTCTAGACAGCTACTGACGAGACACACCTAGCTTGCACAGACGCTCTCCAGACGCGCCTGTCACATCATCTGCTTGGCGCATCTGCTCAGTCAACGTGATCACCGAGGTCACGGACTCGCGCCACAATGGCAAAGCACTCTTCGAATCGTTGGCGTGACCGGTCAACGGTGTGGCGTTCACAGACGGAAACTGACAGAAGTCGCCGACGAAGAGCACGCTGATGCCTCCGAACATCGCATTGGCATTGTGAAGCGATCAGTCGGAGATCAGCTTTCATCAACACTTCGTAGCCCAGCATCGACACCTTGTCGACAATCAAGAACGACACCTCCGAGCCCCATCGAGCTCGTAAACTCGCCGAAGGTGGCTTGTTGGTAAACTCCCTCAGATCTCCACCGAATCCAAGTGACAGTGCGCTGGCAAGGGTCGGGGCTGATAGTGCAACAGCCGCAACTCCTGTGGTGGCGGTGATGCGCAAGCTACCGGCTTTGCCCAACACACGGTACAGCGATCGAATTGCATGGATTACTCGAGACTTGCCGGTGCTCGCTTCCCCTCCGAGAAACCCGACCATCGGCTTG
>JARLIE010000119.1 GCA_031291875.1 Minisyncoccota bacterium | reverse complement strand
GAAAGAAATTTCTTTTTGCACGGACGAAAAACGAGGACCGAAAACGAGGACGAAAAACACACACCGAAAAACACTTTCAGTAAAATTTGAGTGTTTTCGTAAAGACCGAAAACAACATCAAAACCGCCGAAAACGAGATCGAAAACAAGGACGATTATCGAGCAGTCTCGCACTGTGAACATTAATATTGTCCTGTTCTGACCTGTTCGAATTCGCTTGTTCTTCTGTTCGTCTGCTCATAGTGCCGGACCTGAACAAGTTGATCGGCGCTTACTATACCGAGATGACCGCGTGGCTGTTGTTGCTTGAGAGTCGATTCACCTCGGAACAGCGTGCGCAGATCCTGCCACAGCCCTCGCATGTGCCGGCTGATCTGCAGACCGAGACTGAGGAGTTCGCACGCCCGCTGATGGTGCCGAATTCGCAAGAAGTTCTACGGTGATTCCGATAAGCAACTTGATGATCTCTTCAAGGCCGCGAAGTCGAAGATCCCGTGTGCGGCCTTAAGCTTGTTCGACGAGATCGATGCGCTGGTATCCGAAAGTGATACACTCGACCGCAAGACGACGATGACCCTATCCTCGTGCTGCGGGACTACTCGTCTTCTTCACTACCAATCATGCGGAGGATATCACAGCGCCGATGCTGTCACGCATGACATTGTTCCACTTTCCACCGAAGCAGTCGAAGAAGGATATCATGATGGTCTTTCGAAACTGGATCAAGAAGGTCGATGCAGGCTCGATCCGCGCGGAACTCGAGCCGCTGCTTGAGAAACTCGCTGATATCGGATTGGAGCACAATTATCTCAGTGATCGACGTATCATCGCCAAGGCGGTTGATACCACGTGGAATGAGTTCATGGAGAAGTGCTGTGACCAGATACGCGTGACTGATACACTGCGGGGCGCCGATGCCGCATCCAAGCTTCAACAAGAGAGCACAGCAACAATGGCAGAGCTGGAGGGGAAGGGCATCTTTCTGTCGGCTCCGGGTGTGTTCGATCTCCTCGAGAAGCGATACCGAGATCTCATCGCGGCTGACGAG
>JARLIE010000015.1 GCA_031291875.1 Minisyncoccota bacterium | reverse complement strand
TTGGTTGAAAGAGCATCTCCAGCCCAATGGTGAATGGACGAACACGAGAGTCATCTTATTCACGGAGTACAGAACCACACAGGTCTGGCTGCATGAGATCCTCGCGAGTCATAGCTTTGGCGGAGATCGCCTCGCGCTTCTATACGGTGGCGTGGACCCCAAGGATCGTGAGGCAATCAAAGCGGCCTTCCAAGCCGATCCTCGTGTATCCCCAATACGTATTTTGCTCGCGACGGATGCGGCCTCGGAAGGTATCGATCTACAGAACCACTGCAACCTCTTGGTACACGTCGAGATTCCCTATAACCCAAACGTGATGGAACAGCGAAACGGCAGGGTCGACCGTCACGGGCAAAAGCAAAGCGAGGTCGTAATCTGGCATCCGGTCGACGCAAGTGGCGGACACGGAGAAGACATCCTTCGCGCACTACGGAAGCTGGATTCTATGCGAGCCGACATGGGCAGTGTCAATCCAGTCATAGCTCCGCAGTTACCGGCGCTGCTCGAAGGTCATCGTCGTGAGCTCGACACTCGGCTCGCTGAAAAACGCATCGAGAGCGCCCGCCGATATGTGAAGGTGGAACGGGAGTTGCGGGATCGTATCGCTAAGTTACATGACCGGCTATCGACCACGCGTAAGGAGCAATACCTCACACCCGACCATATCGAACGCGTCGTTCATGTCGCTCTGGCTCTCGCGGAGAAGCCGAGCTTGGTTCCGGCGAAGCTCGTGGATATGCCCGAGGCAAAGGTGTTTCAGATGCCGGCGCTCGCTGGATCTTGGTCGAAATGCCTCGATGGACTCGAACACCCGTATACAAAAGTCATTCGACCGATCACTTTCGATCATGAGGTCGCCAAAGGCCGCGACGACGTGGTTCTCGCCCACCTCAATCATCCGCTCGTGCAAATGAGTCTTCGCCTGCTTCGCGCGGAAGTATGGGCACGGGACGATGTCAAAAAGCTCCATCGTGTCGCCGTGCGGACACTTCCGGACGGAAAGTTGGATGCTCCTGCCGTCGCTGTCGTGTCGAGGCTCGTCATTACGGGCGGCAGTCATCATCGCATCCACGAAGAGCTTACTGAAGCGGGTGGTTACTTGCGCGATGCTGGCTTCAAGCGTGAGGACCGAGTGACGGAGTTGCGCGGTTGGATCGAGTCATCTAAGCCGGGAACCATCTCGTCCTCTGTGTTCGATGCACTCCGTACCCGCTTCCAAAAACACACCGAAGCCATCATGAACGCCGTAGGGGCGCGCTCAAAGGATCGTCTCAAGGTGCTCGGAGGAACGCTCGAATCACGCAAGCTGCATGAAATCGAGGATATGACACAACTCCTCGGAGAACTCGCAAAAAATATCGAAACGGAACTGCACAAAGAGGAACCGCAACAGCTCTCGCTCTTTTCGGAAGACGAGCGCACTCAGATCCGTCGTGATCGTTTGGCGCTCGAAGCTCGGCTGAGACGAATCCCCGAGGAATTGGAGCGTGAGCAGATTGGCATCGAATCGCGCTACTCCGCCCTCGTCGATCATACGTTTCCTGTTGCTGTCATCCTTTTCGTTCCGGAGTCTCAAGCGGGAGACGGAAAATGACGTGGCAGGAATATCAAGATGCGGTCGCCCTGCTCTACGAGCAGGCTGAAGGATTTGGAAACATTCGCAGGAATGTGAGCATACCAGATAAAGTCACTGGTCAGTCCCGACAAATCGACGTGCTCATTGAAATGGAAGTCAAGGGACACTCGATTAGGCTCGTCGTCGATGCAAAATTTCACTCGACTCCAATAGATGTACGAGAGGTTGAGTCGGTCCTAGCGCTCGCGGATGCGGTTGGAGCCAACAAGGCCATTATCGTTGCCGCAAATGGATGGACGGAACCTGCCAAAAAAAAGGCCGACCATGTTGGATGCGATCTCAGGCTGCTTCCGCCGGACGACGCTATTGATTTCATCGTTCC
>JARLIE010000118.1 GCA_031291875.1 Minisyncoccota bacterium | reverse complement strand
GCTCACGCGCAGAGCGGGAGGGGCGGTGAGGGCGGCGCGGTCTAAAGCCTTGGCGGCAACTTCTTTCGGATCGGCCACGCCCTCTCTAATCATCATTAACGCAAGTCCGTACCTGTCATATCTGGAGCGCAAATCATCAATAACGTCCCGCAGCACCTCTATGATTTCATCTCTGGTCATGTCACGTCCTCATATAGCGACCGCCGCTGTAACGGCTGTAATTGCGATTTGTCGATCTTCGGCCGCTTCTCGGATTTTTCCAAGTCATTGCGGGATTGCATCTTTGGCTTGTCGGTAGATTGCTTGGCGCGGAGGTGCTTTGCCTCGATCCGCTTGGACTTTGCTATTTTGGTCGTATCTTGCGGATTCTTAATCCCAAAGCAGACGTCACAAATCAGCTCGGCATTCTCGATGATTGGCTCACCGCCAAGCCCGTCAGCTATCCGATGATCGATTTGAAATCGCTTCGCCGGCAACTGACACGACTCGCAATAGACAACGCCATCGCGTGTGCAACGCTTGACAACTGCGACTTTCACGGCTTTGGGAAATTCTCTTCGAGTCACGCGGCTTGCCCCGCTTCCCGAGCAAGCTGCGCCGGAGCGACGCTGATGAGGCTGGCGACGTAATCGAGGACGCGGGTTTTTGACTCCTGAAACCGCTCTTTGCCCATAGCGCGCATAGATTGCGATTGCGCGGTCCAGACCGTGACGACATGGCCGCTGACGGTTACGAGGGCGTATTCGTCGCTTGGACGTATGAAAGCCGCCAGACGTGTCGCCTCGGCCTTTGAAGCGGCGACAAATTGCCTGCTATCCGCGAAGCCACATTTAATCAGAGCAAATTTCCGCAAGCTTTCTTCGGTCGGGAAGCGTTCGGCCACGGCCTCGGGCAGGTTGAGCCAAGCGTCATGAAGCGCGGCGAAGAAATGTCGGTGCGTGTTCGCCGACCGGTCAAGGTGCTCGGCCAGCGAATAATTCTCGCCGATCACGAAAGCGTTGTCGCAAGCCTTTTCAAACCGGCGCAGCGGTTTCATTTCGGAGCCGGTCCATGTGAAGACGATAGGCGCCGTCATGGGACGTGCCTCCAAGTTTTTCGCGTTCTAATCATCGAAACGTTCGCGGGCGAGATCCCGAAGACCACTGCTATCTGCTCATGGGTTCCCACGGCCGCACGAATCTGGACTACGCTGGCTTCCGTGAGTTTAGAAAAATGGACTTTCTCACCCTTACAGATACGGTCGCGCGCAACGGCGTCTTCCACATTTGATTGTGGTGTGCCGACATATAAATGGTTCGGATTTACGCATGTAGGGTTATCGCAATTGTGGCAAACGAAGGCGCCTTTGGGGACGGGTACGCCGGACAACCGCAGGGCTTCCCTGTGTGCGCGCTTGGTCGTCATGGCGTAAGAGAAAGCGCCGTATCCATCACTGTCTATCGCACCGGTCCATAGCCAGCAGGTTTCGGATTTCTCAACCCACTTCATGAAAGCGGTAGATTCATCTTCCCTGTTCTTGGCCGCGAAGTCTGAATGCCATTGACCGTAACAAGTGCGGGAACAGAAAAGTTGCTTTGTCCAATACTTAGAGCTGTATCGTGGATCTTTAGAAAATTGTTTATCGCATTGCTTGCAATGCTTCACCCTAGTTCCCGGCGGGGCTTTCGCAATCCAGCCGGTAGCTTTCTGGCGCTCCGCTGCTGAGTTGAGAATGACCAGCGCCCTGCTCATGCTGCCCTCGCAAATTTCGCTGACAGAGCGGCTATCTTGTCGTCAAGCTCCT
>JARLIE010000117.1 GCA_031291875.1 Minisyncoccota bacterium | reverse complement strand
TCCAGCAGCTGCCGGCGCTGGGAGACGAGCTTGAGCAGGCCCCGGCGCGAGTGATTGTCCTTCACATGCGTCTTGAAATGCTCGGTGAGATTGGCGATCCGCTGGGTGAGAATGGCGATCTGCACCTCGGGCGAGCCGGTGTCGCCGGTTTTCGTCGCATATTCCTTGATGAGCGTGTCCTTACGCTCGGCCGTGATCGACATCGGTTGTCCTTTCAGGTTCGGAAAATACCTCCGCCCTCGGCCAGGCCGGGATGTCGTCCAGCAAGGTTTTGGGGGGAGCGCGCCGGCCAATGGGCCGACGATCGGCGCTTTATACAGGAAAATGCGGCGGAGGGAAGCGAGGAATAAAATGATCCAATAGTGTAGGTTATACGACTTTAGCGAATGATAATGTTGCTGAGGCTGCGAGGCACCTGGGACGCTTCCAATGATCGCTAGAAGAATGAGTCCGTTTCGTATGCCGTTCCCCAGGCGCTTCTTGGTTCGGATACACTTGGATCTTTTTCAAGTCGCTAGATTCGCTCGCCAATGGCAGATTTATCCAGATGAGCTGAGATTGGTAGAGAAGATGATATTGGTGTCCGAAGACAGAAGGTTCTTCAGGCACAACGGACTGGATTACATCTCAGTGGCTAGAGAGTTGATAAAGATCATAAGCCTACGAAAGCATGGAGGCGCAAGTACGATAGACATGCAGTTCGTTAGAGTCGCCACGGGTTATTACGAACGGGCGATCGCCAGGAAATTATACGAGATGCTGCTAGCTATGCTTATCCAGTTTAAATATTCTAAGATAGAAATACTCAGGAGCTATCTCGATAGTGCGTTTTTTGGTTCGCATATTTGCGGAATACGGCAAGCGTCAAATATAATGTTCAACAAGGATCCCGACTCTCTGTCTGCGGAAGAATCGTCTATTATTGCAGCGATGTTAATATATCCGCGTCCCACAACGCCCACCAGTGAATGGGCTGAAAAAATACTGAAAAGATCAAATTACATTATTTCTCTGTACCCCAGATTTAAAGAGCGCTTTGAAAAGCTCCCAAGTTGGAATGCGATCTAAGTTGTCCTCGGTGACTTTTATGTCTTCGTAAATTGCCGCTCTCTTCTTATTTATGAAACGAAGAAGATGCTTATTGAAATTGCCTATTTTACCTTGCAAAGCATTCAGCGTGGCTGACGCGGCTCTAATCCTTTGTCCCGTTACTGTCTCGCCCGACAAACGATCCCCAGCTATCGCCTCAAGGTCGTGTCCTAAAGAAACGAAAGTGGCTTGGATGTCCTCAAGCTCCTGCGTGTTACGCCATCTAATTTGCATGGTCAGTTTGGCGTATAACGCGCTCAAGCGCTCATTCCATGAAATTACTGCTTGGTCATATTCGCCGAGTCTTGCTCTTATCAAATCTAGATCTGTTCCGCGAGCACTGCTAAGCAAGCGAAACATTCGAAAGTGCCTCCTTCCAGCCAAGGAGGCTATTTCGTCAAAAAGTTCTTGCAAGGCCGCGAATTCTTTTTCCTCATGCATTAGATGCTGCTGCTCGAGCCAATTGCGATGTTGCCAGCCGTGAAGCAGATAATTGCCTGCAATCCCGCTAAGAATGAATGACAGCAATACGGTCACTATTGCGGTTAGCATTATCCGACCTTCGCATCTCTTCCAAAAAGCCAACGAAAGAATATCACCGTCAATCGGAAACGCGAACTTTTTGCTTCGCTGAAGTGGCGCTCTAAAAATTTTCTGGCCTTACGCCCGCCGACACAGCCTCGAAGTCCGATTCCGGCGTTTGCAGCACATTTTGCGCGCTGGCGAGCTTGGCGAAGCGCCCGCCACGGGCAATCAGCTCCTCATAGCCCCCTTGTTCGACGATCCGGCCGCGCTCGAAGACGAAGATGCGGTCGGCATTGCGCACCGTCGCGAGGCGATGGGCGATGATGAAGGTCGTGCGCCCCTTGGTCGCCCGCGCCATGGCGATCTGCAATTGCCGCTCGGTCTCGACGTCGAGGGCCGAGGTCGCCTCGTCGAAAATCATGATCGGCGGGTCTTTGATCAGCGCCCGGGCGATGGCGAGGCGCTGGCGCTCGCCGCCGGAGAGCGAGCGGCCGCGTTCGCCGACGATCGTGG
>JARLIE010000116.1 GCA_031291875.1 Minisyncoccota bacterium | reverse complement strand
GCGGACCCTTCGCCTCAAGAAGTTCAAGGGCCGCAAGATCGGCAAGACCAAGAGCCTTCTCCTCAAGCCGGGCTCGCTCTTTGTGCTGGGTCCGAAGACCAACGCCAAATGGAAGCATTCCATCCCAAAGAGTAAGCGCGTGCTGGGCCGTCGCGTGAGCTTGACCTTTCGCTCGATTGCTGCTCGCCGTACGACGAGTACCATACAATGAGCTTAAGCTTCTACTTGAATGGATCGATTCGATTCGATTCCATCGGGTGAAGAAAGCTCGAGCTCCCTCGCGAGCATGCTCGTCATTCGATTCCATCAGGTGGAGAAAGTGCCAGGCGAGCTTCTACTTGAATGAATCGATTCGATTCGATTCCATTGGGTGAAGAAAGCTCGAGCTCCCTCGCGAGCATGCTCGTCATTCGATTCCATCAGGTGGAGAAAGTGCCAGGCGCCTAAGGGAATACCGCCGGAATACCAAATTGGCTCGCCTAAGGAATCGAATCGCCTAAGGGAATACCGCCGGAATACCAAATCGGCTCGCCTAAGGAATCGAATCGTCTAAGGCAAGACCGTCGTGCACGTTGGCGCACTGCCACCAGTCGCTGTGGTTTAGCCGACCGCCGCTAAACGCTTTGCAACGGAAACAGCGAGCCCGTTCCAAGGAGTTTCCGAGAAAGCATCAAGGTGCGCACCCTGGCGCGCTCGATGCTCTCGTCACTTTGCTCTTATTGTCGAGCCTGTTTTGTCTTGCTCGAATCGTCGCCGCCCGTGCCATCATGTCGATCACACAGGAATCGTCGTGCCCGCGTGCCACCGCCGAGATTCTGAAGGCCAAGGCGTGCGATATCTTGTCGGCGTCACGAGAGCCTTCCTTCACCATTACGGAAGAGACCGAGATTGTGAGTGCACCGTCCTCTCCCTCGTCCACGGTGAGCGATGGTTGTGAACCCTCCGCTTCGCTTCAATGGACGATGGCCCAACCCGACAAGTCTAGAAAGAGAACGCTGAAGCAAGCCACGTTGCCGCCGAAGCGCGTTCTATCAAAACCGCTCAGCGCGCATCATCCGGACGAATTGGTGAAGGCGCTGAAGCATCACCGCGTACAGATGAAGCATCTAATCCGCGTGGAGTTGATGTCGTTTACCGAATGGTTGCTGCCGAAGAAAAAGGTCAACAAGGACACGGGCTTCCCGCGGTGGAAGATGCCGGTTCATCTGAAAGATGGGCCCACATTCGAAGACTATTACGAAAAACGACTGCACGCGCGGTACCGTGCGCTGCATCCCAAGCGTCGTCATGTGGAGATGGGCCGTGGTTACTACGCCGATCAAGATGCCATCGGCAAATGGCTATGGAAGCAAAGCCTTTGGCCGGAGGACCCGTTGCTTCAGGAATATTACATCGATCCTGCCAGCACAGATAAGGATGCAGAACGTAAGCGATCCAACAAGGTTCGTAGCAACTTGTTCAAAGGAAAGGTGCCGGTTGCGCACCCAAAGGATCTACTCGAACGGCTGTGGAAGTATATCGACAACTATCCGAGTAGTGATTCCAACGTGGAAGACAGCACAGAGCCTGAGTGCAGCGACGATGAAGACGGGCCATGTCAAGTCTGTTTTCCTATGACCAGATCAGATTCGAACGAGCTCTCGGCAACGGAGGACCTCGCGGCACCTGCACCGGATGAGACTCTGAGGCCAAGCAAGCGCAACAAGCCATCCGAGATCAAAAACTCCGCATCGAGCGCCTCGCAGCCTGATTTGCAGACGCCGGCCGCGGCTCAGCGACCATGCCAACAGTGGACCAATCGTCGCTACGCCATCCAGTGCAAGCATAATCAGAGCTGGAATGGCAAGGCCAAGCATCTGCTCGAGTTTGGTCAATTTATCAAGCAGTGTTGCTATCCTGACCACGTTGCTGAAGAACATTGTCTGGCGAAAGATCTCTTCGCCGCCTATGGTACGTGGGCTGCCGCCAAGGAGCGTGAGTGGACCATTCCATCGCTTGCGTTGTACAAGTGCGCTCAAGAGCGCTTTTGCTTGGTTCGCCCAAAGGGAAAGGAAGCATACGTTGGTGTACGTCTGCTCTAGATTGGATCACATACACTTCAACTTGTATGTCAGAACTAGCGCCCGATGGTGTGAACGTACGCGCATTGCACGCTTACACACCCAAAGTGTTGGACAGAGCTTTTGATCGATGCAAGCCTAAGGACTTTGACCAACCCAACCGGCAACCTAACCGGCAACCTAATCGGCAACCTATCCGGCAACCTAATCGGCATCCTACGCCCCTCCCTACTTCTGACCGAGAATTGCCGAAGGATTTTGACCAACGCAACCGGCAACCTAATCGGCAACCTAACCGGCAACCTAACCGGCAACCTAACCGGCAACCTAACCGGCAACCTAAAGGAGTTGGGCCAGACTCGCGATCAATTCTTGCTGCCCTCAAACTATCTCCAATGAGTAGAGATTTTGTTCATGTCTTCAACTTCTCTGAGCAGGAATCTTGAGATGAGAAGACAGGGTTTCCAAGCGGCAACCTAATCGGCATCCTATTCGGCATCCTGTTCGGCATCCTATTCGGCATCCTATTCGGCAACCTATTCGGCAACCTACGGCTCCTCTACGTTTTCGACCGAGGATTGCCTAAGGACTTTGACCAACTCAACCGGCAACCTATTCGGCATCCTATCCGGCAACCTAATCGGCAACCTAATCGGCAACCTATCCGGCATCCTATCCGGCAACCTATTCGGCATCCTATTCGGCAACCTATTCGGCAACCTATTCGGCAACCTATTCGGCATCCTACGTCCCCTCCCTATTTCTGACCGAGAATTGCCTGAGGACTTTGACCAATCCAACCGGCAACCTATTCGGCATCCTATCCGGCAACCTAACCGGCAACCTATCCGGCAACCTAATTAAATCAACGTCGCCTCGAGCTCGAGGAATTGTTGTTGGCCTCAAACTTTCTCCAACGAGTAAAACTTTTGTCAAGGACTCCAACTTGTCTGGGCCAGAATCTTGAGATCACCAGAAAGGATTTCAAACGGCATCCTATTCGGCATCCTGTTCGGCATCCTATTCGGCAACCTATTCGGCAACCTATTCGGCAACCTATTCGGCATCCTATTCGGCAACCTACGGCTCCTCTACGTTTTCGACCGAGAATTGCCTAAGGACTTTGACCAACTCAACCGGCAACCTAATCGGCAACCTAATCGGCAACCTAATCGGCAACCCAATTGTCCTCGATGCCTTTGACCGACAAATATTAATCCCTCAGACTTTGATCGATGAAAGAATCAAGTATCGGAATGGGAGCGAACAAGCTATTGTATGTTTCTTGTGTTTCGATTGTCTCCAAATGTGTAAGCTTTCATCATCCCACGCTCCGCCAGCCGCTGTACATGCCCAGCGCGGCTGAAGCAAGGCTTGTGGCGGTGCTTTTACCGGGTGGCCCCGGAAGCAAAGCACTCAACAGTAAGCCGTTTGCTGCTCCTGCAGCTCCGCCAAGCACGCTAAACGTCCATCTGGCGCCTTCTTTGGATGATGCTCGTACGAGCTCCGTCGTGGCACGAATGGTTGTCGCCATTTGATTTGCCTCGCGAAGCAACTCCGTTGAAGCAGCTGCCGTGGTCAACAGCGCCTGATTAGCCAGCCATCCGAGCGTGCCGGCAGCTGCTGTCGCGAGCATTAGCTGTACAACCCATCTTTGCTGAAACAGCCCGAGGAGTTTGTCTTTCACATCTTTCAATGCAGCAAAGTAGTCGTGATCCACCAGCTGCAGTATCTTACGAGCGAGCGGCTGCGGTTCGACTCCAGCACAGATGGCGTGCACCTCTTCGCGCTGTACTTTTGCAGCTTTTAGCATCGCGCTTGCTGTAGCAAGGTCTCGCGTGTCCGCCTCGATGGTGGCACATTTGAGTCGCAGCGCTGCCTGCATGTCCAGTTCTCGCGAGGTCAACACTTGGCCTGATAATTGCTTGTGCTGAAGATGGATGAAAAGGCGAGCTTCCATCAGCAGCTCCTCGTAGTGCCTTCGAGCGATCGTGACGGTCTCATCGTCCGACTCCGAGTCGGCATCCGATTCGACAGACTTTTGCGGTTTGGATCTTGCAGCCCCAGGCCCACGGGATTTGGTGCTCCGAGTGGCCGCAGCCTTTCGTTTTGTGGACGAACTGCCCTTCTTCGCAGTTCGCGTTTTCTTTGTCGATGGCATAAGTGCAAAGGCGATGATGAGTACAGTTGCTTCTCTTCTTTTCATTTCAGTAGCACCGTCGACTTTATGAGCACGCCTACTGAACCGTTGAACACGTAGCCCAAAGGGTCAACCATTGGATGGACGATTTGATTTGAAGGCTGCCTTCTTTGAATTCGGGTCTCCCAGTGGATGGACCTAAGACAAGGCCTTGTCGACCATTGGTTGACTTGAGGCAAGGCCAGATGAGCCATTGGCTCATTTATTGAGACTGGCATGCTCTAAATTCAGCAGATTGGCCTTCGAAGACTTAACTGCTGAATATATCGCCCTATATGTCAACCATTGGATGGACGGTGGGATTTGAAGGCTACCTTATTTGAGTTCGGGTGACCCATGGGTCGACTCAGGGAAAAGCCGTGTCAACCATTGGTTAACTTAGGTAAAGGTCAGATGAGCCATAGGCTGACCTATTGAGACCCAAATTCAGCAGATTTGCACCGATTTCTTCTGAGGATTCAGTAGGGATTTTGAGATGTCCTCGCAAAAAGTGTGCGTCCTTCCCTTCAAAAGCGGACGAACCAAAGAAATTCGGCGTTTGCCTTATGTGTCATCCTTCATTACCTCGTGTTCAACCTGTGGTCGACATGAAGAAAATCCAGGTCTACCTATGGTTGACGCAATGGAGCCAAGGATGCTTGGTCAAAGATTCAGCAGGATTCGTGCCCTAGGCAGGAGAAAAAGTTGAGTAAAGGACGTGTGTGGCTCGTTTGATATCGCACCAAGGGCGACATCACATTCTGTTTGGATCGGCAGATGGTTCGAGCAGGAACGTCAAGCAGTGGCAGTTGGCTAGAGGCCGCCGGGTTTGTCATTCTCGCCATTATTGTACTCTTCCTCATCTTGGCATGTCCGAATGAGCGTCGAGTAGCTACTGCATCTCCGTCGCCAGTGGAGGCGGAAAAAGCTACGCCAGCCCATCGAAAGTTTGGCGGAGAGTCGATCGGTGAGCGAGAAACGCGCGCTTCGTTGGAACGAATGTTTTGCAAACCGTTTGTCAAAATTCGACCGCCCTTCTTGATCAATCCGGAAACAAATCGCCGCCTGGAGCTGGACTGTTACAACGCCGAGCTGCGCATCGGTGTCGAGTTCTCCGGCGTGCAGCACTTCATCTGGCCAAACGTCTTCCACAAAACACAAACCGCTTTCGATGCGCAAGTGCGACGCGATCGGTACAAGGCCGAGCAGTGTCGCCGACAGGGCATACGTCTGGTGGTGGTACCGTACACCATTCCACCCCCACAGATTGAAGGGTTTCTTCGGCAGCAGCTGGGCGACATTGTTTCGACTTCCGCCGCGACGAGCATCAAGTAAAAAGGAGATCAACCCTGTTTGAAGATGTCTTCGAATCGGCAAAAGCAAAAAGGCAAAGACTCCTATGAATCTACTCTGAGACTCGATCTCGAGTTGGACAATCTCGCGCACTGGATGAAGCAGCTCAATGCGCCGTCAGATTGTGAGTCGGCTCGCAAGCCAATCGTGCCGTCGAAGCCGGACTCCAGCAGCCGTCTGATCCGGTCTCGTGCAGCTGCTCAGCAGCCCCCCCCTTCCTCGTCGAGCGCTTCAAGTACGGCATCGCGATCGTACAAACCACGGCGTTTCCTGTCGCGCCCAGTGTTGCATGAACTGAACAAGTTCTTCTTTGACGTGACGGCCAATCCGAGCCGAGAACAGGTGCGGCAACTCTGGGACGAGCTGAATGAAATTACCATGGGTCCTTTAGGCGACAGCGTTACGAAAGATGACATTATTGGCTGTGGCAAGATCATCAAGTGGTTTCAAAACAAGCGTGCCTACATGAAGCTTGTGCAGAAGGAAGAGGCCGCTCGAGCAATCGCTCGAGCAATCACGCGTAGAATCAAGCTGTTTCAAGCTGCAGCACACTACGAGTCGGACGCCTTGCACGAGTCTTCTTCCGATCCGGAAGCGGCATCTGAGAGCGGCGATTCAAGTGATGAAAGTGATTGAACTTGTACACTAGAACTGGTTTGGTGATTTATCATGCAGATATTTAAACATTCAATTTGCAATTGACGGTGCTGCAGCCGCCGGCGCTGCTGCTGCGCATGCTGCTGGCTGTAAGAGGAGGTTGCTCATCTTCGAGTTGGCGAGAGAAGCCACCTGGTTGAATTGCGGCCGGAAGTAGTAGTTGCGAGCGGTGCTCGGATCGTGGCTCATGATGCTGGCCAGCGTGTCCATCTCGCTCTGCGACGCGCCGGCCTGGTAGTACGTCGTGATGACGGCCGCGCGAAAGGCGTGCGCGTTGATCGGGCGACCGAGCACCTGCTGCGTGACGCTGGCGGTGAAGGAGCTGAATTCGGCTCGAGGCGCTTGGCCGTTGCGCTTGGAGAAGACGTACTTGTGTCGGAGCGGCACCTTTGTCAGATTCCAGCTGCCACAGCGCTCGAGCATGCGCGGACGAATCACCTCCAGGTACAGGTCATACGCCGGCGTCAGCTCGACCGGAAGAGCGAACATGGTCGGCTTGCCGTTCTTCGACATCTCGGCCAGGATTCGCACCCAGTAGCGACCGTCTTGCTCGTTCTTGATAAAGGAGGAACCGATCTGCAGCTGCTTGAGTACCTGCGAGCGAGGCGCCAGACCCAGGCACAAGGTGGCCGTCACCAGGTGGCTGACGAAGACGACGTCTCGCTCCGTTGCCAGAGCCTGGTGAGCGATCGGCTCCTGCGTCCATCGCGTCGTCGAGTTGAGAAGCTTGAGGCAGTGGTGCGCCAGGCGTTGGAGCTCCTCCTTACTCATCGTTGGTCCTTTGGCTGGGCCGTTGGTCTTCTCGTTGCCAATGGACGAACGATCCTGTGGGACGGTCGTCGCGGCGGCAGCTGGTGCTGGTTTTGGTCCAGCTTCGGACCAACGAGCCGGCACTTCGAATGGGCGACGATCGGCTTGGCCCGCCGGATGTAAGGCCTGGGCCAATGCTCGACTCTCTTCGACGCCCAGCACCGCGCGATTGCGCGATTCCTGCTTGCGCTTCTGACCGTGATCCGAGCAGAGGCTTTGGACGTAGAAGTAGCTCTCGATCGACGAAGGCTGGATGAACTGGCGCTTGTCGATCGACTCCTTGCTCGAAAGATAAACGAGCACCTTCTTGACCAACAGGAAGAGGACGTGGATGCGAGAGCTTCCGACCTGACGATTCACCATCGCCTCGTAGAGAGACTTGCATACGAACGGCTTCGCGAGGGCATCGATCGACACCTCATTCACGATGGCTTGATCGTGCAGGACGCCGAAGATGAAGCGCAGGTTGAGCTTGATCGGTTGGAGCTGAGTGAGGGAGTTGATGCGACGCACCTTGACCAGCGCCTCGCACGAATTGACGGCCGGCTGGCTGAGCCACGCGAGGAAGGGAAAGAAGGCTTGCTGCATCTCCGCATCCGACAGCATCGGCCGGCTGAGCTCCTTCAGCGTCAGGGCATCGCGCTGCGCACCTTCGAGGGCTTTCGCTTCGTACTCCATTTGCCTTTGAATCTGCTCATCCATCGCTGGATCCTCCTCCGTGGCATTGAGATCCAGCTGCTCATCGTCCGATCCATTCGATTCCGGCGGCAGCTGATCGGATTTCGAAGGAATCGAGCCGCCGTGATCCATCTCCAAGTCCATCTCGTCGGACTCTTCTTCAAAGTCTGAATCGGATTCGGCATCGCTCGAGTCAGGCGATGGTGGTGGCGCCGCAGTCGAGTCCTCTCGTCGTCGCTTGTTGTTGCTCCGGGATGAGGCAGCCTTGTGCTGCAGGCGCTCGTGTCGAGCACGATTGCTGGATGACGAATACCTCTTTTCGCAGGAACGGCAAGAATACCGACCCTCGGCCGGCGACACTTGGGCTGCGGCAGCTGAAGCAGCTGGGATCGATAGATGGGAAGAGGAGTCCGATGGGAGATCCATCGGGACATGCGTTGAATCCGTCTCCGATTCGGAGGCAGCAGCGCCTGGGGCACCATTGGGGCAGTGCCGCTTGTTGCCGGATGGATCCATCGGATTCCTTGCCGAGGTCCTGGAGGGCGTTGGCTGACTTATCAGTGCTACTGAAGAATCAGCTAGGAGTCGTTCGATGAGTTGTGATCGTCTCCTCGTTGAATCTTCAGAGCTGAGGATTCAGTTCCATCGTGCATTCGCCTCAGACGAAAGAACATTCCGGCGAGCCGCTGAAGAACGATCGAATGGAGTCGAAAGATTTAGGGTTATTCGAGTCTTTTGAGTTATCAAGCTCAGCAGCAAGCAGGTTCACGGAGGCTGGTCGCGCGATTGAAGGTGGTGAGCGCGTGTATGAGGTGAAATATGATACAGAAACTACTTTACAACAGGCCGGGCCCGCGCGAGAATGAGAGACAATGTACAGCGAGGTGAGGCCGTTCTGACTTAACAAAAGAGCCCGCGGGGCGGGGCGCGGAACGCGCCCGGGCAGCAGATGGCCACCATGAGAGTCAGGCCAGCGAGAAGGAAGGTCCACTGGCCGAGGAACTCAAACATCAGACCAGTATCCGCGCCGTTGCCGAGAGTGTCGGCCTTCACACCACACGGCAGAAAGGCCGCGGCACACACGCAGGCCAGCAGCGCGACGTTCAGCGTGCCGGCGGGGTGTGCGCCTCCCATGCCGGCGGATGAGGAGGCGTACACCGTGGACGGCCCCGCGGCCTCCTTCATGTGGATCGAGTCCTGCAGCTGGAGGGCGCTCTGCGCCTTGTACCGACGATACGCCCACCAGACGATGCTGCCCAGCAGGACCAGGCCGACGAGTGAGGCACCGACGGCGATGCCGGCTACGGCGCCGGGTGAGAGGGCCGGATCGGGCCCAGCCGCGCTGCAGTCGATGTACGCGCCCCACACCCCGCTGCCATCTCGGAACGGGAGCCGCACGCAGGTCTGCCCGTCCGCCTTGCCAGCGCCGGTGGCCGCCAGCACCTGGCAGTCGTTGCCGATGTACAGGGCGGCCGACGCTGTGCCGTCGTCGTTGCACGTCGTCTTGGCACTCGATCGATCGATCTTGACACAGCTGCCGCTCTTGAGCTTGGTCGAGTACACCAGAACCGTTGCCGGGTTGCAGTCGCTGTCCTCGAACACCTGGGCGCTGAAGGCGAGCGCTGGTCGCGCGCCGCACATGACGACCGCCGCGAGGGCGGCCAGGAGGAGGAAGGCGAGCGGTCGCTGCATGGTGGCCCTACTGTAGCAGAGGCAAGGCAGCACGACAGAGCACGCACCGAACGAATGAGCACGCGATTGCGACGTGAAGCCGCAAAGTCGAGTCGCACTTTCTCGACCTGATAAATGACTCGCAACTTTCCGCGCCTTTGTGTCGAAGCGACACCTACCGCTGCTGATGTTTGAGAAATGAACAATTAGAATGGTTCGTGGGCTTGCCTTCGATCGACTTGAACGCGAGCATCGATCGCGAGATTCTGCCAGAATGTTCGAGCAAACGTCCGCCAAACGGCAAAGCCATCGTGGCTGCGCCGAGCAAGCAACTTTGACCGACGAGTGCCTAAGAGTCTGAGCCAACCATCCGGCAACCTATCCGGCCACCTAAGCGGCCACCTAAGCGGCAACCTATCCGGCCACCTAGGCGGCAACCTAATAAACTTGTCCGCCCGGTTGTCGAAGTCTCGTCAGCCTCAAACCATCAACGTCGATAGATAGAGTCTAACTTGTCTGAGCCCAACTCTTTCAAGATCTAATATTAGTTTCCAACCGGCAACCTATCCGGCAACCTATCCGGCAACCTATCCGGCAACCTAACCGGCAACCTAACCGGCAACCTGGGCGCAATCGTTCAACCGAAGGCGACCACGTCCACCAACCTGTATGCCTTATATACACTTTTGTCACTCTAAATCGTGCATATTAGAGTCCCTGGCACCGCCAGCTATCCAGCGGTATGTGGCAAGGTGCAGTTGCTCTCGATCGAGAAAGTCCGTTTCTTTGCGTCACTATTTTGAGACGATAACGACCAGAGCCATCATCAACGAGGTCTGATTGCGTGGCCACATGTCTGGTACTTCAATTGGCTTCAGTTTAAAGCGCCAAATCGATGGTGGCATCTCTCTCCGTCGATCCGAACGGTCGTACGAGCTCGTTTCGACGCATTCAGACGGGAAAGACGACCGATAGACACCACCGCATGCATGTATGGACCTGAAACCGGCATGGTTCGAAAGGCCTTACCCAAATGCAAAAGTTCAAAACCGAGACCATGCCCGTCCGGCCACATTTGACCCCCGAAGAACGCTGCGGAACGCCGCGGAACAAACGCGTCTTAAAGTCGGAATCGTCTCGTGCCAGCCAACCCGCAGAGATATGTCGAAATGGACACCGGATTCGGATTCCCCGTCGAGAAGAGCTTTAGGAGCAAATGTACAAGCGCTACTGGCGGTGCGATGGTGCCCAATGGGTCGTACGGGGTGCCCAAAACGTCCAAACCTGGAATCGTCTCTAGCGTCTCAACCAAGGGCGATCTGAAGGCCCCTCCAAGCTGGCCGAACTACATTTCGTGTGTACTATACCGAACCAACACCTTCCCATATGGTCGGGACGCACGTTCGGCGTGCAATCTGCATCCTGGCGATCTCGCCAAGTGCCGGGCGTCACAATTCATCGTGATCGCCCACCAAGGCTCGTGAGCAACTTTGCGTCGCAGCTCGCGCGGATATGTGTCTTAGGGCAGTTTTTGACGCTGAATCCGAATCTGTTGTCTGTTTTCTGTGATTTTGTTTTTTTGTGTCTCTTCAGCGTCTCAAGTCTTCAAGCTCGCTACCATGTCTTCTGTTCCTGCTCCTGCTCCAATCGCTCAAGTGCCGGCGAAGGAGTGCATGATATGCAGCGAGCCGGTCAAGATGCCGACGGTGTCTGAGCAGTGTGCTCCGGCATGCCAACAGGCGCATCCGTTCTGCTTCGATTGCCTTGGCTGGTGGTTCGCCCTTAGCATCAAGAATGGCAAGTTGCCGAGGTGCCCGAACTGCAAGGAGGTGTCGCGCAAGGTGAAGACGCTCCATCTCGACGTCGGCAAGATGACCGCCATCGTTCGTCCTCCGGTGGGTGCCTCCGTCTCCGGCTCGGCCTCGGGTGCCTCTGCGCCGGGTGCGATTGTCGATCAAGAGCCTGGTTTTGTGCCAAGTGCCGAGTACGACATCGGGTACATCGCCGGTGTTCGCATCAAGCCCGATGGCGAGGCCGAATACAAGGTCGTGTGGTGCAAGCGCGACATGATCGGGTGCGAGCCGTCCGAGCCTCGCTTCGTGTGGCAGTCGTTGGCGCATGTCGTCGAGACGAGCTCCAAGGTTCTCGGCTTTCACAAGCGTTGGCTGATCGGAAAGGTCGACACTCTTCCGCCGGGCTTCATCTGGGAGCACGACCTGCCGGTGTCGTCTCGTGGCAAGTGGCGCTGCCCGATCGAGTCGTGCGGGTTCATCACCGATCTCGAGTCCAACTGCCGCAAGCACTGCGGCTCGGTGCACTCGGGTCGTGTCCTTCGTTGCCTGCTGTGCGGTGTGGGTTGCTCGACGGTGAGCAACCTTCGTAAGCACATGAAGAAGCACAACAAGGAGGCCTTGGCTGTGTCCGAGTCTTCGTAAGCTTTAGGCGCGCTTGCCTTCGCGCATGTGCAGCAGCTTCTTGTATGCCTTTGTCTGTTTGTTTCATACACATGCAATCGCGATCGAGTTCGACTTGCAAACCATAATTGAGTGCCTTGGATCTTCTTGATTGAGTTCCATTGGAGTGGAGGGAGCTGGAAAATGGAGGTGGCTCGAGGACATGTGTGGCAAAGCGCCTCGCCTAAGCAAATTCAATTCAAGAGAATACCGCTGGAATACCAAATCGGCTCGCCTAAGGAATCGAATCGCCTAAGGGAATACCGCTGGAATACCAAATCGGCTCGCCTAAGGAATCGATTCGCCTAAGGCAAGACTGTCGTGCACGTCGGCGCACTGCCACCAGTCACTGTGGTCTAGCCGACCGCCGCTAAACGTTACTCAATGGAAACAGCGAGCCCGTTCCTCGGAGTTTCCGAGAAAGCATCAAGCAGCGCCCCTTGGTGCGCTCGTTGCTCTCGTCACTTTGCTCTTATCGTCGAGCCTGTTTCCTCCCGTTCGAATCGTCGCCGCCCGTGCCATCATGTCGATCACCCAGGAATCGTTCCATCCGCGCCTCAACGTCAAGAAGGTTGGTCGCGATAGCTTTTTGGTGGAGAACTTCTTACTAGCTGAAGGTGATGTCGACGAGGCCGCCGAAACGTTGGCATCGGTCGACCAGCAGGTCCAGTACCTCGCGCGCGACGATCCGCGCATGCAGTTCCGCATTTACGGCAAGTCGGTCCAACTGCCACGCGACAAGGCGG
>JARLIE010000115.1 GCA_031291875.1 Minisyncoccota bacterium | reverse complement strand
CAAATTCGGCCACGCAATTTTTCACTTTTTTGCGTACCGCGTTTTTGGTTTTTGAAATTTTTTATTTTTTTGCGTAAGCGTTTTGTGAACTCGCAAGGATTCCAATCGCTGGCGTCTGGCTGATGGCTGTGTGCTTTCTTTTTCGGTTGATCGGGCAACTCGCAACCAGAGCAACGACCGGCGGCTGGCTCATGGCTGTATTGCTCGTTCCTGAAAACTCGCAAGATTTTTACGCGAGAAAATGTTTCCGTGCGTTTTTTTGCAAAGATGGTATGCTATGTGTGTGTCACGCGAGAGGCAGACACTGCAGGAATATATATATATGCCTGCAGCTAGCTGCTGAGTCTTCGAATTCAAGTTGGGATCGGCTTGTGTGGCCTCGCAATGTCGCATTCCTATTGAAGGCCGGCGTCTCACGATGACGTCTCTACCGATGACAGCCTCGCACACGCCGATCATCAACGAAGAAGGAGAATCCACCGTGCGCCGCAGATGTGCATGCGCTACTTACATGTGCCAGCGGTGCGACGCCGGCATGGCCGCTTTCGAAGCTCCACGCGCGTGATCGTGTGAGCATGCTCCGACCGGCCACACTCGCTGCTGCCGCATCCACATCTGCCTCATCCGGCCTTGTTGACTCGACTGGCCAGTGGCGCTGGCTCATCAGAAGCGGCTCTTCGACTCGCTCACTCAGACTCGCTCACTCAGTCTGCGACAATCGCGATGCGCATTCACTCGTGATCGACTCGACTACCCGGGCGTTCACACAACTCGTTCGGACACTGCGGCAAGCGCGCTGCTCTCATCGTCGCTGTTCGTGCTTCGCTGCGATCGAACAATCGATTCGAGCAAGGAGGCTAGGAGGATCGGAGTCACTGTTCGAGTTCACCGACATGCGCCGACATCAGCGCATCGAGTGACGCCGACCTTCAGAGCAACAATCGACGCATGGGAGTGGGGTCAATGCAAGAGCAGTCTGATCGATGCATATATATGCACTCTTGCTGAGGATCGAATTGTTCTCCCTTTGTTCGTCCATTCTTTCGATCGAACTTCTTCTCCTCACTGCATCATCACGACTGCGACTCGAGTGATCGAGCCACAGTTGAGT
>JARLIE010000114.1 GCA_031291875.1 Minisyncoccota bacterium | reverse complement strand
GGGAACAGTGCGACGAACCACTTCTCCCACGTTAGCCCAACCGCAGGGCGAACGTGGGGCACCGGCTGAATTAAGGATCGTACGTCTCGGCTGTCGATTTTTCTGTGCGCGACGCCTATAGGATGAACGATGCAGCGCGCGAGGCGGTTGACTCTCACACGCACTGGCACATAAAGGCAGGACAACCAAATGAGAAATGTAATCTTCGCCATCAACATTACCCTGGACGGCTGCTGCGATCACACCAAAGTCATTCCTGACGACGAAATACTTGAATATTTCACCGGCCTCATGCAAGAGGTTGACCTGCAAGTCTTCGGTCGCAAGACCTATCACTTGATGGTTCCTTATTGGCCAGAGGTCGCCAAGGACCAGTCCGCGTCCAAAGCGGACAAGGAATTTGCTCGAGCCTTTGATTCCGTCAACAAACTGGTTTTCTCACGATCCTTAGACAGCGCCGAAGCCAGGAACACGAGAATTGCTCGTACGAATCTTCGCGACGAAATACTTAAATTGAAGCAGGAACAAGGCAAAAATATTTTAGTCGGTGGAGTAGATGTTCCTTCACAACTGATAGAGCTTGGCCTGGTCGATGAGTATCGTTTTGTCGTTTCGCCAGTCATTGCAGGCGAAGGCAGACGGTTGTTGGAAGGTGTTAGCCTGCACGACAGGTTGCAATTAAAACTTGTTGACTCAAAGATTTTTAAATCAGGATGTGTTGCGCTTCGCTATCTGAAACCTTGACATTCATGCTCGTCGCCGCCCTGAGCGCAGCCGAGCGCAAACCATGTTAAAGGAGACGACATGAGAAAGATCAAGATCATCGAACACATTACGCTGGACGGCGTGATTCAGGCGCCCGGCGGGCCGGACGAAGACGGCGACTACCCCTACGGCGGATGGGCGGGGCCGCATGCCGACCCCGATGGAGGAGCGGCCATCGTCGAGGGTCAAGGCGAGACGTTTGATCTGCTGCTGGGCCGGCGAACCTACGACATCTTTAGCGGTTTTTGGCCGCAAGCCCCGAAGAGTCCGATGTCGGAAAGTCTGAACGCGGCGACGAAATACGTCGCCACCCACAGGCCTGACAGCCTCGCATGGGGACCGGCCGAGGACCTTGGACCGGACATCGTTGCGGGCGTTCGCCGCATTAAGGAGAAAGACGGGCCGCACCTGATCGTCTGGGGCAGCTCGACGCTGACACCGGTGCTGCTCGAACACGAACTTGCCGATGAGGTCTTGCTGCTCGTCTTTCCGGTTCTGTTAGGCAAGGGCAAACGTATCTTTTCGGATGGAACTCCGCCTCGCGAACTCGCGCTCGTCAGCACGAAGGCCGTGGGCTCGGGCGTCATCATCAGTACCTACAAGCCGAACGGTCCTTTGCGCACCAGTTCCTACGCCGACGCTGGGGCGTAAGCCGACGTCAGAGATCATGCAGGGAGAGAGACGATGATCATCATCGTGGGCTACTCCTCGAAAGGAGAATACGTTTCGTTGCACGGTCTGGGCCTGCATGCGCTTGGATTTTGCGTAACCGGTTTCTATTCACTCTCGGATGGCTCCCAAAGCTCGATCTTATTGCCATCGGGATCTTTGAGCCACGCGAAGCGCCCGTAGGAGGGATATTCCTCGGTCTTATCGATCGCGACGCCTTTGCTCTTCAGATAGTCGAGGACTTCTTTCAAGTTCTTCACGCGATAATTAATCTGACCCGTTCGTGGTTTGTCCTTGATGTCTTGATCGGTGGGCATGATCGCCCACGCTAAAGTTCTCTTGACCTCCGGATTTTCAATGTCCCGATAGTCAAACGTTGCATAGATCGAATTGCACTCGCTGTCTTCGCCGGAAGCAACGATTCCGAGGCAATCGCGATACCAGGCCGCCAATCTCTTTGTATCGTTGGAAAACAGAAAAACGCCGCCAATTCCGTCGATCATGAGTTCCTCCCACTCCGCACCTCTGCCGGTTTCCGAACCGGCAGGCATAGCTCCAATTCAAAGTGCGACCAATCCATCGCGCTTTCTTTGTCCAGGAAAACCTCAAGTGCCGGCGCATGCTCGGGCTCGTAGGCACTGTTGATCAGCCAATCTCTGTAAAGGTAGTCCCAAGCCGTAGCTACCTTATGGATATCGCCGGAAACCTTGATGGCGGCGTATCGCATGGCCGGCATCCTCAATTTCGACGTTCCTTCCCTGCACTCGAAGGGAAGAGACGACGCAAGGCAGACCTCATATCGATAAAGATGTTTTGGCGTCACGTGTGGGTCGTCTACCGTCATTCCGAAAAGAGTTCCTTGCGAAAACACATCCTCCGATTTGGCCCATTCGATCACTCTCTTGATGGCGGCAAGTACTCTGTCCAGCTCGAAGGCATTCGTAACCCGAATATAGGCGACTTGCCTTTCGGGAACGTCGATCAATCTCACTGGAAACGCGGCTCTCTTTTCCTCCGCGCTCATGGGGAGACCATATGCATCTTCCGGGAAGAGTTCTTTGCAAATCTTGCTCTTTTTGATCTCGCCGCTTTTTCGAAACTCGCTTGGCGAAGTATCGTAGCCGGACCGGAAGGCACGTGAAAACGTGGCCGACGACGAAAAACCGCAATCCAAGGCTATATCGGTCAGGCTCTGGTCGGAATAACGAAGAAGACGAGCGGCCTTTTCAAGACGAAGCCGATTGGTAAAACTATTCAGGGTTTCGCCGGAAACCGCTGTGAAAATCCGATGGAAGTGAAATTCCGAGAAGCAGGCAACATCGGCAAGCTCAGCCAGTTTTACCGGGCGATCCAGATTCCCGCGAAGATAGTCGATGACCCGATCAATTCGTTGGACATATTCGCTGTTGGCCTGCGTCTTTGCGCCTGCCACGGATTTTGTCGACATTGCGTCGTAATAATACCGCAAACGTCCCTATGCGGCGGTCAGCATTTACACGTCCGTTAAGCTGCTGGAAACCTACTCACAGCTGGCGCGACAGGAACTGGAGCGCCGTTTTCCAGTGAGGCGGCTCGAGGAATTGAAATAAAACCTGAATTGAAATAAAAAATAGTTCGCCTCTGCTGTCGATTTTTTCTGTGCGCCACGACTATAGGACGAACGATCCAGCGGGCAAGGCTGTGCTGCTGGCTCCCACCAGGAGGAGAAGAACGATGAAATACATCTGTTTGGGAT
>JARLIE010000113.1 GCA_031291875.1 Minisyncoccota bacterium | reverse complement strand
GGTAGAGTCGACGAATACAGCAGAAAGCTATTCGGCGCGCGTGCACGTGTGAAAGCGTATTATCAGATAGACAGCGCGAGTTGCAATTGAAACTTCCGAATCGCCAGTCTGAGAAGAGCCCCGAGCGTCAATTCGAAGCGCGTAGGTTCAGAACGAGACGGTGTAATTGTATGCAAAGAAGGAAATAAACTAACAACAAGTTTTTCCAAGTGTCTTGAGAGTTTTTCCAAGTGCCTCGTGAGTTTGTCCGAGTTTTTCCAACCGTTTCCGTGTGTTGCGAGAGTTTTTCCGAGTTTTTCCTGTTGAGTTGGTGAACTCGCACTCTATGCGCGTGGACACAGTCAGCATGCACGTCAAGCTACGCGCACGGATTCCATCGCGTGCAACCGCTTGTGCCTGCTAGAGCTGTGTCACTCTCTGATATACACGACGTACCGTGTATCCAGCCAGCGAGGTCAATCCTTAACATTTCCACGCGCTCGGAGCGTTTTTCCACGGCCTTTGAGAGTTTTTCCAAGTGCCTTGAGAGTTTTCCAAGTGCCTCGTGAGTTTGTCCGAGTTTTTCCAACCGTTTCCGTGTGTTGCGAGAGTTCTCGCGAGTTCTTTCCCTGCAACAGTTTTTAACATGCGCGGATATCCGGCAAGCAAAGTCTCTCTGATGCATTGCATATTAGTAGAACATTCATATCGTCCTGCGTGACTTAGGTGGTCGGACACCGGGCTCCAGTATCCGCGCCGCCCGCTTCTCGAATCGCTGGAGGATCGCATCGCAGTGGCGGAGATTCCGTCTCGGCTCCCATGTGTTGTCGGACGAATCCCAACCGAGCCACTTCACCTCGTACTCGGCCAGTCCTGTGGTGGGATCTGTGCGCTTGCGAACGATATCCTCAACGACATAGTCCTTCGGCAGCTGACGTGTCGATGTGCTCGACGAGCGTGGCTTGGTGCGGCGCTTCTTCTGGATCGACGGTAGGCGCGGTGCGTGTAGCGCCGGCAGTCGCGTCATCAGCACGCGAAGTCGATCGTACTCCTTCGTCACCAGGCCGGATGCGCGGAAGATCTTCTGGTACGAGGCCATCGACGAGAGCGCGATACCGCTGAGGGTGCGGACACGACTCAGTGCGACATAGCAACTCGCGTAGGTGAATGCGCCCTTGAGGTCGATGACGGCGCGATCGAGTGTGAGTCCTTGT
>JARLIE010000014.1 GCA_031291875.1 Minisyncoccota bacterium | reverse complement strand
TGTCGACCTTCCCTTCCAGTACGACCCTGTTACCATTTTGGACGGTTACGCGGATTGCCTTCGCTTCAACCTCCGCATGCCTCTTGAGCGCGGATTCGATTTTGCTCTTCACGTTCGAGGTGTCGACGCCGGGTTTAATGGCGATCTTGTTTGTCACACCGCGCACCCCGGATAACCTCCGCACGTCATCTTCGGCCGCTCTTCGTTGATAGTACCAGTCGACCGCCCCGTTAAGCGTGACCCAGCCGTTGTCCTGTACCAGAACGTCCACTGCGCCGGAAGGAATGTGAACATCCCAACTGATGATGTCGATCGCTCGCTTGGCGATCTGATCATCCGCGGTCTTATTCTGGTAGGGGTAACGCACCTCGATATTCTCGGCGATGGCATGGACGCCTTTGATGCGGCGCACCGCAGCAATCGCAGCAAGCTTTTCCGCATAGCTGTTGACGTGCCCGGTTAAGGTCACGACATTCTTTTCGACGACAACGCCGATATGTTCGCCGTTGAAGCTCGGATCGAATTCGAGCTCGTCAATGATGTCTTGCCGGAGTTGTGTGTCAGTCATGCTTACTCTCCTTGAGTAGAGCGCGTATTTGCACAACCATTCTTTCAGTTAGCGTCGCAACAACATTGATTCCGATCAAAACCGAGAGCTACGCAAGTTTGCTCGAAAATCGCAGCAATCTGCTGGACATCTGCTTAGGATCGATCTCGTTGCGTTGCGCGGAGCCGCGATCTTCGTATGGATCCAAGCTGGAGAGCTCGATCTCCCCGGCATGCTCAACTTGGGAGTGCTCGTCGATCCGCAAGGCTGACCAGCTAAGGGTAGGGCGGTTCGCCTGTGTCAGGGAAGATTCTTCTTTTTTGCCTGAGGAACCGGGCCACCGGAGCATTTGATGTAGATCAACGCCGCCGATCCTCTGCGATGAATAGATAACTGGAGTTCCGAACGTCCTAGTGAGGTACGGAATTCCTTGCAGCCCATTTGCGGTGAAATGCGATGAT
>JARLIE010000112.1 GCA_031291875.1 Minisyncoccota bacterium | reverse complement strand
GTCGGCAACTTCGTCGCCTCCGCCACCTCAACCCTCTACAACGCACTCACGATCGGCGGCAACCTCTCGCTCACCGGCATCAACAACTCCATTCTTTCAACGAATGCAAACGGCCAAGTTGTTGCAACGACTTCAATCGGCACCAACCTCCTCACGGGAACACTCGGCATCGGTAACGGCGGCACTGGTCTTGCAACCACACCGACCTTCGGCCAGCTCCTCGTCGGTAACGGCACCGGCTACACGCTCACAGCCACCTCAAGCCTTGGCCTCCCGACCTTCGCGAATCTCGCAAGCGCCTACCCATTCCCGCAAGCGGGCAACGGCACTTCGACCCTCACACAATTCAATGGTGGTCTCACGGCCTTTGCATCTTCGACGATCGGCAACGGCACCCAAGCGGGTGGTCTCACAATCAATGGTGGTGCGACCACGACGGGTAACTCACTTATCTCCGGATTGCTCACTGTTTCCGGCACGGTCGGTACCTCAACGTTTGCAAACGGCGTCACACTCGCGACGAACGGCGGCTCGGTTCTCGTAGGTCTTTCTTCCGAAAGCGGATCGCCGAGTTCGAAGTTCCTCGTAAGTGGTGGTGCGCTTCCGACTACCGCCTATTCCACAACGACGCTTTCTCGTCTTATGGTTACAGACGCCAATGTGGATAGCCTCTTTACCTCCGCGATCCGCTCGAGTGCCGGCGGCACCGACTGGACGACGACTTCATGGCGCATCCAGCGTCGTGTCGACAACACCGACATGGGGTACATCCAGTTTGGTAATCAGAGCTCGGATGTAATCACGTTCGGAAAAAACCAAAGCGAGTACATGCGTCTCGACGCTAACGGTAACCTCGGCATCGGTACGACCTCGCCTGCGACAAACCTTTCTGTCGCTGGTAATGCGTACGCGACCGGTGGTCTCGGTGTTGGCGCTCTCAATACAACGGCAGGCACAATCGCTTTGGCCGGTACAAGCGGAACCTCAACCATCGCCGCGGGACAAGGCTTCACTATCGGCAACTCGCAGCTCGTGCTCCAGCAAGGCAGCGGCTTCTTTGGCCTCGGGACGACCAACCCGCGTAATCCATTCGAGCTCGCGACGCTCGACAACAACTCGTCCGCGACGACCACTTCGCTTCGTATCGGTGGAATCAACCCTGGCCCGACCAACGTTGCACTCAATGCGACCTCGTCAATCGATCAAATAGTTTTCTCCAGCTACCGCGACGTGCAAAACGACACGATCGGCGCGAAGATCGCCGCAGTCAACTTGGCGATCAACGCAGGTGGCGGCGCGGGCAACTACTGGCGCGCGCAAAATACCGATCTCGCGTTCTACACACTCAGCGGTCTTCCGGGCACCACAGACAGCACGCTTGAGCGCATGCGCCTTACCGCCGCAGGCAACCTCGGTATTGGCACCTCGTCTCCGGTAACGAATCTTTCGGTTATCGGCAACGGCTACTTTACGGGAGGTTTGGGTCTCGGCGTTCTCAACACCGCAGCCGGAACCCTGCAGACTTCCGGTGCGGCGACGATCGGCGGCAATCTCACGACGACTGGCTTCATCAACACATCGCCGACGACCGGCGGCTACCAGCTTGGCGGCAGCTTGTTGCTCAATGCGTCAACGACCAATGGTTCAACAGAGGTCGGGTTGAATGCAGGACAAAATCTGACCTCGGCTATCAACTTTGCCACTGCTATCGGTTACAACGCACTCCAATATGCGACAACATCCCTGTATGACACCGCGGTTGGTACTGCCGCATTGCAAGGCAGTTCGACCGTCTTTCATACTGGTTACAACACGGCGGTTGGTTTCGGTGCAATTGCTGCCGACTCTTCCGGTGATCACAACACCGCGCTCGGCGCTTGGGCGCTCAATCTGAACACGAGCGGCATCGAGAATACTGCGCTTGGCTCGCTCGCGCTTATCAACAACACGACCGGTTCATATAACATTGCAGCCGGTAGTAACGCGCTCCTCGACAACGCGACTGGTACCTACAATGTTGCGATCGGAACTGATTCTCAATCATTGGGCGGTTCATGGACTACGTCGAACACATCTTTGGGCGATGGTTCGTTGAAATACAATCAAGGTTCCAATAACTCTGCTTTCGGCACGAATGCGTTTTACAACAACACGACTGGTAGTAATAACCTTGGTGTCGGCTCGCAAACATTCATGCTCAACACTACCGGAAGCCAAAACGTCGGTATCGGTCTGAGCGCCGGCTACAGCAACGTTTCCGCGACGAATACGGTGGCAATCGGTTTCGGCGCAGCTTCCGGCATTTCTCAATTCTCGAACCAAGGTGGCACGGTCGTTGGGTATCAGGCGGGCCTCTCATTCGGAAACGGTTCCGACTTCAATACACTGCTCGGCTACCAAGCGGGCTTCGGTATCACCTCCGGCAGTAACAACGTCATCATTGGCACAGCAACATCAACGCCGGGTATCAACAACCTTACGACCGGTTCACAGAACATTTTGATCGGCTCCAACTTGGCACTCCCATCAGCGACGGCGAACGGTCAGCTCAATATCCAAAATATACTCTTCGGCACCGGTAATACAGGCGTTGGTAACATTCTTTCAACAGGCAACATTGGTATCGGCACGACGACTCCTGGCTCTATCTTCGCGATCAATAACGTCGCCAACTTCACGACGGCAACCTCGACGTTCTACACGAGCGGCGGATTCAACCTCGCAAACGGCTGCTATGCAATTGGCGGAAATTGTCTCAACGCCATCGCGACCAACTGGAGCGCGCTCCAAACGTTCGGCCAAGGCTTCGTTTCGCAAGCGTCGTCGACGGTCGTCGGCAGCTTCACCGACGCCGGTGCCGGTGCCTTCAATACGGTCAACGTGCAATCAAACGGAACCTACCAATTGAATGGGACTACACTCCTCACCGCGTCGAGCACGAACGGTATAACGATCGCTGGGCTCACGGCCGGCCAAAGCCTACTCGCCACAACAACGCAAACCGGGAACACACTCTTTGGATACGGCGCGCTCCAGAGTGCCACCTCTTCGACGGGAAACACTGCAATCGGTTTCTTGTCACTCCTTCATGTTAACGATGAAGCTGGTAGCAACAACACGACCGTTGGCTATGAATCGGGATATAACGACACTATCGGAAATACCAACTCGTTCTTCGGTCTCCAATCAGGATTCAATAACACGACTGGCAGTAGCAACTCAATCTTCGGGGCATATTCATTGTTCAACAACACGACGGGTTCCAATAACGAAGCGATCGGCGTGTCTTCGATGTATTTCAATACCACTGGTGGTAACAACGCCGCTCTCGGCAACAGTGCATTGTCCAACAACACTACGGGCAATTCCAATGTCGCAGTCGGCAGTTCGGCACTCTTCTATAATCAATCCGCGACCAATACGGTCGCAATCGGTGCCGGTGCTGGCGCGGGCACCGGTAATTATTCCAACCAGGGCGGCGTATACATCGGCGTCAATGCAGGCATTGATGCTCAGACTGGTTCAGATTACAACATCTTGATCGGTAATGCTGCGGGAAGCACGATTACAACCGGCAATCACAACATCGTCCTTGGTTCAAATGATTTTAGCGACCCCAGTATCACCACCGGCACTAACAATATTTTGATCGGCAACAGCCTTACTGCTGCATCTACGACCGCCTCCAACCAGCTCGATATCGGTAATATTATTTACGGTACTGGTCTCAATGGCAGCGGCAGCTTCCTTTCAACCGGTAGCATCGGTATCGGCACGACGACCCCGGGTTCACTCTTCTCGATCGGCAACACCAACGGCATCAACTTCTCGACCGCAACCTCGACCTTCTCGACGACCGGCGGCATCAATATCACGAGCGGCTGTTATGCGTATAACGGCGTCTGTATTTCCGGCGGCGGCGCGCCGAGCGTGAACGCGGGTACGCAAGGACAATTCGCGTTCTACGCGGCAAACGGCGCAATCGTTAGCGGCACCTCGACACTCTTTGTTTCCAACGCCGGAACGATCGGTGTCGGCACCACAAGCCCGTGGGCCAAGCTCTCGGTCAGCGGCCCCGACACGTTGGGCACCGGCTATGCTTTTGCCGCAGCCGACGCCTCCAACAACCCACTCTTTACTATCCAGGACAACGGCACGTTTACCTTCGGAACGTCGTCAGACATTATCGTCCCGAACAACTCCAAAAACGCTTTCTCAATCGCGACCTCAAGCTCGAATATTCCGATCTTCAATATTTCGACGACAAACTCTTCGGTCGGCCTGGTTGGCATTGGCACCACTACCTCGTACGCAAAACTTGCCGTAGAAATTGGTAACTTGCCGACCGCATTCATTGTTTCCAACACCGGCAGTTCGACACCTTCGTTCTTTGTCGGAGGGGTCAACCAAAACGGCGTCGTCTCCGTCGGCACCAGTACGGACGCGGCCTCGTTCGCGATCCAGGGTCTCTCGACCGCAACGCAGCTTCTCGATGTGGCCAGCTCTTCCGGCGGTTCCGTCTTCCATATCTCGCAAGCAGGTAATGTCGGTTTTGGTCGCACCGACCCAATCGCGCCGATCGATGCACTCAACGGCACCACGAGCGTCGCCGAGCTCTACAACATCGACAGTCCGTTCCTAAACGTCGGTCTGTACCAAAACTACCTGCTCCAAACCGAAACCTTCAACTCTAGTCCGACGTGGACGGCAACGAGTGAAACGATCACTGCTTCGCAAACCGACCCTCGTGGCGGGGCGACGGCGCAGCAGCTCGCCGGCACCGCAAGCGGATCAAAGCTTGTCCAATTCGTAAACGCGGCCGGCACTACAGGCAGCTGGACATTCAGTGTCTACTTGCGCGCGGCGAGCGGCACCGCAACTACTTCGCTTGAAGTCGATTGGGGCACTGGCACGGCGACCACGACCGGTACCGCCAATGTTGTGACGATTACGTCGCAATGGAGACGATTCGATGTTATTCAAAACAACCCTTCGAGCTCTGATACCAAAGCGTTAGTCACGATCGGCAACGACAAGCAAACGATCGTCGCCTGGGGCGCGCAATTGAACCCAGGTGGCTATGCGATGCCGTATTCCACTGCTCAGACCACCGGACAAACGACTGGTCTTACTTCAACTACCCACTTCGGCACGCCTGTTTTGGCGCTCGGTGCGTTTACCGCCAACTCAACACTTGCAGTTAACAACATTGAAACACTTACGCGCGCAAACATTGTCACGACCTCAAGTGATGGTTTGATTTTACAGAACAACACCGGTGCGACTGCTGGCGCACCAGTTCAAATCTCCCCGCGCTTGCGTTTCTCCGGCAACGCATGGACCGGCAGCATCTCGACTACTACCAACTGGAACATTGAAATGATTCCGGTCGGGACCACCTTGAACACCAACCTCAACTTCAATGCTTACAACAGCACGACCGGGGCCTACGGCACGGCGCTCACGCTCTACTCGATTGGTAGCAGCACCAACGCATACGTTGGCATCGGTACGTCTACTCCTTCAGTCTCGCTTGAAATCGCTTCTAGCACTGGCCCGCAACTTGCGCTCGCCGACGGCTCGGCCGCCGATAACGCCTGGACCTTCCGCTCTGTCGGCAACAACCTCTACGTTGCAACTTCGACCTTCTCCGCAACCTCGTCCGTCTCAGCCTTCTCAATCAACTCCAACGGCGTTGGAAGCTTCAATAACAGCTTGAGCATCGGCACGAGCTCGGCGCCGTACCTTCTCACAGTCGGAAGCTCGAATGTCTCCGGTGTCGTCGCCGGATTCGAGAACGCCAACGGCGAATGTACGATCAATCCGACTGCTGGCAGCGTGAACTGTTCTTCCGACATCACGCTCAAGAAGAACATCAATTCGATCTCGACCTCTTCCGCGCTCACCGACATTTTGGAACTCAACCCGGTCTACTACAACTGGAAATCAGAAACGACCGGCACGCCGCAGCACTCCGGTTTCATCGCGCAGCAGGTACAGCAGGTCTTGCCGGATCTCGTCACGTCGTCCGACAACGGAACCTTGCTCCTCAACTACGCCGGCTTCACGCCGTACCTCACGAAGTCGATCCAAGACATCAATAGTGTCTTCAACGCGACGTACGCCTCGACGACCATGCCGAGCATTATCTCGATCTACGAGGGGACTTCGACGCCAGCCGTCGTCATCGATCAGTTCGGCGACCTCGGCATCGGCACCTCGACGGCCGCGACGACGACCAACGCGAAGCTCTGTCTCAACGGCTCTTGCATTACCGCCTTCCCGTACTCGTTCTCCGCGACCTCCTCGACGAGCACGACGCCGGTTCTCGATCAAGGCTTCCTCTCGGCGGTCAAATCGGCGCTCGCAAGCTGGTTTGCGGATGCGGGCAACACGATCCAGGACTTCTACGCCAAGGTTGTCCATGCCAACGAGGTCGACACCCAGAAGCTCTGCATCTCCGACTCGACCGGCGCACAGACGTGCGTAACCAAGGCGCAGCTCGATCAGCTGCTCTCGGGCGCAGGTAGCGGCAGCTCCACTGGTTCGACCACAAGTTCGTCGACCTCGAGCAGCACGAGCTCGAGTGTCTCGACTTCGCCGGTCTTGCAGGTGAACGGCAACAATCCCGCGAGCGTGAATGTTGGTGCAACGTACAACGACCTTGGCGCAACGATCACCGGTCCGACGGGGGACTTGAACCTCGGCATCACTGCATCGGTAGATGGCGCCACCTCGACTCCGATGTCGCAAATCACGATCGACACCTCGGTCGCGGGCCAACACACCATCGTCTATAGTGCGACCGACCAAAACGGCCTCACTGGCACGGCGACCCGCATTGTGAACGTTGTCGATCCGAACGCTGCGACCTCGACGAGTTCCACGAGCACTTCGACGAGCGCGACCTCGACCAGTTCAAGCAGTACCTCGACGCCATCTTCAACGAGCACCAGCACTCCAGTGACTACAGCTTCAACATCTACCTCAAGCTCAACAAGCACCAGTGCGACCTCAACAACTCCGTAACCTGTGAATGGGCACCATTCACAGGCGTTTAAAAGGACACAAAAATTGCCATGCTAGGATAGCCCTATGGCAAAAATAGCGATTAACGGTTTTGGCCGCATTGGCCGAGGTTTTTTACGGGCAGCCCACGGACGTTCTGAGATAGAAATCGTTGCGATCAACGACCTCACGACCCCCGAAAATTTGGCTTATTTATTGAAATACGACTCGGTATACAAAAAGGCGCCGTTTTCCGTCTCCTTTAAGGAAGGGGCCCTTATCGTCGACGGCAAGGAGATCAAAATTCTCGCTGAAAAGGACCCGGCACACCTGCCTTGGAAAGACCTCGGCGTCGACGTTGTCGTTGAATCCACCGGTCTTTTTACCGACTACTCCAAAGCGGGCGCGCACCTTACTGCGGGCGCCAAGCGCGTCGTTATCACAGCTCCGGCCAAGGACGGCGACGGCACCACTCCCGGCGCGACGATCTTGATGGGCATCAACAACGACCGTTTCGCTAGTGTTTCTGTTACCTCCAACGCATCCTGCACCACCAATGCAGCTTCTCCGGTCATCGCGATTCTCGATGAGGCGATCGGTATCGAAAAGGCAGTGCTTTCCACGACGCACGGCTACACAGCTTCCCAGGCGATCGTCGACGGACCCTCCAAGAAAGACATGAAAGAAGGCCGCGCTGCTGCGCTCAACATCGTCCCTACCTCCACGGGCGCCGCAATTGCGGTAACCAAAGCCTACCCGGCGCTTGAGGGGAAATTCGACGGGATTTCACTGCGCGTTCCGGTTCCGGCCGGTTCTATCGCGGATGTCACCTTTATCGCGAAGCGCCCGACCACGGTCGAAGAGGTGAATCAGGCACTCAAGAACGCCGCCTCACAGGATCGCTGGAAGGGAATCTTCACCATCACCGAAGAAGAACTCGTTTCATCCGACATCCTCGGCGAGCCGTACGGCTCAATCGCGGATCTTGGCCTCACACGCGTGATCGACGGCAACCTCGTAAAGGTTCTCGCGTGGTACGACAACGAAATGGGGTATGTGCACACGTTAGTCGAGCACGTTGCGGAAACGACAAAGCATCTCTAAATGAAAGTCTACTTCGCGGCCGATCATGGAGGGTTTGAGATGAAAGGCGAGCTCATGCGCTTCGTACAAGAGCTCGGGCACGTCGTTGAGGATTGCGGCGCATTCGAGCTCGATCCATCGGATGATTATCCGCCGATCATTTCGAAAGCCGCGCATAAGCTTTCTACCGACGCGCTTGCGGGCATCGAGAGCCGAGCGATTCTCGGCGGCGGCTCTGGCCAAGGAGAAGCGATGATGGCGAATCGTTTTCGCGGCGTTCGCTGTGCGCTCTACTATGGCAAAGCATCCCGAGAACAAACCGACATGCAGGGGAATCATTTGGATGTCATCCGATCCGCACGTGAACACAACGACGCTAACGCGCTGAGCTTCGGCTACCGCTTTATATCGCTCGACGAGGCCAAAGACGCGGTTCGCGAATTCCTCACGACCGAATTCCCGAACGACGAACGCCACCTGCGCCGCATCGGCCAGATCGATGAACTCGCATGATTGAGGTTGTTCCCACTGTTGTACCCAATTCGCCTGCGGACATCGACGCGTTTTTCGAACGATCTCGCGGTTTCGCGCGTACGTTCCATGTCGACGCGGCTGACGGCATATTCGCTCCGAATGTAACCTGGATGCCGCCGGCGGGAATCCGATTTCCCGAGTCGGATGAGTACTTTTACGAAGCACACTTGATGGTTGAACATCCGGAAGCTGTTGGCAACGCATTCGTAGCTGCCGGCGCAAAGCGCATTATCGCCCACGCGATGGCGTTTGAATCCGAAGACGAGGCAAAGCATGCGTTCGACGCCTGGAAATCAAACGGTGCGAAGGAGGTAGGCATCGCACTCCTCATCGACGCACCGCTCGAGACGATCGAGCCCTTCGTGCTCTCGTGCGATTGCGTCACGCTTATGTCTATACCGCGCATCGGCGTACAGGGGATTCCGTTCGATGAGCGAGCCTACGGCAGGGTAGCCGATTTACACGCGAGGTATCCCGAACTCATGATTGAGGTCGACGGCGGGATTGGCGTGACGCAAATAGCGACGCTCGCCCGCGCCGGCGCAAGACGTTTTGCTGTCGGTTCGGCGCTCTCTCACGCAGAAGATCCCGCGAGTGTGTATAAAACGTTGGTCTCAAGCGCGCAAAGCGGGCTATAATTCGTAGAAGCGCGGGAACGCGCACATTCGTGAAGTATGATGTCATCTTCGTTTTCACTCACTCAAAAGGTCAACTTCTATATATCCGTCGCCTTCATTCTCGCGTTCGGTATTTTTATGACGACGACCGTCGTAAACGCGATCAATCGCGATTCTCCCTATCTCAAATACATGAGCCCGACATTCGAGCTTTCTCAATAGCATGGAACCCCTCACGGATTCCGAAGCAAAAGCGCTCGCCAGCAAAGCGAACGAGCTACGGCAAACGATCATTGAGATGCTGGTTGCCGCCGGTTCCGGACACACCGCAGGGCCCTTGGGCATGGCAGATATTTTTACCGCGCTCTATTTCCACGTGCTCGTGCACGATCCCAAAAATCCCGAGCACCCGCAGCGTGATCGACTCGTGCTCTCCAATGGTCACATCGTACCCGTGCGCTACGCGGCAATGGCGCATGCCGGCTACTTTCCGGTTGAAGAGTGTCTGACCCTACGCAAATTCGGCTCTCGTCTCCAAGGGCACCCCGAACGCGTTCGCTTGCCCGGACTCGAAACCACCTCCGGCCCTTTGGGCTCAGGTCTTTCGCAAGCTGCCGGGATGGCATACGCCGCGCGCATGGATGCTTCGAAGGTTAGGATTTATTGTGCGATGTCCGATGGCGAACACGACGCGGGCAACACCTGGGAAGCGATCATGTTCGCCGGTGCCAACAAGCTCTCGAACCTCACGGGGATTATTGATCGCAATAATATCCAAATCGACGGTTACACCGAGTCGATCATGCCGCTCGAACCGTTGCGCGAGAAGTATGAAGCGTTCGGCTGGCACGTGCTTGAAGTCGACGGTCACAATATCCCGCAATTCATCGCCGCGTGCGACGAGGCGAAGGCGATCGCGGAAAAACCGACGCTCATCATCGCCCACACGATCCCCGGCAAAGGCATCAAAGAAATCGAAGGTGATTATCGGTGGCACGGTAAGCCGCCGACGCAAGAGGAGGGCAACGTCTTTCTGAATGAGTTGCGAACCATGGGTGGTAAAATCCAAAGCGAACACCAGTAGTATGGATTTTATGAAGACTCTCTCGAGGAATTTTGCGACAAACGTCAATGAATCTGATATTCGTCTTGCAAAAAAGCTCACGATCACCTCGCTCGAACGGGGGTTCACCCTCATCGAACTCTTGGTCGTCATTGCGCTCATCGGTTTACTTGCGAGCATTATTCTCGCGAGCCTAAATAATGGTCGCTACAAATCTCGCGACGCGAAACGGCTTGAGGATATGCGATCGTTCCAAAACGCACTCGAGCTCTACCATGCCACTACTGGCCACTACCCCTACAGCTGCAGCGGTGCGTTAGGTGTTTGGAGCAGCTTCGATAGTGGAGCATATGCGCCGAAGCAACTTTGCTCGACGCCCAACGGCTCAATACAAATCGGCACACTTTCACAGGTTCTCGCGCCGTATATCTCTCCGCTTGCCGATCCCAAAAACATCGGCGGCGATGCAGGGTATCTCTACCAAGACACCTACGGAGCGGATGACTATTGCGTCTTGGTTTGGCGAACGCCTGAAAATATGGACGATTTTCCGACCGGGTACGTCGACAATTACAGCGGTCGCTGCGGGACCGTCACCAACGGGCAATGCAGCTCCGGACACAATGCGGTCTTTGTCGGTATGGGGAAATACGCTACGGTCGGTTGCTAAGTATCTTATGTTGAATCCTGAACAGAAACTCCGGGAAGACCTCTTCGAGGCAAAAGAGCAAAAGCCGACGCGCGATGGTTTTGGTAGTGGGTTAGTGGAAGCGGCACAGAATGATCCGCGTATCGTTGCGCTGTGCGCCGACCTTACGGAATCGACCCGCATGGAAGAATTCAAAAAGAAATTTCCCGAACGGTTCGTTGAGATCGGTGTTGCCGAACAAAATCTCGTGACGGTCGCCTCCGGCATGGCGGCATTCGGCAAAATCCCTTTCATTACGTCATACGCGACATTCTCGCCCGGTCGCAATAATGAGCAGATCCGCACGACCGTTTCCATCAACGAGCAGCCGGTGAAAGTGGTTGGTTCGCATGCAGGTATCTCCGTTGGGCCGGACGGCGCGACGCACCAGGCGCTCGAAGACATCGCACTGATGCGCGTGCAACCCAATATGACGATTGTATCGCCGTGCGACGCCGAAGAAGCGCGCAAGGCGACGATTGCGATCGCACAAACCAAGAGTCCCGCGTACATCCGTTTGGGCCGCGAAAAAACGCCCTTGATGACGACTACAGAAACGCCTTTTGAATTCGGAAAAGCGAATGTCGTTTGGAAAAACGACGCACCGCAGGTCGCTATCTTCGCGACAGGACCACTTCTTTTTCAAGCGCTTCTGGCCGCTCGCGAACTCGAAGGGCAGGGGATCGGCGCGACCGTCGTCAACGTACACACGATCAAACCGCTCGACGAAGAAACGATCGTTCGCGAAGCGCAGCAAGCGCGTGCGGTCGTAACCGTCGAAGAGCACCAGGTAGCTGGCGGCCTCGGCGGCGCAATCGCGGAGCTGTTGGCGCAAAGGTCTCCGATGCCGATCGAGTTTGTCGGCGTGCGCGATCGCTTCGGGCAATCGGGGACGATGCAGGAATTGCTCAAGGAGTATGGACTCGACGCGCCTGCAATCACCGAATCGGTGAGAAAAGTAATTTCTAAAAAATAGAGATAGGGTCCGCTCGAAAGCGGACCCTATTGTGTAAAGAACGTTGCCGTTAACTCGTCGGCAATGCTATACGGCACCCTTTACGATCTTCGTACGCCGTGTGCTTGCCGAATGAGCCGACCGGAAGAAGCTTCGTCGCGAAGTATTTGCTCTTCCACCCCGTGACTTTGTAGTAGCGAGCGCATTCCCATCCGGCGGGGAGCTTGTATTTGCTCCACGCGTTTTCGATAAGATCGCGTGCCACCGATTGCGACGTTTTCCACGCTCGCTGTTCGTCTCGATTTGTCGCGAGCCGATATTCGAGCACCCAGCTGTAGGCTCTGTCTTGCGCCGCTGATCCGCAGATCGACTTCGGCCATTGCTTGTCGGGATCGGTGATCCTCGCGAGCATGAGCATGCCCATCGTGCGTTGGTTGTCGAGCGACTCACCGCGACCTTCGTGGTAGATGTTCTCGGCGAGACACATCGTCGCCTGGTTGGTTTTGATCTCAACCTTGCTGAGATAGGTCACGAAGAAGATCGAGAAGAAGGCGATGCAAGCCCAGGTAAATTTCGGCGCGATCGAGTGAAGTTTTGCCTCCACCGGCCACAGACGTATATACCGCATTTGTCCCTCCGTACGCGCTACAAATCGGAGACTATTCTCCGTCGGTAATTATAGCATAAAATAGTACATTGTCAAACATAGAAAAAGGCTCAACTGAGCTCTTTTTTGACTTTCGCAGCAACCAAAATGACACCCGGAGGTGTCATTTTGAGAGCGTGCTAACTCGGGATTTTACAATTGAGTCGCTTGGAACTCCGCTGGACGCTTTGCGTACCAAGCTTCGATCTCGTCCTTCGAAAGAAGTTTCGTTTGCGCGCCTACGCCCTGGACGACGGACGCGGCGTTGATGAGTCCTCGCATCAACGATTCGCGCGCCGAGAGTCCTTGCTCGATGAACGAAACCGTTGTCGAGGCCGTGGCGTCGCCAGCGCCCGTGCGTGAAATCGGCGGCGCCGGATCCGGATACATCGGTATGTGCCAGGCGCTTCCGTCGGTTTCGAGAATGTTAGAACCGTTGGGGCCGTCGGTGACGCAGACAATTTTGGGGCCGAGCGCGCGGATGCCTTCCATTAATTTCTTTACGTCGCTTTCACTCGTGCCGAGAATGTTCTGCGCCTCCTCCTTGTTACAGAAGAAAATTTCGGTCACCGCGTAAATATCCTTGAGTTCGTCTTTACCCAGCTTGATTTGGAACGTTCCCGGCTGAAAGACGAGCTTTGTTTCCGGATGTTCGACACAAAACTTCGCGACTTCATGGTGAAATTCTTTCGCACTTTCCGAAATGGAAGAAAAGTAGAGGTACTTCGGCGGCTCGAAATTCGCCGGTAAATGGTAGTTGTAGGCTTCGTGCTTAATCAGAATGGTGCGCTCAGGACCGTACATGAGCACATAGTGATAGTTGGTTTTTTTACCGTCTTCCAGCGTGACGAATTCGTCCGCGACGCCCTGCTTGCGGACCTGTTCGAGGCAGCGTTTACCGTTCTCGTCGTTACCGAGCCAGGTTATGAAGGCCGACGAAAGACCGATCTTACGAGCCGCGACCGCGGCGTTGGTTGCGTTGCCGACCGCGAGGACTTCGGTGACATCGGCATAAGGAACCTTATCGCCAAAGCGCACGCAGAGTTCACGCACGCCGTGATCGACCAACTCTTCCGCATCTTCTAACTTGATGAACGCGTCGATAACAATGTCGCCAAGCGCGACGAAATCATATTTCATGCGATTCATGGTACCACATGGATTTTTCAGCCTCTCGCGCTATAGTGCCGGCCGGATTCAAGTCATGAGGAGGCAAAGATGAAAACGCCGATCCCGAAAAGCGTGCCGTTCAAAAACCTGAAGCAACGCGTATTCTTTCGGATGGAGACGCCGACACCCGAATTTCCGTGGTTGTTGGTTTCCATTTTCGAGGGGAACCTACCGCAATTTATGCAGTCGCCGAATGTCGACCAGTACGCGCTGTTTTCGGTCACCGCTGTCACGCCAGGCAGGGTCACGATCGAGGAAATCGATCATACGATTCCGGATGAAGCGCTGGTAATCCCTTCAAAAGACCTGCCGGTAGGGGCCTGGATTCTGGTGGAATACCGGGATGAGGGCCTGATTCAGCGCACGATCGGCCTCGTAAATGAAAACGGGGAATTTGAGCTGCGAAAAACGAGCACTCGGAACAAGCGCCGCAAGGCTCGGCAGAAGGAAGAGAAAGAGAAGAAACAGCAAGAATGACTTTGAAACAAAAGATACGGGCGGGACGAACAGTCCCGCCCGCATGCTACTATTTGTGCATGCAAACACTCCGCGAAGTAATAGAGGATGCGCGCGGTAAGCGCATCGCTATCGGCCACTTTAATATCTCCGATTCGTACCAATTTCGTGCCGTCAAAGAGGCTGCCAAGGCATGTGCCATGCCCGCGATTGTCGGCGTGTCCGAAGGCGAACGCGAGGCGCTCGGCGTGCATGAAGCTGTGGCGCTCGTGATGGCCGCGCGAGCGGAAGGACTCAACCTTTTTTTGAACGCCGATCACACCCACACGATCGATAAAATAAAAGAAGCCATCGATGCCGGGTTTGATAGTGTCATTATCGACGCGAGCCACCTGCCGTTCGATCAGAATATGGCGCTGACCCGCGAAGCCGTCGCCTACGCCCGCGCCTGCGGCCGTGACGTGCTCGTCGAGGGCGAGCTCGGCATGATCGGCTCCGGTTCAGAGGTGTTGGATGCACCGCCTGCGGACATCGACAAGGATTTCACCGACCCGCAGCAAGCGGCACAGTTTGCCCGCGAGACCGGTATCGACCTGATTGCGCCGGCGGTTGGCAACATGCACGGCGTACTGCGCAGTGGCGCGCAACAAAAGCTCGACGCGAAGCGTGTCGAGGAAATCGCGCAATCGACAGGCCTTCCTATCGTGCTCCACGGCGGATCGGGATCGCCGGATGAGGATTTCGTCGCTGTCGCAAAAGCAGGTGCGGCAGAAATCCACATTTCTACCGACCTTCGCGTTGCCTATCGCAAGGGTATTGAACAAGGACTTCAACAGTTTCCGGACGAGGTCGCTCCCTATAAATACATCGCTCCGGGCGAACAGGCAGTCGAAAAGTTGGTTGAAAAATTCATAAAATTATTCGGGGGAATATAGGCGACTAAGGCTCCCTGCAGAGCGCCCGTTGCACATCGGCGAAAAAACCGTATAATCCCGCGCATGTTGACCTTGGAAGTCAAGACACGCGATTCGAAAGAATCGCTCGAAGATATTCGCAAGCAGGGCCTCGTCCCGGCAGTTTTTTACGGTCGCGTCGAAACGGCAACCCCGGTTTCCGTCGATGCTCGCAAGTTTGAACAGGTCTTTCGTGCAGCAGGCGAGACGACCATCGTGACCCTCAAGGGCGAAGGTCTTGAAAAGGACACACTCATCCACGAAGTGCAGGTGCACCCCGTGACTGGCAAGCTCCTCCACGCCGACTTTTACGTGCTTGAGAAGGGCAAGAAAATCACCATCAATATTCCGCTCGAGTTCGAGGGCGAAGCGCCGGCTGAGAAGCTCGGTCACATCATCTCGAAGGCATTGCACGAAGTCGAAATCGAAGTCGCTCCGCAGGAGCTCCCGCAACACCTCGTCGTTGACCTCACGATGCTCAAGAACGTCGGCGACCACATTCTCGCGTCGCAAATCGCGCTGCCGCCTTCGGCGGAGCTCAAGACGGACGCCGAGGAAATCGTCGCCTCCGTCACTGAGTTCCACGAAGAAGACCTCTCGGTTGCTCCGACACCTGTCGCTCCGGCTGAAGTTGCAGGCGCAGAACCTGCGGAACCCGCAGAAGGTGCGGGAGAGAGCAAGGAATAACGGAAATTCCGGTACTGCTATTTTGCAGGACGACAACTGTTCGAGCACAGTGCGGTTCGGGTATACGAGTACAACCCATTGGAATAGCGTTGCCGTTAGTTCGAAATAATAAACGCGGGCGAGTTTTGTCTGCCTGCAAAATAGCGGTACCGGAATTTCCGCCGCAGCAAGATTCTCCGTGCTACACTTGTACTACTCATATGCGCATACGCGCTCGTTTTTTTGCGGCATTTGCATGTGCCATGGTCGTCATAACACCGTCCTACACGTGGGCAGCCAATACTGCTGCTCAGCAAGCCGCGCTGCAGGCGCAGCTTGATCAGCTCAACCAGGAAATCGCGCAAAACCAATCAAAACTCGCGCTCCAACAACAGGCTCGCGCGACACTCGAAAATCAGGTCGCCATCCTCGATTCCCAGATTAAAGAGGCGCAGCTCGAAATTCAACAGCGCAATCTGACGATTCAGCAGCTGCAGGATCAGATCGGGCAGGCGCAATCCGGCATCTCGACCGTCAATTCGAAGGTATCAGCGGGCCAAGACTCGCTTGCCCAAATAATGCGCGAAACGAACGAGATCAACGAAACGCCGCTTGCTATCCAACTTCTCCAAGGCTCGCTACCGGCCGCGTTTTCTGAGGTTAGCGATTTTCAGGCTATACAAACCGCGCTCGGTGACTCATTCACCCAACTACAAAGCCAGAAGACTGATCTTACGACTCGCGAGCAAACCCTGGAAGCCGAGAACGAGCAGGCGAGCCAGCTCCTGCAAGCACAGCAGGCGCAGGCAGATTCTCTTGTGAATACCGAACAGCAAAAGCAAAACCTTATTGCACAAACGAAAGGACAGGAATCGCTCTACCAGCAGCTCATCGCCAACCAGCAACAAAACGCGAAGCAAATCGAGCAGGCGCTCTTCTCCCTGCGCGACAGTAACTCGAGCACCTCGTTCGGCGACATTTATAACTACGCCAAAGATGCAAGCAGCGTCACCGGCGTTCCGCCCGCGTTTATCATGGGTATTCTTTCGGAAGAAAGCGATCTCGGTAAAAACGTCGGTAACTGCAGTTATACGACTGCCATGAATCCGACCAATATTCCGACGTATTTGCAGGTCATGTCACAGCTCGGCCTCGATCCTTCTTCAGAAAAGGTCTCCTGTAAGCCGTCTTACGGGTGGGGAGGTGCGATGGGACCGGCTCAATTTATTCCTTCGACGTGGGTGCTCTACCAAAGCCGTATCGCAAGCGCGAGCGGCCAAAACCCGCCGAATCCGTGGAATCCTCGCACGGCTACTTTCGCAACCGCGCTCTATATGGGAGATTTGGGCGCAGGAGCCGGAACTGCTTCGGCGGAACGAACGGCAGCTCTCAAATATTTCGCCGGCAGTAACTATAGAAATCCCTCGTTCGCATTCTACGGAAACGACGTTATGTGTCTCACCCAGAAAATGCAGCAACAAATCGATGTTATCAACGGCGTGCAGAGTACGTCGCCGATTATTTCCTGTTGATTGCTGTCGGTATCTAGTATCATCCCGCACATGACCTTTGTTTTGATCATCGTCGGCTTGCTCGTAGCACTAGGAATCGCGATAGGAGTGATTTACAACCTGATCTTCGATGACGAAGACTTTGAAACCTCTCCCGAAGCGGTGCAGCTAATCACGGAAGACATCCTTCGGAACGGTAATCCAAACGGGAGATTCTACGACCTCGGAAGTTGCTATGGAACTATGGCGATACGGATGCAGGCGGCGATCCCGACATTGCATATCACCGCCATAGAGAAAAGTCTTTTTCGGCACCTGGTGGCCAAAGGTAGATGCTTGTTTAAGAGAAATAAACCAAAGTTCGTATGGGGGAATTTTCTGGATCACTTAGACGAACCGGCTGAATACAAAAATATCTATTTGCCGAGAGATTTCATACGAGAGTTTGAAGACCGGCTTAGTCGCGCTTGTCCGCCAACGACTATTTTCATGTATCGAGTTCAATTTTATAAAAAAGAGCCGGCCAAAGTGTTACCTTTGTCCGGCTTTGAACAGGATACTAGGGAAGTTTTCAGAATATACCGCTGATACATTACCGTAAGTTGCGAGACCTGCGCCTAAAGTTGCAAATCTGCTTGGTTTTCGGTATAGTTCGCGCGTTATGAAAAAGGACATTCACCCGGAAAACTACCGCCTCGTCATCTTTGAGGATGTGACGGCTGGGAAGCGCTTCTTGCTCGGTTCTACGATCGAGACTGAACGCACGGACAAATGGGAGGACGGCAAAGAATACCCGCTCTTCCAGGTGGAAATCTCCTCCGCCTCGCACCCGTTCTACACGGGCACCGCAAAGACGATCGATACTGCCGGCCGCGTCGAGAAATTCCGCGCCCGCGCCGCTAAGAAAACGACCAAGAAATAACGACTCTTTCGCAGCGGCCCCTTTGGGGCCGCTGCGTTATACTTTTTGTATGGCTGAATTGCTGCTCAATCCCGAAGACTACGCGGACGATCACCGCGTCTCGTTTCTCGTTCAAGAATGGAAACGCCTCCTGCAAGCTGAAAAAGACGCGCAGGAACTCATCGAGGTTGACCCTACGATGAAGGAGCTCGCCGACAAGGAAATCGACGATATCGACAAGCAGAAACAGGCGCTGCTGGAGCAGCTGACGAAGATAATCGGCGATCCCAATGAGCGCGAATGGCCCAACGAAATTGTGCTCGAGGTTCGCGCCGGCGTCGGCGGGGACGAGGCGTCGCTCTTTGCCGAAGAACTCGCGCAAATGTACACGAAATACGCTCAGCTCAAGGGCTGGACGGTCAAACCGATTGATGAGTCTCGCGCCGGATTGGGCGGTTACAAAGAGGCGCAATTCGAGATCAAAGGCCCTGATTGTTACCGCATTCTTCGCTACGAAACGGGTGTGCACCGCGTGCAGCGTGTCCCCGCCACCGAAAAGGCTGGTCGCATTCACACCTCGACGGCCTCCGTCGCCATTTTGCCGATCTATAAACGTTCGAAAATTGAGATCAATCCCTCCGATCTCGAAATCGAGACTTCGCGCTCAGGCGGCGCCGGCGGACAAAACGTCAACAAAGTGGAAACAGCTGTGCGCATTATCCATAAGCCGACCGGTATCGATGTCCGCTCGCAATCCGAGCGTTCTCAGTTGAAAAATCGAGAGCTCGCCATGTCGCGTCTCCTATCAAAATTGCAGTTGCTGAAAGACGAGGAAGAGGATCGCAAACGAGCGGACGACCGCTCCTCGCAAATCGGCACTGGCGATCGCTCAGAGAAGGTTCGTACCTACAATTTCCCTCAAGATCGCATCACTGATCACCGCATCAAGGAGTCCTGGTCCAACATCCCGAAAATCATGAACGGAGGTCTCGATCCGATCCTGGAAGCTCTCGCAAAAGCCCAGGGAGGCGAGGCGGTTGCAGAAGAAGAGTGATTTTGGTATATTGCGGCGCACTTATGTCAGTTCAAGACGTACAAGAACTCTACGACGCCGGCGTGCACTTCGGCTACGCCCGCGCGCGCAGGCACCCGAGCGCCGCGCCGTTCCTTTTTGGAACCAAAGACCGAACCGATATTTTCAACCTTGAGGAGACAAAGAAGCGCCTCGATGCAGCTTCTACCTTCCTTTCCTCGGTTTCCGGTTCTGGCAAGGCCATCCTCTTCGTCGGCGGCAAGCCGGAGGCTCGCGCCCTCGTTGAATCTGCCGCACACCAGGTTGCACAGCCGTACGTTGCCGGCCGCTGGATCGGCGGTACACTCACCAACTTCAAGAATATCCGCAAGCGAATCGAGCGCCTTTTGACGCTTGAGAAGGAGCGTGAAGCGGGCCAGCTCGAGAAATACACGAAGCGCGAACGCCTCATGATCGATCGCGAGATCGAAGAACTTCGCAATCGATTTGGCGGCCTCGTCTCGCTGACGGAAATGCCGGGCGCCATGTTCGTCGTCGACTCTCGCCACGAACACACCGCTGTTTTGGAAGCCAAACAGCTCGGTATCCCGGTCGTCGCGCTCTCGAGCTCAGACTGCGATTTCTCCCTTTCTCGTTTCCCGATTCCGGGCAGCGACACTTCGGTCCGCGCGATCCGTTACGTGATCGACCGCGTTATCGAAGCGATTCAGGACGGCAAGAAGGCGTCCACTCGCGCATCGCACGCGCAGAAATAACAGCTTAAAAGTTTGGTAGGATATCTACTATAATCATTTTTACCTATGGCGGTTTCAGACGCACTTAAACAACTTCGCGACGATACTGGCGTTTCAATCATGCAGTGCCGCAAGGCGCTCGAAGAGGCAGGAGGCGACATCGAAAAGGCGAAAGTAATTCTTCGCAAGGCATCTTCAGCGATCGCTTCTAAGAAGGCAGACCGCGAGCTCGCGGCAGGCGTGGTCGCGGCCTACACCCACGCGGGTGGGCAGGTTCTCGGCGCAGTCGTTCTTTCCTGCGAGACCGACTTCGTCTCCAAGAACGAGGACTTTTCAAAATTGGCTTATGAGATCGCGATGCAGGTCGCGGCAATGAATCCGAAATTCCGCTCTCGCGAAGACGTGAAGGAAGAAGACATTCGCGCCGCGAAGGATGTTTTCGAAGAGGAGGTAAAGAATGTGCCGGAGGCGGCTCGCGAGAAGGCGTTGCAAGGAAAGCTCGACGGGTACCTCGCCGAACGCGTCTTGCTCGACCAGCCTTACCTGCGAGACTCCAGCATTACGATTCGCGAATTGATTGACACGTACGTACAGAAGTTCGGCGAGAAGATCGAAGTAACCCGCTTCGAGCGCCTTTCGGTACGCTAAGGCCATGGTTATTTCCACTGCCATCGTTTTCTTCATCGCACTCATACTTATTGTCGGGCTCTTCACGTTGAAGCGCTGGGAACTCTCGCATGAGCGAGTCCTGTTCCGAAATCTCCGTCAGCGGGCCGATGCCCAGGCGCTTCACCTCAAAGAGCTTGCGCTTGCAGCTCGCAAAGATGTCGAGCATCTGCCACCGTTTCTTTTGGACGCGGCGACCAGCATCGTACAGGGGATTGCGGTGGATGCAGGGCATCTTGCGATCTGGCTCGGTAAGCAATCCCACCGCCTCGCCGACAGCGTCTCGCACAAGCGCAACTTCGAGCCGCGCGAAACGAAGTCGGAGTTCCTCAAGAAGGTCGCAGAACACAAGAGCGGTTCCGAGGATGCCTCTGTAGAGAGGCAGGAGAACGACAATGGCGAAGAAGAGCTATCCGCTCTATAATCGCCGAACAAGCCGCCTTAGCTCAGTTGGTAGAGCAACTCTTTTGTAAAGAGAAGGTCCCCAGTTCAAGTCTGGGAGGCGGCTCAAAAACAACCGGCCCTGAAGGGGCCGTCTTGTTTTTGAGCCACCGACCGACTAATTGCCGGCGAAGCCCAACTCCAACTTCCAACAAACTCCAACTAATTTGTAGGTACTCTGCGGACCGCTTGTTTTTGAGCCGCCGATCAACTCCTAGACGACGAAGCCCAACTCCAACTTCCACAACTACTTAGCAGTAGAACTCGCCGTCGAACTAGCCGTCTGAAGCGTCTTCAATTGGGGCAATATCTTTTGAATAGCCTGCATCGACTGGAATCCATAGTAGGTTTTTCCGTTGATCACAAGCGCCGGCAAATTGTTGTCAACGTGGTCGATCGAGATGAGTGTCTGTAGCGCGCCGACCTGCAGGTTGTAGTCGAACGAATAGACGCGAAGCATGGGGTATTCCTGCGAAAACGCGGTGAGCACGTCGCCTTGCGCCTCACATTGCGGACAGTCGCCCTTGTTGGAATAGAAGTACAAAATAAAGACCGGCTTCAAGCTGCATTTTGTCGCGAGCTGGCGCATCGCAAGATAGTCTTTGATTTCAAGCAGGGAATACGTGCTCTTGAGTCTCGCGATCTCGGCCTGGTTGCCGCCCTGCGCCTCCAGGTAATCGAGCTCAGATCCCAGTGAGGTCATTTCGCTCGGCGCGAGGTCCGTTTCGCTGACATCGGAACACGGGTGCTCCTGCAGAAGGTCGAACTGTGTCTCTGTCGAGAGAATTTGCGCGGAAACATCGTTTTCCGTCGCCTGGATATCCGCTACACGTTGCTCGTTAAAGTAATTGGAGACATAGAGTGCGGTCGCGAAAATAAGCGCCGTAATCAAAAACGCGACGAGGTAGCTGCTCCAGCGAGCGGTGCGGGTATTGACGACCGGGTCCATAGATCAGCGCCAGCGTACACCAGTTTTAAACGCCGCGCGAACTACCGCCGTCCCGAGCCATAGCGGCACGAGAAAGCTGTAAAAAAGCACGAAAAGTGGGGTTCCGATCGGCAACGTGCGTTTGCCCGTGCCAATCAAAGAGCCCAAAGCGACCAGGAGAAGGATGAGGCCGACGGCGACCCATACCAGAATCGACATCATGCTGGTGTTGAAATAAAAGAAGCTGAACATGGGGTGCGGGACAGTGCCCGTGACTTGGATTTTGAGGAACTCGTGCTGCGCGAGCACCGCGAACTCCAAGATGATTTTGAAGAAGAAAAAGAGCGCCGCGCCAATCGAGATGAGCGCGCTCGGCAAGATGATAATGCCGAGATTGCCGTAGTTGCGATTGCCGATCATGTGGCGGTAATCAACGGCGTTGCGAAGCCAGCCGTACGTCCAGCGTACGCGCTGGTGGAAGAGTTTGCGGATGGTCTTTGGGGTTCCTGTGTGGACGATTGCTTTCGGCGCGTTTGCGATCAAGAAGCCGGCGTCCTGCATACGGAGCGCCATTTCCATGTCTTCGGTCGAGTGGCCGTAGCGCCAACCGCCGAGTTCTCGAACGATCGATGCGCGAAAGATAGAGAAGGGCCCCGGGGTAATGAACGCGCTGCCGAGCGCCGCCAGCATGAAGCGGTTGAAAATAGAAAGCCGATACTCGACTTTTTGCATGTGCTGCAGAAGATTACCCGTTTCTTTGACGTGGATACCCGGCGTGACGGCGGCGACCTTCTCGTTTTGGAAAATCGAAACGATACTGAGGAGCGCCTCCGGTTCGACGATAGAGTCCGCATCCAGACAGCCGATAAGTTCCGCATTCGTCTTCGAGAGTCCGAGATTCATTGCCGAGTGCTTGCCACCGTTTTCTTTGTGAAAAACGTGCACTCGTGAATCTGCCTCGAACTGCTTGGCGATCTCAAAGGTACGGTCTTTCGAGCCGTCATCCACAACGATGACCTCGAAAGCATCCTTCGGATACTGCAATGCCAAAAGCGACGCGATGGTCGCGCTTATGCCGCTTTCCTCGTTGTAGCAAGGGACGATAATCGCCACCTTGGGATACTTCGAAACTGCCGTGGAAATATTCGTATTGGACAAAAAAGCGCGTTGCAAGAAAGCGACGAGCAGGAAGATCTCGAAGTACAGCGAGACGAACAACAATGTATAGGTGACCGCAGCGTCGATCATGGTTCGCAGGATTTTACCAGAAAAAAGCCGTTTTGTCAGCCCCTACGGCTGGTCGGCCGTAGAAGCGGATACAAAATAAGTTGTACGGTATACTAGCTGAATGTCGGATGAACGGGGTCATATACACCCAATTTCTTCGCTGATTCGCGAGGCCAACCAGATATTTTTTGCTATGGGCTTTACCTTCGCCGAAGGCCCGCTCGTCGAAAACGAGTGGTACAACTTTGACGCACTCAATGTGCCCAAGGATCACCCTGCACGCGATATGCAGGACACGTTTTTCATCAAGGACGAGCCAGGCATGGTGTTGCGCACCCACACTTCGCCCGTACAGGTGCGCTACATGGAGTCGCAGGCTAAGAAGGGTGTCGAACCCCCGTATCGCGTCATCGTCCCCGGCAAGGTGTTTCGCAATGAAGCGACGGACATGACTCATGAAGCAGAGTTTTTCCAAATCGAGGGTCTCGCGGTCGGCGAAGATGTCACCCTCGCCAATTTAAAGGGAACACTCGAGCGTTTTCTCCAAGAACTTTTTAAGGGCTCTCAGGTCGAGATTCGTTTTCGTCCGAGCTTTTTTCCGTTCACCGAACCTTCGGTCGAAGTCGATATGCGCCTCGTTGGCGACAAAGCGCCGGAGAAATTGCGCGATCGTTGGATCGAAATGATGGGTGCGGGTATGGTGCATCCGAGCGTGCTCAGAAACGCGGGCGTTGATCCCGAAAAACACCAGGGCTTCGCGTTCGGCATGGGTCTCGATCGCCTCGCGCTTTTGCGCTGGGGCATCGACGACGTTCGTCTCATGCACTCCGCCGACCTTCGGTTCGTAAACCAGTTTTAGTATGAAAATCTCCCGAGTCTGGCTGCAAAAGTTTTTCGACGACGAGTTACCGAACGCGATAGCGCTTGGTGATGCACTCACATTCCACGCATTCGAAATCGAGTCCATCGAGGACGAGATCCTCGACGTAAAAGTTACGGCGAATCGTGGACACGATTGCTTGTGCCATCGCGGTATTGCCAAAGAGCTTTCGGCGATTTTGAATGTGAAAATGTCGCGCGACGACCTCGCGCAAGCGCCGATACTTGAGCCAGTGACGTCGAGTGTCTCGGTCGACATCAAGGAAAAAGATTTGTGCCCGCGCTACGTCGCTTGTCATATCCGCGGCGTAAAGGTCGGCCCCTCGCCGCAGTGGCTGCGCGAGAGATTGGAATCGCTTGGGCAAAAGTCGATCAACAATGTCGTTGATGCAACCAACTACGTGATGTTCCACATCGGCCAGCCGTTGCACGCGTTCGACGCAGGCAAGCTCTCTGATCGTGACGGTAAATACGCGATTGCGGTTCGCAAAGGGAAGAAAGACGAGCGAATGGTTGCGCTCGATGGCAAGGAATACCTGCTCTCGGATTCGATGCTTGTGATCGCGGACGGCCATACGGATATGCCCATCGGCATTGCCGGCGTCAAAGGCGGCGCTCCGGCGGCCATCACGGAGGAAACGCAAGACATCATCATAGAGTCGGCAAATTTCTACGGCGTCTCCGTTCGCAAAACATCCCAGATGCTCAAATTGCGCACGGACGCTTCAAGTCGGTTCGAACAGATACTTTCGCCGGAGCTTGTTTCGTATGCGATGCACGCTGTCGTCGACACGATTCTGGAACTTGCGGGCGGGGAAGTCGTCGGATATGTCGACGAATACCCTCAGCCACAAGCGCCAAGATCCGTATCGGTCTCGCTCGAGAAGCTCAATCGAGTACTCGGCACGCAACTTCGAATCGAGGATATTGAAGACGCCTTCACTCGTTTGCGATTCGCGTTTTCGCGCGAAGGTGAACAATTCACGGTATTTGCTCCGTTCGAGCGACTCGACCTCGTAATCGCCGAAGATCTTATTGAAGAGGTCGGCCGTATCATCGGGTACGACACGATTCCCGCGGTCGCATTATCGGCGTCTCGTGCGCACCCGCAGGTAAACGAGCATTTTTATGCTGCCGAAGAGGCACGCGAAAACCTTATCGCGCAAGGGTATTCCGAGGTAGTCACGTCAGTTTTCGCCGACAAAGGTGATCGAGTCGTCGCCAACAAAGTGGACGGGGTGCGTCCCTACCTGCGCCGAACACTCATCGACGGTCTCAAGGAGGCCTACGAGAAAAACGAACGCACCAAGACGCTGCTTGGTTTGCAAAAGGTTCGTCTCTTCGAGATCGGCGTGATTTGGCAGAAGGGGGATGAGATCACTATGCTCGGTAGTGCCGACGAAAAGGGGGTGCGCGAAGACCGGCTCGAAGGAAAATCAGCTTCAGCATATGAAAAGTTCCCGACCTCAACCGCGACGCGCTACAAGCCATTCTCGAAATATCCGTTTATCGTGCGCGACATCGCGATGTGGGTCCCACAAAGCGATCAGTCGTTTACAGAAGTTATCAGGATTTTTGGTGAGTACTCGCAGGGGCTCCTGCAGCACGTTGATCTTTTTGATCAATTCAAAAAAGACGACCGTATTTCGTACGCGTTCCATTTAGTGTTCCAATCCTTAGACCGGACGCTCACCGACGCCGAGGTCAACGCGATCATGAATACGATTTCGAGTGCCGTTGCGGCGAAGGGATTTGCGGTTCGGTAATATATACGCAGGCTCAAAACTGTGGTGTTTGCGGTGGCGGACTACCCGGGCATTTGGTATACTCAAATCACTAAAACATGGCTACAACTAAGGCAGAAAAAGAGAAGAAATCGGCCCCGAAAAATGGGGGTTCTTCGTACGGAGCGGCGGATATTACAGTGCTCGAGGGCTTGGAGGCAGTGCGCCGCCGCCCGGGTATGTACATCGGCACCACCGGCGTCGATGGTTTGCATCACTTGATCTGGGAAATCTTCGACAACTCTCGCGACGAGGCGATGGGTGGCTTCGCGAACGACATTGAGGTCGTAATGTTGCCCAACAACATGGTCCGTGTCGCCGACAACGGCCGCGGTATCCCCGTCGACATTCACCCGAAGACCAAAGTCTCAGCACTCGAAACGATCATGACGACGCTGCACGCGGGCGGTAAATTCGGCGGCGAAGGTTACAAGGTATCCGGCGGTCTGCACGGCGTCGGTGCTTCTGTCGTCAACGCGCTTTCAACCTATGCCCGCGTCGAGGTTCACCGCGACGGCGGCAAATACGAGCAGGAATACAAAAACGGCGGAAAAGCCGTCGCAAAAGTAAAAAAGCTCGCAAGTTCCGACCTCCACGGCACCATCACTGTTTTCCAGGCCGACCCGACCATTTTCCCGACCATCGAATACAACTGGGATCGCATCGTGAACCACTTGCGCCAGCAGGCATACCTGGTGCGTGGACTTCGCATTTCGATTATCGATCTTCGCGACGCGAAAGACATCGATGATGTCGGCGTATTTTACATGCGCGAACTCGGCATGGACGCGCCGTCGGTCACCTTTTACTTCGAGGGCGGATTGCGCTCCCTCGTTTCGTTCCAGAACAAACACCTTGAACCGGTCCATAAGAATGTCTTTTATGTCGACAAGGAAGTCGATGATGTTCAGGTGGAAGTCGCTTTGCAATATGTCGACGACATCACGTCGCGCATTTCGGCTTTCGCCAACAACATCTACAACCCGGAAGGCGGTACGCATATAACCGGTTTCAAAACCGCGCTCACGCGTACCCTCAACGCGGTCAACAAGGGCGACAGCTTCACCGGTGAGGATGTGCTCGAAGGCCTCACAGCCGTTGTCTCGGTAAAACTGCGTGAAATCCAATTCGAAGGTCAGACGAAGGGCAAACTCGGCAGTGTCGAGGCGCAGGGTGCGACAGCCTCCGTATTTGGTGAAGCGTTCGCGGCATTCCTCGAAGAGCATCCGGACGAAGCTCGCGCGATTATCGGCAAGGCGACGCTCGCAATGAAGGCTCGCAAGGCGGCGAAGGCCGCCAAAGATTCGATTCTGCGCAAGGGGGCGCTCGACGGCATGACGCTGCCGGGCAAATTGGCCGACTGCCAAAGCAAGAGCGCGGAAGAATCAGAGCTCTTTATCGTGGAGGGGGACTCGGCAGGTGGCACGGCCAAAACGGGCCGCGACCGCCGCATCCAGGCCGTACTTCCGCTTCGAGGCAAGATCCTCAACATCGAGCGTGCGCGTCTCGACAAGATGCTCGCGTCCGAGCAGATCAAAAACCTCGTCGTCGCGCTCGGTACCGCAATCGGCGACATTTTCGACCTTTCAAAACTCCGCTATCACAAGATTATCATCGCAACTGATGCCGACGTCGACGGTGCGCACATCCGTACACTTCTTTTAACACTCTTTTACCGACACTTCCGCCCGGTCGTCGATGGTGGCTTCCTCTACATCGCGCAGCCGCCGCTCTTTAAGATCCGTAAAGGCAAAGAGATCGCATACGCCTATTCCGACGAAGAACGCATTAAGTTCGTCGGCGAAGAGATGCCGATCGAAGTAGAAGGGACCGAGGAGGAATCCGAATCCGAACCAGAAGAAGTGGAGGAAGAGGCAGCGAACGCCAAGCGAAAGCCGAAAATCTCAGTCCAACGATACAAAGGTTTGGGTGAAATGAACTCGGAAGAATTGTGGGAAACGACTATGGACCCTACTCGTCGCATTCTGAAGCGAGTCGATATCGAAGACGCACAAGATGCCGACCAAGTCTTCGACATGCTCATGGGCACCGACGTACCTGCTCGCAAATCCTTCATCCAGTCGCACGCGAAGGAGGCGACACTCGACATTTAACGCCAACAAAAACCGCGACCCGAAAATCGGGTCGCGGTTTTTTACTTTTTTATTAGTACGTATTGTTCGGGTACTGGATGTAGGGTCCCGGCTGGTAGTTGTTGTAATTGTTGTAGCCCGTTGGTCCGTACTGCTGGTACGGCGCGCTCAGCTGCGTCGAAGCGTAATCGTCGGACGGATTTGCATCGCGACCGTCGAGAATCGAGACACTGAAGAGTCCGCCACCCGAGGCAACGTCCGTGAAGCGCAGGGTACTTGTCACGTGCGATCCGGGAGCGAGCGGCGCTTGGAACGGGGAGACGTACGGGTACGACTGTGCGGTCGGCAACTGTGCGCTGAAGGTGTAGGCGTCGCTGGTCGAACCGCCGATATTCGCGATGTCGAAGGTGACGATACCGGTACCAGTTTGATCCACGTACGCCGATATGATGCGCACCGAGAGATCCGCGGGGCCGCCGTAGGAGGTGCCGCGCGTTTTCACCACGGAAGAGCTCGGCTGAGTCGTTTTTACTTGCGTGACCGTTTTGGATACCGGGTCAATCGTCATGGTTGCCGTGCCCTGCACTTGGGAGCCACTCTGGCTCGGGATGAATACAAGCGAGACGGTGTCGCGCACCGAAGAGGTACTCGTCAGCATCGGAATGAGCGTGATCGAGCCCGTTTTACCGGCAACGGTACTGCTCGCGTTGCCAATCGAGTAGGCGACGCCGCAGGGGATATTCGAGTCCTTTGCGGTCGACATCTGGAAGGAGAGTCCGCTTTGGCACTGATACAAGAACGCATAGGAACCGTTCGAAGGCGCTTGGTAGTTCCACGAGATCGTAACAGGCTGCCCAGATACGACTTCTGCGGGCGCACTTACTTGGATCGTCGCTTGTGGCTTGGAGCCGTTGGAAGAGAACGAGCTCGCGATGAGCTCGACCAAGTGGATGATGCCCCAAATGATGATAATGAAAAGAATGGCAAAACCGATAATCGTGAGAATATCGGTCAAGAGGGAAGACTTGCGCTCTTCGTGGGTATCGTGAGAGTCTGCTGTCGGCAATTCGGGATGCGCGTGTTCTGCCATAGAATTTCGCTTAGTTTTTAGTGCCCGTATATTCGCATACAGAATTGATTTTGTCAAGGTAGCTTTATTGACAAATTGACATAATGATGTATTATTCTCGCTACCTATGAGCGCCGCCAATTCAGCAAAGCCAGCAAAAAAAAGTCCTCCGTTCGGGGTCTTTCTCGCGACAACTGTCGTTGTTTTTGCGCTTTCACTTAGTGCTGCCGACTCCGTCGGCTTCGTTCCGTGCCAAATCGATGGCACGTGCGATCAGGTGGCCATCTCTTCGTTGCCGCAGCTGGGTGTCGAAGATAACGCCCCGGCTGCTACAGCAACACAAGGTGTTTTACCTACCGAAATCAAAATTCCTTCGGTCGGGATCGACTTGCCGGTGCAAAATCCTGCGACTACCGATGTCGACGCGCTCGACGCGCTACTCAATAAGGGACCGGCCCGCTACGTCAGCTCAGCGCAGCTTGGCGTCAAAGGCAATGTGCTGATTTTCGCGCACTCTTCGCACCTGCCGATCGTGACCAATAAAATGTTCCAAGCGTTCAATCAGATCCCGAACCTCAATCCCGGCGATTCGATTGAGCTCGATGGCGCCGACGGCAAAGCGTACCTCTACAGCGTCGATTCCGTTGTGAAGGCGGATGCAGGCGACGGCACGACCATCAGCCTCGACCCTTCGCAGGGCCAAAAACTCACGCTCGTAACCTGCGATACGCTCACCGGTACCAGTGCGCGTTTCGTTCTCACCGCGCATTACGTCGGCGTAGTTTCTCAATAATCATATGACCATACGAGCCAAAATAACTGCGGGGCTGTTGCTCGCGCTTCCGTTTAGCGCTGTCGCAACGTACGCGCAGGACTGCGGCTGCTCGATCGCTTCCGCTGCGCCGATTGCAAGCGCTGTTTCTTTTGCTAGCTCCGCCTCAATCGCAAGCGCTGTTCCGATCGCCGGCGCAACCTCTATCGCAAGTGCGGCAGCCATAGGAAGCGCGGTGCCTATCGCCTCCGCGGTACAGATCGCGTCAGCAGTACCCATCGGCAGTGCTGTGCAAATCGCTCACGCTGTCACCATTGCTTCACCTGTGCAGATAGCCTCGCCAGTACAAATCGCATCGCCCGTCACAATCGCGCATCCCGTTACTATCGCATCGGCAGTCTCGATCGCGCACGCCGTAACCATCGCAACCCCAACACAAATCGCGCATCCGGTTCAGATAGCTCATGCCGTGCAAATCGCGCAGCCAGCCACGATTGGTAGCGCCGTCTCCATCGGCGCTCCGGTCTCGATTGGAACACCGGTGGCGATCGGTACACCGCTTAAAATAGGGAAGTACTAGCACTTGACTTATACACTTTTAAAGTGTATAATTAAAACAGATAAAGGTTCCATTCCGGGACTCCAAAGGAGGACTACTCAATGCGTAAGATCGTTTTCTCATTGATCACGACTGTCGCTCTCATGTTCTCGTCGGCCGCATTCGCTGGTCCGCCGTGCAACATTCATGTCGGCGGTCTGTGCGGATCCGACTACGACGGCTGGATGCAGACGTGGCATCGGAGCAATCCGGGTCATACGATCAGCCCCGTTTCGCCGGGCGGCTACGGGATCCTGCCCAACGGTCAGATCTACTATCCGAATCAGCAGCAAGGCGTGATCGTGGGCGGTGGAACTCCCGTCCCAGCGGGAATCGGCATGGCATACCGCATCATCGGCATGTTCGGCCACCAGCAATTCGCGCCGCAGAGGACGCCCTGGACTGGCCACCGCGATCTCTCGACCGGGATCTTCTACTGCGACTCCGGTCCGTGCCCCCGTAACGGCGCGCGCGGAAACTGATCATTCTGTTCTTTGTTCAAACTTTTGAAGGCGCACCCTGGTGCGCCTTCTTCTTTTTTGCTTGACTTCAAAGCCGTTTCAGTACAGGTTTTGCGCAGTTCAATCCAACGGGAGATTCTCCATGTTCGGCCGTCTAGCCTCGTTCATTGTTCACCACCATGCGGTGCATCTAGGCGCCAATGCGATCAGTTGCCTGCAGGGAGTAGTGCTCGGCATCTGGATTTACTACACGTTCTGGCTGACTCGCAGCGCTCCGGACGGGTACGTCATGGCCTACATCTGTACCATCTATGTGTTGCTCGAGATGCTGACATCGGCGCTCACCGTCGTTCGCCGGGATCGCTGGCTTGCGGTGCTTGCCGATAACGGCGTCGCCGTATGTCTTATCGTACAGATCGGCTTCGTGTGGTACGACAGGGTCCGGCTGCTGATCTTCGGCATCCGAGCGGAAGCGATCACGGCGTTTACGCTCATGCTTGTCGGATCGTTCTTGATCGGACTGCTGATCGAAATGGTCATCAACACGCGCACGATCGGCGCGGCTCCGATCAACATCAGTCCGCAGTAACTGTTCTCAAACCAAATGAAAAAGGCGTCGCTTTGCGACGCCTTTTGTTTTGAGTCCCGATTTATTAGCCGGGTTTTTCCTCGGCCGTCGTTTGCGTTTGGCCGCCGGGCCTTTGCTCGACGACCTGAGGCGTGATAGGGACATCTTCGCCAGTCACCGGGTGCGGTGTCACGTACTCGAAAATGATCCGGACCTTTTGGTGAAGCACGAGAACCTCCGGAAGCCGCTTTTGCAACGTTTCAAGGAGCTTCCCGGCATCCAGGTCGACATTGGGAGTGGCGGGAGCATCGGCCATTTCACTCTCCTGTAAAGATCTTGTTTGCGAAATATTCGCAAGCTGCTTGGACAATACGTGGGGTATCGCCACGGGTCAAATTTGACAATACTACATACGATGATATAATTTCTATGAAGCTTTTCGCACTACGCGAGAGCACTGTTCTTCGAAATCAATGGAGGGCACTCATGCCGGACGATAGCTCGACGGCGCTCGTATTTCGACCGCCTTGGCCGATCGCGGCGCCGGAGATCACGGTGCCTACTCGGGTCATACCTGCTGCGACGGACACAACAACAAGGATCAACTATATGGGTATTTTGGCTTTGTTTTCGGCCTGCGCCTCCGGCGCATTCGCGGCCATGACGGCGGCAACCCTCGGCGGACTTCTGCTCGGTTACCTTCCGCTGTGGGCTTTCGAGCACATCGCGGACAGTTGGTGGATCTTCCTCGTGATGATGTACATCATCACGCAGATCCCGCCGGTTGCCCTCGCGCCGAGGATGACCGATCCCGAGTTCGACATCGACGTGATCACTTCGTGGATTCCACTTGCGGTCACGGTGGTGTTTCTCGGCATCTTCATCTTGGTCAAATGGCCGCCGGTGCGGGATGCGTGGATCATCATCGTTGCCAACCTGGTGACGTCGATCATCGACATCACGCTCCTCATGGCCTTGCTGCATATACGCGGCAAGATCGATGCAGGGGGAGGTGGGCACGAAGCGCATGATCACCATTGAACAATCCAGGCGGGACCGGAAACGGCCCCGCCTTGACTTTTTGTATTTTATTGATACAATACCGACAGTCTAATTTTGCCTCCACGGAGTGAAAATGAGCGACGATCATGGACACGGTCACGATCAAAAGAAACCCGACGACAAAAAGAAAGGCGACGATCATGGAAAAAAGGAGAACCCTGTAATGCCTGCAGGAGCAAGAAATGCACTCATCTGGGTCGGCGTCGCAATCGGTATTCTCATGGCGCTTACCAATTACATCCTTCCGACTACCGTGGCGCTTCTATGCGACACAACTGGGGTCGGATGCCGAGCTGCACAACGCCTCGGCAGTGACGCGGGGGGCGGAGCTGTCGCAAACAGCGGCGGTCCGAGCTTCAACGGGGGCGGTCCGAGGGTGGCAGTCGCTACTCCTGGATATGTGCCTGGCGCTCCGCGAAATCCCAGCGAATGCGTTGCTCGCGGTGGGGCGGTAGTTCCTTCAAGAATGTATCCCGGCCGCAGTGCGTGTGCGGGATTCCAATGATTATTTCGGAAGCGGTGGAATACTCCGCCGCTTCCGAAAACTCTTACGAACATCATTTCGGGCATGGAACACTCCGTTCCCGGAACAGTCTTCGGAAGAAGGCAAGCCGTCCAAACCAAAAGGGGAGGACATCGATCTTTACAGTAGCCCGCGATCGGGCGACCAAAGGAGCATACGATGAGAATCGTGATTTTGTGCGCGGCCCTCCTGTGTGCGGGCCTCACGTCTTTCGTCTCGTCGGCTCGCGCCGGCGAAGCGGGATATACCTCGGAATGCTGTGAACGTACGGTGACCTCCAAACGGGTCGTCGGGTACGAGGAGAGACTTGTCCGCGTACCGGTGTATCGGCATTTCAGGCACCGGGTTAAGGTGCCGTGCTGCGCACCGCAAAAGCCGGTGGAGGTGACGCCTCCGCCGCCGGAAACAGTGACGGTCCGCAAGGACATTTACGTCGTCGAGCAGCCGGTGATCCATCGGATCCCCGCGCCGCCCATCGTCGTGAGGCCATCGCTGCCGGTGTGTTGTCCGACAGGACAAAACATTCCCAACGTGCAACCTTGTCCTTCGGCAAGCACCGGGTACTACGGTGGCGGCGTTCACGTCGCTGTAGCAGGGCCAGGGTACGTTCCCGGAGCTCCGCGCAATCCTGAGGAATGCACGGCCCGAGGAGGCAGCTTGGTGCCGTCCAAGGAATTTCCCGGTCGCAGCGCATGTGCCGGGTATCGCTGATCTTTCGCGCAAAAGCTAAAAGCGGGCATTCTTTGCCCGCTTTTTTCATGCACTTGACAATATAAATATATGTGATACCATTCCTTCAGATTCAACCGAAGGAGACAGCAATGTCCAAATCCGCTCTTTTCGTCGCTACCATCTTCGCTTCCGTGTTCGGTGCCGCTGCCTATGGCCAGTCGGCGCCCGCAACGCCGGATGTCGTGATGCCGCCGGCTCAGCAAGCCGCTCCGGCCGTGAATCAAGTCGGCTGTCAGCCGGTGAAGTTCACGCGCCCGGACGTCACGCCGGAGAAGAATGTCTTCATGATCACGCTCCATCTCGGCGATGACCAGGCGATCAAGGCCTGCAATCCCGGCGTGGATGTGCATGAGACACCCAATGGTGTCGGTGTCGTCATCACGTACGGCGCCGACGGTGCGGTGATCAATCTGCCGCCGACCCTGAAGAACGACAGTGCGAGCAACGGCCGCTGCGTCAACGACGCGAACGGAAACGTTGCCGACGCAGTCGTCTACAAAGGGGACTGGGCCGATGGACTGCCGGATCACGTCGATCTTCAGAAGCTCGACCCCGCATTCTTCGACAAGAAGGCGCGGCTGAACGACTGCGAGCGACTCAACGCCGAACGCAAACTCCGTTGAAAGCGACCAAATAGGCCCCCTGTCGAGGACACTTGACAGGGGGCTTTACTTCATATATAATAGACGGGTCATTAGTAATTTTATCGGGACCTTTAGTAAGTGGAAAACACTACAAAACTTATGAGTATCTTGACCAAAAATTCGAAACTGTTCACGCTCGCGATTGGTTTCTTCGCGATCGCCATTCCGGTCGTGTTCGCGCATGCACAAGACATGGGCTACGACTCAAGCGGCGGTTCGTACGATATGGGCTACGACTCCGGCAGCGGCTCATACAACATGGGCTACGACTCAAGCGGCAGCTCGAACAATGTGGGCTATGACTCAACCGGCAGCTCGTACAACATGGGGTACGACAGCGGAAGTTCGAACAATATGGGCTACGACAGCGGAAGCACCTACAGTGATTTCCCGTCGGGTTGTTCTACCGACTGTTCCACTTACAGCGAGTTCCCGAGCTCCTACAGCGAATTTCCGAACACGACATACAGCGAGTTTCCAACGACGGACTGCTCCAGCTGCGTCACCGAAAGCGGCGTAACGTACTCGGAATTTCCGACGACCGCGACTGAATCCGGCTACACCACCTCCAGCTATTCGACCCCAGCAGTAATCTCCGCGCCTGCAAGCTACGGCTTCTCGAGCGGCGGCTATTCAACCGGCGGTTACTCGTACGGCGGTGGATCGACCTACATCCCGTCGGCGCCGATCGTCCAAAACATTCCGATCGCGTACCAGCAGCAGCGTCAGCAACAGCAGATCATTACGCCGGTCGTTCAGCCTCAGCCAAACATCGTCACCAACAACACCTGCACCAACTACAGCTGCAATACGGTTACCAACGTCAGCAATAGCGGCAACACAGTCACGACGGTCGTTCCGGTCTCCCAAACACCGATCACGTACCCGGTTCAGTACACGTTCCCGACCAACTACAACTACCAGAACGTTTCCTGCACCATCACGGCTTCGCCGAACTCGATCCAAAGCGGTCAGTACACCTACCTTACCTGGCAGAGCTACGGCGCGACTTCGGCAACGCTCTCGAGCTACGGCAACGTCGCTCCGAACGGAAGCCTCAGTGTGCGCCCGTACGGCTCGATGAACTACGTGCTCACGGTCTACGGGTACAACGGTCAGACGGCTACGTGCAACACGTACGTGAACGTCGGCTCTTACTACCCGCAGACTCCGTCCGTAACGCTCTCGCAGATCCCGTACACCGGTTTCGACTTCGGAACGACAGGTGACGCGATGTACTGGACGATGCTCGTTGCCTTCGCCTTCTCGGCAGGCTACCTGCTCGTGTATTACAAGGGAGGTATGGCGGCTTTCGCGGGCTCGATGATTCCTGCTCGCAAATTCGCCCTGGTCGCTCGCAAGACGACTGTCGAAAAGCATGTGGTTGCAGCGGCTCCGGTCGTCGAACACAAGATCGAGACTTCCGTCGCGAGCACCGTCGCAGCCAAACCGGCTCCGGTGCAGACAGCGACCATAGATTCGCTCCCGGGTTTCGCGCACACCCGCCCGACCAGCGACTCGATGAAGGTTGTAACCGATGGCGGCGCGCCGCGCATCGTTATCGCTCGAGTCTAATTCACCAAAGTCCGCCGCCATCGCGCCACTTGCCTCTACGGCAGACAGGCTCCAAAGTGAAAACAAAAACTCCCGCATACCGCGGGAGTTTTTGTTTATCTATCGTGAATCGAGTGATTATACGACTGCGCGCTCTTTAATTTTTTGGAGTGTCGACTGAATAAAGTCGGAGAGCGCAACGGTCGATTTTTCAGCAGTTCGATTATTCTCAACCGTCACCGTTTTGTCTTCCATTTCCTTATCGCCGACGACGATAAAATAGGGAACTCGCTCCAGTTTTCCGTTGCGGATGCGCTTGCCGAGCGAGTCGTCGGCCGAAAGTTCCGCGCGAATGTCGTTTTTCTGCAGCGCTTCGACGATTTCAGCCGCATAGTGCGATTGTTTTTCGGAAATGGGCAACACCTGTACTTGCACAGGTGCCATCCAAAGCGGAAAAGCGCCGGCGTAGTGTTCGATAAGAATGCCCAGGAATCGATCCGGCGAGCCGATGAGCGCGCGATGAATCATGACGGGAGTTTTCTTTGAGCCGTCTTCGGCTGTGTACTCGAGTCCGAAACGGGTTGGTTGCACGAAGTCGAGCTGCACCGTCGAGATTTGCCATTGTCTGCCGATCGCGTCGACTGCCATGATGTCGATCTTGGGGCCATAAAACGCGGCTTCGCCCTCCGCTTCCTTGAACTCGATATTTTTACTCTTCAGAAGTTCGCGCATGATGTTTTGGGCCTTTTCCCAGACGGCAGGGTCGCCGAGATATTTCTCCGTATTGTTGGGATCGCGAAGCGAAAGGCGCATCCAGTAGCTGATCTGGTAGGTTTTGAGGGCCTCTTGAATCGCGCCGAGGACGGCAGAAACTTCTTGTTCGATCTGATCCTCGCGGCAAAAAATATGGCCGTCATCTTGTGCAAAGGAACGCAGGCGGGTGAGGCCGGAGAGTTCTCCCGGGCGCTCATCGCGATACAAATTGGCGAAGTCGGCATAACGGATCGGGAGATCGCGATAGCTGCGCGGTTGTGACGCGTAGATTTGCGTGTGCTGCGGACAGTTCATCGGCTTTAGAAACATTTCGTCCGCGACGTACTGTGAGCGCACCGAGAGCATGTCTTCTTTGTACGCGTCGTAGTGTCCGGAAAGTTTGAAAAGTTCAGCTTTGTTTACGTTGGGCGTGTGCACCTCGCCGAAGCCGAGCTTCCCGTTGAGTTCGCGCGAATAGTTGATGATCGCATTGCGGACGATATTGCCTTTGGGTGTGTACATCGGCATGCCGGAGCCGATCAGATCTGAAAAGACGAGAAGATCCTGCTCACGGGCGATCTTGCGGTGGTCGCGCTTTTTGGCTTCTTCGCGCTGATTCAAATATGCGTCGAGCTCTTCTTTGGTATCGAACGCGAGACCGTAGATGCGGGTGAGCATCTTATTCTTTTCGTCGCCGCGCCAATAGGCGCCCGCGACACGATCGAGCTTGAATGAATCCGCATCGATGTCTTTGCTCGGGTGTTCGGCGTGAGAGCCGCGACAAAGATCCGTAAACGCACCGCACGTATAGAGCGTAATTTTTTCTCCTCTTGCAGTAATTTCATCGATCAGCTCGAGCTTGAATGGATTGCCCGCGAAGAGCTTTTGAGCTTCATCGGCTGAAACTTCTTTGTGTGTAAATTCTTTCCAGCTCGGAAGCAGCTTTCTCATTACCTTCTCGATCTTCGGCAGATCGCTGTCGGAAATTTTTTCTTCGCCGAAGTCGATGTCGTAATAGAAACCGGTGTCGATGGCGGGACCGAGCGTGAGGTGTGCGTTGGGGTGTCGCTCAAGCACCGCAGCGGCTAGGAGGTGCGCGAGAGTGTGTCGTTTGTGTTCAATTTCAGCCATAGTTTGGATATCGGTTGATGATACCAAGTGCGGGAAAGAGTGCAAAAGAAAAGCCGGCACACAAACGCGCCGGCTCGGTAGCAGAAGCAAAGTCCTAGTTTCGTTGATCGCAGTCACACCGGTTCCAGGAAAAGCTCCGATGCGTCGATGAAGTCGGCCGTGGCAACGATCATTGCAACGTCGTATTCGGTTTGGTTTTGCGTTCGCAGGCGCTTCAGCCTGTTGCGAAACGTCCGAAGTTCCGTGAAGACATGATCGCAGCACCGCACCGGCTGCTTGCCGGCGAAATGTCTCGCAAGTTTCCATACGGGGTCGTCCTGATCCCGATGGCGGCCTGCAAACTCCTGCGGATTTGCGCCGAGGTTTTCAATCGAGCGAATGACTCGATCGAGCGAAATCCTGAATTCTCGAACCGCGAAAGGAATTTCTTCCTCCTTCAATCCTTGAGCTACAACCGCAAGCGCAGCAGCGTCGAATGTTTTTGCAGCCATTACGCCATTCTCCGATTCCACGACACGCACAACTGCCTGTCTGTGGGTAAGATAAGACTTCTCGCGCGAGAGTCAATATCAATAGGTGTATAGCGTTACAGTGCTCGGACCTTGTCGACGACGAAGCTCGGCTCGCCGTTGCGCTCCGAAATTTTTCCCTTGAGCATGATGCAGGTGCCCGCGACAAAAAGCTTTTCGTTCTCTTTCAGAATGCGCGGGAAGGCGACGAGTTCGATCGAGCTCGATAAATCTGCGATACGGCCAAAGAGCATTCGTTCGCCGTTTTTGGTGAGGATTGGTTGGGTCGACTCGAGGAAGCCGGCGATCACCGTCTCGACCCCCTTGAGGTGTTCCTTGGCGTGCTTGATCGAATTTTTCGCGTTCTGAAGCTTCGCTTGATGTTTGTCGAGCGGATGGCCGGAAATATACAGACCGAGCAGCTCCTTTTCCCAGTCCAATTTTTGATCCTGACTCGCCGGTTGCGCCGGCTGCAATCGAATCGGCGCGCTGCTTGTCGATGCGGCACCAAAGAGCGATCCCATATCGGAGGGTGCCTTGAGGTGTTCGCGATGGTACTCCAAAATCAGCTCCAGATTTGCCATCAATTGGCCGCGCTCGCCAAATTCATCCATCGCGCCGGATTGGATCAGTGCCTCGAGCGACTTTTTGTTGAGGTTTTTGTCGACGACCCGAGAAAGGAAATCACTGAGGTCTTTGAAGGGCTTGCCAGCGCGCGCTGCGATGATCGCGTCGGCTACGCCCGTGCCGAAATTTTTCACGGAGTGGAGGCCGAATCTGATCGTCTTTTCGTCGACGACGGTAAAGGTTCCGTAACTTTCATTGACCGACGGCGGTGATACAGAAATTCCCATGCGTTTGCATTCGGCGACCGTTTCGGAGATCTTTTCGACGTCACCAGATTCGGCAGTGAGCAGCGCCGCCATGTAATCGACGGGGAAGTTGGCTTTCATGTACGCCGTTTTGTACGCGAGGTTACCGTAGCTGGCGGCGTGCGCTTTGTTGAAACCGTACGCGGCGAACGTTTCGATCTGTTCCCAGAGTTGTTTGACGACTTCCGGCTTCATGCCGCCCGCAAGCGCACCCTTGTGGAATTTTTCTTTTTGCGCAGCCATTTCCTCAGGGATTTTTTTACCCATCGCTTTGCGGAACTTGTCGGCCTCGAGCCAGGAGTAGCCGGCAAGCTGGATTGCGATGTAGAGCACGTCGTCCTGGTACGTGATAATGCCGTAGGAATTTTTGAGGATCGCTTCGAGACGAGGATCGATATATTTGATTAGTCGCGGATTCTGCTTGCGAGCGATGTATTCGGGGATGAAGGCCATCGGCCCGGGACGATAGAGCGCGACCATGGCGTTGATGTCGTGGATGACGGTCGGCTTCAGGTCGATGAGGTAGGCCGTCATGCCGCCGCCCGCGAGCTGAAAGACGCCGAGCGTCTCGCCGCGTGCCAGCATCGCGTACGTTCGTTCATCGTCGAGCGGCAACGAATCGAGATCTACTTCGACGCCGAGGCGTTCCTTTGCGCGCTGCACGGCGTCAGCGAGGATCGAGAGGTTGGTCAGACCGAGGAAGTCGTACTTGAGAAGACCGGCGTCTTCGACGGCGTGCATGTCGTATTGCGTGATGGTCTTGCCGCCCTTGGGATCGTACTGAATCGGCACGAAATCGGTGACGGCGGTCGGCGCGATGACGACGCCGGCCGCGTGTACGCCCACGTGTCGCGAGTTGCCCTCGATCTTTTGCGCGAGATCGATGATCTCCTGCGCCTCCGCGTCTTTGTCGTGGATCGTCTTGAATTCGGGCACGTCGCGAAGCGTGCTTTCGATCGAAACAGGAAAGCCTTGCTTGCCGATCGGGATGAGCTTCGCGATCATATCGCCGGTGTTGTACGAGTAGCCAAGCGCGCGCGAGACGTCGCGCACAGCGGCGCGCGCGAGCATTGTTCCGAACGTGCCGATCTGCGCGACGTGATCCTCGCCGTACTTTTGGCGTGCATAGCGAATCAGGTCGTCGCGACGGTTGTCGGCGATATCCATGTCGATATCCGGTGGCGATGGGCGCTCCGGGTTCAGGAAACGTTCGAAGGGAAGTCCGTACATAAGGGGATTTACCGTCGTAATGTCCGCCAAATACGAAACGAGCGAGCCGGCCGCAGAACCACGCGTGTTGGTGAGGATGCCCGCGCTCTTCGCGTAGCGTAGAAGATCGGAAACGACGAGAAAGTACGTCGAGTATCCCTTTTTCGCGATAACGTTGAGCTCGTATTCGACGCGCTCAAGTACCTCGGGAGTCTGCGCGACGCCGCGGCGCTCGAATCCGGAGAACACGAGTTTGCGCAGCTCGGCGTCGTGGGACGATCCTTCAGGAACGGGAAAGTTCGGAAAGACCCATTTGCCGAGATCGAGTTCCACATTGCATGCTTCGGCGATTTTCGCTGCGTGCTCGATCGCCTCGGGCATATCTTTAAAGAGTTGCAGCATTTTCTTTTGCGGCAAAAAGGAGAAGTCGCGCATGCGGTACTCGCCGTTCTCACGATCGAGTACGCCGCCGGTGCGGATTCTGTTGACGAGGTCGCAGGCGAGCCCGTCCGCAGGGTCGAGATAGTAGACGTCGTGCGCCGCAACGATCTGCGCACTGCGCGTGCGAGCGAACTCAGCAAGGTTTTTCATCTCAGTTTCGTGATCGGGAATTTCCGGGTGTCGTGTGATTTCGAGGTAGAAATCATCACCGAATATTTTTTGATGCCATTCGAGCGATTGTGAGGCGCGATCGGGATCACTGTGGCGCAGCGCATAGGCGACTTCGCCGCCGTGGGAGGGAAGGATCGCGATCAATCCCTCGCGATGACGCTCGATGAGTTCGCGGTCGACGCGAGGTCGAACATAGAAGCCCTCGAGGTACGAATCGGAGACGAGCTTCAAGAGATTTTTGTAGCCAACTTCATTTTTGGCGAGCAGAATAAGGCGGCCGAGCTTATCGTCGATGTTGTGTTCTTTGTCGAGCCTCGTGCGGGGAGCAACGAAAACGTCGACTCCGATAATGGGCTTGATACCCTGCGCTTTGCATTCTTTGTAGAAATCGATCGCGCCGTACATGTTGCCGTTGTCGGTGAGGGCGAGAGCCGTCATGCCGTCTTTTTTCGCGGCGGCGACAAGATCCGGAATGCGCGGCAGCGCCTCAAGCAGCGAGTAGTGCGAGTGGGTATGCAAATGACAAAAGCCGCGCACGCTCATACGGCAAGTATAACAAAAGCTCGGCCGCCTACCGTTTGTGCGGCACACACCAGAATCAGAGCTTTCCAATTTTCAATGACGCGATAGAGTGATTGCAGAAGGGAGCCATCAAATGACTGCAGTATCAGCCGTAACGGAAGCACCGACCATCGAGCGGTTTATCGACCTATTTCTCGCTTCGCTCGTCGTGCGCAACAAAAGATACATCTGGATTCGGACTCCGGAGTCTCAGCAGGAGCGTCGACGGATGTATGCGCTCTATGAGCACGTCAGTACGGTTTTCGAGGAGGTTCGAGATCGTGAGAGTCGCGAACGTATCTATTTTCTTCTTCGTTTGCGTAATCATCTTGCGCCGAGTTTGAGCGGTTCATTCGATGGCCTCGAACATTCGATCCTTCGAAATATGAGCACAGTCATCTCGGTCGTACTTCCGTACTGCGAGTATTACCGGATTGATTTGCAACCGGTCAGCGCCAACTGCTGGCTCGAGCAGGCCGATCCGTGGCTGCGAGAACTCGCACAAACCGCGGCGGACGTCTATATGCAGCCGCTCGAGAAAGAGAACGTATAGCATTCTGAATAAACGAGACCGTGCATCATCACGGTCTCGTCCCTTTTGCTACAATAGAGAGGTGGAATGGCTGATCGGTATCGACGAGGCGGGGCGCGGGGCGCTCGCCGGACCGGTGAGCGTCGGGGTCGTGCTCTACCCGGCGGATCTTGATTGGAAAGAGGCTTTCTCGCTCGTCGCAAAAAAGGGCAAACCAGTTTTACGTGATTCCAAACAGCTTACTTCTCAGCAGCGCACTATTCTTTTTGGATACATTACTTCACATGCGCGGCTTCGACACGCGCACGCATTCTCGGACGCAAAGACGATCGACGAGATTGGTATTGTGAACGCGACGAATGAGGCCGCCGCTCGCGCGATTGAACAACTCGGCATCCGCCCGTCGCGTGTTTCGGTCCTTTTGGATGCAGGACTGCGTGTGCCGGCTAAATGGTCGCAGGAATCATTCGTCCGTGGTGACGAGAATATTCCGGCGATTGCCTTTGCGTCGATTATTGCGAAAGTGTCGCGCGATCGATATATGGAGGAAGCGGCGTCGGTGCATACAGGCTACCAGTTTGGGGAGCATAAAGGATACGGAACCGAGGCCCACCGGCGCTACATCAGAAAAGCTGGGCTTTGCGAGCTGCATCGGGTGACATTCTGTACCCGGATATAGGTGTTCACCGGGTGGAACCGAACTTCATTGCCAAAATCGTTTTTTTCTGTATACTCTCACCCCATATGGTAGTTCGAATGCGTCGCAACCGATCCCAAACCGCCCAGCGGCGCTCTCACCACGCAATCAAAGGTGCGCGCCTTGCCAAGGACTCGGCTGGTAACCTCTACATCCCGCACCGCGTCAATCCGGTTACGGGTATGTACAAGGGACGCGTCGTTATCGACATTGTTGCCCAAAAGAAGCGCGAAGAGCGCCGTTTGAAGCGCCGCGAAAAAGCGCTCCGTGAATCAGGACAAGACACCGGTCAAAAAGAGGCAACGACGTAGCCTCCCTCAACTCCTCTTTGTTCTTTACCCACCTGATCTTTAGAAACAATGGCAAACAGACACCTAGCCCGCTCGATCGTCCTCCAGGTACTCTTTGAACGCGACCAAAATCCCTCCATGCAGCTCGACGAATGCGTCGGGCGCCTTGCCGATTACTCCAAAGAGTTTGGCGCTCGCGACTCCGACATGCCTTTCATGAAGGAGCTTTTGCAAAACGCACTCGCAAAGCAAAAGGAGATCGACGAGGTCATTGTGCGAGCGGCGCCGGAGTGGCCCCTGGAGAAAATTGCCGCGATCGACCGCAATATTTTGCGACTCGGGTTGACCGAACTTTTGTATGCCGATCGCGCGCAGGTACCGGCGAAAGTCGCCATCAATGAAGCGATCGAGCTCGCTAAGACGTTCGGCTCGAATTCTTCGGGACGGTTCGTCAATGGCGTTTTGGGCGCGGTATACATCGAGCTCGGTGAGCCGGGCAAGACAGACGGAACGCCGCGCAAACAACCCACCACCAAAAGCGGGAAAATGCCGATCGAGGAGCTCATCGGCGCCGTCGTCTATGCGCGCGAGGCCAGTGAGGTTTATCTCGCGCTCGTGCACGATATATTCGGTCACTGGACGCTCTCGAAGGGTAAGTTGCAGCAGGGCGAAAAGCACGAAGATGGCGTTAAGCGCAAAGTGCGGGAGGAAATTGGGCTCGATTGCACCCTTGAGGAGCAGCTCGGCGAGAACGAGTACGTCGCCAACGACTCAAGCACGCCGGGCGGCAAGAAGAAACGCCATGCGACCTACTTCTTGGCGCGCGCCGAATTCGCCGACCTTACACTCAAGCGGGAAGGCGGGCTCGATGATGCACAGTGGTTTCCGCTCGCAACCGTGGGCGACCTCAACTTTTACGATGACATTCTGCCGGTCGTCACCCGAGCAATTAATATTCTCGCGCAAAAGGATAGAAGCTAGCTTGTAGCTTGCAGCTGGCAATTGGTGGAACGTGTGGTTCCGCGAATTGAAAGCTGAAGGGTATAACCTGACATATGCCAGATTTCTCAAAATTCGAAACACGAATCGGTCACCAATTCAAAAACCAGCGACTGCTCGAAACGGCGTTTACGCACCGCTCGTACATCAACGAACATCGCGAGTTGGGCCGAGAACACAACGAGCGTCTCGAATATCTCGGCGATGCAGTGCTCGAACTCGTCGTCTCTGAATTTTTGTTTGTAAAATACCCGGACAAGCCGGAAGGCGACCTTACCGCGTATCGCGCGGCGCTCGTCAACACGCAATCTATTTCGGAAGCCGCGCAAAAGCTCGGCATGAACGAGTTTCTGTTGCTCTCCCGCGGCGAATCCAAAGATACCGGACGCGCGCGACAGATCATTCTGGCAAACGCGTTCGAGTCCTTGATCGGCGCCCTGTACCTCGACCAGGGATATCAAGCCGCACGCGATTTCATCGGGAAGCAGCTTTTTCACAAGACCGACGACGTTGTTGCGCGTCGGCTTTGGCAGGACGCAAAGAGTCGTCTGCAAGAACTGGCGCAGGAAAAGCACGGTATTACGCCGTCGTATCAACTCGTCGACCAGTCCGGTCCAGATCACGACAAAACCTTTATTGTGGGCGCCTATATCGGAACCGAAAAAATAGCGCTCGGCGAAGGTCGCTCGAAACAGGAAGCCGAACAGGCCGCAGCGGAGAAAGCGCTGGCCGCAAAAGGATGGTAAGGCGGTAGCTCCTGCTGTGGTACGCTAGTACCAGCACAATCTCCGGGAGGACACCCATGAACTTGGATTGGTTACTAGATCCGATACCGCAGCCTGCAGCGATCGCTATCTGGATATTCGGCGGCATCGTCGCTTTAGGGTTCATTATCTGGTTGACCGTGCCGTCGCGCAGCACAACGGGTGAGGCGACCGACGAATCGGTACGAAACGACCGGCCGCCCTTTCTCTTCTTCTGACAGAGTTCTCCGAGCCCCGACACCGGGGCTCGAATCTTTTTGCTACAATAAGCGGGCATGTTCCTGGCCCTCAAATCCATCGAGCTTTCGGGCTTTAAATCGTTCGGGAAAAGATCCGAACTCGTTTTCACCTCACCGATCGCCTCGATCGTTGGACCCAACGGTTCGGGAAAATCGAATGTCGCCGAAGGATTTCGTTTCGTGCTTGGCGAGCAGTCGATGAAATCGATGCGCTCCAAAAAAGGCGAAGATCTTATCTGGGGCGGCTCGCCCGCCATGCCGCGACAAAACCGCGCGAGCGTGAAAGTCGTTTTCGATAACTCCAAACGTCTCCTCGATATCGATTTCAGTGAAGTGGTGATCGAGCGCGTCGTCTATCGCGACGGCCAGAACGAATATCTGATGAACGGCTCGCAGGTGCGTTTGAAAGACGTGATCCGCCTGCTCGCCGGTGCCAACATCGGCGGCTCAGGTTATCAAATCATTTCGCAGGGCGAAGCCGACCGTATCCTCAACGCCTCGCCGCGCGAGCGCCGCGAAATGGTCGAAGACGCGCTCGGCCTCAAGCTGTACCAGCACAAAAAGATAGAGAGCGAACGTAAGCTCGAAGAGACGGGCATCAACATTGAAAAAACAAAATCGCTGCGCCGCGAACTCGCACCGCATTTGCACTTCCTGCGGCAGCAGGTGGAGAAGATCGAGAAGGCTCGCGAACTCAAGGAAGAACTCGGGAGCAAACTCAGTGAGTATTTGGCCCGCGAACACGCGTGGATCACCCAGGAAGACGCGCGGCTTTCGCAGGAAAAAGAGGCGCATGAGTACGAATTGCGAGCGCTCACGGAACGATTGCACGAAGCGTCCGCCAAAAAGGGCGGCGGCGTGCAGACGCAGGTTGCCGATATGCAATCCCGTGTGCGCGAGCTCGAGGGCAGGCTTTCGGAAGTGCGCCGTCGACGCGAGGAAATTGCCCGCGAACTCGGCCGTGCGGAAGGTGCGCTCGAAGCGACCAATGTAACCGTCGAATCAATCGTCCCGGTGCCGCACGTGCGCCAATTTGTACGCGAAGTGGACGAGTCGCTTTCAAACGTTGAGCGAACGGAAGATGTCGCGTCGCTGCGCTCCATCGTTACCGACGTTCGCAGTCGTATTCGAGCGTTCGTTGATGGGCTTTCGGGCTCCGCGCCGCAAACCAACGAGGAAGTGCGCCGTGATGTGGAACGACTCTCGAGTGCTCTGCAGCAAATCGAAGGGGAAGAGGCGAAACTATCCACTGATATCGATATGGCTCGCGCCGGCATTGCGCAGACGCGCGAGCAGTCGTTTGCCGCGGAGCGTGAGTCGGTCGAACTTGAATCCAAGATTCGCGAAGTTCGTTCGAAACTCGATGCCGCGCACGCCTCTCGCGTGCAGTTGGCCGGATTGCGGCAGCGATTCGATGAGGAGGTTCGCGAAGGGGTCGCACTCGTCGGATCCGCATTACAGAGCTGGGACAAAGATGAGATTCCGGAAGGCGCTCTTTCGGAGGACCGCGGCGAACAAGATAAGCGCCGCCGCTCGATCGAACGCTTGAAAATTAAGATAGAAGAATCAGGTGTCGGCAACGGCGATGCGGTCGTAAAAGAATTCAACCAAACGAAGGAACGAGACGAATTTTTGGCGAAAGAGCTGATCGACCTCGAGGCGTCCGCCGCTTCACTCAAAGACATTATCGCGGAACTCGAAAAGACGATCGACGAGAAATTCCGAGACGGCCTCAAACATATCAACGATGCGTTGCGCAATTTCTTCCAAAAGCTTTTTGGCGGCGGGGAAGCCTCACTCAAGATCGAAGAGCCGCGTCGTGCAAAGGCGCGCAAGGAAGACCTGGACGAGGAGACCGAAGAGGTGATCGAGGAGGAAGATTCAATGTATGCGGGACTTTCCGTTTCCGTACACTTGCCGCGCAAGAAGGTGCACGGACTCGAGGTCCTCTCTGGCGGCGAACGCGCGCTCACGTCGATCGCGCTTATCTTTTCAATGTCGCAGGTCAATCCACCGCCGTTTTTGATTCTCGACGAAACGGATGCGGCGCTCGACGAGGCCAACTCCAAACGCTACGCGGATATGATTCGCGAACTCGGACAAAAATCGCAGCTCATCGTTATTACGCACAACCGCGCGACGATGGCCGCGGCGGGGGAATTGTATGGCGTGACGATGGGGCAAGACGGTGTTTCGAAGCTTTTGTCGGTGAAGCTGGAAGAGGCCGAACGTGTCGCCAAATAGCCGAAATAGCCAAAGACTTGAAGTTTTCGGTCGTTTCTGGTACATTGCGGCCCACATATGTTGAAGATCCGAATGCAGCGAATTGGACGCATCAATCAGGCGTCGTACCGTATTGTCGTTACTGAACACACCGCTTCTCCGAAGGCGGGTAAATTCGTTGAAAAGCTCGGCACCTACAACCCGCGCACGAAAGCTCGCACGCTCGATGAGGCCCGCGTCAAATACTGGCTTTCTGTCGGCGCTCAGCCTTCGGCGACCATGCACAACATGCTCATCGGCGCCGGGGTCATTTCCGGCAAGAAAATCAACGTTCTTCCGGCCTACAAGGCTCCGGAAGCACCGGCGGAGGAAGCTGCGCCCGTAGCGGCAGCGGTCGCCGAGACTCCTGCGGCTCCTGAAGAGGCCGCATCTGAAGCTCCTGCCGAGGATGCGAAATCCGAATAGTGCTGTTGACATTATTCGTGTATTCTCGTATTTTGAATACATTAGCTTAGCTGAAATCTGATATGGAACGCGACCAGCAATTTCTCGAGTACGTCATCAAAGCGCTTGTCGAAAATCCCGACGACGTGAAAATTACCCGCACGGTCGACGAGATGGGTGTTCTCCTCACGCTCTCCGTTAATAAAGACGATATGGGTAAGGTCATCGGTCGCTCCGGCGCGACCGCGAAGGCGATCCGCACGATTCTGCGTGTCGTTGGTATGAAGAACGACGCCCGCGTTAACCTCAAGATCGAAGAACCGGAAGGCAGCGAGCGCGCTGCCGGTCAGTCGATGCCGTACGAACGCGACACGACCGTCGACGACGTCATCAACGATTTGAAAAATATTTAAGTGGGATTGCGGAAGGCGGGGTACTTATTTCGCGCTTCCGCCTATCGTTCGGGTCACGAAATAAGTATCCCGCCTTCCGCCTGGAGTTTAGTTGTATGATTCACTTCCACATCGTGACTCTCTTTCCTGAGTCTATCGAGCCATACCTCAAAAGCTCGATCATCGGCAAGGCACAGGAAAAAAAGAAAATAAAGATCTCGTTTTACGACCCGAAGGACTTCACGCATGACAAATACGGCCGCGTCGATCGTCGCCCGTACGGTGGCGGCCCAGGTATGGTACTCGAGCCAGACGCAATGCTTCGTGCGACGCAAAAAGCGATCGGTAAACGAAAGGGGGTTGAGAAAATCTTCTTTTCCACAGATGGCGCACAGTTCGACGAAGCGATGGCGCAGAAACTTTCAAAAAAGAAGGACATTGTCTTCATTTGCGGACATTACGAGGGTGTCGACGCTCGCGTCGAAAAGCTTCTGAAAGCGAAAAAAGTTACCGTCGGGCCCTATGTGCTGACGGGAGGGGAATTGCCTGCGGCAACCATGATCGATGCGATCGCGCGCTTCGTTCCGGAGGTGCTCGGTAAGCCGCAGTCGCTGGAGCGCTCGCGCGTCTCGTCGCCAGAAGTGTATACGCGACCGGAAGTTTTGGAATGGAAAAAGAAAAAGTATCGCGTGCCCAAAGTGCTGCTCTCGGGGAATCATGCGGAGATCGAAAAATGGAAAAAGCGAGGACTTGAAACAAGCTGAATAACATGTTATTGTAGGTGCAGCGCGCCAAAGCAAAGCGCCAAGTTCAACCCCTCCCGACAACAGGAGTGCGTACATGAACAGGAACCCGCGAGGCTTCTTCGGCCAACCAACCTTACTGCAAGCGCAGCGACGTCCGCAGTCGTATCCGGCGTCCGGACGGCCTTCGACCGCACCAGTGGCTCCCGTTCCGGCGCCACAAACGCAAACGAGACAATCGAAGAAGCACAAACCGTACGATTTTGGCGACCGGATTTCCGTCCCGGCAATCGTCGTGGAAGAAGGAGGTCGGCTCGAAGTTCGTCGAGCAGATGGCAAACCGCTGACTTACATTTAAGCAAGCAGTGATCCGGGAAACGCTCATGGGTACAATGTAAGGCGGGCGAACCTCTGTGGTTCGCCCGCCATTCTTTTTTATATTGTCAAATACAGCGGCTGGGTGTACCATCCACTGCGGTCGTACTGAACCGACCATGCGTAGAAAAAGGAGAAACGCGCATGACTGGAATGCAGACGAAAATGCTCGTCGATAGGAAGCGGACCCAACCGGCCGTCGATGCTTTGGTGAATGCAGCGTACAGCGGCACTCCCAAGGCTCGCAGTCCGAATTCGGACGCTTCGATCAATTTCGATCGCCGGCCCCGCGGCAGGGCAATGGTGCTATCGGAAGGTCTTTTCGACGATTTTCGTCCGGCCCGCGCTGTCAGTGTTCCGCACTGCATCGGCGAGCAGCTCATTCGGCACTGCCGACAAGAACGTGCCCGACAGGCGCTCTGGAAGCGCATGAAGCAGCACCCGTTCGAGCTGACTGACGAAGACTAAGGCGACTGCGGCGATCTTTTTAATGCGGTTAACGAAAGGCCCTGCAAATGCGGGGCCTTTTGCTTGACGAAGCGATAAATCACCCTTATACTCGCGACATATTTGCTCGGGGCCCAAGATTGAGTTGCGGACGCCGCTTTTGAGTAAAGGAAGTGTTTGAGAGGGTCACTTTTTTAGAAGCTCAATTTAATATGGGGAACGCTGCAAGGGCAGGCCTTGCTCGTTTCGTTACACATAAAAAGCTATGTCAAAAGCTAAAGTTGCGCGTCCGCAAAAGTTCTTCGGTAAGTTCCGCGAGCCGCTCGTAAAGATGCCGTCGCTGGTCGAGAGCCAGATCGCATCGTTCACCGAGTTCGTTGAAGGAGGCGCCGAGCGCGTCTTCAAGGAATTCTCTCCCATCTCCGATCACTCGGGCAAGAAGTTCGAGCTCGAACTCGTTAAGTTCAGCTTTGCCGATCTTCGCATCGACGAACAGAACGCAAAAAAACTGATGCGCACCTACGAGGCGCCGCTTTCGATGGTAGTTCGTCTCAAAAACAAAACGACCGGAGAAAAAAAGGAACAGGAAATCTTCCTCGCTGATTTCCCGTGGATGACTCCACACGGCACGTTCATCATCAACGGCGTCGAACGCATTGTTGTACCGCAGCTTGCCCGCAGCTACGGTGTTTTCTTTGAAGGTATCCCGTACAAAGGCAAAAACTACTACGCGGCGAAGGTTATTCCGGCCCGCGGTGTTTGGATTGAAATTGAATCCGACCCGGACGGCGGCATCTACGTAAAAATCGACCGCAAACGCCGTTTCCCAATCACCTCGTTGCTCCGTGTCCTTGGCCTCGGTTCTGACGCTCAAATCCTCAATAAATTCGGCAAGACAGCAGCTCGCGAGACCATCGCGGCTTCGCTCCAACTCGACCACGCAAAGAGCGTGGAAGAGGCATATGTCGAGATCTACCGCCGCCTTCGCGACGGCGACATTGCGACCGCAGAATCAGCGCGCGACCACGTCGACGCTATTCTTTCTTCGGAACGATATGACTTCTCGAAGGTCGGTCGATTCCACTTCAACCGCCGCTTCGGCCTCCCGACCGACGAGAAGCACCTTGCGCAATCGACCCTCGACCTCGAGACGCTTGAGCGCATTATCGTCCACATCGCGGAGCTGAACACCAACCTGCACGCGGAACCGGACGACATCGACCACCTCGGTTTCCGTCGCGTACGTTTTGCGGGCGAATTGCTCGAACAGCGCATGCGCGTCGGCCTCTCTCGCATGAAGCGCAACATCCAAGACCGCATGGCGATGGTCGACCCGGAGACAACGCTCCCGGTCTCGCTCATCAACCCGCGCCCGTTCCAGGCCGCGATTCGTGAGTTCTTCACGACCGACCAGCTCTCGCAGCTCATGCAGCAATACAACATCCTCGACGAGATCGAGCACCTTCGCACGCTCTCAACGCTCGGTCGCGGCGGTCTCACCTCTGAGCGCGCCGGCCTCGAAGTGCGCGACGTTCACTCGTCCCACTACGGTCGCGTTTGTCCGATCCACACCCCTGAAGGTAAGAACATCGGACTCGTATTGCACATGTCGCTCTACTCCCGCCCCAACGAATTCGGCATTATCGAGACGCCGTATGCGAAGGTGGAAAACGGCATCATCACCAAGGAGATCAAGTACATGAACGCGCTCGAGGAAGAGCAATATGCAATCGCACACGCAGCTACAGCTCGCGACGACGACGGCAAGCTCACCGAGAAGTTCAGTGAAGTTCGTAAGAATGGCAAGCCGACGCTCGTGAAGAACACCGACGTGGACTACATCGAGGTCGCGACCAACCAGCCGTTCTCCGTGGCGACATCCTTGATTCCGTTCGTTGAAAACGACGACGCGAACCGAGCGCTCATGGGTTCGAACATGCAAAAGCAGGCCGTTCCGCTCGTTGTACCGGAAGCACCGGTTGTTGCAACCGGCGTTGAATCCGCTGCGGCTAAAGACTCCGGTCGTCTCGTTATCGCAGAAGATGCGGGCGAGGTGATTTACTCGGACGCGCAAAAGATCAAGGTCAAAAACCAAGACGGCAAGACAAAAGAGTACGAGCTCGTGAATTTCTCCCGCACCAACGGCTTCACGACCTTCCACCAGCGCCCGCTCGTTTCGGTCGGCGAAACAGTTAAGAAGGGCGCGGTCCTCGCGGACGCATCGACCTCGGTCGGCGGCCAGCTCTCGATCGGTCAAAACGTTCGTGTCGCGTTCTTGCCTTGGTTCGGGAATAACTTCGAAGACGCCATCGTTATTTCAGAAAAACTCGCGAAAGAGGCGAAGTTCACTTCCATTCACATGGAGGAGTTCGTCTGCGTGGTGCGCGACACCAAGCTTGGGCCCGAGGTCACGACCCATGACATTCCGAACGTTTCCGAATTTAAACTCCGCAACCTCGATGAAGACGGCATAATCCGCATCGGCGCCGAGGTACGCCCCGGCGATATCCTCGTCGGTAAAGTAACGCCCAAGGGCGAGACGCAGCTCACACCGGAAGAGCGTCTCTTGCACGCAATCTTCGGCGAGAAAGCGAAGGACGTGAAAGACACCTCGCTTCGCATGGAAGGCGGCAAACGCGGTCGCATCGTCGGCGTGAAGATTTTCTCACGCGAAAACGGCGACCAGCTCGAATCCGGTGTCATCAAGCGTGTGCACGTGGAAGTTGCGCAGTTGCGCACCATCTCCGTCGGCGACAAGCTCGCCGGCCGTCACGGCAACAAGGGCGTCATTTCCCGCATCTTGCCGGAAGAGGACATGCCGTACGATGAAAACGGCAACCCGGTGGACATCATCCTCACACCGCTTGGCGTCCCGTCCCGTATGAACCTCGGACAGATTTACGAAACGCACCTTGGTCTTGCCGCTGAAATGCTCGGCTATCAAGCGGTCGTTCCTTCCTTCGGTTCGGCAACTGAAGTCGAGATCAAAGAAGAGCTCAAGAAGGCCGGTCTCAACGAGAACGGCAAGCGTGTACTTTTCGATGGTCGTACCGGCGAATCGTTCGCTCAACCGGTCATGGTCGGCGTCATGTACATGCTCAAGCTGCACCACATGGTCGAAGACAAGATCCACATGCGCTCGATCGGGCCCTACTCGCTCACGACGCAGCAACCGCTCGGCGGCAAAGCTCAAAACGGCGGTCAGCGCGTTGGAGAAATGGAAGTCTGGGCATTCCTCGGCTACGGCGCTGCATACTCGCTGCGCGAAATCCTCACCATCAAATCGGACGACATCCTCGGCCGCTCTGCAGCGTTCGACGCGATCGTCTCCGGCAAACGAATCGAAGAAACCAACACACCCGCGACCTTCAATGTCTTGGTCAGACACTTGCGAGGCTTGGGCATCGATATCGAATTTATCGGCGATGAGGCTAACCAGTAATCACGCATATGCAAAAGAAAAAAGACAACATCCCGCAGGATTTCGAAGCAGTCGCGATGCGTCTGGCTTCTCCCGAGCGAATTCTCGATTGGTCCTACGGTGAAATCACCAAACCTGAAACCATCACCTACCGCACTCAGCGACCGGAAAAGAACGGCCTCTTCGACGAGCGTGTGTTCGGTCCTGAAAAAGACTACGAATGTTACTGTGGCAAATATCGAGGCATCCGTTTCCGCGGCATCGTCTGTGAGAAGTGTGGTGTCGAGATCACCCGCGCCATCGTGCGCCGCGAGCGCATGGGTCACATCGACCTTGCGACCCCCGTTGCACACATCTGGTTCCTCCGCGGCATCCCGTCGCGCATCGCGTTGATGCTCGGCCTCTCCGCTGCCGAAGTTGAAAAAGTCGTGTACTTCGCTGGCTACATCGTCACCTCGATCGACGAAGACGAGCGCGCCCGCCTTTTGAAGGATCTCGAGCAGGAGCTCGCGACCAAAACGAAGGCTGCCTCCAACGCCGACGAAAAGACGCGCCTCAAGGACATGGCCACCAAGGCGAAGAAAGAAATCGATTCAATCCAGATCGGTATCGTTCTCGATGAAGCCGCCTACCACTTGTTCGCAGTCAAATACGGCGCGATGTTCCGCGCCGCGATCGGCGCTGAAGCGCTCTATGAAATTTTGAAGAAAATCGACCTTACCGCGTTCGTAAAACGTGTGAAGGAAGAGTACGAAAACTCAGGTGCCGCAGAGAAGGACAAACTCAGGAAGCGCCTTGCGCTGGCTGAGAACCTTCGCCGCGCGAGTGTCCGCCCGGAGTGGATGTTCATGACACGCCTCCCGGTCGTTCCGCCGGCGCTTCGTCCGATGGTCGCCCTCGAAGGTGGTCGTCACGCATCTTCCGACCTCAACGACCTCTACCGCCGCGTCATCAACCGTAACAACCGCTTGAAGCGCCTCCAGCAAATCCACGCGCCGGAAGTCATTCTCCGCAACGAAAAGCGCATTTTGCAGGAAGCAGTGGACGCACTCCTCGACAACTCGATGCGCCGCGGCGCAGGTGTCTTGGGTATCTTCGGTGGACGCCGCCGCGCGCTCAAGTCGCTCGCTGATTACCTCAAGGGTAAGCACGGCTACCTCCGCCAAAACCTCCTCGGTAAGCGCGTCGACTACTCGGGCCGCTCGGTCATCGTTGTCGGTCCGGACTTGGCGCTCGACGAGTGTGGTTTGCCGAAGCACATGGTGCTTGAACTCTTCCGTCCGTTCGTCATCCAGGGTGTTCTTGCTCGCGAACACGCGTACAACATTCGTGGCGCTGGACGTTTGATTGAAGACGAAGCACCGGAAGTTTGGCCGATTCTCGAAGAGGCGATTAAGGGCAAGTATGTCCTCCTCAACCGCGCTCCGACACTTCACCGCCAATCGATCCAGGCGTTCCGCCCGGTTCTCATCGAAGGCAACGCGATCCAGGTTCACCCGCTCGTCTGTCCGGCATACAACGCCGACTTCGACGGCGACGCGATGGCCGTACACGTGCCGCTTTCCGAAGCCGCTCAGCTCGAAGCCGCCAAGATCATGTCGGCCAACAAGAACGTCTTGAAGCCGGGTTCTGGTGACGTCGTTGTCGCATCCAAGCTGCTCGACATCGTGCTCGGCTGTTACTGGATGACAAAGACCATGGAGGGCGCGAAGGGCGAAGGCTCAGCGTTCCCATCTACGAATGCCGCAATCACCGCCCACGACTTTGGCGCGATCGATTTGCGCGCAAAGATCAAGGTTCTCCCGTCCGACAGCGCGAAGTACAAGCACTTCGAGGGCAAGATCTTCGAGACTTCCGTCGGCCGACTTCTCTTCAACTCCGTCCTTCCGACAGACTTCCCGTACCTCAACGAAGAAATCACGAGTTCTCGCATGCGAGCCCTCGTGCACTCGCTCGTTACGCACTACAAGCTCGACGGCATCCCGCAGATCCTCGACAAGATCAAGAAGTTTGGCTTCCGCTACGCGACCGAAGCTGGTATCACGTGGTCGCTCTCGGACGTCGTTGTTCCGGAGATTAAACAAGAAATGGTCAACGCGGGCCGCGAAGCGGTCGCTCGTGAGAACGAAAACTACGAACAGGGTCTTCTCACCGAAGAAGAGCGCAAGCGCATGACAATCGAAATCTGGGCGAAAGTTTCCAATGACCTGCGCAAGCACGTTGTCGAATCGCTCGACAGAAACGGTCCAGTTCACGACATGATCACCTCAGGCGCTCGTGGTAGCGTCGTACAGCTCCACCAAATGGCGGGCATGAAGGGTCTCATCACCAACCCGCGCGGCGAAATCATCGAATTCCCGATTACCGCCTCGCTCAAGGAAGGTCTCACACCGATCGAGTACTTCATCTCAACGCACGGCGCCCGTAAGGGTCTCGCCGACACTGCGCTCAACACGGCGCGCGCCGGTTACCTCACTCGTCGTCTCTTCGATGTTGCGCACGATGTCGTTGTGCTCGAAGAAGACTGCGGTACGAAGGATGGCGTCACGATCGTTCGTCCGGGCAAGGAAACACTCGGCGGCTCGTTCGCCGACCGTCTCGCGGGCCGAGTGCTCGCTGAAGAAGCGGGCGGCTTCAAGCGTGGCCACCTCGTCTCTCGCGACGACGCTAAGGCGATCGAAGAGAATACGAGCGTCGTGGAAGCGATCGTTCGCTCACCGATCGGCTGCAAAGTCGCTCGAGGTGTTTGCCAAAAGTGCTATGGTCTCGACCTCACAACTCAGGAACTCGTCGATGTCGGCGAAGCGGTAGGCGTTATCGCCGCGCAAGCGATCGGCGAACCGGGTACCCAGCTTACGATGCGTACCTTCCACACTGGAGGTGTCGCGACGCAAGGTGGTGACATCACGATGGGTCTTCCGCGCGTCGAAGAAGTCTTCGAAACGCGCCAACCGAAGCTCCCAGCAGCGATCGCCCGAGTCTCTGGTGTTATCGCAGATATCCAAAAGGACGGCGACGAAACGGTCATTACGATCGTTCCGGAAACCGCTTCTACCGCCAAAACAGCAAAGGGCGTCAAGAAAGAAACCGAGTATCGAATCCACCCACTTCGCGCGATCGTGGTGAAGGTAGGGGACTCTGTCCAAAAGGGCGACTTCCTCACCGACGGTTCGGCAGACCTCGACGAGCTCTTCCTCTTCGCGGGCAAGGAACGCGCGCAGGAGTACATCATTGGCGAAATCACTCGCATCTACGAATTGCAGGGTGTTTCAACGGCGCGCAAGCACCTTGAAATCATCGTCAAGCAGATGTTCTCGCGCGTTTCGATCACGAACGCAGGCGACACCAGTGTTTCTGTCGGCGAAATTGTCGCGGACTTTGAGTTCGAGCGTTTGAACCGCGAGGCGAAAGAGTCGGAAAAAGAGCCGGCAAAGGGCAAGCAATTGCTCCTCGGTATCACCGAAGTCTCCCTCACTCGCGCGTCCTTCCTCTCCGCAATTTCCTTCCAGAACACGCCTCGCAAACTCGCCGAAGCGGCGGTTTCGGGAGCGGTCGACCGCCTGGTCGGCCTCAAAGAGAACGTCATCATCGGTCGCCTTATCCCGGCCGGTACCGGATTCGCCGGTTCCAAGAAGTTCGACCTCGTCGAGCAAATGGAAGCGGATCTCCGATCCCAGCAACCGGTCGACGTTCCGTCGATCGAGCGCAATCGCGATACGGTAGAGCGCTAGGTTCTACAGGGTTACGCTGAAAAAGGTCGCCATTTTTGGCGACCTTTTTCGTATTTGTCTGCTGAAAATTACGCTCGGAAATTGTTTTGTATATAAATCGAAACGGGCGACAGTGTCGCCCGCTCATCGATCAGTGGTGATCAGTTCGCAGATTATTTTGGAGCAATTCCAATAAACACGAATTTACAAAGATCAACGGTGCCATGAATGCCCAGTTTTCTGAGCGCGTGCTCCCGATGTGTCTCAATGGTTCGTTTGCTCAAACCGAGGTTTTCTCCAATTTCTCGATTGGTGAGATCTTGAAGCGTCACCCCCAGTACCACGTCGCATTCTCTCGGTGAGAGCTTCATTTCGCGAAGGAATTTTCGTGCCGCTTCACTTTCGTCATCGTCATACATACCGTATCTCATCGAACCCTCCTCGGTAGGAATTTTCGCTCTAGGTCACGTCGGAAGACGGTCTAAGGCAAAATATGGCAGCACTCCAAAAGAAGTCAAGACGTCGGTTTTCGCTTTCTTTTTCGAAAGGAGCATAATGACTAGGTATGAGCGATACGGTCCAGCAAATCAAAGACAGGCTTTCAATCGTCGACGTGGTTTCGCAGTACGTGAAGCTCGATAGGGCCGGTACCACGCTGCGCGCCCGGTGCCCCTTCCATGCCGAGAAAACCCCGTCGTTTTTCGTTTCGGCGGATCGCGGCACATATCACTGTTTTGGCTGCGGCGAAGGCGGCGATATTTTTACCTTTGTCGAAAAGATTGAAGGACTCGATTTCAGGGGCGCACTCAAGGTCCTCGCCGACAAAGCGGGCGTGGAGATTGTCTACGAGCGCGGCCACTCGACAGGTGCGGGCCAAGGCAGCAAGGACGAGCGCGAACGTCTATTCGAGCTTCTGGAAACAACCGCTATTTTTTATACTTCGCGACTTTCGGACGACGCGAAGCAGTACTTACGCGAGCGCGGAATAACGGATTCGACCATTCGCGAATTTCGCTTAGGACTTGCCGGATCCGGCTGGACCGACGCGAGCGACCAGCTCAAGCAAAAAGGCTTTACCGACAGGGAGATCGTCGAAGCCGGGGTTGGCAAGAAAGGCGATCGCGGCATTCTCGACAAATTCCGCAACCGAATCATGTTTCCGATTGCGGATTCTGCGGGCCGAGTGGTCGGCTTTTCGGGCCGAATTTTCGGTGAGAATGCCTCGCCGGAAGCTCCCAAATATTTGAACTCGCCCGAAACGCCGCTCTTCCATAAATCACGGATTTTGTACGGCTTTGATAAGGCGAAGCTCTCGATGCGCAAGCTTTCCTGTGCCGTATTGGTCGAAGGCCAGGTCGACCTTCTACTGTCGCACCAGGCGGGATGGGGTAACACGGTTGCTGTTTCCGGCACCGCCTTTACCCAAGAACATGCCCAGCTCATCCGTCGAATGACCGATAATTTGGTGATCGCGCTCGATGCGGACGAGGCGGGCATTAAGGCTGCAAGCAGGGCCGCCCGTGCCGCCCTCCAGGGTGGACTCAATGTAAAAGTAGCCCGCTTGCCCAGTGGCATGGATCCCGCCGATCTCATTCTCAAGGAAGGTCCCGATGCATGGAAAAAAGCGATCCGCGAATCCAAAGACATTATTACGTTCCTGCTCGATGTACTCGAAGAACACGCCAAAAGTCCGGACAACTTCCGCCGTTCGGTCGAAATTGCCGTGCTACCTTTTCTCTCCGACGTGAGTTCACCGATCGCGCGCGAGCAGTACGCTCGCGAGATTGCGGCTCGATTGAAGGTTTCCGAATCGGCGGTCAATGAAGCGCTCGGCAAAGTCGCTCGTGTACCGCAAAGCGCGCCCACGCATGAAGCGGTACCTCGAGTTGCTACACAAAAGACTGACCGGGTTAAGCAAGCCTACGCGCTTTTGCTTTGGCAACGCTCGCTTGAGAAGCCTGCCGTCGACGTATTGCAGTTTGAACAAGAGCTGCATGACGCGACGGGTGCAGAAATTTTTAAAGCACTCGAACAACTCCCCGAACAAGAAAAAGAAATATTACGATTTGAGGGGGAGCGGGCGCACGGCAAAAGCCGCTCGTTATCCGAAGACTGGGAGCTCCTGCTGCGGCAGGTGCAAGGGAAGAAGCGCTCGGCAGAGCTGTACGAGAAACTCAGCAAGGTAGAGGAAGGTGAATAACCTGTGTATAAGTCCTGTGCATAACCTGTGAAGAGAGAAGTTGCACTTTTGTCAAGAGAGGAGTACTATAGCCAATTACTTGTCGCGGGGAAGGTCCATCTATGAAATAAAGGGGCCTCGTGGTGAGTAGTAAAGACAAAACACCCCAGAAAAGCGGCCTCCGAAGATTCGGGGCAGCTTTCTCTTGCGGTCAAAAATTTTTTATGGCTTCATCAAAAAAACAGGCGAAAAAGAAGAGCATAAAGCGTGTGAAAGCCGCTAGCGCAACTTCTACAACCAAACGTCGCACGGCGTCCTCTCGCGCTACGCGCGGAACTGCAAAAAAAGCCGTCGCTCGCCCGGCCGCGAAAGGGAAGTCGTTGATTCAAGGGAAGACCCAGGACAAAGTTGAATCGTTGATCAAGCTCGGTCGCGAACGCGGCTATATCACGTTCGACGAGATCCTCCGCGAATTCCCGACAATCGAAGACAACATGACGCTGCTCGAAGATATGTACGAGCGCTTTAGCGCTGCCGGAATCGACGTCCTCGAGGGAGGTGGCATGCTTGGCGATGACTCCGCAGACGCGATCCTCGCAAGCAAAAAACTCCAGAATCGCCGCTCCGACTCCAACTACGATTCCGTCCAAATGTATCTACGCGAAATTGGTCAGTATCCACTCCTCAACGGCGAACAAGAAAAGACGCTCGCAAAGCGCATCGTCGACGGCGACGATGAGGCCCGTGGCATCCTTGCTCGTTCCAACCTCCGCTTGGTCGTTTCCATCGCGAAGAAATACGTCAACCGCTCTCCGGACCTTACGCTCCTCGACCTCATCCAGGAAGGCAACCTGGGCCTCTTCAAGGCGGTGGACAAATTCGACTACACCAAGGGTTACAAATTCTCGACTTACGCTACCTGGTGGATCCGCCAGGCCATCACTCGCGCTTTGGCCGACCAATCTCGCACCATCCGAATCCCGGTGCATATGGTGGAAACTATCGCGAAATACAAGCAAAAGGTTCGCGAACTCTCGCAGCACCTCGGCCGCGACCCGCTTCCGGAAGAAATCGCCGCTGAAATGGGTATTGAAGTCGACAAGATTTACACCATCCAAAAGATCAATCAAGACACCGTTTCGCTCGAGAGCCCGGTAGGCGAAGACGACGACGAGCGCTCGACGCTTGGCAGCTTCATCGCCGACGAAACGATTGCCTCGCCAGATCAGGACGCTTCCCGTCGCATCCTCTCCGAGCAGATGATGAACATTCTCGATGAGCTTTCGCCCAAAGAGCGAAAGATCCTCGAAATGCGCAATGGTCTCACCGACGAAGGCATCTGCTACACCCTTGAAGAAGTGGGTCGCGAATTCGGCGTTACTCGCGAGCGTATCCGCCAGATCGAGGCAAAAGCCCTCGAACGCATCCGCTTCCACGAACGCGCGAAGCAGCTGCGCAGCTACTAAGACAAAAACGAAAGGCCCCGATGTTCGGGGCCTTTTAGTTTCGCGTGTGAATGATGCCCATTCACACTCAGATCGTCGCGTAGAGGAAAAATCAGGTTACGCGGTCTTCTGACGCCGCCGTATATAGCTTTGGTAAATACCGTCACTCAGATCACAGTGCCGAATCAGCATGTTATGACGCACGAACGTTGGCGTGAGCCGCTGCAGCAGCGGGTAGTCCATCGAACATAGGAGCGGTGGCTCGTGATAGAGCTCGAAGAGCGCTGCCAACTGTTCGCACTTGTGTGAATACCGCAACGGCTTGATGCCGGTTTGGTTGCAAAAATGCACGACGTCGAGCTGATGCGACCTCGCGAGAGACACCGCTTCCTCGCAATTTTCCGCGATCCTCAGCTCGCTCGTATTCCAGGTCCGGCCTCGACGCACGAACCCATTGTGTATAGACGCGACAATCTGTTCGCGAGCGAAGCTAGAGATCCCAACGCCAAGAACGGTACAGGTGGTCATGGCTACCTCCTTTTTGGTTAGGCTGGTTCCACGGTATACCCGAAGCGAGAAGAAATCAAATCGAGGACGCGACGTTCCCGGCCGGAGCCGCAGCGGGCTGCGGAGTTCGCGTTTGAGCGAGCTGGTTTTCAAGATCTCGCTTTTGACGCTTGAGTGTCGCCACAAAGATTTCATCGCGAATAACGCTCGGCAAGAGCACAAGGAGCGTAAGGACAATACCGCAAAGTATGGAGCCCAAGATCACGATGGCGAGCGAAGCGCTGATTTGCCAGGTAAAGAAACTTACCGTGACGACCGCTACGTTTTGAAACGCGAACACGACTGCGATGGCCCCGAGAATAATGCCGACGATAAGAGAGAGAAGCATGGTTTAGTTATTATGAGCTCCTAACATCATGAAGACGTAACCGGTGTCGCTTGCTTTCAGTGGTTTTTATGGCTTAACTACGCGCCAGAGATTGCCGACGCTTTCGCCCGTCACGTCTCCCGAACTTACGTCGCCGTTGTAGAAGTACAGCGGTTTGCCATTGTAGGTAACTTGGACAGTACCGTCGGCCCGCGTGATGGTGCCTGCCTTTGCCCCGGTTACGCCGGATTGGATGTTGAGCTGCATGCCGTTGGGTACGATATAGGGAGGCCAAGTTTCGGAGCATTTGTCGTAGCAAGTGCTCGTCCCCGTGGAATCTTTTGAATACGCGTAGAGCGTCATGCCGTTGTAGCCGATGAGGTAGGTACCGAGCGTCGAGGTAGCATCGGTGCCGAGCGTAAGATTATTTTGGATTGTATTGGGACTGCTCGTGCTCTGGTCCGATGTACTGCTCGAGGTGTCGGGCGACGTAGTGCTCGTGATCGCTGCTTGCTGGGGAGCGGGGAGTGCGCTTTGCATCCACACGTACCAGCCACCAACCAGGATTAGCAATATGCCAGCGATCCACGCGAGCGTCGTTGTTTTCATGAATTAACTATAGCATAGGCCAAAAAAGCCCTGATGAAGCGCCGCTTGCTGCGGCTGGTATACTTTTGCCATGGCAGTGCCCTCCAAGATTCGTAGCGATCTCGAGCAATGGAAGCACGACGCTGAAGTTGCAGCGCTCACACCGCAGTACCCAATCAAGTACTGGAGCCACTCTTCACTGATGGCCCTGCTGCGCAATCCCTTAGCGTGGTACAAGCGTTATGTAGAAAAAATCTACGATACGCCGCGCAATCCGGCTTCCGTCATCGGAAGCTCGGCGCACCTTGCCCTGCAGCACTTTTATTCGGGCATCGGCAAAGACGGTTCGATCGAACTTGGGCTCGAGTATTTGCGCGATACGGCGGATTTCGACATCAACTTCGGCAAGGCCAAATCAAAAGCGGCAAAGAAAGCGAAACGCGCGAGCATGGAACGGGAATACTTGCAGGTCATCAATTTCTATCTCGAAAAGCCGCCAAAACACACTGTGCTTGGTGTCGAGTTCTCGGGCATGGCCAAGGTGGAGGGCTTGCCGCTTCCGGTCAAGGCGATCTCAGATCTCGTCGTCGAGTCCAAACTCGAAAAGGGAAGCGTCGATATCGTCGACCATAAGTTCGTCGATCAATTTAGTAAACAGAAAGGGAGTAAGACGCTATTTGTGATGCAGGCGCTTTTCAATTACTACACGGTTAAGGAAGCGTTTGGGAAGCCGGTGCGCCGATTCATGATTTATGAATGCAAAAAATCGCGCAACGCTGACGGCTCGCCGCAACTCAAACGCTATGTGATCGATTATCAAGAATGCGCCGAGGATTTTAAAGTCTTCCACCGGCTGCTCAAAGATGCGACGGACGAGATCTCACGCCCCCGCCTCTACCTTCCGAATCCGTCGGATATGTTTGAAGGAGAGAATTCCTTCGATGTGTATCGCCTCGGACTTCTCGAGGACTAACGGCTTCTTACCTTAAGCTTTGTTTGTTTGCCCTTGTTGATCTTCGGCAAACGGATCATCAAAATACCGTGCTTTTCGGAGGCTTCGGCGAGGTCGACATCGACCTCCTCCGGAAGGAGAATGGTGCGTGAGAACGAGCCCCAAAAGAGCTCCTTCTGATAGTAGTCTTCTTCTTCGACTTCGCGCTCGTCTTGGCGTTGGCCTGAGATCGTGAGCATTTCGCGGGTGAGGGAAATGTCGATGGTTGTTGGTTGTACGCCGGCAATGAAAGCCTTAACGACGATCGCGTCGTTGGTTTGGTACACGTCGACGGCCAATTCACCTCCCGGATCTTCTTGCGGCTTCCAGTCTTCATCGCGCGTGGAGATATGTGCGTGACGCTCTGCGCCGGTGCCTTCGAATTTCGCGTGCGCCCCCTCAAGCTCGTCGAGGTAGTCGCCGTAGTCTTCCGTCTTACCAGTTAGTTTTGAAAAGAATCCTCCTTTTGCCATAGAAATAGTTTCACCGATTACCCATGAAGATTAGTTGAAGTTTTGTGCACCTTGCGCTCGAGGTCGAATACGCTTGATCCATTCGAGTGCGGCCAAGAGCAGTATGACTCCACCCCACACGAACGTGAGCACGAGGATCGTTTGCTGCGATCCTGCATTCAGTATAAAGAAATTGAAAGCTCCATGCAAAAGCGTGGCGAGGATAACTCCAAGTGTGACTGCGTACGGGCGCATCCATTTGCGGCGATCATAAAACGTGATGCCGAGCATGAGACCGATAACCGATGAGGAAAGGACGTGCACGAGCGTTGCGCCGACGAATCGCAGATCGCCGGTTTGGATTGTCGCGAGCAACGTGCCGCCGCCCAGTGGCGAGGCGAGAAACAACGCGTTTTCGACCGCTGAAAAGCCGAGTGCGGTCGTCACCATATAGATGACCGGGTCGATCGGTTCGTCATCTTCGCGGCGCCACAATACGAGTGTTCGAGCAGCGAGGTATTTGCAAAATTCTTCAATGCCGGCCCATGCGGTGAGGAGCAGGATTTGCGAGGCGACAAAGAGGGGAAGCGTCTGCACGTATTCCTCGATCGGGATTACGACCGCGATCATGACCATGCCGCCGGCAAAGGCGAGTGCGATCAAACGGCGCGGCTCGGGATGCTCGCTGTCTTCGCGAAGCCAAAACCAGAGCCACGCGAGTGCCGGGAAGAATCCGGCGCAAACAGCGAGGATGAGTGTCGACCAATCGATCATAGGTTGTGCTCGGGCCACAAGGAGACCATGAGCGCGTCAGTGTCTTTTCGCGGCAATTCCTGCCAGATAGATTCGGTCACGTACGGCATAAACGGGTGGAGTAGTTTCAATGATACCAGGAGGATCTGGTAGAGCGCGGCAGCTCGGCTGTCTTTCGACGCTTGATCCTCGCCTTTGAGGATTGGTTTCGATTCTTCGATAATTTCATCCGCAAAACGGTGCCAGACGAAGTGGTAGACCGCGTCCGCCGCAAGATCGAGGCGGAATTCTTCAATCAATCCCGAGACTTCGGCGGCCTTGCGGTGCGCTTCTCGCAAAAGCTCGCGATCAGTGTCGTTCAAATCCGTGGACAAG
>JARLIE010000002.1 GCA_031291875.1 Minisyncoccota bacterium | reverse complement strand
CGACTTCGTCCATGGTTTTGCGCATAGCTTCGACGGCGACTTCGTCGGCTTTGGGGCGATCGCCGAACCCCATGGTGCGCGCGGAGGCGATGGCTGCATTTTCCACGACGCGCAAGAATTCCAGACTCAGACGCTCTTCCATGAACACACCCTCCGCTCCCATTTATGTTAGGCCAAAGTTCTATTTATAGTCGAGCAATGCGGAGTTTAGGGTTTCGCGGTGTGCACGAGTCTTCCATTGAGCAAGGAGGCCGAGTAACGCCGACGGCGTGACTAGAAGCTATTTCAAAACCCTCCGTAAGACGATCATGAAGCAGGCGATATGAAAGAAGGCTTCATAAATGGTGGTCGAACGATCGTAGCGAACGACCAGACGGCGAAAATTGCCGAGCCAGGCAAAGGTGCGTTCTACTTTCCAGCGGCGCTTGTAGCGGCGCAGTCCTCGACCGTCTTGCGTGGCAGGCTTGCTGCGATTCTCGCGATGCGGCGCGATCAAGGTGATCCCTCGCGCGGCCAACCGCTCGCGCAACGGATCACTGTCGTAGGCACGATCGGCAATCACCCGCTTGGGTTTCTGGCGTGGCCGTCCACCGCGCTGTCGCCGGGTCACGCAGATCGACGCGAGCGTTTCTTCCGCGAGCCGCGCTTCGTGCGGGGACGCAGAGTAAAGCTGCTTTCCCAGAGGAATACCCTCGCCGTCGACCACCACCATCCACTTCGTGCCCTTGCCCCGCTTGGTTTTTCCGACTTTCGAGCCCCTTTTTTCGCCGGAGCAAAACTGCCGTCGAGAAAGGATTCGCTCCAGTTCAGTTGCTCGCGTTCGTTGAGTTCCGCCAAGAATGTACGCCAAATGGTGAGCCACACCCCTTGCTGTTCCCAATCGCGAAGTCGCCGCCAGCACGTTGTCGGTGAGGGAAATTCTTCGGGCAAATCCTGCCAGCGAGCGCCGCTGCGCAAAATCCAGAGAATGCCTTCGAGAACTTTGCGGTCGTTCGCCGGTGGCCGCCCGCCGTGCCGAGATTGGCGTCTCTTCGGCAGCAAGGGACGAATCTTCTCCCATTGGGCGTCGGTCAACAGTCGACCGTATCGCGCCATCGGTCCTCCCCTGGCGCTGCTGTTTGTAGTTATCGCGCATTTTCGGCAAGGTAAGCATCACTCTTTGAATCGGTTGTACCCAGTTTTGAAATAGCTTCTAGTGATGAGTGGCGTGATAAGAGCCACCCCCCCTCCCCCGGGTGTATTGCCGTACGAAAAACGGAAGTGTTGATGGGAAAGAGGATGAGGAGAAAGAGTGTACGGTTGCGTATGGTGGAATACGGAAAGTTGAAGGAGAGCGGTGCCGGCCAAGCCGAGGGAATAGGGCGAGCGGAGCGACGGGATTGGGGAAATGGAGAAAGGGCAGCGAGCGCTAGAGG
>JARLIE010000111.1 GCA_031291875.1 Minisyncoccota bacterium | reverse complement strand
CTTCGGCGCCAGCAACTTGCCCCCAAGGGCATGGATAGGGCGCAGGTACGAAAACTCCTCCGCGAGATCGAATTGCGGCAGGACGTTCGGGCGGGGGCGATCTGAAGTGGTCCCAATAATTTAGACAGGTGAATAAGGTGGATTTGGACTTTTATTTCCGGTAAGATTTTTTTCCGGGAAAGGAGACAGATCCACGATGGGAGGCAAGCGGAAGAGTTTTTCGGCGGAATTCAAGGCGAAAGTGGCCTTGGAGGCAATCCGGGGGATTTCGACCACGGCGGAGATCGCCTTGCGGCACAAGGTGCATCCGAACCAGATCGCGAAGTGGAAGAAACAACTCCTGGAGAACGCGACTTCACTCTTCGCCGATGGTCGCTCGAAAACAAACAAGGTCGAGGAGGAAGGGCTGAAGGATCGGCTGTACCAGCAGATTGGCCAACTCCAGTTCGAGCTCGACTGGCTCAAAAAAAAAGTCGGAGATGCCGACTGAGGCGAAGCGGTTGCTCGTCGAGCCGGAGCACGACCGGCTTTCGATCGCTCGGCAGTGCGAATTGCTGGGCATGTCGCGGGCGGCCTACTACTACGAGCCGTGGGAGTGGGACGAGACGGCGCTTACGATGCTGCGGGCGATCGACGAGGAGTACACGCGGCGTCCGTTTTTGGGCAAGCGGCGGATGTGCGATTACCTTGAGGAACTCGGTTACGACGTGGGCGTCAAACGCGCGCGGACGTTGATGGCATGGCTCGGCCTGGAAGCGATTTATCCGAAGAAGAGCACGAGCGTACCGAATCGAGAGCATAAAAAATATCCGTACCTGCTCAAGCAATTGACGATTGTTCGCCCGAACCAGGTTTGGGCGAGCGACATCACTTACGTGCGTTTGAGCCGTGGATTCGCGTATTTGACGGTGGTCATGGACTGGTTCAGCCGCTACGTGATCGCTTGGGAGCTTTCGACGAGCTTGGACTCGGATTTTTGCGTGCGTTGCCTGGAAAGGGCCTTGGCGGCGGCCACGCCGGAGATTTTCAACACCGATCAAGGCGTGCAATACACGAGCGCGGATTTCACGCGGACGCTGCTTGCGGCCGACGTGCGGATCAGCATGAACGGAGCAGGCCGCTGCTTCGACAACATCATGGTTGAGCGCTTGTGGCGAACGGTGAAGCAGGAGGAGGTGTACCTGAAGGAGTACGAGGACGTGCGCGATTGCCGCGGGAATCTCGGCGCGTATTTCGCGTACTACAACGGCCAGCGGCGACACAGCCAGTTGGCCGCCCGGCCGGCGGAGATTTACTTCGCGGTGCATTGAGCGAAAACAATTTTTTCGCGGCGCGCTGGGGCTCTGCCCCAGACCCCGGGATTTTTTCAGGCATGGCAAAAAAGTGTCTTGCGGAGGTGAAGGCGGCTTGGTATCCTGACGCACAACAGAAAAAGCCTTGAAGAGTTGAAGTCTTCAAGGCTCGTGTCCAAAGACACTTCTTTGGTCCGGTTATCCCTTGGCAGGTTGCGTCCCCGCAGAGCCTGCCTCCGTTTCACCGAACGGTTAAAGCATAGTCACAGGCAAGTATCCGTCAAGAGGATAGCGTACCAATCCCTTGGTTTACTAAATCGGTTTCCACCTTATTCAAAGGTATTTTTCTGTCAGAAAAACGGGACCAGCTCAGTAATGCTCCTCGCTCTCTCGAAACAGTTGGAAATGATGCCGTAGGTCCGTCAACGCTTGTTTTAACGAGGCAATCTCGGTAAGCAGTTGGCTCTTGGTCTTCTTTTGATCCTGCATGGCAAATCTTCCCCCTTCAGTTGAATGATTCCCAAATGATTGT
>JARLIE010000013.1 GCA_031291875.1 Minisyncoccota bacterium | reverse complement strand
TCGCGCTCGTCGAAACCGGCGCAAATAGTTGTCGGAACTGGGGAGCCCTACGAAACGGTAGAGCCTGCGGGCGTCAATCGCAGGCGTTTCGTGCGTGTCATGCTGCAAAACAATACCGACACCGAAATTGCAAATGGCAGGCTTGGAATTGTCAATCTCGATCCCGCCAATGGAGGCGTGTCGGATTGCGAACTGAAAAGCGACATCACCATTGGCCCAAGAGGGCGGTGTTTTGCGGAAGTCGCCTGCTACGACATCGGCTCGTCTCAAGCAAAACCCGGCATGCACATCCGGTTGGTGGTTCCCATGGTCGGCGGGTTCTTCGCCGAAGCATACGCGTTCGCCAATCTGCCTCTTCAAGAGCACACGTTCCATTTGAGGTTCTCGCGTTTCACCGAGGTCTTCGACGAGGTTTTCTGCGCCTTGTATCTGGATTCTTCGCGGGTCCTTCACCTCGAAGATCGAGGCGATTCGTCGAAGAGCCTCCCAGTCGTGACGCTGCCCGACAGATCGGCTCCCACGCCAGTCGTCGCACGCGATCGTCGCGCGTCGTCTCTCAAGATGTCGGTGGACGAGGCAGGCGCGTATTTCGAAACGAGGGGACGCAGCACGCGCCACACCGAGAGAACTCTGAAGTTGAAGCTGGAGAACACCGACCGCGAAAATGCAGTGACCGACGTGAAGGTCGCGATCATGTCGATCGAGCCACAGACCGAGTATGTCGGACCTTGGATTCTTAAGTCTGGGTTCGCCCTCGCGGCGGGGGCGGACGAGTTCATCCCCCTCGCTTCTTTCGGGGAGCCTTATGCCGAAGGCTCCCTCCCCAATCGATACGGCAACACCGACTCGTTCTTCGTGGTTCTCACGACCAAAAACCAGCCTTCGCTGCCCAAGGAGACGACGCAATTCATTTCGCTTCGCGCGACGGGATTAGGCGCGGCAGCGAGCGACTTCAAGTGCAAGCTATGGGTCGACCGATCGGACGGGCGGTTACGCATTTCGGAGGCCTCACAGGACGAGGCAGTCCATTGACCGCTCCTATTGCAGGCAATGCGAAAATTGAAAACTCTATGAGACGAACAAAGAATCAACACTTCATTTCACAGGTTGAGCAACGGCTTAACACCTGCAATCCAGGTGCGCGCCCCGCCAATCAACGCATCTATGAGTTTAAAATCGAGGATCGTGACGAACGCATCCTGAGGCTTACGAACGCCAAGGGGAACTTAATCGAGAACAACTTGTCTATGCTGGACCTGTTTTCATTCGACGTAGACAGGGATATCCGCCTCAATTTCGAGGAGGCTTTTGGCCGTTATGAAGCCCAGATCCGCGCCAACACCAAAAGCATATTGCTCGCTCATGCAACAGGCAGCAGCGAAATCAGCGCCGAGGTTTTCAATCTCTTCGTCGCGAAGCTGATGAACTTCATTCGAAATCCGTATTCCATAGCTAAGGTGTTGAACACGTTCGGCCTGGTCGCGGACCACCATCCCACGGACCCGGTGGTTTACGACGCCTACGTTCGGATATTGACCGGACGAAAGCCGCACCAAGAATATCTTTGCAATGAACTCGGAATTTCCGATGACCAATACAAAACGTGGCTGAGGCTGATGTTCATGCTTCTGACCCCGATGGCAGACGGGTTCCCGAATTTCCTTGAAGCATCCCAAAGGTCCCTCTTTGAGGCGAAAACCCATGAGGTAATTGTCCACGTGCACAAATATGATGAGCACAAATGTCTTTTGTCGGACAGAGGTTTCAGTTCTCCAATAGATCAAAACTTGCATCTTTCATTTGACTTCAATCTCACCTCGTCGGCTTTCATACGCTACGTCTTTTTGGACTACAAAACGGTTCTTGGAGGAGAGCTTCCAGAGTCGATACGGAGAGGACTCGAATTGGGACCGAAACTGGTTAAGGTGTCGTACCAGTCGAACGACCTTCCAGCGTTGGACATTTTTCACCGCAGGGTGATCGAGCAATCCTATAAAAATGTGTATTGCTCAGGAAAGACGGCATACGGCGCCACCATACTGCCCCCTTTGTAGACCTGAAACAAAGGGATCAGGGCACCGGGTCACGCGCTCGTTGCCTCGACCCGCAAGCGACAGCCTGCGGCGTTGTCGCTTACCTCCTGGATTCCGGGCGGCTACCGGCCGCCGGCAGCCGCCCGGGGCTCCCAGAGCAGGAAACTGCCCGAAAAAGCCGCAAACTGTCGTCATCCCTCAGCGCGAGCGTGGGCGTTA
>JARLIE010000110.1 GCA_031291875.1 Minisyncoccota bacterium | reverse complement strand
TTGCGGTACTTGTCGCGGAAGCCGGTCATCTTGCTGTAACGCAGAGCGTTGATCATGTCGTTGGTGAAGCGTTCGCTCGACACGTAGCAGATGGACTTCTCCGGCCACCGTTTCTTGATCTCGTGGCCGATGGCCTGCATCAGATGGGTCTTGCCCATACCGACACCGCCGTAGAGAAAGAGTGGGTTGTAAGCCTTGGAGGGCCGCTCGGCCACGGCGCGCGACGCTGCATGGGCAAACTGATTGCCGGCGCCGATGACGAAGTCGTCAAACGTGTATTTCGGGTTTAATTGTGCGGCACCGTCCCAGTCAAAGCGCTGCTGGGTGATCGGACCCGATACGGATTTCTCGGTCGCGGGCGAAGAGTCGAGATGCTCGTCCCCACTTCTGTTCGACTTGCTCTTGCTCGGCTCATCCTCAGTGACGAACTCGACGCCGCGAAATTCGAGGCCGAGGTTTTCGATAGCCTCACTGATCAAGTCGCCATAGCGCTCACCGATATGGCAGAACTCAGGGTTGGGAACCCGTACGAACAGAATTGGTCCCTGCGCATGGTCGTAGCGCGTGGGCTTGAACCAGGTTTCGTAGGAAGTTCGATTGACTTTCTTTTCCAGTGCGTCGAGTACGAGCACCCACGGATTGGAGGAGGCAATACCAAAGGAAGACATAAATAGCAGTCCTGAGGCGGAAAGGCCTCTCTAAAATAAACAGACTTGGGTAGAGGGAAACAGAGCCGAGCAAAGGCAATAAATGCGCGGTACGAAACTAACCGGAAGACAGCATCTGGCAAACCCGTCTAGCGGTGTCGGAGAATTGCACCGCATTTGTACAGCCTGCTTTGTTTTTGACTGCACGGATACTAGCACGAAAAAAAAATCGCGCCAGATAAATTATTGCAGCCACATTTCGGTTTTAACGTATCGATTGATTATGGGAAAGTTAAGCGGTGAAATTTTTTTTGACGAGTGTCGCGGCAGTGGTGCATCCGATTTTTCGGTCTTGTGTGCGTTCGGCGGAAGCGCGATGACTTGCGTTCCTGACAAATGCCTTAAGATTCCCGAAAGGTACCCGATGTTTTCGGACGGCGCTCTTGCAGGGGCTCGCCGCCGTACCGAGTTTGCCAGCAGCCCCCCTCGCCCGTTATACTTTTTGTTTGCTCAGTC
>JARLIE010000109.1 GCA_031291875.1 Minisyncoccota bacterium | reverse complement strand
TTCAGGCCGACGTCGTGCTCGGAAACTTCAGCCGTCCGTGGAACGCAAGGCCCGATTCGGGGCGGCTTGCTGCAGGCATTCCGAAATCGTCGCTTTGGGCGTATCACCCGAACGGGATTGACCAGGTCGGGTGCGTGTATACCGCCCAAGGTTTTGAGTTCGACTACGCCGGGATCATCTTCGGACCGGACCTGCGCTTCGATCCAACTCAAGACGCGTGGGTCGGGGATAAAACTAAATCGCACGACTCGACTGTGAAGAAGTCAAAGGACGACTTCACACGGCTGGTCAAGAACACATATCGCGTTCTGCTCTCTCGCGGCATGAAAGGCTGTTACGTCTGCTTCGCGGATGCTGAAACCGAGGCGTACTTTAGAAGCCACGTTGCTGAAGCGTTGCAGTAAGTAGCGTCTTGCGAGGGGCGCACTGGATCGGTTCGCCTCCCCAGCGCCGATAAGGCATCGCACATCCTTACCTGATAGTTCGTAGTCTTCTCTTCTGACCGGCTCGCGCGAGGCGTCGGTCGGACTTCAACATGCTCTATCTCACGCGACGTCTGTCAGGGCAAATCTGTCTCAAATCTGGCGATGAAATGGGTGTCCGGTTTTGTTATCCATGGAGCATTCCACGCTGTTGCACAATCCCCGACAATGCGCGAAAATACATCGGATGCCTAACAACATAGCCGGCGATGACGGTGCGTTAGATTGATAAAGCGGCGCTGAACGATCGGCTTGTTGGAAGGCAGAAGAAGATGCGAAAGCTCCGAGCCGAGCATCAAGGAGAACGAGGAAGGTGATGAAGCGCGGGACGCATGGGCTGCCACCCACACGACCCGCTGACCACAAACAACTCACAGCAGGAGTTGATCATGGCTGACGCCAATCATAAATCAGTTGCGCCGGTAACCCAACGCATCTTGACCATTTCGTCACAAAGACGCCCGCGGCCGATGAAAACGTTCGCGCCGGATCATGTCAAATTTTATGAAGACTTGCCGCCGGCGCCTTGGATAAGGCTTTCTGGTAGATGGCTCGAAGAAGCGGGGTTTGAGATTAGTGGAAGGATTCGCGTCGTGGTGGAGAGCGGAAGGCTGACAATCACACTGGCTTGACACACTTGTCCTTGCAACAAGCCGTCTTCCGACGGCTTGTTTCACCTATGACGCACCGTAAAGGGTGCGCTAGCGTCGGGACCCCAATGTTCATTTTGTCAGCCGCGCATTTATGCACCGACGGAGCGTCATGCTGGCCCCGCAAAGGGAGTCCGGGGGCCGCGGTTCACTGTGTTTGGGTTCGTCGTTGACGCGCCCGAAGCAAGCCGTCGATCTAAAAAACATACTTGCTTCGACCTCCCACATAGCCCTTCACCTTTTGAAGTCACGTTGCCGGAGGTATGCCGGACACGCGGTAGCGTTAGCTTGGCTCAGAGTCGTACGGCCACAACGTCCGGCCACCGGGGATAGCCGGTTGTACGCTAGAATGTCGCGTTAAAAGTAAATTGAATCGTACAGTGGCGTGTTTATGCATTTCGCCTACCGACAGGTGGTCCCTGTCTGCCTTGGCGAGCGCCCTGAAGACACGGTGAAGTCGGGAAGAAAATTACGAATGGCGAAACGCGTACTCAATTGTGTCGATCTATTCGCTGGCGCGGGGGGATTTTCGCTGGCTGCGCGAGAAGCGGGCCTCAGAGTCGAAGCTGCTATCGAATTCAACGACAAAGCTTGTTCTACCTACCGTGACAACTTAGTTCGGCCGAACGGAACGACGCTTTATGAGGATAACATCCTCAAGCTCGATCCTACGTTCTTAACGGAACAGCATTTTTCCAATGGACGCGAATGCGACATTGTACTTGGGGGCCCACCATGTCAAGGTTTTTCGGTTCACCGAATCAATGGCGCAGGCGTTGGCGACCCTCGGAACAAGCTAATTCATCGCTATTTCGAGTATGTTGAGGAATTACGACCGAAAGCGTTCCTGATGGAGAACGTTCCGGGAATACTTTGGGATCGGCATAAGAAATTCCTGGCAGATTTCTACGAAATGGGATTAGCGGCGGGGTACAAGGTACATCCGCCAGTCGTGTTGGATGCGCGAGATTACGGCGTGCCACAGCGTCGAAAGAGAGTTTTTATTCTCGGTATCCGCAACGATATTGACCTTCGAGTTGAGTGGCCGCCTAAACCCACTCACGGTGGTCCAAAAGAAGTTGCCCAGAATCCCTCGCTTGAGCAGTGGACTCCGTCATCCGGAATTTTTAGGCGCCCGATTGCAGCTACAGACCCGAACAACATCCACATGCAGCACAGCCGTGAAATAGTCGAAGTGTTCAAGTCAACTCCTATAAACGGGGGTAGCAGAATCGACTCAAAGCGCGTGCTTGCTTGCCATGTGGGACACAACGGGCACAAAGACGTATATGGACGCATCAATCCTAATGAACCGGGCCCAACGATGACGACGGCGTGTATTAATCCGTCTAAAGGGAGATTCGTGCACCCGACAAAGCATCACGGTATAACTGTTCGGCACGCAGCTAGGTTCCAGACATTCCCCGATCACTTTGTGTTCAAGGGAGGGTTAATGGCCGCGGGTGAACAGATCGGCAACGCAGTGCCAATCGAGATGGGGAAGGTTCTGTTGCACGCTTTGAGGCGCGCCTTAAATGCCGTTATCTAACGCGGACCGAGATATGCCATGTTAACCGCAGTTGCGTTCCAAACTCGCGCTCGTACTATTGACCATCTTGGTCGGGAGCAAATTGCCGACTGCCCGACAGCAATAACCGAGCTATGGAAGAACGCCTTCGACGCTTACGCTCGGTCTGTAAATCTCCACATCCTCGACGGAGATATTTGCACCGTGGCGCTTGTCGACGACGGGCACGGAATGTCGCGGGAAGAGTTTGAGCAGAAGTGGCTAGTTGTGGGAACAGAGTCCAAGGCCTCTGGCACTGATGTGCCCGAGGCGGATCGAAATGGCCTTCCACTGCGCAAGCGTCAAGGTCAAAAGGGCATCGGTAGGTTATCGGCCGCTGCGCTTGGCCCGCTGATGCTCCTTATCTCGAAACGAGCAGATCAAGCCTTCGTAGCCTCTCTAATTGACTGGCGGTTGTTTGAGAATCCGTTCCTCCTTCTCAACGATATCAAAATTCCCGTTGTCGAATTCCTTGCCCGAGACGAGCTTCCGGGTTTGCTCAGTCAAATGTTTGATAGCCTGATGGGGAACGTCTGGGGCGACACCGCGGATGGTGAACGCGACATGCGTCTCGCAAAAGCTTGGAAGCTTTTCGACGAGCTGGAATCGCGCGAGCAGCGGCCTTCTACGCGTGAGGCGATAGAGCGAGTTCTTATCGAGACCAGCTTTACGGAGCGCCAATTGCAACACTGGCCCGCTTGGAACGGTCAGCGCGTGCACGGTACGGCAATGCTAGTTGCGGATATCGCGTTTGATCTGCAGGCTCAGTTAGCGACAAAAATCCCGCCGTCCGATGAACAAGCGGCCACCCAAGCGCGCGATCGGCTCGTTAACACGCTGGTGAACTTTACGGATCCGTATGCGGGCAAATTGAAAGATTTCGGCGACGACGTGACCGCAGAAAGCCAAGAGACTGACGAAGGCGAGGAATCGCGGGCACGGCAAGCTGAATTTAGCTACTCGGTTATGGCATGGGAAGGCGTCCTCAGCCGCCTCATTGTCTCTGACGTGCGCACTTTCTCTAACCACGATCTCGGTCGTCTTGAACATGTGGTTGATGGCACGGTCGATGAATTAGGGATATTCCGCGGGAAGGTGAAGGCCTTTGGAAAATGGATCGATGACGAGGTCACAATTACCCCTCCCTTTGCGGTTCCTACAAGAAGTGATTCGAAAGTCGGCCCCTTCGATGTTCGTCTGGGAACATTTGAGTTTGTAGCATCCAGCTCAACGCACGAGGCCACCGTTCACGCGAAGCTCCTCGAACAGGCCGGGAAGTATGCCGGTTTTATGGTTTACCGCGACAATCTACGCGTCATGCCATACGGCCGCGAGGATAATGATTTTTTTGAAATCGAACGTCGGCGCGGGATGAATGCTGGCCGAGAATTTTGGTCGATCCGTCGTCTGTTCGGAAGAGTGGCCCTTTCTCGAGAAACCAACCCCAACCTGAAGGACAAAGCGGGGCGTGAAGGTATTATTGATAACAAAGCCGCCAAGGTCTTTCGCGACATCGTCGAAAACGTTTTGATGACAACGGCACGGCGCTTCTTCGGCAGCGATTCAACCGTACGCGAAGAAACATTACCGCAGATTAAGGCTGATCGTAAACGCCAAAAGGCCGAAGAAGCACAAAAGAAACTCCGGAGCAGAAAGAGAAAGGAGTTTCGAAAGAATCTAGACACGTTTTTACCAGAGATGCGGGCTGTGCGGGCAGAACTAGAGGAGTTGGCAGAGCTTGCCCGCAACGACGTTCTTCCGAGCGAAGAATCAGGTTTGCTAACAATTAGAAATAGGCTGCAGGGGCTTAAAGAAAGGCAGACGGAGTTGTCGTTGGGACAGCCCCCAGCTAATTTGGGCACGCTTGAAGGCAACTTCAAGGAATATCGCGCAAATGCGGCCCGTTCCGCTGATCTGATAGTACAGCTCCGTGACTCCATAAGTTTGGCGATTGATAAGATCAAGCCGAAATCGCAGCACGATATCGCCTACGCTGAACTGAGCAGAAATGCAGCCTTCATTCATGCCCGACTCAGAAAGTGGTCGGCGGAAGCAAGACAGTTGCTTAGTGCTGAACTAAATCGTGTCGGCGAGCTCGTTGATGAACGTAACAAAGCTTACCACTCGGCCACACTTCCAATGTTGAACGCATTGGAAGCTGGCGAACTTGGTCTGTCAGAGGCATTGGGAAAATTAGAAGCTGAGAAAGAGCGCCAAGACGTTGAGAATGCGGAAACCTTCGAATCTTATGTTTCAACTTTGAGAAGTTTGAAAGAAAGCATTGATTTAGAAAATCTAGTCAATTTCGCGATGGCCGAATCGCAAACGAACCGCGACGAGATTCAACGCCTGAATTCGCTTGCACAGCTTGGTATCACGGTTGAAATTATTGGACACGAGATAGAAAGTTTCGATGGCGCAATCGCGGATGGCCTTCGGCAGTTGCCGGACGCCGTCAAGCACACCGCCGCATATAATTCTATTAAAACCGGCCATGAATCGCTATCTGATCGACTCAGGTTCCTGTCACCTCTGAAACTGTCTGGTGACCGATCGAGTCGGTGGATTACGGGATCACAAATTGCGGAATTTGTACGCACGTTACTCGGATCATCACTCGCAGATAATCGAATAAACTTCATTGTCACACCTGAGTTTGAAAGGTTTTCCGTTTTCGACCAGTTGGCGCGTCTTTTACCCGTATTTGTCAATCTGGTGAATAACTCTATCTATTGGGTATCCAGATCGTCGGAGATCGAAAAGGAGATCGAGCTCAGCGTCATCGATCAGAGAGTGATAATTTCAGATAATGGGCCAGGCGTGGATCCTGAGGACGAGAGAAATTTGTTCTCGTTATTTTTTACGCGGAAAGTGCGCGGCGGACGTGGGGTAGGACTGTATCTGAGCAGAGCCAACCTCGCTGCAGGCGGACACACAATTTCCTACATTACTGACCAAAAATCGAAGCGATTAGCGGGTGCTAATTTCGCCATTGAATTCAACGGGGCTAAATATGAGTGAGGTCTTGGAGCAGGAATATGAAAAGCTCGTACGCGAGGTCTACATCGCGCCCATCAGGAGCGTGATTGTCGTTGACGACGATTTTCCTACTCTCGACGGTCTACTCGAGGCAGAGGCGGCAATTTCATCCGGCACGCCCAATGTGTCCGAGCCTAGTGCGGAGAAACCTGCTGAGCAGGATGCATCGAAGCCGCTGATTGAACCGCGGGGCATCGAGCAATCGAAGCAAACACCCGCACCAGTTGCCGGTGAGGCCTATGTACGCCCTCCGTTCGAAGGCCCCAAAAAGGATGTTAATCGAGTTCGCGAACTGGTTGCGGTATGCCGTAATCGCGACCGGCCATGGCTTGTAGATGTCCACGACGGTAAAGAGGTCGACGCGAAAGACGAGCTTAAAATTGCGCCGTATCTGCATCACAGCGACTTGATGATCTTGGATTATCACCTTATGGGCGTTGACCAAGGTGGCGACAAGGCTATCGCGATTATGCGCAAGCTGGCCGCGAATCATCACTTCAATCTCGTTATCGTATATACGCGCGGTTACGAAGGAAGCATTCAAACCGTTTTCGGTGAAATTGCCATTGGTCTTACGCATAACAAGAGGACGTCTCTCAGTGACGCTAAGAAAGAAGCGTTGGATTCGCTCATTGGCGCATGGGAAGACGAAGAAGGAGACGATGTCTCGGAGAGATTACGCAGTTGCATAGATAGAAATGCGTACCTAGAGGAACTCGCGACCCCGACCACGAACCCGGGCGGGTCGACAATTGGAAGGCGTATTCTCGACCTCTTTAAGGACTGCCCCCCAGAAATTAAAAAAAGAACCGCTCCGGTTGGGAGCGAAGAATCACAGGAAAAGGTGCGACTCGATCCGAAAAATATGTTGCAGTGGGCGATGGCCGAGCGTCATCATCGACTGAAATCAGAGATGTCGGAAGCAGATTTGGGCGAGGTGGTTAGCAAGTTCGATGAGGACGTAAATTGGATTCGCACCAACAGCCTTTTTGTCACTGTTGTGAATAAAAAGCATGAGCCCCACGAACTAGAAGGCATGCTGCTGCGCGCGCTCAACGCGTGGGGGCCGGTTCCGCATCAGTTGCTGATGGGTAAGATGCGTGCCCAGATGGACGAAAAGGGAGTGATCGCCGAAGCGGAGGTTCTTACTGACAAGTTCGTGCAGGCGGGCTGGTTATTGGAAATGCTCGACGGCAAAATGGATAGAGATCGCGCCGTAAGGCATTCCATTGATCGGCACTGGGAGGCCCTTGGCGACAAGATGAGAGCGGACATAGGGTCTTTTGCCAGCCGTCTCTTCGATAATTTGCGATTACGAGGCCGGGAAGAGATCTTCGCTAAATATGGAGCAAAAGGAATAGGTGCGGACGACGAAGAGGTTTTGACGCATCTCAACCATTACTACAGCACCAAACCAGTCGACCGTTCACATTTGACGACCGGACATGTGTTTGAAGTTGAAGCATCCGGTTCGGAGAAAGATCCAACGTATTGGGTATGCCTTTCCCCCGCGTGTGATCTAGTTCCGGGCCAAAAAACGGGCGGATGGAAAGGCAGATTGGGCGACCATATGCCGTTCATGGCTGTGTCTCTAACAAGGGTTACTGCCCAACTTGCTCTCGAGCGAATCAACGAAAACGCGTTCTTATTTGTACAGACCGGCAGTGGCATAGAGGCTTTTACCTTTTATCCAAGCGCGGATGTAACAAGCATGCCTGCGTGGGAACAGATGTTTGCTGGAAACGGTGGGCGCTTCATTGCAGGTACGGCCACGGTAAAGGTTGAACGTACACGCGAAGAGAATGGCAGCCTGAAGACGCATCATAGTGTTGCGAAGGTCGTCTGCCAGTTGCGGTATGAGTACGCCCTGAATCTATTGCAAAGGCTGGGTGGCTCATTGTCTAGAATAGGATTGGACTTCCGCAAGCAATCGGCTGACACTGCATCAGTGGCTGCGTCGGCTTTTTCCCCCCAAGCCAGCGCAATAGCCGAAGCACAACCGCTCACGGCGGTTGGTGGCAATAGGGCGGCATAAGCCGAGTAAATGGATAAGGTTTCGAAAGAGCAGCGGTCGCGCAACATGGCCGCTGTCCCAAATCGAAATAGCCAACCCGAGCTGATAGTGCGGCGAGCATTGCATCGCCTCGGCTACAGATTTCGCTTGCACCGCAAAGATTTGCCTGGCACCCCAGATATTGTTTTGGCAACGCACCGGCTATGCATCTTTGTACACGGTTGTTTTTGGCACCGCCACGAAGATTGCAGGCGCTCAACGGTACCGTCAACCAATACTCGGTTTTGGCTAGAAAAGTTCGCAAAGAACAAGGCGCGAGATCAAGACGTCACCGAGCGATTGACGGCCTTTGGATGGCGCGTAGAGGTCATTTGGACGTGTGAAACGACTAGTGAGGACAAGCTGCTGTCCGCGCTGCGGCGATGCCTCGAGCGCAGACCATCGTCATAGGGAATGACTGCGTCCGAACAGGACGCCATTTTTAAATACCGTGCAAAGAACTCCGCTTCGCTTTTTCTTTAAGCTGATGCTGCTAACAAGAGCTACGGAAGCGTAAGAAAAAGCCAGTCGATTTCGACTGGCTTTTTCGATCGTATGGAACATTGTTTGGCGCCAACTATAAGGCATTTGCCGAATTCAACGTCCAAAGCAAAGCGCGCGGCCTCAAACGTCAATATTCCCCGCCCTAAGCGCATTCGACTCAATAAACGCCCGACGCGGCTCCACATCGTCCCCCATGAGCGTCGTAAAGATGCCATCAGCCGCAATAGCATCCTCAATCTGCACACGAAGAAGACGACGCACGGTCGGATCCATCGTCGTCTCCCAAAGCTGCCCAGGGTTCATCTCACCGAGCCCCTTATAGCGTTGCTTCGAAATATTGCGTTCAGCATCAGCCAGTAACCACTTCATAGCGCTCTTGAAGTCGGTAACAGCCATACTCCGCTCACCCCGCTTGATCACCGCACCCGTCCCAATCAACCCCTTAAACGTATTCGCGGTATTGATCAGCTGTTGGTAATCAGCGGTCAGCTGAAAATCCTGATCCAGCACAGAAATCTTCTGATTACCGTGATGAGTCCGCGCGACGCGCAGCGAGCGCAGTTCACGCACCGGGTCATACATCGTCGTGACCTTA
>JARLIE010000108.1 GCA_031291875.1 Minisyncoccota bacterium | reverse complement strand
TTATCGATTGCGTCTGCGGCGCATTCATGTGCATCGCTGTTGCAGTGATTTGCGAACAGGACGAACGCCTCGTCGATCGCCATCTCAAGCGCTGCTCGGAATAGTTCGTTCTTATCCTTGTAGTAGTAGTAAATCATCGAACTGTTCACGTTCGCCGCGCGGCCGATGTCTCTAATCGAAACGGTTGAGTAATGCCGGTCCGCAAAAAGCCCCAATGCGATATGCGCTAGTTCCTTCGCGTCGGGACCAGACGTCGCGGCTGTTCTCCGCCCCAATTTGGGCAAAGCTCTTTTCTTAGGCCTCTCCGACTTCATCTAAATTTCATACCTTAAGCTGACGCAGCTGATCTGCGCATCAAGAATTATAACTGGTGATAGCTTCGATCACAAGATTGCCGTCCCCGTCCACATGAGAATGCATGAGATGTTCCACGCGATTGTAAGCTTCCTGGAAAACTCAGCGCGATTGCATTAACTTTAGGGGGGCGAGTTACGCCGCCCTTTTGGAAGCCTCTGACCACGCACGCTAACAATTCCTGTCAGGAAACAATTTTTTTGACATTGAAGTATAACGCAATTGTCAAAACTATAAATATATAGAGTCAGCCGGACCCTGAGCATGCCTCGTTATAGCATGGCTAGCCGTCCGAGTCCTTTCCCGCGGACTGCTCGCGCCGTTCGTCCGGTCGAGCGTAGCGCCGGAGCTCTAGCAAACTTCTTAGGGAGCGTGGTGGCAGGCTGTCGCGCTGAACGTTCGCAGGGCGAGCGGTATTTCGTGCTCCCCGCGGTCAATAATTCAGAATCGGCGGGATGACGGGGGGGCGACTCGCCGTCGCAATATCACGAAGTCAAACACGACAGGGTCCTATCGGAGGCCGCCTGGCGCTCGAGCGGGGATGCTGGTGGGCGAATTCGCCAACGCGTCGCGTTGACAGCCAAGCGGGACAATTGCAGGAAAATTCGAGCGCCCTTACTGGCACAGCATAAGCCTCGACCGGAGCGGCGCTTAAAGCGCGGCGCCGGCGAGAAAAAGCGTGCTTCGCGCTCTCTGCCGCGTCTCGGCACAAAAGAGCGTATTTTCCATGAGGGTGGCAACGGTCATCGGGCCAACTCCGCCGGGCACCGGAGTGATAGCGGCAGCAACTTCACGAACTTCATCGTACGCAACATCGCCAACGATGCGCGGGCCCGACGGGCCCTCGATACGGTTGATCCCGACATCGATAACGATCGCGCCAGGTTTCACCCAATCACGCTGAATCAGTCCGGCATGTCCCGCCGCGACTACGAGAATGTCTGCGTCACGGCAATGGCCTGGCACATCACGACTGTCTTTGTGAATAATCGTGACCGAGCAATCCGCGTTAAGGAAAACCTGGGCGGCGGGGCGCCCGACAATTGTCGAGCGACCGACGACAACGACATGCAGGCCCATGAGCTCCTTGCGCACGGTATGAACCAGTTGAAGGCAGCCTTGTGGAGTGCATGGCACCACGCATGGTTGACCCGTTGCGAGTAGCCCCGCATTGACGGGATGAAAACCGTCGACATCCTTCTCCGGGTGGATGTGGTGTAGGACCCTGTCCTTTGTAATGTGCGGTGGCAGCGGCAGTTGCACCAGGATTCCATCGACTATCGACGAGTCGTTCAAATCGTCGAGTAATCGAAGGAGATCATCTTCTGACGTATTTTCCGGCAAATAGTAAGGTATGGAAGCTATTCCGGCTTCTACCGCGCATCGCATCTTCGCCCGGACGTAGACGGCGCTTGCTATGTCGTCTCCAACGAGGATGACGGCGAGGCACGGGCGTCTTGCATACCATGCCGTAAAAGCTTGAATGCGGGATTTAACCTGGGCCAGAAGCCTTTCAGCTTCGGCGCGGCCGTCGATGAGGTGAGCGGTCATGGTCAATTTTGCCGTTGGGTTGGCTCAATCGGGGAAGACGACGGTTTTTCGGCCGTTTAGCAGCACGCGGTCGTCAAGGTGATAGCGGATGGCGCGGGCCAGCACTCGGCGCTCGATATCGCGACCCTTGCGGACCAGATTGTCGGGCGTATCGAAGTGACTGATACGTTCGACGTCCTGCTCGATGATGGGGCCCTCATCGAGCTCATTGGTAACGTAATGCGCTGTCGCACCGATTAGTTTGACGCCGCGCTCATAGGCTTGGTGGTAAGGCTTGGCCCCTTTAAAACCCGGTAGGAAAGAGTGGTGGATGTTGATGCAGCGCCGGTGCAGTTTGGCCGAAAATTCTGGCGATAAAACCTGCATGTAGCGCGCGAGAACAATGAGTTCCGTGCCCGTGCCCTCGATAAGCGCCGCAAGTTTTTCCTCCTGCGCGGGGTTTGTCTCTCTTGTGATTGGGATGGAATAAATCGGGGTGCCGTCAAGATCGAGATGACTATAGTGCTCGAGGCTGTGATTGGTGACCACCGCAGTGATGTCCATCGGCAGCTCACCGATTCTCTTGCGGTAAAGTAAATCCACAAGACAGTGGTCGAAGCGGGATACAAGAATCATCACCTTGCGTGTATGTCCGCGTGGAACGAGCGACCAGTCCATTACGAAGGCCCCAGCCTGCGCCGTGAGAGCCGAGCGTAATTCTTCCAACGGATACGGATCGTTTGGGACGCGGAATACGACTCGCATAAAAAGCCGATTTTGCTCCGTATCGTCGAATTGCTGCGCTTCCAGAATATTCGCGTGCTTGTCGGAAAGGGCAGCTGAGACGATGGCAGCAATTTCTTGCCGGCTTGGGCATGATAGCTTGAGCACGTAGTCATTCGTCGGCATCGGCGGAAGGCTTGAGTTTTCAAACGCCATCTCGAATCTCTCGGCTTGCTTGCGCAAACAGCTCATCCATTTTCTTCCGAACCTGAAGGCGAGATTTAGCCACGCCGGCAGATTCGAAATCTTTGTAGATTTTGTCGACAATCGAATCATCGTCGACGTATTTAACTATCGCGATCACGATCTCGATCGCATAGTCTTCAGCAAACAATTCTGTTTTGCCCAGTTCCGTCGCTGCCCAAAGTCCCAACAGCTTATTGCGACGCGATCGAGCTTTAAATTTCAATCCCTCCTCGTGCACAAACTGATTCTCATACGCCTGCTCCCGTTCCTCGAACAACGTCATGGTTTAATTCCTCCCGCGTTCCGGGTCGCATGATCACACGCGAACTCGAAATAATCAACCGATTAATTAACTCTCTTATTGCGTGGCTTCATTTTTTGCAGAAGCGAGCGCTGGTGGTGCGTCGCAGCAAGCGAAAGACATAATCAATCGATTGATTTATTTTTTAGGATATGCGAACCTCATTTCGCGAGGTCGAAAAGCGTAACTCGTCAAGGTGTAGGGCAATGAGGAGGACGTAGGATAATGGCGCAGTATATACTTTCGGATCCGAATTACAGTGACGGCACACGCAAAGAGGTCATCGAAAAGATCGTTGAGCCATTCAGAAATCGTGCTGGAATAAAGTTGATTGGATATGAGCCGGATCCAGATTTCGATCGCCTCCCCATCGAGCTTCTTGGACGGCCGGAAGCAATGCGGGAGGCTCTTCTGGAGTCGGCTGGTAAAGCCTACGAACTCATTGACATGGAAAGACAGCATGGGCGCCATCCAAGGATCGGCGCAGTAGACACAATGGAAATATATCCTGCAAAGGGCATCACAATCGACGAATGCCGAGACTTTGCCGAAGAACTCGGAAAAGAATTGTTCAAGAGATACAACGTTCCGATCTATTTCACAGGAAAAAACGCGCGGAAACCGGAGAACGAAGGCCTCACGTTCATCCGAAAAGGAAACTATGAAGGTTTGAGAGACGCGGTTTTAAAAGACCCGGATAGAGCGCCGGATCTTGGCCCACGAAAGCTTCATCCGACTGCCGGCGCTACAATCGTCGGTGCGGTGGTCGAACATGACGCCTATTTCAACGTCGTGCTCGATACCACCGATCTCTCGATAGCTAAGAAACTCGCCAGCTACATACGAGGCAAGACTGGCGGGTTCACAAATATTCAAGGAACTATTGGTCTGCCAAACACGCACCGGCGTACAGGAAAGTCGGTCGTGATCGTGTCGATCGAGGTGAGCAATCCATTACAGACCCCGCTTCATCGCATTTATAATCTTCTGAAGGCCGAAGCCGCCCGCTACGGTGTGAATGTTCTAGCGGGGCAGATATGCGGCACCGTGGCTGCGGAAGTGCTGGTGCAGACTGCTGAATGGTATTTGCAGCTCGAGGGCATCAATGGTCCTTGGGACTACAAATCACAGATCCTCGAGAACCACCTTTTAGAGCTGCAAAACTGAGAAAAACGCTGCCGATAAAAATGACTAGCGGCCACGGGCGGATGCAAAACCGGGAATGAAACAATGCCGGATGTCACTGAAAAGTAGGAGCTTCAGTGCGCGGTCGATCGCCGTGCATGAGGCAAGCGGCCGCTGCGTGCGCGCGACGGTGCAAATCTTCGGAGCCGGCTTTATCCGACACTTGATGCGTTTGGCCTGCGGCTGCCTCGATGACTTAGAGGCGGTCGGAGACCTGGGGTCTCCGACCCCCGAGTTCGCTCGAAGCGATCTTCCTAAATTGTGAAATTAGTTGAGGGGACGTCTCAATGGAAAAAAAGGTCGCCAGCGATATAGAGATCGCGCGCTCTGCACGTATGAAGCGAATCGTTGATGTCGCGGATCGGATCGGAATTCCCGAGCGGCATTTATTCCAATATGGGCCCAGCAAAGCCAAGGTCGACTTAGGCTACATTGAGGAACTTTCTGCGCATCCGAATGGCAAGTTGATCTTGGTGACGGCAATCAGCCCGACCCCCGCGGGGGAGGGCAAAACGACTACGACTGTCGGATTAACTGACGGGCTCAACTTCGTCGGTAGAAGAGCGATGTGTTGCCTGAGAGAGCCTTCGTTGGGACCGTGCTTTGGAATGAAGGGAGGTGCGGCTGGGGGCGGCTATGCTCAAGTAGTTCCCATGGAGGATATCAACTTACATTTTACCGGCGATTTTCACGCAATCACCACCGCTCACAACCTGTTAGCTGCGCTGATTGATAATCACATTTATTGGGGCAACAAACTAGATATTGATTGTCGACGGATAGCATGGAAGCGAGTGCTCGATATGAACGATCGAGCACTTCGTTCGATAGTAAATTCTCTTGGTGGCACCGCCAACGGCTATCCTCGGGAAGACGGGTTTGACATCACAGTCGCCTCCGAGGTTATGGCCATTCTTTGCTTGTCGCTCGACCTTAAAGACCTAGAGCGACGGCTAGGCAACATCGTTATAGGCTACACTCGGGATAGGAAGCCGGTAACGGCACGAGAAATCAACGCCTCAGGTGCAATGGCTGCGCTTCTAAAAGATGCGATTATGCCAAACCTCGTGCAGACTCTTGAGAACAATCCGGCTTTTATTCACGGTGGTCCTTTCGCAAATATCGCTCACGGCTGCAACTCCGTGCTTGCAACAAAGACCGCCTTGAAGCTCGCTGATTTCGTCGTGACAGAAGCGGGCTTCGGCGCTGATTTGGGGGCGGAGAAGTTCTTCGACATAAAATGTCGCAAGGCCGGCCTTGCCCCTAGCGTCGCGGTGTTGGTTTCGACGGTTAGGGCACTTAAGATGCACGGCGGCGTCCCGAAGGAGGAACTAGCATCGCCGAATGCATCTGCGGTAAAGAAAGGATGTGAAAACCTAAAGCGGCACATTGAAAACGTCGGAAAGTTTGGTGTGCCAGTTGTCGTGGCGATCAACAGATTCGGCACCGATACAGACAGTGAGATAGGAGAGATTATAGTTTGCGCGAAGAAAATGGGCACGGAAGCTTTCGTATGTACACATTGGGCGGACGGAGGCAAGGGGGCAGAGTCCCTGGCGCGGCACGTAGCAGACATAGCGGATGCGGAGAGGAAAACGTCATTCAAGACGCTCTATCCGGACGATATGAGTCTTCGTGAAAAAGTGCGAACAATCGCTAAGGAGATCTATCGTGCGGAAGACATCGTGTGTGACAAGGCAATAGATGCTCGTTTCAAAGAGCTAGACGCCAACGGTTTTGGAAGATTTCCAATTTGCATGGCGAAAACACAATATTCCTTTTCTACAGATCCGACCCAACGTGGAGCTCCGACAGGTCATGTTGTGACAATAAGAGAGTTGCGGCTTTCGGCTGGGGCAGAATTCATCGTGGCCGTCACCGGCGAGATTTTAACGATGCCCGGCCTACCCAAAGTGCCCGCCGCAGATTCAATCTTTCTCGATGATCAAGGAAGAATCCAAGGACTATTTTGAACATAAGTAATCAAACGAATGATTAAAGCCTATAACGGGAGGAGTATAGAAGATGTTGGTTGATCTTACTGTGGCTGAATTTTCCCGCGTTCTCGCATCAGACGCGCCGGCGCCTGGTGGCGGAAGTGTAGCCGCACTTTCAGGGGCGCTCGCAGCCGACCTCTTGTCAATGGTGTGTCGGCTGAGCCTGGGGAAAAAGGAATATGAAGAACATGCAGCGCAACTGGACGACATATTAAAAAAATCGAGCGCCATTTCGACGAGTCTCTTGCACAGAATCGACTTAGATACTGCTGCGTTTAACGAAGTCATGGCCGCTTTCAAACTGCCCAAGTCCAGCGAGTTGGAGAAAAAGGAACGGGCCAATGCCATACAGCAGGCATATAAAAAGGCAGTGGAGTCCCCGCTCGGAATTGCGCGAGAGTGCCGCGCGGTGCTGCAACTTGCCAGTGCCGCGCTCGGAAAAACTAATACAAACGCCTTGAGCGATCTTGGCGTGGCTGGCCAGGAAGCGATCGTCGGTGTCGAAGCCGCGATCATGAATGTTAGGATTAATATTCCTTCGCTGAAGGACGAAGCGTACAGAAACGAAATCACTTCAGAACTAAGCGATCTCCTTCAAGACGCACGCAAACTCCAGCAGGACGTATATCACTATGTCACTGAGCGTCTTTGAGCGCGAATGCTCATCTAAAGCCGACAGTGCGCAGGTTCTACGGCGCCTTAGCGACTTGCACCCGAATACGATCGATCTTTCACTCGATCGAGTAATTCGGTTGCTCGATAAGCTAGGGCGACCACATTGCCGCCTGCCGCCTGTTGTTCATGTGGCAGGGATTAATGGAAAGGGTTCGCAGATTGCGTTCTTACGAGCGATTGGTGAAGCGCTTGGTAAGAAAATGCATGTTTACACGTCCCCACATCTCGTTCGTTTCCATGAACGTGTCGTGCTATGCGGCTCCATGATTTCCGAGGAATATTTAGTGAGCTGCCTGGAACGAGCAGAATTCGTTAATGCGGGCGCACCGATAAATCGGAAGAAACGAAGGCTCAGAGGCGACTACAACCGATGGCGTTTTGCAAGCGCTTTGCCGTTCCGGAGCACATCGATAAACCTCAGGCCGAGTTTTGATATTTGGATCGCTTCATTTGGCGGGAGAGGTTTTGCAGATGCATTTGCCCAACGTCGATAGATAGGTTTGGAATATTGGAACCGTTTAACATGATCCCGGAGAGTCGTGCCAGCGCGCCATTCATTGCCGCGGGAGTTGCACCGATGGCAACCGAAGGCCGTGGTACGATTGGTTTGAGCTGCAGCCTAAAGTGCCGCTGGATTGAGCAAGCTGTCATCTATGTGTCGGAATCAAATGGCCAACGTGGAGCTTCTATAAAACGCCCGACGCAAAGGGCTTCTTCGCAATCCTCAAGCGACAAGAATGTAAAAGTATCGTTCGAGTTTCTTCCCCCCGAGACGGCGGCAGGCGAACGATCCCTGTGGCGCTCGATCAAGCGCTTGGAGCCCCTCGAACCAATTGATGTTGGAATCACTAATGGCGGGCTCGGATCGACGCGTGAGCGAACGCATGCAATGACATTGAGAATTTTAAGTGAAACGCAATTGTCTGTTGCACCTCATTTAACCTGCGTCTCGGCAACGCGGCACGAGGTGGACGAAATAGCATACAACTATTGGAAATTGGGCATTAGGAAGGTTGTGGCCATTCGTGGAGAGTCGGGTGGTGAGGCATATCGCCGTTACTTAGGAGGTTATGTGGATGCGACCAGCCTGGTCGCGGGTATCAGAGCAATAGCTCCATTTGAGATCGTCGTCGCGGTTCACCCGGAAAAACATCCGGAATCTCGATCGCTTCAAGCTGAGATTGATGTTTTGAAGGCGAAGATAGATGCGGGCGCAACGAGTGCAATTACCCAATGTTTTTTCGATAACGAGATATTTTTCCGTTTCCTTGATAGAGTCCGCGCCGCCGGCATTACCATTCCGATTACGCCGGGCATCTTGCCAATTTATAATTTCGAAAAGGCTGCTCGGTTCGCTTCTCGCTGGGAGATAAGCATTCCAGATAGGGTAGTTCAAAGGGTAGCCAATCTTGCCGACGATCCAGATACCAGACGGGTAGCAGCGGTCGCAAACACGACCGAGCAGCTCCGGGATTTGGTCGACGCCGGGGTTCGCGACTTTCATTTTTATACGCTAAATCAGTCAGATATAGTTTTTGCAATCTGCCATATGCTTGGCCTGCGATCGAAAAGCTGAAGCGCAAATGTAATTTTTCTCCAGAGGTGCGGCATAACGGCAACCAATTAATCAGATGAGTGATTTATTGTTTAACCCTTGGGTTGCGTAAGGCTGCCGCCGCGCATAGCGGAGGCCATTTGAATTATGGGGGCTTACATGCGAAGCTTACGGAAAATGGCCGCTGTTGCGGCATGGAGTATCGTGCTGGCAACCGGTCACGCTGCGGCCGCCGATCTGC
>JARLIE010000012.1 GCA_031291875.1 Minisyncoccota bacterium | reverse complement strand
ACTCGGTAAATTGATCAGTGCTCGTCCAAGATGAGGACGCAAACAACCACCAATATAAGGTCGTGCCATATTTCTGTCGAAATTTTTATCTTTCCAGTCGTGCTTTTTATCTTTCCGTCGAAGTTTTTATCTTTCCAGTCGTGCTTTTTAACTTTCCGTCGAAGTTTTTATCTTTCCAGTCGTGCTTTTTATCTTTCCGTCGAAATTTTCACCATTTCCGTGTGTTGCGAGAGTCTTTCCGAGTTTTTCCACGCGCTCGGAGCGTTCTTCCACGCGGTCGGAGCGTTTTTCCACGGCCTTTGAGAGTTTTTCCACAGGGTTTGGGATTTCTCCTGTTGTGAGCGTGTGTCCTCAAATGCTTTGAGAGTTCTTCCAAGTGCCTAGATTGTTTTGCCACGTGTTTCGGGTGTATGAAGTTGTCTTCACTAGAATGACCCCGAGCTCAATATCACGACGGGTACTAGGGTGTGCAGGCAGCAGTGGACACGCCAGGTCGCGATGGGGAGATATCGCCCGACGTCCGCTGGGGACTCACCTGGGTGTGCAGGCAGCAGCGGACACGCCAGGTCGCGATGGGTGTGGGGTGTCGTAGGGTCGATGCCACACAAACGAGGCGTGTGTGGTGGTGTGTGGTGGTGCGGTGCAACGAGGTTTTTGTCACTGGCAAAAGTCGATCCGTTACATGACGGTTCGTTGCCTACCGATCGAACGAACACAAACGAACACCATCTTGCATTTTCTCATAATCATATCTATGGTGGGTGAAGTTTTCAGATCCCAATGTTGAATATTGGCCAAACGCCAGCGTAACGGTTTTGGCCGACCGCACTTTCGAAGCGTCCAAGCACAAGGGGTACCCGACCGTCACCGCGCCAATAACCCCCTGGGGTCGTCAACCCTAAAGGGTTTCCTCGGGGGGGGGGCAAAAGAGGGGTGTTCGTAAAATGTTGAGAGCGTTGTGAAAGATCCACGCATTGCCATGACCGGCGCGAAGTCGTAGACATCAGAACGCAAAACTAACAACAGATCCCGAATCAGCATAAGCGAATTGACCTATAGCTAAATTTCCAGTCCGAAATAACCAGCAACTGTTGCTGTTTGGGCTGGGCGTCTGTCTCGAGTTCGTCTTCCTTCATCAGCTGAGGCTCGGGTGTAGTTTTTCATGATTTTCAATCGCGCCCGATGATTTTCTCATGATTTTCAAGCGCGCCCGATGATGTTCCCATCATTTCTCTCTCACAACTGTGGCGCGCGCCGAATCGGATGCTGGTACAAGCACAGCCGATTAGCTGATGTTGGTACGGGTGATCCTTGCGAGGCAGGCACAAACGATCTCATCGACTGCGGATCGATCGACAGCCACTGGCAGGCACCGCCGATCGCGATCGGATCGACGACCGTCGCATGTGGATCGGCCGATCCCGATCGACGACCTTGCTGGCTGGATCGACTGCGCATGCTCGATCGGATCGGGATCGGGTTGGAGTCGGCTGGCTCGATCGATGGCCATGGACACCGTGCGCCGATGCTGGTACAGCCGATCGCGATCAGCCGATGTTGGTACGGCCGAGCCGAATCGGCTCGAATCGACTGCGGATCGACCGACAGCCAGGCACGAGCGACGAACACCGCCGATGCTGGTACGGGCGATCGCCAGCGGATCGACCGGTAGACACGACCGACCGACGAACATCATGGGCCGATGCTGGTACAGCCGATCGCGATCAGTCGTTGTTGGTACGAGCGATCCTCGCGAGGCAGGCTAGGCACAGGCGATCGGATCGACCGCGGATCGACGGACCGACGACAGCCGATGCTGGTACGCGGTGCTGGTACGATGAGACATGCCGGCCGGCGAGTGTGGGGTGTCGTAGGGTCGACGCCAACACAAACGAGACGTGTGTGGTGGTGTGTGGTGGTGCGGTGCAACGAGGTTTTTTCACGGACAAAAGTCGATCCGTTAAATAATGTCCGTCGGATATTAAGCGAACGAACACAAACGAACTTCTTCACGCATTTTCTCATAATCATATCTATGGTGGGTGAAGTTTTCAGAACCTAATGTTGAATATTGGTCAAACGCCAGCGTAACGGTTTTGGCCGACCGCACTTTTGAAGCGTCCAGGCACAAGGGGTACCCGACCGTCACCGCGCCAATAACCCCCTGGGGTCGTCAACCCTAAAGGGTTTCCTCGGGGGGGCAAAACGAAGACGCGGGCACGAAGGGCGGGCGCCTCGGCGCGCTCGGTCTCCGCCTCGCACTCCTCCTCCGGCCGCTGGTGTTGGTCCGATCCCATTAGTATCCGAGTCCGAGTCCTCCGAGTCCCTGCTGTCCGCCCTTCTT
>JARLIE010000107.1 GCA_031291875.1 Minisyncoccota bacterium | reverse complement strand
GGGAGGAAGCACTGACGAGCCCTTGGAAGGTGTTTTTGGTGAAGAAAGCTGAGCCGACAGACAAGAGATGAGAGAAACGTCCGTCGAGACGACAGCTTGCGTGGGCGTCACAACGCCCTTGGCGACTAAATCGTCGTATCTCTTGCTTATCGTAGGCCCTAGCTTCTCGCGTAGTGTGTCGACGTCGAGATACGGGCCACGAGGAGGTGCTTCACCAAGCTCGAGGTCTGGCGTAACGTATTGATCGACGCCGTCGACGATATCGACGCGGCGGTAGGGCTCGCGACGTTTGCCGAGTAGGTGACCGTAGGCTCCCTTGCCCTTCAAGTAGTCTGATAGGGCGATATCCCAACGGTCGTAGTCGTTGGCTCCCTTGAGCTTGCTAACGCTTGTGGCCAGATCGGCCCAATCGTTGCGCTTTGCAGAAACGAAGACTTTGGTGGTTTCCATTGTTATTGAGTTGAACTGAAATCAGTCGTGAAATGGTGTTTTGAAGGTTTACGTAATACTAAGGCACGCAGCAATGACGCTTTGACGAGTACGACTTGATTTTTGTGTTTTAGACTGTTTTTGTAGGTTTACCGAGACAAAGCTTGTTGCAGAGCCTTGAACTGAGACTAGCACAAAGCGGGAAGGTTGGCGGTTACGTAGGTATTTGCAATAACGTGTGGGAAGCCTTGTGGAGCGGGACGTCGACGATAGAAGGTGCACGACGAGTACGGGGAAGTATCGACGAGCGCTCGTTTGACGGTGCCGACGACGAGGTCGTGGTCCTATGAGGCTCTAACTTGTATCCGTAGGCTCGGTATCCCAAAGGGCGTGCGTGCGAACTTGATTTGACGACGGGGGATGGGTTTGGCCCGAGATAGGCTCTTGCGAGCTGGTTATATGGGCAGATAGCGAGCTCGACTGTAGGTATGGTGAACTCGCGTCGACAGATTGTTTGACTCTTAATCTGTAAAGAGGAGACTCGTAGCACTCTCCAGACGCTGCAAGTGGATGCGTAGTAGGTTGGAAAGGTCGATAGAGGATAGAGTAACGAGAACAAGTCTGCATAGCACGAATACAACGAGCAGGACCTAATAACGAGCCAGGGCAATAGAAACGGTCCAAATAGTCCCTATCCTAATGTTAACAAAATTTGCCTTTTGAGTAAGAAAGCGTTGCGGGGGGACATAGTAATTTGCATAACAACAACTCTTTCCGTCTTGTAGCCGTCTTTAGTTTGTATCGAGAGTGTAGCCCTCCTTCAGCGG
>JARLIE010000106.1 GCA_031291875.1 Minisyncoccota bacterium | reverse complement strand
TTCTTTCTTCTTCCTTCGCTCCTTCATCTCGTGCGTCGATCATCGTCTCCTTCCCTTCCGCCACATCTCCCCACGCGTCGCACGTGTCACATTGTTCCAACGTGAAGGCTGGCCCTCTCCATCCTTCGCGTCGTCTCCCTCATGTGGAGGGTGGAACAGCGATCATCAGCCGCATCCTGCTCACATACCATCCACAGCAGCGGTGCGGATGGTGGTCGGAGACCTCTCTCGAGTTTTCTCTCCCTCCTCTCACGGCCTATTGCCGTCCCTCGCTCCTCCCGACCCGACCTCGCGTCGCGCGTCTCGAGTCGAGCTTGGGACGAGCACGCCCGTGCAGACCACCACCTGGGGCTCTGTTCTCCGCATATGATCTAACAATCACACCTGGCAATTCCATATCGCCAAGCGGGAGAGAGGGATGAGAGGTTAATCAGATTCTGACACCGCGCGGGTGTGTCTCACTGCTCCATGCACTCGCGATCGCCTGGCATGGTCAGCCTCCGCGGCTGAGTCGTCGGCACTCGTCGCTGCAGCACTGGACTGTGGGAAATGCTGCTTTCGGCACACGGTTGTCTCACGCGAGGAGGACGAGGCCCGACCGACACAGAGAGAGCGAAAGCGACACACACACAGCAACCAGGACCAAGAGAAGGAGGAGGAAAGGAAAGGGAAGGACCGAGAGCATGGAGCAAAGGACCCTCACTGCCAGGCTGAGCCTGGCGTCCTTCCTGCTCCAGGACCTGGCCACTCCAACATTACAACAGTATGACCGGCTCGGGATCGAGAGGAATACGCCCGTTCCCGCCGTGGTCGAGATGAGTCGGTCTTCGCCCTCGCACATGGTCGACACGCCGAAGTCGCAGATCTTCACGTGATTGTCGGCCGTCAGGAGAAGATTCTGCAGGGAGAAGCACGAAGTTCGAAGAAACGAAAGGGAAAGCAAAAGGAGACAAAGATGAGGCTCAACTTGCAATGGCGAATTCCAACAGAAAGCGACTCGCATCCGATTCGACAGCAGCTGCTGGTGTGCGCACTCAGTCTGGCGGTACTAGTGGGCCTCTGTCCATGCAGCTGTCGTCTGGTTGCGTACCTCCGGCTTGATGTCTCGATCGAAATTAGATTTGCTCCCTTTTTCATCGATGATCGATGGTCGACGATTTGCGACGTGTTTGCGATGATCGATGCCCAACTTCGATGATCGATCCTCATCGATGCCATCGATGATTTCCGTCGAGCACGACTTGGTCCCTCTTCCAAAAAAACACACGCTTATCATCGATACGTCGATTTTCGCTTCGATGATTTGCGTTGCGCGTCGACCGGCCATCGATGGTTCCCAAAATTTCACACGATGATTCACGATATCGAAATCGACGATGGTGTCGATGATTTGCGAACAAATGCGTGCATGTTGCGAAGCGTGCGATGCTGGTCCATGATCATCGATACTTGCGATGATCATCGATGTGAGACGTCTTTATGTCGCGCGACTTACCAACTGAGCTACATGACCAAAAACTAGAAGTCGCCGAGAAATTCCAAGGACTTTTCCGATGCACTCAAAAATGACATTGATTTTTTGGATGACGTCTCATCTCAGAATCATGTTCGTGAGG
>JARLIE010000105.1 GCA_031291875.1 Minisyncoccota bacterium | reverse complement strand
GACCCGCCATCGCAGCCGACGAGGTAATCCGCCACAAGCTCAGCGATCGAGTCGTCGGCGTTCCTGACCCGCGCACGGACAGATCCGCTGTCCTGCTCGCAAGACACAAACTCGCAGCCGTAGCGCACTTCCACATTAGGCAGGCGTGCGGCGACTGTTTTGAGCAGCGGCTCGAGCGTATATTGCGAGATAAGTTGATAAGGCTCGAGCGGCAGTGTGCCGTCGTTGCGTGCGGCGATCTCGGCCTCCGCCTGCGCGACGGAAGGGTAGGGAAGGTGCAGCAGCGGCGGCTCGATCAGTGACGTGACGATAAATACGTCCATCGGACAATCGCGCGGAAATCCAGCGTCGCGAATTTTATTCGCTATGCCCATCCGGCGATAGATCTCCATGGTGCGGGCGTTGCACCGCTCCATTTTCGGAAGAAGTTGCGGGGCATTCTTTTGTTCAAGCAGTGCGCAACGCACGCCGCGCCGACCCAGGTCAATGGCAAGCGTCAAACCCACGGGGCCGGCGCCGACGATGAGAACCTGTGTGTTCAAACGACAATTCCAAGATGACCGAGGATCAGTAGAAACATTATCATTTTGTCTAAGTTAGTGGAAGCTAAGCGAAAGCGCGTCCCGAAATTCGCAATTGCGGCTACGAACACGCGAATGAGTGGGAGGGAAACGAGAGCCGAAAGAATTGTGATCAATCCTACGACGCCACTGCGGTTGCGCGAAATCATTCCGACTTTCCCGCTTTTTCGAAGTTTTAAGCGCCGTAAATGTTTGGCACGGCTTTGGCTTGATTTCCATCAAGGAAATAACCCGAACGCGGGACCTTATTACCTAGGCGGAATTCTCATCACGGGTCGACCTGAGTGGAAGCATCAATATTCAACCACGTTTGTGACGTGCGTGCGGAAACGAATTCATTGGCGCCGATATCACAGATGAGGCCAGTAACTCCAATTATTTGAATATTGTACGAGCACTTAGAGCACATGATTACAGTCAATAGATCGAGCGGCACAAAGAATAACGAGCCCCCCTGATCCGGAGGAAATGCCAATGTT
>JARLIE010000011.1 GCA_031291875.1 Minisyncoccota bacterium | reverse complement strand
TATTACGACGCCTATTACGTCCGCGCGCAGAAAATCCGCACCCTGATCAAGCGCGATTTCGAGACCGTCTTCCACGACGGCATCGACGCGATCCTGACGCCCGCCACGCCGTCCGCCGCCTTCGGCATCGGCGAAAAGGGGTCGGCCGATCCGATCGAAATGTACCTCAACGACATTTTCACCGTGACCGTGAACATGGCCGGCCTGCCGGGCATCGCGGTGCCGGCCGGCCTGTCGTCGCAAGGGCTCCCGTTGGGCTTGCAGCTGATCGGGCGGCCGTTCGACGAGGAGACTTTGTTTACGGTCGGGGCGGCGATCGAGGCGGCGGCGCCGAAGGTAGAATTGCCGAAAAGGTGGTGGTGAAGGGGGTAAATAGTCGTTATTTGATTAATCGCATATTGCGGCGAGGTTCTTACTCATGCTTGGCAAAGAAAGTTTAAAAAATTTCGTTTTATATTCTAAACATCTTGGACTTTACAGAGAAATATATATAGGAATAACATTATTCACGAAAGGCTCGTCAGCCGTTCTTGATACCGCGAATTTCTGGAGGCATAATCTCACTATAAAACCGATAGCCGAGATAAGCCAATACAGTATTTATTTAGACGTTATATCTAATATATCAACCCTTGGCGTAATGTTACTGTTGCTTAATATAGGAAAATCGACCGCATTTAATCTGATAAGAGTTTTATTGATAATACTTATCATACCTTACCTCATTGTTATTGATTACGCCTCGAAGTATTTTGAGTATGGCGTCTTGTACGCAGGAGGAGGTGATCTGGTCCATGACTATGATTCGAGTATGTATTTTTCCTTAGTAAACTGGACGACCCTTGGATACGGCGACGTGTTACCCGCCACCCAGCTTCGAATATTTGCAACCTCTGAGGCGATAGCAGGTCAGATATCCTATACAATGAGCATCGCTGCTATAGCATTTTTGTTTTTGAAATTTGTATCGAGTATAAGAAATGACAATAATTATTATGACGATATTAGTCTAGTCGTAAATAAAGGCAGGTATCCAGAAAAACCGGGGGAAACAGAAGATGAGAGAGGCGGGCGCCCGCGGCGCTACTCCCGAATGAGTTCAAAGTTAATGCGTCAAGTGCGCAGCGCTCAGCGCATCAGGGTCCGACGACAAGCCTTAAAATCGCGCCGTGTGCATTAGCGTAAGTTTCGCCCCCACAGCGCGCTGGCCGGGCTCGTGAGCGTAAGAAAGTCCGTTAATGACTTGGCTAATCTTGGCTTTTAGGACTGCGCGGGTCAAGGAACCGGCGAAGCCGCGCTAGCGTCGCCGATTTCATTCTTGACGCACCCGATCCCGAGAGCGTTCTCACTACCAAAAGATCAATGAGATGCTCCAGGCAGACGTGCAAGCGCCTCACATCGCGCGTGGCGGAGCCGCCCTCATCCGACTTTCTAACGCAAAGGTTACCTTCTCCCCCACCGGGAGAGGGTGGAACGCTGGTGCTACTCCGCCGCCTTGCCCGCCAACGCCGGGTTCTCGAGCGACTGAATCACCTCGAACCCCTCGAACTCGGGATGGCCGAGCGTCATCCGTTTCCCGCTGCCGGCATTCCTGTGCGCCGAGCGGAAATGCTCCGAGGTCGTCCAGGCCGTGAAAGCCTCTTTGTCGGCCCAGACCGTATGCGAGGAATAGAGGATGTGATCCTCGCGCTCGGGGCCGCGCAGCATGTGGAAGGCGACGAAACCGGGATTTTTATCGAGATGCGACTCGCGGCCAAGCCACATCGCCTCGAAGTCTTTCGTCTCGTCCTTCAAAACCTTGAAGCGGTTCATCGCGATATACATGCCGTCGTCCCCCAAAAATGATCTATCCCTCAGTTGGGGACCGCGACTCCCCACGCAAGCCGGTCATGGCGCGAGCGAGCGCCGCGAAGCCCTCGACCTCGATCTCTTCGGCCCGACAAGACGGGTCGAGCCGCGCTTCGGCGAGCAACGCCAAGGGATCGACGCCGAGCGTTTTGAGGGACTGCGGCAGCATCTTCCGCCGCTGGCCGAAAGCAGCCTGGGTCACCGCCGACAAAGCCTTGGCATCGCATGGAAACGGGTTGGCGCGCGGCACGAGCTCGACG
>JARLIE010000104.1 GCA_031291875.1 Minisyncoccota bacterium | reverse complement strand
TCGATTTCGAGCACGAAGTCCAAAACGCGCTGCGTGATTTCATCCACCGAATTGAGTTCGCCGAGCGCGAGGTTGACGCGATAGACCAGGGTGAGTAACCGGTTTTCACGTTCGAGAGCGCGAACGTGGTCCGATCTATCCCCGCGCTTCTCGGCTTCCGGCGGCGCGACATCCGCCACCGACTCGACCTTCATAAAAGTGCCCGAATAGGACGCTTCCCTGAGCACACGAGCCACGCGCGGAGTAAATTGCGTCGTGCCATATGTGATCACTTCGCGCGCCTGCGAATCTTCGAAACGGATGCGATACTCACCGAGCGTGATTTCGTCGCTCGGCTTCAAGATCGCTTCCTTTGCGGCGGCGCCGTTGATCTTCACGCCGTTGGCGCTGTCGCGGTCGATCACTTCCCACTGGCCGTCGGGCGTCGAGCGAACGATGGCATGCGTCCGCGAGACACTCGAATGGTCGAGAACCAGATTGCTCGATTTCGCCCTTCCGATCGATAGCGGGCGGTCGCCGACCAACTCGAAGACGCGCGTGCTTTCTCCGGCATGTTGAATCACTAGACGAGGCATTAAAACTATCCTTGCACAATCTTCCGGCTACCGGAACGTCAAATCAAGCGACCGACTGCGGGAGCTTGTCCGATGGCTAACTCTTTGATTCACCGCTTGGTCCGCGCCACTCAACATAATCTGGCGAGGGGGGTCCTATACCGTATATTAGAAACTCTTTCGCCGTTCCTTTTCAACAACTTACGTCGATTTCTAATCCCTGTACCGTATACTAGAAACCCGGCACAGGGTGATTTGTTGCGAGAGCCAAGTGCCCTCCCCGTTTTCTCAGAGCAACAATATGACAAGTGACTCTTCAAACTTCGCCAGGGCCCTCCTGGGGTTTTCAGGGCAAGCAAGCGGCCCAAGAATTGTGGTTCGTCGCTGAATCGTTGACTCCCGCACCCCTCGCAAGAATTTGCGATTAGAATGGTGTGCCGTTGTTTGTTTTCAACGACTTACGCGCGTTTTTAATTCCGGGCATTGGCGATTAGAAATGCGCGATCCGTGATTCCCTCTCGGCTTTCTCTCGTAGGGGCGCAGCATGCTGCGCCCGTAGCTTTTCCCTTGCGTTTCGTCCGGGTAGGGG
>JARLIE010000103.1 GCA_031291875.1 Minisyncoccota bacterium | reverse complement strand
TCGATTTCGATAAGGGCTATCTAGAAGATATGGACTTTGGTTTACGCGCACGCGCTGCGGGATTTCGCAATATCTGCGCTCCATCAATTTATGTAGCGCACCTTGGCTCCCGCTCCTTTGGAGCATCGAAGCTTGCGCTTGTCGCCCGCAATCAGAAGACGCTCGCCCGCAAATTCCCGGATTTCGAGGATGAATGCCGTGCATTCCTCGAACTCGATCCGCTAGCTCAGGCGAGATCCCGTATCGAAGCAGGATGGAGACCGATCGAACGGCGCCGCCTCCTCGTCGGACCGAGCAGGATTGAAATGGCGCTGCTTGATCGTGCGCGCCGTCTGTCAGATCAAGGCGCGCCTTCGCTGGTCGTGACGATTAGACGTGATGGCGACCATTGGGAAGCCGGCTTTCGCGGATCTGGCGAAACAAGCCCCAAGTCGCTGAAGATCCGATTTGGCCACGGCGAGGGGCAAAATGCGGAATTAACCTCCCAACTTCGCAAGTGGCGTTTCGATCGCGTTGAAATAGCCCGGACGCAGGACCTCCCGGACGTCGTTGCCGCGGCGATCTACCAACTATCCTACCCTGTCGACATTCTCATCGTTGACGCCAGCCCACTGCAGGAGAATTGCTTTATCGCGCCAAACCGCCAAATTTGCGCTGAAGAAAATAATCTTGCGCCGTGCGTCGAATGCATCAAGGGAATGCCTTGGCAGAACAACATTTCCGATAGCGCGCGCCAACGTCTGACCGCGGCAAAATCCAAATGTCAGGGCGTTGTCGGCATAGACCAGTTAAGCGTTAGCTTTGCGCGCACTGTATACAAGGACAATGCCATTATTGATGACATTGAAGATCATCACGAAGATTTATATGATATTAAGCGTCATCATAGCGTGCTTAATAATCATGCTATTGGTATAATTTTACCAATTGAAACAACACAAGTATTAAGATTTTTAATACATTTAGGTGAACGGTCGAATGATATTGGTAGTGATTTATTCGTTTTTGGAAAGACAAGCATCGACCAAAGGTTGATAGCTCGTGGTCTGTACGTCAGTGGCCAGATCGCCCCCGTGGAAACAGCTCGGATCGCCGCACAATATAAGATCGGGCGATGGCTATTGCCTTACCGTTTCGAAAATTATTGGGCGCTTCAAATATTTAAAAACGTTGCGCCCGTTCCTGCCGCCTTTTTTGACTGGTCGTTTGGCAGTTTCCAAGGCGCGCCGGACGATTTAAGCCTCGATCCGCGCATCTGCGATCGGAAGGCCGTTTCCAAGATCTGCGCTTGGCTCAAGCGCCTCAGGAGCTGAGATGACTCATCCTCCGGCAAAAAATCTGAAGGATGCCGGTCGTTTCTCGACCCACTTTTTTCGAACGGATCGCGAAACCTTCAGCGGCTGGGTCGTGGATCAGAGCGAGCCTTCAGGCTTATCCACGGTCGAAATTCTCGTCGACGGCTTGCCGATAAAGGCCGACTTGGCGGACCGCTACAGCAGCGAACTGGCGCAACTGGGCGTCGACGACCCTTGCCACGGGTTCGTTTTCGCGTTGCGTTCGTCGATCGTTGAAAACGCGCGAGTAATAGAGGCGCGACTGGCTAATATCGGCACGCCGGTGGGAGAACCGCTCGTCCTCGATGAACTCACCAATGCCTCGCCGAGCGCCAGTCTTCAGGGAGAAGTGAATTGGGTCGGAGGCTTGAGACTGACCGGCTGGGTCAGCACCAACGAGGCGGAGGCCCCGCGCGTCCGCGTTTCCGTCGACGGCGAAGCCATTGCCGCAGCGCGCGCAAATCGTTGGCGCCACATCGATCAGCCGAGGCCCTTGGCGGTTCGAGCCTTCGATTTACATCTGCCGCTTCGGCTCGCTGACGGACAGGTTTGGAAAGTATCGGTAACGCTCGATGACGGCCGGGAGCTTCCCGGAAGTCCGATAACCCTCGTTGCTTTTGATCGGGGTCTCGAAGCTGTGCTGCAAAATCTCAGCCAAACTCCCGGACAGAGACTGCAAGGACGGTTATTTGACCAGCTCATACCGCAGTCGCTTCCGTTCAGCCTTTACGGCGAATGGCGCAACCAGTTCCCCGATGAGCCGCCTCAATCGATCGAAAAGGCTATCGCGGTTGTTTTGCTTGATGGCGATAATCTCCAATTGTCGTTGGACAGTTTGGAAGCCCAAAGTCATAGCAATTGGACAGCCGGCGTGCTTCCGAGCCCCGATCGATACAGCTTCGACCCCAGCGAGCTAAGCATCTTTTTCACTGAAGACTCGGGTGAGGCGGCCTATTTCATTTTTTCCCTTGCTGGCGTCACCTTCGAAGAGCATGCGCTTGCGCGCATCGTCGAGTGTTTCGAGGAACATCCCGAAGCCGCCTTGGTTTACGGAGACCTCGATATGCGTGGGGCGGACGGAGAATTGTGGCCTATCGCTCTGCCGGCCTTCGATTATGAGCGGATGCTCGAGCAAGGCTATTTTGGGGGCGCGTTTGCGTTGACGCGCGCTGCGCTTCAGTTGGCGGTTGCTGCGGCGACCCCCAATATTTTCCGTGTCGCCAACATCTGTTGCGACAAAAGCGGATCTGCAAGCGCGATTTGGCACTTGCCTGGCGCGATCGCTCAGGTGGGAAAAGATTTTCTCGCTGGATCGCAAAAGGCGCTGAGCGCCGCGACGTCAGAACACCTGGCCGCAATGGGCGTCGAGGCTGTCGTCATGAGTGGGTTCGGTTCGCATTGGCCAGCTTGCCGAACGAACAGGCGGATCGGTCGCAGGCCCACTGTTTCGATATTGATTCCCACACGCAATCGAGCAGATCTCCTGAGCACCTGTCTCGGGTCGATCTACGGCGGCGCCGCGCGCGCAGGAGCCGAAATTATCGTTATCGATAATGATTCGACGGAGCCAGCTGCCCTGGATTTCCTTGCGGCTGCGGAACGGGAAGGCGTCAAGATCTTGCGCGCGCCTGGGCCTTTCAATTTCTCCCGTCTCAATAACTTGGCGGCAAGAGAGGCTGGTGGCGACTTTCTTTGTTTCCTTAACAACGACGTTGAGGCCCGTGATAATGACTGGCTCGACGAAATGCTGTCGCGCCACGTTGATGACAAGGTGGGCGGGGTTGGCGTCGAACTTTTGTGGCCAAGCGGCGTCGTGCAACACGGCGGAGTGGCCCTTGGCATGAATTTTAGCGCGTCGCATGCCTTCAACGAACGGATTGAAGATGACCCGGGCTACACCGACCTCCTGAAAGTCGCCCATTCATGCAGTGCGGTAACCGCCGCCTGTATGACGACTTCGCGCGAGCGCTTTTTGGCTCTCGGCGGATTTGACGAGTTGATGTTTCCGGTGAATTTCAATGATGTCGACTATTGTCTTAAACTGCGTAGCTTAGGCCTTCAGGTCGTCTTTACTCCCCATGCGCGATTAATTCATCGCGAGTCTGTTTCTCGCGGCCGCGACGATAAGGCGGACAGCGCCCCGAGATTCGCACGGGAATTGCGCGCGCTGAGATCGAAATGGGGGCGAGTGTTGGCCGCAGATCCGTACTACAATCCCATCCTTGCCCTCGACTGCCCTCCTTTCTCCGCGTTGGCATGGCCTCCTCGTCGTCGCGCACCACGCACCAATACTTCGTTTCCGCCGCTGGAGATTCCCCGCGGCATGTGACTTGGCCAGGACGGATTACTGAGGGACAAACTCTCGCGAGGGTGAAAGGTAAAAAATGAAAGACCCTTCTTTGCCTCAGGTTCTCAATGTCGGCTGCGGCGTAAAATCGCCTATGAAGCTCCACGCGGCGTTTCGCGGGAATGGATGGAAAGAAATTCGTCTCGACATTGATGAACGGGTGTCGCCCGACCTGATTGGCACCATGACCGACATGCGTTCGGTCATCCCGGACGGGACTTTCGATGCGATTTGGTCATCACATAATATCGAGCACCTCTATGCTCATGAAGCTCCGATCGCCATCAAGGAGTTCCGACGGATTTTGCGCAATGACGGATTCGCGCTGATCACTTGTCCAGATATTTCCGCCATCGCAGAATTAATAGTCGACGGAAAGTTTGACGACCCGGCCTACGTCTCCCCGGCAGGCCCGATTACAGCTCTCGACATGCTTTTTGGACACACAAGGTCGATCGCAGAAGGCAACGTTTATATGGCCCACAAGACCGGGTTCACGGCTTCTCGCCTGGGTCGATTGCTGCTTGAGGGAGGCTTTCCGGAAGCCTGGGTGTTTAATGGGACGTCTTTCGATCTATGGGCCGTCGCTCTCATGAGCGAGGCCGACCATGTGCGCGTTCGACGTCTGCTTGCCGATGGCGGGTTAGAAATTCCAGAATCAGACGATGTGCGGCCGGTTCATGCAAATTCTATTCGTTCATAACAACTTTCCTGCACAGTTTCGCAACCTCGTCCAGGTCCTGTCAACGATGAGGGACGTTCGGATCGCGGCCATAGGCTGTGAAACGGCTTCTTCCATCCATGGTGTCGAACTCCATCGATATCGCACGCCTGCGGCTACTGCCGACGCGCATCCATTCGCTCGGAGATTCGATCACGAATGCCGTCGCGCTGAACAAGTGCTCTATGCCGCAACTGCGCTCGCGGACTCAGGGTTTACGCCTGACGTGATCGTGGTTCATCCAGGATGGGGAGAAAACCTGTCCCTGCGCGCCGTGTTCCCAAAAGCCAGGATTATCGCCTACTGCGAGTTTTTTTACCGCTCGGAGGGAGCCGATGTTGGCTTTGACCCGGAATTCCCGTCGATCGGGCTAGATGGGCATGTCGCTCTGCAGTTGCGAAACGCGGCGAGTTTGATAGCCCTGACAGATAGTGACGCCGGAATATCTCCAACATTTTGGCAAAAAAGTACATTTCCTGAAGCTTTTAAATCTAAAATTGAAGTAATTCACGAAGGAGTGGATACTACTATATTCAAACCTAACCTTGATACATACTTTATGTTGCCGTCTGGAAAAAAACTGACTCTATCAGATGATGTTCTAACATATTCAGCGCGAAGTCTAGAGCCGATGAGGGGCTTTCACATCTTCATGCGGGCTGTGCCTCGTGTGCTCAAGGCGCGACCTCAGGCCCAGGTTTTGATCGTGGGTGCGGATGGCGTTTCCTATGGGGCGCAGCCGCCAAACGCCCCGTCATGGAAGGCTGCGCTGCTTCACGAGCTCGGCGAGGCGATAGATCCCCAACGTGTCCATTTCCTTGGTCGTCTGCCTTACGGCGACTATTTGAAGGTCCTGCAGATATCAAGAGCTCATGTCTATCTCACCTACCCATTCGTCTTGTCCTGGTCACTTCTCGAGGCGATGAGTGCAGGTTGTGCCGTCATCGCGTCCGACACGGCGCCCGTTCGAGAGGTGATCAACGGCCAAAATGGCCTGCTCGTGCCCTTTTTCTCACCTGAAGCGCTCTCCGACGCGATCGCAAACGTACTTGGCGAGCCCAAGCGCTTCCTTGCCATGCGAAAAGCAGCGCGCGAGACGGTGAAGGCGCAGTATGACTCCAACGTATGTGTGCCGAAGTTACTCGATTTAATCCGAGGAAATTTGACTTCGGACGCAGACCTGGCCGCGGGCGCACGCTGAGCGTTCCTCGATACTCCATCAATCGGCGGGTTTTTCAACGCCATCTCAACAAATGGCCCGCAATCGCCGCGTAGCCATGGCAATGTTAGAATTTTAATTTACAAAAGGAGCGCTAAGGTTATCCCGATGGGCGTCATTCGAGGGCGACGCTGTAAGGCAGGGAGAACACAAATATGGGCCTTAAAGGAACCCCTTCAAGCGATCGCGTCGCAATAGCCGCTCTTGCCAATCTTGTTCGCCTTCTTTGCGCCGAACTTGTTGCGGGGCGACATCGTGACGATATCGAACTCCTCGAAAATGCGGTCCGCGCGAAACTGAACATTTCGGTTCCCGGGGCAAGCGCAAACGACTTGGCGGCTGGACTGCGACTTGCTCACGAAATTTTGGGGCCGATTCTCGCGCGAGTCCGCGAACAGGCTCTCGAGGTGCGCGCGGATGATAGCACAACGGGGGTTCCGCGAACGTCCCCAAAGAAGTCATTCAGCCTGCTGAATTAGCGACAATCTCAAGAATATTCATTGCCGATCCAAGAGCCCACGCAAATCGCAGCAAGCTGCGAAGATCTTCGTCGACGATGAGTTGACTTCCCGTTGCAACCGCGATCGCATGGATGGCCCAAGGATTTGCTCGACCAATCCTGAACTGGCCGGCGGCTGAGCAATCAGGACGAAGCACGCGTCCCACATTGCGAGAACGGCGCGCAGCATGAAGACGCGGATATTCATTTTCCGAGCTGCGCGAGCAAGTTGCCGAGTTCGCCTTTTCCGCCCACCTCAGATTTGATCCGGACACCGGCAAGGCCTTGCAAAGCTCTCTTGCGAGCCTCACTCGGGCTGACGCCGTATGTCTCCTGAAACAGGCGATTGAAAGCGCTGACGTTTTTGAATCCCAGACGGTAGGCGATTTGCCCAATGCGCCGGTTTGCAATCTCGGCGGCGACAATTTCCTGGTAGGCGCGGTTGAGCCGGGCCTTTCGAATGTATTTGGCAATGCCGCCGACCGGTTCGAACAATCGGTAGAGCGAGGCGCGGGAAAGGCCGAACGCGCCAGCGACCATATCCGCATTGAGGGCGGCGGAAGTCAGATTCCGGTCGATAAAACGACGGGTTGATACGAAGGAGGCGAGCGGAGCGCCGATCGTCCGTCCCTCCCCATGCTCGAGCAGCCGCGCAACTGCTTTGGCGACCAACTCGATAAGGCCGCTCGCAAGAGCATCCATATCGTCCTGGTTCATCCTCGATACGTTCTCGGCAAAGGAGCGCAGCGTCGCCCCGATCACGCTGCCAGCGCTCGAAGCACCACTGAGCACCATGCCATGGAGCGCATTTTCGTTGCTGAAAGACGACAGCAGTCGCTGCCGATGAATCCAGATGGTGACGTCCCCAGTCATCCCCCCTTGAGCCGACAATTGGAGGCTGACCGTTTGCGACAAATCAAAGAAACAAATGTCTCCGGCCTGCGCCTCGAACGGAGCGTCGCCGGCCTCTCCTGTCACATATCCGGATTGAAACAACCTTAAGGCAAACTGGTCGAGGCCGCTGCGCGCGACGGCCTCTGACGATCGAACGAGCCGAACGCTGGAAGAAGCGCCCTCGCTGACAACGAATTGGCGCGTCGCATACGCGGCGAAATCGCCGACGAAATTTTCGATTTGCCCGGGAGTGGCGCCGACGTCGAACACGCCAGCAAGCGCCGCACGCCAGCAAGCAAACAGCTCTCGATGAGAGAGCCCTCGTTCCGTAAGCTCGAAGCGATCCACCATGAGCGTTGTCGAACCCTTGTCCGGTCTCAGCGTAAGGGGAATCGCCCCCGCACAAAACATCTCATATCTTTTGTATATCGTATAATTAATTTGCTATATGCCTCAGCTTATAGCTAATTCATCTAAATTGACGGATTCGAGCTTGAGCTTGCGAACAAAGTTCTATTAGAGTGTTCACCGTCACGCACGAAAGCACTTTCGTTAAAATGCAAGTAAAATATCGTGGTGATGAAGTAGCGATATAGGTCGCCTTGGCCGCTACAGGCGTATGTCGGAAGCGTTTCGGGAAGCGGCCGTCTTGATTTCGTTCCAACCGTTCCCGTGGGCATGAGTTTGAGTTGAGGAGGCTGCCATGGCAAATCCGACCGATACGAGCAAGTCGTCTGGCAATTGGGAAGACGCATCGACGTGGAAGGGCGGCGTTCCCGACTCCACGGACGCGGTCATCATCAAGAATTTCGTGACCGAGAATAGTGACGCCACCGTCGTTTCCGTAGACGTCGAGGCGGGACTGAATATCGCTGGCGCGACGCTCACCACGTCCGCGGGTCTGACGGACAACGGCCTTGTGACTGGCCAAGGAACAATTGCTTCGTCTGTCTCGGGCGGCGGGATCGTTGAGGCGGAAGGCGGCAAGCTCGACATTACCGGGCCGGTCGATGCTTCCAACGACGGCCTAAATCTGGTCGTTGGCGCAGGAGCAGATCTCAAACTCGACGGCGCCGTTGGCGCAACCGACTCCCTGCTCGACGGAACGAGTTCAACGACCGTCGATTTCGTGAATAATGGCGCGCTCGACCTGACCGGCGAAGGCGCCGGCGCTTCGGGAGAAATGTACAAGTTCCAGGCCACCGTCGATAATTTTGCGGGCGGAGACAAGATCCTCGTCGCTGGCTCCGCTGGCGACATGGTCCATTTCAACGCGAAAACCGATGTTCTGACAGTTACCTCCGGCTCAACAGTTGAGGCCGTAATCCAACTCGACGGCCAGTACGCTGGCGACCAGTTCCAACTCGCCAACAGCAATGGCGTTGACACGATCACGACGAACGCCATTTGCTTCATGGCCGGAACCATGATCCGGACGCCGAAAGGCGAGGTCGCGGTCGAGACCTTGAAGCGCGGCGACCTTGTTCTCACCACGGACGGCGTCGCCAAACCGGTGACTTGGCTCGGCAAGCAGACGATCTCGACTGTTTTCGCGGATCCAAAACGTGTGTGGCCGGTGCGCATCAAGGCGGGCGCTCTCGGCGAGAACCTGCCGGCTCGCGATTTGGTGGTTTCGCCCGGTCACGCCATGTTCATCGACGGCGCGTTGATCTTGGCAAGCGCTCTGGTCAACGGCTCTTCGATCATTCGCGAAACCACGGTTCCCAAGGTGTTCACCTACTATCATGTCGAAGTAGATGATCATTCGTTGATCTACGCCGAAGGCGCTCCGGCAGAAACCTTCGTCGACAACGTTGATCGCCTGGCCTTCGACAATTGGAGCGAGCACGAGGCGCTCTACCCGAATGGCAAGACCATGGTCGAACTGCCCTATCCGGTGGCCAAGTCTCATCGCCAAGTCCCGGTGAACATCCGGGTAAAACTCGCCGAGCGGGCTCAGCAGATCGGCGCGGCGGCGGCTTACGCGGTCGCCTGACGCCGCCAAGCGCAAAGAAAAAGCGGCGGCGTCAGAAAGGCGGCGCCGTTCCAAACTTCATCAAAGCCGCGCAACGTCGATGGCCAGCTGGTCGCAGCGCGCGCTATCGACCGTTGCGTTTCTTGAACGCTACATTGAGCCAGGCGCGATTTGTCGTTTTATACGCGGCGTGACAATGCATCGCGGCTGCACGACGCATTTCGCCGAGCGTTAGAATAGCGACCTGAGAAAGACGCTCGTCCGTAGCTTCGGGCTTTTCCGCGAACCACCTGCCGAGCGAGCGCGTTAAAAGTCCCGGCCCCGTCGATAGCCAAATGATATCTTGATCCCCCCGCAGCACCGCTGCGACCGCCTCGTGAAGAGCCGCCTCAATTGCAGGATGGCCCGGAACTGCGCCCATGACGTTGTTGCCGATCGAGCCCAGGTCTTCCTGATGGGCAAAGAATTCAACATTTGGCGGAACGTGCGCTTCTAGGCCTTCTCGCGCGCGATCGTCCGCGTCGATGAAGTAGCCGCCAACCGTAAAAAGGCGGGCAAGGCGAAAGATGTCGGCGCGCTGAGCTGGCTCTCGCGCCCAATTGAATGCGCGCGCAACGTCCGGATTGCAATGTCCCCGCAAGAATTCGCGGGCGCGAGGGTCGTCGAAAACATCAATCTTGAACGCCGGATCCGATCGCGTCCAACTGATCATCAGCGCCAGAATATCAGCGGGCGGCTCCGGATCGTTCCAGAATTGCGTTATGACGCGCGGGATGCGCGGCTGTCCGCCAAGCGTCGTCAATGGCCTATCGAACCGCCCAGAGCGCCGCAACGCGATCATCAAACCAATCGCCGCGCCCGTAGAATCGGGGAAATGGCGCACTGTTTCGCAAAGCGGCGAGACTTGCTCGTGAGGAGCAAGTCGCCGCAAAGCATCGAACTGGCTCGCGAGATCGCGGTCCACGACGAACTCGTCGTAGAGCTGCCCGACATGCGTTTGCGACGGATTGGCGGCTCGCCCTTCCCGACTAGCCGCGGCAACACTCCGTTTGGCGTGAGAAAGCAGATCTTGGCGAGCTCCGGCAAGATCGAAAGTGATCAGCTTCAGTTTCGCGCGTTCGTAGACTGCCTGCAAATCCTCGGGGTCAAGGGAGACCGCCAAACCAAAATTGTCGATTGCCGCTTCCAGATTCCAGCGGGCTTTGGCAAGTTGCGCACGCATGTTTTCAACGCGCGCAATCTCCCGTTCTGTGACGAGCGGGGGCGTCGCCAACATGATTTCAGCGATGTCATAAAGCCCCAAGTCAATAGCCGCCGAGAGCCGAAAAAACCAGGGCCATAGCTCCTGCGGGAAACGCTCATAGGCGCAAGAGAGACGTTCAAAGGCGGAGTCCAGCAGACCTTGCTGCCGAAAAATTGCAGCTTCGCGTAGCTCCAGTTGCGAATTGATGGCGCATTTCTCGCGCGCAGTCGCCAGAGTTTCCAACGCGGAAGCGAAAGCCCCCTGATCGGCGAGCAGCTGTGCTTCTGCGAGATAGGCCCAGATGGACGCAGGCCTTGCTTCACGCAGGCTTTCGTAGATCGAAAGCGCCGCTGCTCGTTCGCCTGTCTCGGCCAGATAGGCCCCTTTCTTAAGCAACGCTCCCTCATGCCTGGGATCTCGCTCAAGCGCCGTCTCGATTGCGGCGACCGACGCGGCTCGGTTGCCAAGCTCGCTTTCTTCGTTGGAGAGCTCGACCCAAGGTTGAGGCTCAGAAGGCGTAATTGCCGAAGCGTGGATGAACGCGGCGCGGGCGCCGTTGCGGTCTTTCAAGGCCCGCTTCAAGTACCCTTCCGCCATATGCGCGCGATAAGATTCAGGGTCACGGCCCAATATTTGTGAAATCAGCTCCTCAGCTGCATCGAACCTTCCCAGCGCGAGCCTTTCGCTTGCAAGTTCGCACAAAGCCTCAGTTGGATCGGGAGCCGTTCGAGCCGCTTGTTCAAAGTGCTTTGCCGCTCGAAGGTGATCAGCGGCGGCGCGCGCTATGTGGCCTAGGGACATTTGCGCCCAGATATACATTGAAGATGCAGGATCGATCGACTCAAGAATTTTTTTGGCGTCTTCAGTTTGACCGCTCTCTTGCAACGAAAGTCCCAATTGGTAGGATACTCCTTCATTTAAGGGCTCAAGCTCATGTGCTTTTCTTATTAAGAATAAGGCCTCCTTATGCAGGCACCTCTGCCGTTTCACTAATGTGAGACCGACTAGTGCTGCAACGCTTGTCGGGGCCTGATCCAACACTTTCCGGAAAATGGCCTCTGCTTCATCAAAGCGACACGCATATCGATACTCTTCGGCGAGCTCAAATTTTGCTTGCAAATGTTCCGCATCGAGCGTGGCGGCCTGCTCAAAAAAAAGTAAGGCAAGAGGCCGATCTGTTTTGCGGGCGAAATGAGCGGCCGAAAGCGCCGCATCCCTACGAACAGTGGACGTTAGCTCACTATCCTCAACGACTGCCTGAAAGACGGCAAATGCGTCGGCCGTTCGTCCAAGATTTATTGCTTCAGTTGCTATCTCAAGTTTTAAGCTGGCGTTTTGAGGATTATTCGCAAGCGCCACCGCCCACGCTGAGAGTGCGGCGTCGCTTTGGCCTTCTGAGCGCAAAGCCCGAGCCTTGGCGCAAAAAATTTCAAGTCTTGACGCGCCAGCTGCGGCGCCTTCGTCTAACTTCGCCACAGCTTCTTTCCATCGCCCGAGGCGAACAAGTTCTTCTCCTGCCTCGATATAACCTGACGCTGCAGCCGGGTGATGGATTGCCGCGCTTTGAAACATCTGCAACGCTTCCTCGCGACGTCCTCGGCGTCGCAACAAGTACCCCAAGGTCATGAGCGTATGGTAGTCGCGCGAATTGATTTGTAACGCCCGACGCAGAACGGCTTCCTCTTCGTCGCGTTGTTTCAGTGCGCCAAATTCAATACTCGATTCCAACAGCGGCCACGTACTTGATGGCCAAGCAATCGAGGCATCTTGAAAGCATCGAAGAGCTTCTTCATGATTGCCGCGTAAGCGCGCTACGAGACCCAACCCGACAAGCGCATGAATGTCAGCCGGCTCCAAGCCCAAGGCGGCCTGATAAGCTTTCTCTGCAGCAACTGGATCGCCATCCCGAAGCGCAATTTTAGCCTCAGCACGAAGCCGAGGAGGCGACAGTTTAGTGGCCTCCGAGAAGTCGTCCGTGTTGAAGTTTTCTATTTCAGTTAGCGACGTATTTCCCAATGAACACTCCGACGATGAAGTCGCATTTCCCCAATTGGCGATAGACATCGACAGTCGTCTTTGAACCGTGCGTTCTAAAACCGTCATCGGGCGATGCAAAAGCTTTGACACCACACTACGTCGCAATCCTACCAACGCGCAAGGCGTACATCATGATGCCGACATGCTTTTTGTTCTACAATTAATGCCAACAACAAAATCGTTGCATCTATCGTTCAATTTTTAGACACCATCCATAAATAATAATGTTTGCTATTCCCTCCAAATGTGGACTATCAAGAAGCACGACTTCTTGCAACTTCCTTTGTATGGCGAGCTTTAACCAAAACATCAAAGTTTTAAATTCACCTAAGCTTAAATAATTGCCAAAATTTTGCCGAGGCCTTAGAGCCGACCCAAGAACAATGGATTCATGAACAGAGCCTTGGCCTTACCAAGCGCTTGAGCATGAGATGACGACGAACTGGCCATGTGTTGGGCTACGCCATCCGAATGTTCGCAAATCAGGTGAGATATGTCGCGACCTCCGGAAGACTTCGAATGCGGTGTGCGCAAGCGGTTCAGCGGTATCGCGGCTATCGCGCGCGGTGGGTGACGTCCCGTTGGTTGGTATCGCGATGTGCGCTTCGGGGTCTTGGCAAGCCAAGCCCGATTATGTAGTATAGCTCCAATAGGAGCGGTAATTATGAGTTTAATTAATGTCGAAGTGACCGACGTACAAACTATTAATAGCATTTTTGTGCCAACATTCAGCGAACTGTTCGGTATTTTAGTAAATGTCTACACAATCGATAATTTTATCCGGACGGACCGCGACTTCGATCTCATCGGGGGGAGCGATTTTCTTTCCGCCCCCCGGTCTCATAGCCAGGAATTGGAAGGCGCCTTGTCCAATGGATGACTATCTGAGCAATCTTGCACGCGCGAAAAACAAACGGACGCCCCCACGCGCTAATAACGCGATCGAGTCAGCAGGGCTCAAGAGCGATAAAATTGATTTAGCCACGATTGCCAGCGTCCTTGTTGGAAAAGGCTACTTTGATCGAGAGTTCTATTCATCCTGCAATCCGGATGTCATAGCGGCCGGGCTTGATCCCTTTGAACATTTTTTCAAATACGGATTTAAAGAAGGGAAAGCTCCAAATGCCATTTTCGATCCACTTTGGTATTTGGATCAATATACGCAGGTAAAGCAAAGTGATATAAACCCACTTCTGCACTATGCTATCATTGGAGAATCTGCAAACTTTCAACCGTGCGCACTTTTTGATACACAATGGTACAGAGCTGCTTATAAAATACCTGACAACGAGAGCCCTTTAATTCATTATATCAACAACTATACAGGGCGCGTTAGCCCTATTCCTGATTTTGACGCTGTTTTTTATTTCTCATCATATCCTGATATTGAGGCAGCCGGCGTAAACGCGTTCCAGCATTACTATCACTATGGCTACAAAGAGGGCCGCAACCCGTCCAAAGAGTTTAATAGTCTGTATTACTGCCGTCGTTATCTGCGAGATCAGCCGAGCGTCAATCCTTTAATCCATTATATCGAAAACAGGGCAAAGCCGGGTTTCTTTCCGAGCCCTACCGACGATGATCAGACCGCCGCGGCTTTGGTGAAGAGGTTTTCCAAAGCTGGCCCAGATTTTTCGGAATTCGTGGGAGTCCCTGGAACGGCGAAGAAGCGGGCAATGGTCCTCGCCTACTACCTGACGCAATTCCACACTTTTCCCGAGAACGATCGCTGGTGGGGAACTGGCTTCACGGAATGGACAAATATCGCGCGCGCCCAACCCCGTTTCCATGATCATTATCAACCGCGGATTCCTCGGGATCTCGGATTTTACTGCTTGGACGATCTTGACGTCATACGCAAGCAAGTTACCATGGCGTTAGCCGCTGGGATTGGAGGGTTTGTCTATTACTACTACTGGTTCAACGGCAAGCGATTACTAGAAAAACCATTAGAACAATTTTTAAAAGCCCAAGACATCAACATGCCGTTCTGTCTGATGTGGGCTAACGAGAGCTGGACCAGGAGGTGGGACGGCCTAGAGGGCGAAGTCCTCATCTCTCAGGATTATCGAGCCGGCGACGATGAAGCGCTTTGCGCCGACTTTGCGCGTCATTTTCAAGACCCGCGTTATATACGCCTCGAAGGTCGCCCGCTGCTTATGATTTACCGCCCAAGCCTCATTCCCGATACGAGTGAGGCAATAATGCGCTGGCGGCAACTTTTTCAATCCAATCATAATGAAAATCCAATCATACTAATGAGCCAAAGCTTCAATGACTTCGATCCAACCAAATATGGATTGGATGGAGCCATTGAATTCCCCCCACATAAGCTCACTCAGCATATGTCAAATATCAATCAAACCGTCGAATACATCGATGACGCCTTCAGTGGCAATATTTATAGCTACGATCAGGTCGTAACCGAATCGCTTTCGGAAGCGACACCGTCCTTTCCGTTGATCAAAACTGCGGTTCCGAGCTGGGATAACGACGCCCGACGCCAAGGAACAGGCCTGGTGATCCAGGGGTCGACACCCAAAAAATACGAGCAATGGCTCTCGGAACTCGTCGACAAGGCTAATCACACGCCGTTCTTCGGCCAACCCGTCGTATGTATCAATGCCTGGAACGAATGGTGCGAGGGCGCTTATCTCGAACCCGACCTGCACTTTGGATCTGCTTATTTGAACGCCACCGCCCGCGCTATCACGGGCAATCGGGGCGACGTTCCGAAACTGCTGTTGGTTGGCCACGATGCTTTTCCGAGCGGAGCCCAGCATCTTCTGCTCAATATTGGACAGACATTAAAGAGTTCGTTCGGGCTCGAAATTGAGTTTTTTCTACTCGGCGACGGGCCGCTTAAAAGCGCGTACCAAGAAGTGGCGCGTGTAACGCTCCTGCAAAATCATTCACAAATGGAAACGGCTGTTCGTGATCTGAAGCGGCGCGGATTCTCGGCCGCAATCGTCAATACAAGCGCATCCGGCGACACCATTCCAGTTTTCGCCAAACATTGCATTCGCTCCGTTTTTCTTGTCCACGAACTTCCGCGTATCCTGAAAGAGAAGTCGCTTGAGGCGTCTGCTCGGGCGGGAATTAGTAGTGCCGATCGCGTCGTTTTCCCTGCGCGTTTCGTCCTCGATAAGGTTTTGGGCGCGCTTTCACTCCCAATAGCTGAAAAGGTTATCGTGCGCCCTCAGGGAAGCTACAAACGCCTTGCGCAGGATAAGCGGAAAGCCTCGCACATCCGCAATGAGCTGGGTCTTTCCAATGATGCTCTGCTTGTCCTTGGAGTTGGATACGCTGATCTACGAAAAGGATTCGACCTATTTCTTCAAACGTGGCGGCAGATGCGAGGGCGTGGATATCCTGTGCATTTTTGCTGGATCGGGGGGATAGACCCCGGTCTGAAGGATTGGCTTTCCATCGAGATCGAGGACGCTATCGGAACGGGAACTTTCTACATGCCCGGATACCGGGCGGATGCCGACGCGTTTTTCGCCGCGGCGGACGCATTTGCCCTAACGTCTCGAGAGGACCCATTTCCCACAGTAGCTCTCGAAGCGCTCAGCATCGGCGTCCCTGTCGTAGCTTTCGAAGGATCAGGCGGAATAGCGGACTTCTTGACCGAAGAGAAGCTTGGGTATGTTGTTCCTTTCGGCGATGTTCGGCAGATGGCGGACGCGTTAGTGAAAGCCTTTAACGATCGTCCGGACATCGAAGAATCCTATCGAGCCCAGGAGAGGATTCGAACGAAATTTGACTTCGACGCCTATGTCCGGGACTTGCTCAAAATGGCTATGCCGGATCTGCCTCGGATTTCCGTCGTCGTCCCGAATTTCAATTACGCCCATTGCATGGCAGATCGCCTTGGCTCGATTTTTGACCAGGCGCACCCAATCCACGAGATCATCGTTCTGGACGACGCCTCGACGGACAACAGTGTGGAAGTAATCGAATCCGTTGCAAATGAGCGGCAACGAGATCTCACCCTTATTATCAATGATGAGAACTCTGGATCTGTATTCCGTCAGTGGGCCCGTGGGGCAGAGGCCGCAACCGGCGACTATGTTTGGATTGCGGAAGCCGATGATTTGGCGGATCCGCAATTTCTTTCCTCTCTCGTGAGGTTGATGCATAGCGACCCAAAGATCGAACTCGCGTTCTCGGACTCGAGATCAATCGATGCTGACGGCGCGCCCGTTTTTGCCAGCTACAAGCCTTATTTCTCATCGATTGAGCCTGGTGCGCTAAGCCGCGACGAAGTTTTCCAAGGCGCAGCTTTCGCCAAACGATATCTTTCAGTCAAAAACACAATATTAAACGTGAGTTCAGTGCTCTGGCGACGTGACGCTCTCACTAGAACCCTCCAGACCTGCGAGAAAGAATTGTCGGAGTTCCGCATGGCCGGAGATTGGCGGATTTACCTTGAGTGCCTCACCAACCCGGCGGCTATGGTAGCCTACGTCGCAGAGCCTTTGAACGTCCATCGACGACATGCTCAAAGCGTCACGCATTCGTTGAAGGCTGAAAAGCATGTCGATGAAATCATGGCCATTCATCGCATCGTAAGAGCGGCGTTGAAGATTCCCAAAAAAATAGTCGACGCGCAGACTGCATACGCGTCTGAAGTGCGGGATCAACTGCTTCGGACATCGAGCAGCGACAAAGTCCCGAGCTAATCGATACCAACCCACGCGAGGCAAACTATGTATGTTCCGCCCTTAGAGGCTCTTCTTCGTTTTCTGAACATCCGCCCCGACAATTTCGAGTCGACAGGATTGGTCCAGGTACCAGCGTCGTTGCTCAAAATGCTATTACAACTGGCTGTCGCGCATTGTGATTTCAATGAAGAGGATTATTTCGAGCAAAATCCCGATGTAAAAGATGCTGTCAAGCTCGGGCGCGTCGAAAACGGCTTTATCCATTATATCGGCTTTGGATATTTTGAAGGTCGAAGGGGTGGAATACCTGCAGTCGACGAATCCTGGTACCTGAATAAATATCCCGATGTGGCTGCGGGAGTAAGGGCTGGGGCGATCAACGGCGCCAAGGATCATTTCTATAACATTGGAGCTGCGGAAGGACGCAGCCCCAATTCCGACAACGAATCCGAGGCGCTTCGCTGGAAGCAAGCGATAAAGCCGTAAAACCCTATTGAAACAATCACTTAGCTCTGGGAACGATGCATGCGAATCGCGGTAATTGGTTCCGGTTACGTTGGCCTCGTTTCCGGCGCGTGCTTCGGCGACTTTGGCCATTTCGTCACCTGCGTCGACAAGGAAGCAGAGCGGATAGCTTCGCTAAAGCGTTGTGAGATTCCGATTTTCGAACCGGGCCTCGACGATTTGGTGGCCTCGAACGTCCGCCAACAACGATTATTCTTCACGCACGACCTCGCCGGCTCCGTCCAAGGCGCGACGCCGTGCTCATCGCCGTCGGCACACCCTCGCGCCGCGAAGACGGCTTTGCAGATCTGTCCGATGTTTATGCGGACGCGCGCGAGGTCGCCGCAGCGATCGACGGATTTACTGTCATCGTCACGAAGTCGACCGTGCCGGCCGGCACCGGCGATGAAATCGCGCACATCATCGCAGAGTCGCGGCCTGACGCCGAATTTGCCTCGCGAGAGGGTCAAAGCGAACTTCCAAGACGTGGCGCGCGGCATCGGACTTGACAACCGCATCGGCGGAAAGTTCCTGCATGCGGGGCAAGCCTATGGCGGTTCGTGCTTCCCAAAGGACACCCCGACCAAGACCACGACTCGCCCTTACGCATCATCGAAACGGTGGTGGCTGTGAACTATCAACGTAAACGCAACATTGCGAAGAAGATTGTCGTCGCGTGCGGCGGCTCGGTGCGTGGCAAGACGATCGCCCTTTTAGGATTGGCGTTCAAGCCCAATACCGACGATATGCGCGACGCACCCTCAATTTCGATTGTCACAGCGCTCGAAGCCTCTCATGCCCAATGTCACCTCCTGCACCGACCCCCATTCGTGCGCCCAAGGGGCGGATACTTTGGCGATCGTGACGGAATGGGACGTCTTCCGGGCACTCGACACGTCAATCCGATCAAGGCCACTCTCGCCACGCCGACAATGATCGATCTTAGCAACGTCTACCGGCCCGAGGACATGCTCAAGCGCGGATTTAGGTATGTCAGCGTAGGGAGAACCTGACGGGCATCCACCGTTTAATCAATCATAGATGCGAGCTGTTTTAACGGTTCCTCTAGCGCCAAAAACGCTTCTGGAAAAGGAGTAAACAAACGTGTTATTGCAATGGGACAGCGATAAACTAGCTTTTGCGGAGCAAGTTAAACAAACTGCTTCCCGTCTGAAGATCGTTCTTAAAACAAAGGATGAACATCTGTTTTTACCTATGTGGATTGCACATCACGAGAGGATCGTCGGACGAAATAATATTATTATATTTGATAATAACTCATCACGTAGCGATGTTATAGACTATTATAATCGTAATAACGATCTAATTATATCCTCTTACACCGGCTTTCATAATTACATACATGTTCAAGAAATGTTTAAAGAGCTTTATGAAGCCATCAACAGCTCATGTGACTATTTTATATTTCTGGATTCTGACGAATTTCTTGTTTGGTCGGACGGGGTCGACTACATATCAGACGGCAGGCTTATCGAAAAACTGGCTAACCTCGGCGACGCACGCGCGATACCCACAATGTGGCTTCATAATGTAATTTCCAATTCGCAACTCTTTGTTTGCGGCACGACCCCAGGGCATTTAAGAGGAGGATTGCAATGGGGAAAGCCTATAATTAAATCCAATACGGTCTCAGACAAAATTATTTTGCACAACGCACAGCTTGACAGCTCATATTATGATATCCCTCTTGCTATTAATTTCTTCTGTCTGCACATGACTAAATTGTTTCCGGAACAGAGAATTGCTTCTAATATACGTAAATTAGTTGCGAGGAAGTTTGCAGATCGCGACGAAACAGTATCCCAAATTTTGGCAAAAGATGCATCTCGATCGACTGACCCAAATATCCCCCTATATTTAAATGAAATCAAATTACTTCTATCCAGCGTTCCCGTCACGAGCCAGAACTCAGCGCTTGTCCCAGAATGCATGCGGTTTAACGAGGATGGAAGCATAGCATTCTATAGCGACTTGGAGCGTGAAACGTTCATCAACTTCATAAACAATGAAAATACTATCAGGTCACTATTTACTAAGACACTTTAAACATCGTCGCGCCATTTAGTGCGCGCTTCGCAAGGAGCGCTTTTGGCCGCCGTCAAAAAACGACCGTTTAGCTAGCAAGTGCAACATACGCTACGAGCACATACCCAAAAAAATAGGAGTTTCTGATGCTGCCTAGAATGAGCGACAAGGAAGCTGAGTTGTTCCGTTCTTTTGTAAGAAACAGCGATAATTATATCGAGTTCGGCACCGGAGGCAGCACAATTGTTGCGTCACAGCATGTGACGCGATCAATCACTTCTGTCGATTCTTCAGTCGATTGGCTTGCGAAAGTGCAATCAGCATGCGCTGACAGCATTGTAACCCCTAAGCTTGTCTATGTTGATATAGGACCTACCGGCGATTGGGGTTACCCGGTTGACCAAAGCGCTCAATCGAGGTGGCCGCGTTATCATGAAATTATTTGGGATTTCGAGGAAAGCAGAGAAGCGGATCTATACATGATAGACGGCAGATTCAGAGTTGCGTGTTTTGCAAAAACGGTGATAAACTGCGATCATAACTCTATTATTGGTTTTCATGATTTTGCGTCTCGTAAGCATTATCATTGCGTATACGAAATAGCTAGAGAAATCGCCACAGCGGAAGACATGTCATTTTTCCAACCTCTAAGTGATGTTCTGGAAACTGCTACTAAACTTATCGAACAATATAAGTACAATCCAGCATAAACTTGCAAACACCCCAGCCTTCGCATGTCGGTATGGCGCGTCGCCAGCCAAACCCGGACGTCGATCGACAACCCAATCATCTTCGATCCAAGACCGTCATGATCCGCGTCAGGGCGGCGGGATCAATGTCGGGCGAGACAACGATCCGGACTCCCGCTCACAGCGTAAACCCCAGCACAAGGCCCGCTTGCTTTGGCCCCATCCGAGACGCGGACGCGGACCATCTGGTTCGCCCTATCTCGAGCTCGTTCCGGTTGAATGTGTACCTCGCGCCGCCGGGTGAACAATGGCCCCGCCGAAATCCCGCAACGCCGCGCCGTCGCTGACGTCAAACGGGGACCCGCCAGGACCTTCGGTCACAACCGGAGGCTCTCGTCATCAGACCACTGCCGGCGTCGCCCCGTCTTGATAATCACCAACCGCCGGACATTGCGTGTGCGACTATCGATACGTACGGTTTCTAATCGATCAGCCAACCAAGCAAGGCGGTCGACCTTGAATGGGTAGGCCTTTCGCGCCTCGACGACATCATCTTCGGAATTCGGATAGCGCGGAGCGTCACGGATAGTCGAAACGCTGATCGGAAGCATAGGGCCAGCTCGACCCTATCCTCGATCGTGCAAATCCAGTCGCACGGGGCGAGATCGCTTTGAGTACGCGAACATAGTGTCTGGTCGCGAACCATCTCAATAATATAGAGCAAAATCACGTTGTCAGAGGCAGCCCTTCCATTTTTGATTTGGCATAGTTTTCCAATGAAAAGGTGTCAGTTGGTACTGATGTAAGAAAACGCTCTGCTATCTCGGTCAACACAAGACTCGGCTTCTGTAGCTCGACATAAGACCAATCAATACTGGTCGACCAAATAAAATGAACTTCATGAAATGTTTCGGCAAGAAGTCCGGTTAAAAGATGACGACGGTATTCAGAAAACGAATCACCAAATATTACAACGCGCCTGGGATCGGCGACTTCAGCCCCGTTGCTAAAAATTACGTGTGAGCCAACATGCCATCCGCCATCATTTTCTCGTCCACAAGCTTCCTTATAATTTACTATAGCGTTAGAGTGCGTTCTTGATGAATAACGTGTAAAATTATACACACGGAACTCTTCTTCGATCGGATTTGTTAATTTTGAGCCTAAGTCTAACGTCAGCATCGTCTTGTTAAACGTGGGAGACAGCACGTGACCAGCTGGGATCGCTCCGGACATCCTGCATACCTCAAGATAGGCGCATAGACAGCCGTGAAAGTTCCAATGTGTATCTGTTTTATAATAGAGATTTCGGAATCGCTTTTGCCGTAGCATCGGCGTCAGACAATCAACGAGAGCATCAAAGTCGCGTCGTGCAACGTATTCTGAAAGTCTATGCACAGCTGAATTTTTTATATTGATCCCATCGAGCCCAGAGAACTCGGAATAGACTGTCAATTTCTCCGGAACGACAACATGCAGATAATCGGCGCCAAGTTGCCGCGCTCTTCGTTGTCGCTCGAGCAACAAGGAGGACCATGAATCAATTTTTTCGCTATCAACGGCGGATTCTTCTCCGAAGATATCCTTAACGCGATTTGTGCCGCCAATGAGGAAAAGCCAGCCATCCCTTCCGCAATGTAGGTCTGCAGGGACATCCGAGTGTGGTTGCACCACCTCCGCCAAATCAAGGGTCATTAATATCTCCCGCAAAACGGTTCCGGTTCTGACTGATTTATCACTCGAGCGTCGTGCAGCGCTTTCAGACGGGAATGGTCGCAGGCGCCCGTCGGGATCAACCAGCCACCTTCGTCATTTTCGTTCCAAGCATATATCAAGATGGCCGGAGCTTGATGCTCAAGCGGCTGCGCCGAAATCCAAGCTAGCGCCGCTGACACTTGTTGCGCGATTTCTTGGGGAGTGCCGGCTTGGAAATAATTTTCCATGCCAACGAGCGGCTTCTGGCTCGGTTCCCAAGGCACCGGATGCTCGACACGCGGTCTACGATCCCATCCAGCCATAACGGTTGGAACCACGGGCAAGCCAGATTCGGCTAATTTCCGCCAGCCGTTCCATGCAATTGTCGACAAATCCGCGTATGATCCATTGGCAACTTGATCAAAAAATGCGTAAGCGCCCACGGCGTCGCCGCCCAGCTGCCGCGCCAACGAGTTGATTGAGCTAGGGTTCGCACCGAGGACAATATACGGATCATATAGACCACGCGCCCGAGCTTGCGTACGAAAATTTGCAATTTGATTGCGAAGCGCTTGAACGGTTCCCCAACGCGCTTGAATTTTTGCATCATCTATAAAACCGAGAAAATATAACGGCCTACCGCCCATAACCCGGACGTAACTATCTGTTTGCATCAGATCGAGATGTTTGGATATATCTGCACTAGGGCTTTGTTTTATTCCCCAATTGGTCAAATTTGCAAATAAACAAAACTTCACTTTTGCACGAAGACGACTGGATAAATAATTATCAAGAGCCCTACTCATCGGGTTTTGGGGGCCGTAAGCTACAAAGGCCCAGTAATCAATGCCGGCATAGGCGGCCTGCTCAATTTCCAGGTCCATTTCATCCTGAGTGAGCTTAGGAAATTCGAGCGCACCGGGCATGCTATGCGCAAAAAACGGCGCTCGCCAATGGTATTTGTCGGGTGCCAAAGACTCCGTCACGGCCTTTGTCACATCTGATTGTGGCTCATACCAAGCGTCCCATCGGATCGCGCCGACAAGTGGACGTAAAGGCAAAGTGGCTGCATGCGCAGGACGCAAAGCTGCGACGGACGCAAGCGCAGCGAGAAAATGGCGACGATCAAATCGTAAATGACGAAGTTCCAGCCATGCTCTTGATTTGTGTGGCCTCGGAACCCTAGCCAACCACAAGGGCGGAAGAATTTTCCCGATTGCGCTCTTCACTCTGCAACCCTGCCTTTGTCAACCTGCGCTTTTCCGCCGCCAATTCCGCGTTCGGCCGCCTTCCGCAACAAGTCGCCACCTCGCGCCTCGTCCTGTTCGACGCCCATTCCCTTCAGCAGCATAATCCCAAGATTGTGCTGCGCTAAGGCATAACCGCTATCGGCGGCGATTTCGTACCAGCGCACCGCTTCTGGAAGATCTTTCTCGACCCCCTGCCCTGTGCAATAGAGCACGCCAAGCCGGAACTGCGACGGCGCGTGGCCTCCTTCCGCGGCGCAGCGAAACCAAACCGCCGCCTCTTCCGGGTCTTGAACTGCTGCCTTTCCCTCCAACAGCAGGGTGGCAAGCGTGTATTGGGCGTCGATATGGCCGCTTTTCGCGGCCGCCCTATACCAGTGCAGGGCAGCCTCAGGTCGGGCCTCGACGTCGTAACGGCCGGAGTAAAAGTGCCCGAGATGGACCGAAGCAACCGGATGGCCGCGTTCCGCGGCATCGCGCAATAATTCTTCAGCCTTGCAAATGTCGCGCGAAACGCTTTGGTCATCGAGATAGAGCATGGCGAGACGTGTCTTGGCTTCCGGATCGCCACGCGCGGCAGCCCTGGCCAGCCAATCTCTTGCAACCGCAAAATTGCGGGGGCAGGCCTCGCCAGCAAGATAGAGCTCAGCCACCTTCACTTCGGACTCGCAGACGCCCTTTTCGGCAGCGAATTTGTACCACTGGAAGGCCTGTTTCGGATCACGCGAAACTCCCGTTCCCTTGGCGTAAAAGGCCGCAATGTTATGGGCGGCGGTGGGATGACCGTGCTCGGCTGCGGCGAGGAACCAGCGCGCGGCTTCATTCAGGTTGATGGGACTCCCGCTTCCCGTTGCTGCAAGGCGCCCGGCAGTAAATTGCGCCTGAACATCTCCCAATTCCGCCGCTTTTCGGTACCAATTCGCGGCTTCCCGCAAATCCGGCTCGAAGGCGCCGCCCCTGCTGTAAAGTTCTGCCAGCGCCAAAATTGAGGGCAAATGATTTCGCTTCGCAGAATTCCGGAAATAGGTTTCGGCTCGATCCAGATTTTTCGACAAACCGTCGCCTGCCAGATGCATGCGCCCTGCCGAAAAAAGGGCATGAAGATCGCCAGCCTCTGCAGCGCGCGCCATTAACGCCCCGGCTGCGTCTTTGTCTTTAGCGCGGCCTTGGCCGGTCAAATAAATCGTCGCCAGCGCGACCTCTGCGCGCGTATGACCCTGTCGCGCCGCTTTCTCATACCAGTCCGCGCCGACAGTTTGATCGGCCTCAACGCCCAAACCGCGAAAGTAGATGTCGCCCAGGCCAAATTGTGCATCGACGTTTCCCGCCTCCGCAGCGCGCTCGAACCAGGCGCGCGCGACCTCATAATTTTGCTCGACAAGCTTTCCGTCGAAACAGAGTGCGCCTATCAGCCCCGCAGCTTCCACATGATTTCCTTCTGCCGCCCGACTAAGCCATTCAACCGCAGCAGCAGGGTCAGCAGCGAGTTCGATACCGTTTGGAAACAGGGTCGCGGACACGGATTTCGCCGCCGCCGTGTCGCGGGTTGCCGCCGACTTCAACCAGCGTTCTGCAACATGGCCGCGCTTGCCATGCAGCAACAGCCGCGCGAGACGAAACTGGGCTTCTGCGTCTCCAGCCTCGGCCGCGCGACAATACCACGCGGCGGCGTCGACGTAGCTGCGGGCGACGCCCTCGCCCCGCTCATAGAGCTCCGCGATATTGAAATCCGCGGACGGATCGCCAAGCCGACTGGCGTCGAGCCAACAACGCAAAGCAGTCTGGAACCTCTTGCCTTCATAGGCTGTGGCAGCCCGGCGCAAAAGCCAGTCAAGCCTGCGTCGCTGCAGGGCGTCGATGAGGCCCAAAAAGAGCGGCGAGACCACCTGTTTCATGGCTCACGCATGGCGCCACCAGCGCCCTGGATCAAGCTTTCCAGCAGATAAGAGCCGAGCGAACGTCGCCCGACATTGACGTCGGCGGTCAGCGTCATGCCGGGAATGAGACGAAAATTCGGCGGCACGCCGGTAAAATGCAGAGCGTCTACACTGATGCGAGCGCGATAATAGGGCTCTTCCGCTTGCCCCGTGTCCTCATTGGTTGCGAAAGCTCCCTCGCTGATCCATTTCACGGAGCCTTCGGCCGTGCCATGCTCAACATAATTGAATGCGTCGATCTTCATCGTCGCGCGATCGCCTTCGCGCACGAAGCCGACATCGCGCGTGGACATATGCACCTCGGCTTCCATTGGCGCGCCAAGCGGCACGACGGTGATCAGAGGATCGCCCTCCTTGAGGACTGAGCCAACTGACAGTTTCGCGATGGTCAGAACCACAGAATCCTCATCCGCGACAAGACGAACGAGATCCTGATGCTTCTTGGCCTTTTCCAGCTGCGCCAAGGCCGTGTCCCGCGAATTGCGCGCCGTGACGATTTCCCTGCTGGTGTCCGTCTGCCATTGCTGCATGAACGCCTCGCGGTCGGCCCGTAGCGACGAGAGCTGATGCTGTGCTTCAATCAGACTATTGTGCTGGAACTCGACGTTGCGTAACAGATCAAGCCGCTGGTCCATCGAGCCAAGCTGATTCAAAAGCGAGCCGGCCCCCTTCTGCAGCAGCGTTGTGCGCATGTTTTCGACCTGCACGGCAAGCTGCTCGCGCTCCTTGTACCGTGACTCCTCCGTCTGGAATTTCTGGATGGTCGCCAGCGTTTGGTCGATTTTCTGATCGAAACTTTTGATTTGCGCGTTGTATTGCGCCGCGCGCTGATCGAACAATCCACGTTGCAACTCCGCGTAACGCCGTCGGTCCGAATCGCCATTGTCAAAAAAGACGGGCTCCTTGTTGGCTCGTTCCGCATCGGCCCGCGCGATTTCCGCGTCGAGGCTGGCAACCTGCAGCGAGAGTTGCGTCACGTCGGCGCCAGTAAAAGTTGGATCGAGCGTCGCCAACACCTGGCCTTTAACGACATGTTCGCCTTCCTTGACGTCGATGCTCTTGATGATCGATGCGTCAAGCGCCTGGAAAATCGACGGCCGAATGGTCGAAACGACCTTGCCCTCCTTGCTCGCCACCACTCGATCCACTTGCGCAACGAAGAGAATGATCGTTGTGACTACCATCATGGCGGCCAACACATGTACAGTAAGGCGCACAGAAATCGGCTCTGGCGCCTCGCGGATGCTCGCCACTTCCGACTGGAACCGGCGAACCGTGGCTAGAGCTGAAGATTTAGGAGACACGGATCGGCCCCTTCGCCAGTTTTGAACGCGCAGCAGCCGATTCAATGTGGCTGTTCTGCTGATGCCATAGGCTGCTGTACACCTCGCAACGCTCCAGCAATTCCTCGTGTTTGGCCATATCGAGGAGTTTGCCGCGTTCGAGCACAAGAATCGCGTCGGAATTCACCAAGGAAGACAGCCGATGTGATATGACGATCACCGTTCGACCTTCAGCGATGCGCTTGATGTTCGCGTTGACAATCGCTTCGCTGTCGGGATCGAGCGCGCTGGTGGCTTCGTCGAGGATTAGAATGCGCGGATCGACGATCAAAGCGCGAGCAATGGCGAGACGCTGTCGCTGGCCGCCGGAAAGGTTGGGCGAGCCTTCATAGATGTAAGTCTCATAACCGCGCGGCAAGCGATCGATGAATTCCTCAGCGCCAGCCATGCGCGCCGCCCGCACTACTTCGTCGAAGGTCGCATTGCTCTTAGCGGCCATGATATTTTCGCGGATCGTGCCGCTGAACAGAAAGTTTTCCTGCAAAACGACGCCCAGGCAGCGCCGCAGATGGGCAACGTCGTATTCGCGCACATCGACGCCATCGATCTTGATCAGGCCTTCATAATCGGAATGAAGACGTTGCAACAGGCGTGTGACCGTTGTCTTGCCTGAACCGCTGCGTCCGACGACGCCCAGTGTCGCTCCGATCGGCACTTCGAACGACACGCCATCCAACGCCAACCCCGTCGCACCCTTATATTTGAAACGAACGTTCGAGAATTCGACATGGCCTTGCAGCGGCGCACGCACGCCGTGATTGGAATGCCCTTCTTCGGGAGGCTGATTGACCAGGTTTCCTACGATTCCCACCGCCGACCGCGCTTCGTCCAATTGATTGACAAGCTGGGCCATCTGCATCAGCGGCCCCGCGACGCGCTGCGTCAGCATGAGGAAGGCGAACAAAGCGCCGATATAAACCGGATCATTGGTCGTGATCGCGAAATAGACGCCGAGCGCATAAGTTCCACTAACAGCCAGCTTTTCCAATGGCTTGACGCCGGTCTGAATCAGCGCTGCGATGAAACCTTCCTCCTGCTTGAGCTTCGATATCCGCGCAATGTGCACGTCCCATATTTGCTGCTGGCGATTCTCAAGAGCCAGCGATTTGACCGTCCGCATGCCCTGCAGCGTCTGCACCATGAAGGCGCTTCGAGCGCCTTCGGCGGCCATGACCGCGCTGTATCGTTTGCGATATGTGGGCAGCATAAAGAGCAGCCAACCAACGATCAGTGCGCAAAAAATCAGGACCACGATTGTGAGAAGCGGACTGAACGCGAACATGACTGGGAGAAAAACCAGCAACGTCAGCGAATCGAGTATTGTTCCAAAGAGCTGTCCGGTGAGAAAGTTTCGGATACGCCAGATCTCGTTCATGTCGCGCGCTATCATGCCGACCTGGGTGCGTTCGAAATAATCAATCGGCAGGCGAAGGACCTTTTCGAACATATATTCCGACAAACGTATATCGATCCGGGACGTGAGAATGAGGAGCAGGTAAGACCGTAGATAGGTGAAGACTGCGTCAAAAACGATCAACAATCCCATGGAGACACACAGGACGGTGAATGTGCTCATCGAATGGTAATACATCACTTTGTCGCTGAGCAGTCTCCAGAACATAATCGGCGCCAACGCGAAGAGGCTGAGGGCCATTGCAGAAATGACCAAATCACGCACCAGACGCCTTTCTCGGAAGATCAGGGTGGTAATCAACCCGAAACTGAACGGTTGCTCCTCGTCGACGATATCGTAATTGCGACGAAGCAGCACAACTTCGCCGGTCCAAGCGCCCTCGAAACAGATACGATCAATCGCCAGCAGCGCGTCTTCGTCAGCTTTTGGATCCCGAAGCACCGCAATCGCGTTCTCATCATCCTGCTGAACGCGCAAGAGCACAAGATTTGCGCCATTTTTCAACCGCACAATAGCCGGCAACGCCTTGCGGAGGTGGGTCAAACCTTTCCAGTCGAGACGAACCGACTTAGCTTTCAACCCGGACTTGCGAGCGCAATGGACAGTTTGCTCGAGCGAAGTCGTCTCGCTGGAAAGGGCGTTGTCATGCACGATCTGGTGAATCGACAAATGCAGCCCATGATGCGCGCCAACGATGACAAGACATTCGAGCGCCGAAGAATCGACTGGTCCGTCTGTATCCGCAGCCAGCGATTTGAGTGCGGTCATGTCATCCTCATTAATCGCAAACGATTTGCGTCTGCATAAGTTCAACTCAGCGAAATAACTTGGTGCCTGGCAAATTTAATCATTGGCACACCAAGAACAGCATGAGGCTAAAGGAGATCGCTTTAGCCTCATGCTTTAAGCTCAGATCGTCGACATTAGGGCAGCTTAACCACACTATTGTCAGCAAAAACAATATCCGTGACATGGGAAACCGCTATGCTGCTATGTCCGGAATTGAAGCTGACCGTCGTAACGCCAGTGTATTTGTTGGTCGAGATGTTGACCTGGTTCTGGTCGAGATCGGCAAGGACAAGATCGCCGTG
>JARLIE010000102.1 GCA_031291875.1 Minisyncoccota bacterium | reverse complement strand
GTCCGCACCAAGATGGAACCATTCGACAGGTAGCTCGTTTTCGTCAAGATCAAAGCGATCCAGCATTAAATGGCGAACTTCTTTGGCAACCGAATTAGATATACAAAAAAGCGTGTCCGCGTGCACGGCAAGCAGTCTTAGCCAATGCCGGAACGAGCGTTGAGAACGTTGTGTAAACCACTCGGGGTGGAGTATCGGCAATAGATCGTAGACCACAAACGCGCAACGGACTCCTCTAACGCGCCAACGTAGAAAATCAATGTGACGGCGTGGAGCAATGCGACTCGTCAGATCTAAACCAAGAAAAACGTCGCCCCGCGACGCATCGATCTCGTCGCTCTTGGCGTATGGTGTTTTGACTGAAGTGAGCGATTCGAGATAGTCATTCGTGTATCGATAGGGCTCATTTCGTGTGGCGCGCACCAACTTGATTTCAAAGCCAGAAGGCGGGGAGGCGATCAGTTGCAACAGCAGCGAGCGCACGACGCGCTGAATCCCCGTTCCTGCATCATTTGCGGCGATGATTGATACGTCGATGAATAGCTTGGGTAGACGCTGCGGATTCACGCATTTATTTGTGTGACGCGCTATTGCCCTTTGGCGCACAATTTTCGCCGTGCTTTCCCATAGCCAGATTGCAGCGAACTGGCGCAGCACGCTGCCGGTTTGTGCCAAAATGAAAGGTAGGCGAAGCAAGTGTTTAGAGCCGTTAAGTGATGTTTTCCTGATAGAAGCCGTAGGCTTCGTCAACGTCGGTAAAGGAGTGTAGTTTGCCCTTCACCAGCACAGCCGCGCGATCGCAGTATTCGCGAATGTAACCAGCGTCATGACTAACAATGATCAAGGCTCGGTCGCCGCGTTTGCCGAATAGTTCGTCATGACACTTGACATGAAAACGGCTGTCGCCAACTGCAATAATTTCATCAATAAGAAAGCAGTCGAACTCGATAGCCATGGAAAGGGCGAACGCAAGGCGCGCTCGCATGCCCGCGGAGTATGTCTTTACGGGTTCGCGAAGGTAGTAACCGAGTTCGGAGAATTCCTGTACGAACGGTTCTGCGAG
>JARLIE010000101.1 GCA_031291875.1 Minisyncoccota bacterium | reverse complement strand
CTCCTGATGCCGGAATAGCTCAGACGGTAGAGCAGCGCATTCGTAATGCGAAGGTCGGGGGTTCGATTCCTCTTTCCGGCACCAACAGATTCAAGCACTTAGCCCAGTCATCACGACTGGGCTTTTTGCTTTCTGGAATCGATGTAGGCACCATGTAGGCACTGTCGATTGACGCGCCAGCCGTTTTTGTGAACCCCGATTTCGTTATGTAGCAGGCTCGCAATCGCCGCCCTGATCCATTATTCGCCCGAAAATCGCTCACTCATGCGCCAGCAACCGTCCGCGTAGCGCATCAGCACACCCGATACCCGTCGCTCCTGCGCCAATCTCGGCGTCCCTCAATCTTGAGGAGACAGCCCAAACCCACCCCAACCCCAGCGGCGGCTCGCCCGGAGTAGTTGACAACCGCGCGCTAGCGCACCGTCTTTGCCTAAAGTTGGGCGCAAGTTTGCCGATATCTCGTTTGACTCTCGGGTAAAAGGGCCTATACATAGATGTATATGGCGATGCTACAATCCCGAACCGAAAAAAAACTTGACAGGAGAAAATCATGAGTGACCGTGCGCAAGCTTTGGGCCAGCAACATGAAGAACTTCTCAAGCAGGCACTGTCGCAACCCGGGGTTGCAATGGCGATGCAGGTGTTTGAAAACGCTCAGGGAAGCGTCGCTATGAATCAATATGCTATCGCCGCATCCACTGTGCTGATGAGCACCATGCCCGCGACGCATTCGGCGCAATTTTAAGGGCGTCCGATGCCAAGTTGGGGCGAGATTCTTGTTGAGCTAAACAACACAAAAAATCAGTTCGGCGGCCCGGACATAGACGCCGTCCGTCGAAAATATCTCGTCGGGTTGCATGCTTATACAAAGCGCCCGACGATCATCTATACGAGCAGATGGGTCACGCCTATAACTGGCGCCGACCCCTCCAGCCTTTCCGTAAGCATTGCCGACATCCAGGGACTGATGGAGGTAATGAAGGGCATAGCCGGAACAGAACTCGATCTGGTTATTCATAGTCCGGGCGGCTCGATTGACGCTGCCGAGGCATTCGTTACCTATATTCGTTCGAAGTTCACTCACGTTCGCGCGATTGTCCCTTACGCCGCCATGTCTGCCGCGACCATGATTTGCATGTCCTGCGACGAGGTCGTCATGGGCAAGCATTCTTTTCTCGGCCCGATCGATCCCCAATTCGTCATGCAGACGCAACTAGGACCACGCATGGTCCCCGCGCAGGCGATTGTCGAACAGTTCGAAAAGGCTCAGGAAGAGATAAAAAACGATCAAACCAAGCTCGCATCTTGGGTGCCGATGCTCGGCCAGTATGGCCCCGACCTCCTTATTCAATGCGAAAACGCAACGCAGCTTTCCCGCCAACTTGTAGAGCAATGGTTAGGGAAGTACATGTTTTCGGGCGACAACGCCAAGGCTAACGAGGTCGCGTCATGGCTCGCAAAGCACGGTGAGCATAAGACACATTCTAGGTACCTTGATCGCGCCAAACTCGAAGCAAAGGGCATCAAGATCGTAAAGCTGGAAGACGATCAGGCGTTTCAGGACGCTGTCTTGTCTCTGTATCATGCCGTGACTCTGACCTTCCAGAATTCGGTAGTCGCGAAATTGATCGAAAATCATATGGGCAAGGTTTTCATGCTGATGACGGCGTTTCAGCCAATGCCACAGCCCAAGGCTGTCGCCCTGACTTTTCCGTTCGTTGTACCCGGCATGCCTCCCGACGCGCCACCACCACCCGCCTGATCCGATCGGCGTAACACCGGAAGTTTGACGTCCGGTATACCCGATTACGTCAGCAGTAATTCGCTCCCTTTATTTCGCAGTCTCGAAAATTGATGCTGGCGCACGCTCACGCGCCCGCGTCGATTGCGTTTGGAGTCACGACGAGATATCAGACTGGGGAGCGCGGCACAGAGATCGACCGAGAGCCCTTCTGGCACAATTTCCTTCAGTATCGGTGAAGTCCGCGAATAGGCGCGGCGGAGGATTGGATGTCAATTTCCAGCGATTGGGGAACAGTTCAGCAAGTGCATGCGGCTTGGATCCAGGCGATAGGGTCAATCGGGGCGATCCTCGTCGCGATTGTGGTACCCACTGCACTTTGGTTGTCAGATCGAAGGCGCTCTCGCCGAGCCGAGATAAATCGTCTAAGAGCGGTCGGCGCGATCACCCAATTGGCGCTCGATGCTCTCAGGCGTCTGGATAATGAAGCGACTTCTACGAGCCTGCCAGGTGCTACGGGTGTTAGCGTAGAGGCATTCCACGATATACAGAACGCAGCTGACGCGATCGATTCGATTCGGATCGACGCGTTGGGTAGCCCCACACTCGTTGCGAACGTCACGGCCATCCGCCGGTGCGTCCGCCGTATGCGAGGATTGATCCCAGATTTCCTTCCGCCGGAGGGACCAGTCCTCACATATCCGTTCGACTATGGTGCTCTAGTGCGTGAGGCCGAAGTCGCACAAGCGGCCATTGCCAAAGAAGTAGGGCAATAAAGAATGACCAATTGGGACTACGGCCATGCCATGCACGGCGCGACGACGGCAGACGTTCGATGCTGCATCGACAATTGAACGGAGTGCCTACGTTCGACGACAAAGCTTGAGCCGAGCTGATCTGCTATCCAATAGGCGATGCGCTTCTCATGGCGTAGAGTCACAACTATTCAACTGGCCTGATGCAACTGCGTCAGCCTTTACGGATAAAACGACTCTCATCTCTTCGCTTTCATGGACGCAGGCCCGAACACGCTCGAAAAATGAACAGACAATCGCAAACCGTGCTCGACCGACAGACCGCAACTGAGCAAATAGAAATGCATCTTGGCGCACAGTGCGACATGGTTCGCGATATCGCAAACTACGGCGCCGACTTGGTAGTCAGAGCATATGCGTCTAGCTCCGCGCAAATGGCAGACGTGATTGCACTTGGCGTGCTGCTGAAGCAAATCGTCGCGATGATCGATGCATCCGATGCGCTAATTCGAATCGGCGCGGTGCACGCGATGCAACTTCAGGTGCGCGCCGCATG
>JARLIE010000100.1 GCA_031291875.1 Minisyncoccota bacterium | reverse complement strand
GGGATGGAAGCATACTATTAGATACGTCATCCGGCCATCGGGGAGGTCTGCATTCGTATCCAAGCAGCGCCTGTCACAACCCTGCCCTGAGAGGTGAAATTCTCCCTGGTGTCTCAGACTGGCTTGCGGAAGAATTCTCCCTCTTGGCCTTTTGGCAAGAGGGGAGGATTTTCCCCTCTCGCCACCCCTGTCTTGGGAGGAGAATTTCCGTCCGGGTCCATGCTTGCGGAAGAATTCACCCGGTTTTCCTTTGCCCGAAGGAGGAGGATTCCTCTGTTTTTTCGCCTTTTTCGGGGAAAAATCCTCCCCGGGCCGCTAACACTAACACTAACACTAACCGCTAACCGACCCTCTTGAACCGAAAAGAAAATCCGGACCTCGGCCCATGGACGACCTCGATCCGAGATCGTCCGACCCGATGGACCTGAGACGGCTCGGCCTCCTATGGACGGACCTCGACCCCGAGTGTTGGTGTTAGTGTTAGTGTTAGTGGTTAGTGGTTAGTGATAGATTGTTGCTTGTTTGGCTGTTGAAGAGAGACGTTGAAAAGAACAGGATCACAAAGAGGCAAGCCGGACCGGGTGAGACGGTGATCATCATGATGGCTCACACGGCACGGCCCCTTTACGACTTGGTGAGCTTCGGCGCCAGATTTGCCGCTATCTCATCGATACGAGTCATTTACCGACCAAGCCGATATTGCCCAAAGGGTGCGGAGGTCACGTGCCACCGATGCGCGCGTCGGAAGAACGCCATCCGGCGCCTTCCTGGTCGGCAGGAACGCTCGGGAACGATCCGGCGACTGTTTTATCGCTGGCGCATCGAAACCAGTCGTTTGTCGACCACACAAATATTGCCCACAAGGCCCAGAGGTCACCTGCTATCGATCCATCAGTCGGAAGAACACGATCCGACGCCTCCGTGACCTCCCGGAACGCTCAGGAACGCTTTGCCGACCATAAACGGCACGAATTGGCCTCGAAAGACGTCCCCAGCGTCCGAACGGATGGTCGCCTGTGAGCGCAATTTACTCGGCCACCTTTATCGAGCGATGAAGAATCGATGCTCCGTTGACGCCGACCGCGCATCCTCTGCGGATCGTGCGGCAGATCGCGTAACGGGTGGAAAGACGCTCATTGACGCGCGGAACTGGTCGGTGCGCGCCGACCAAAGGTCGGACACTCGTTTGAACGACGGATTTGGCTTGCCCGTATCGCCAGCTGTCTGGAACCACCCCTGCCGACCAGATCCGACGGCGCCCTGCTTAGATGTCTTAGTCGTGTCTTGGTCGTTCGCCTGCACCGCGCCTCATTTGCACACACCTCGAACGAGTTTTCACAAGGCACGTGATGTCGTGCGATTAGCCGGGCAAACATGTGTCCTAGGGCAGTTTTTTGCGCTGATTCCGAATCTGACGTTGCTTTTGGTGTTGCGATCGTTTTTGAGCCGTTACACCTCAGCCATGGCGACGAATTTCTCCATGTCCACCGAGAAGCGCGACAAGGTTGATCTCTTTTTGCAGTTTGTCCCAGGCTTGGTCCACCCGAACGTGGTGCCTTTGCCAAAGGTTCCGCTGATCCCGCTCATGTTGCTGGAGGACGGTCCCAGCGTTCGCGATGTCCCCTTGACTGACATCGTCGGCGCGCGCGCCAACGCCACCGGACAGGTCGAGCTCCAAGTGTGCTGGGCGGGGTACGACAAGCGCACCTGAGAGCCGGAGGAGCTTGTGCGCAAATACTTTCCTGATGTGCATTACGCCTTTCTCATCATGACCGACCCCGAGTTCCTCAAGTAAACATACACTGTTTGAGCGTTTTTTCAAAACAATTTTCGATGCGCGCGCCCATTGACACGAACATCGCATCTCGCACCAGTTGATCGGATACATTCATACCTTTTGCGCACAAACTTGACCCTCGCCGCACTTGTTTCATCGATGCATGGGCCTTGGCACCTTGGCCATGATTTGCCTTGTAAAGCTGGGCGGATGGAGCGGAAATCGGAAGTTTGAGGCCCGATGCCGTGCGCGGTGCGATCGCCATGCATGTGTGGCGATGTGTATCCCATCAGAACAAGTGTGGTAGATGCTGGACCATCCATCCAATCGCCTTCATCTCTCGTTTTGGTGCTAGGGCAGCGTCTCAGATGAGGGCCGCGTGGATGCCTCTCCATGCGAAAATCGGCATTTGCAAACGGGCGTTTGACCTTGCGACCTCGACGTCAATGGCAATGTTGTTGGTATGATGTGCAAGGGTTGAGTTGCAGCCTTTGCGTGCGTTGAGAGCGTCTCTATCGTCCGACAGATGCGATCAAAGACGTCTCATGCGTATCGTTTTTCAGTTGGATCGCGTGCGCTGACTTTTGCTCCGATTGAGACCAGACAACCGCTGGACACAATGTATGCCACCTCGCCTTGATGATTCCGTGCGGTGCTTTTTGCTCGAGTCAGGTGTGCGTCTCAGAGACGGTGTCAACCAATGCGAAAATGCACCCAAAATAACTCGCAATTCGTTTCGACGTGCAGGCGACGAGCGGAGGCCGGTGACCAGAGCCGCGAGGTTGATGATGTGACGTAAAACAGTGCACTCGCCTGGATTGCCTTTGAGACGGTTGCGCGTCTCTTGATTGAGACGCATTTTCCTTGATTGAGATGCATTTCCCCTTCCAACAATCCGACTGCAAAGGCGGGGCAAGGACGGAATGCGGTGGCGGTGGGATCGCTCAGGAGCATCAAACGGGTCAGTTGGCACTCGTCTTGTCCCTTGACGATGCAGCGTCTCTGATATTAAGACGCCTTTTGAGACGATCGACGAAAGGACGATAGTGGGCTCATTTTGAAGACGTTTGCTTGCTGATTTCTTCCGGATCCGTGCTCTTCGAATTCATGCATCGGCGCAACTTGAAGTCGTCTTAGATGTCTGGATCAACAACGACGACTCAACGAACCAGGGCGACATGGTCCGATGGCATGCGGTCATGCTTGCGGAAGAATTCTCCCCGTGTGCCCTACGGCAAGGAAGGAGGACTTTCCCCTTTCGCCACCCCTCTGTTGGGAGGGGAAATTCTCCCTGGTGTCTCAGACTGGCTTGAGGAAGAATTCTCCCTCTTCGCCTTTTGGCAAGAGCGGGGGATTGTCTCCTCTTGCCACCCCTGTCTTGGGAGGGGAAATCCTCCCTATGGGCCTGCTTGCGGAGGAATCTTCCTCTCAGCTGCAGGGGGAAAAACGGCCAACCAACCAATTTCCCCAACCAACCAACCAACCAACCAACCAACCAATCGGTTCTCTCGGCAACGGAGCCGGTCCGGATCCGGAACCTGGCCCAAACTTTCTCGACGGCCGTCCCGAATTTTCCGACCAGACCGAACCCAGGCCCGATCCGATTCCAGGCTCAAGCAAACCCATCTTGCCTTCGAAGCCAACCAGTCCAACCAACCAACCAACCGACCAACCAACCAGCCCAGGAGCGGACCACTCTTTCCTAAGGCTTGCTCTTTTCCCTTTGGAGTGCAACGCCTAAAACGAACAAGACGGCTGAGACGACTAAAACAGGTGAGACGATCAAGAGGGCTGACAAGACCAATACCGCTTAGATGCGCAAGCCGGCCGAGAGGTCGGAGACGCCTACTGCAGCTGAGATGTTCAAGACAGCTAAGTTCGCTTAGGAATACGGCTGGAATACGGCTCGATCGCTTAGGAATACGGCTGGAATAAGGCTCGATCGCTTAGGAATACGGCTGGAATACGGCTCGATCGCTTAGGAATACGGGTGGAATACCCTGCGGCAAAGACGGAGGATTCCTCCCCTTTGCCATCCCTGTCGCGGGAGGGGAAATTCTTCCTGGGGCCATGCTCGCGGAGGAATTTTCCCCGGCCCGTTTGCTCCGCGGAGAAATAATCCGAGACAGCCGATTCGAGGAGGAATCCTCCCTTTGGTTCCCTTCGCCTGGAGGAGCATTCTTCCGTAGGAAGCGATTTTTCGCCTATTTTTAGACAGAAATTTTCCCCGCTAACACTAACACTAACACTAACCGCTAACCGACCCTCTTGAACCGAAAAGAAAATCCGGACCTCGGCCCATGGACGACCTCGATCCGAGATCGTCCGACCCGATGGACCTGAGACGGCTCGGCCTCACATGGACGGACCTCGACCCCGAGTGTTGGTGTTAGTGTTAGTGTTAGTGGTTAGTGGTTAGTGATAGATTGTTGCTTGTTTCGCTGTTGAAAAGAGACGTTGAAAAGAGCAAGATCACAACGGGGGGCAGGATCCGCAGGCCGTTGCGGCAGGACGCTCTTACGGGGAGGATCTCCCTCTTCTTTTATGTGGCATTGCGTCGATCTCAGCCCGAGTGATTCGGCGAGTAGCCCCGACGAGGCAGAACTCCGCGCTGAGTCAGCTCTCGGAGCAAGAACGCTTCGATGCCCTTGCGAGGAATCGTGTACGGCACGACGATAAAGACGAGGCCGCGCGCTTCGCACACCTGGCGCT
>JARLIE010000099.1 GCA_031291875.1 Minisyncoccota bacterium | reverse complement strand
CTATGCTTTCACGAATACCACACGCATGTATGAGTACCATCACCTCTTCAACTTACTCGAAGCTCGCATGTCGCTTGCGCTGAGAGCGAGCAAACAGCCGGGGCCTGCAATACAGGCCTCCCGTCGTTAAAGGGTTAATATCCGATATTAGCGGATATTAGCTATCGTCATACAACGAGAACACGAAATTTAACTATCGTTGTTTATCGTGCCTTTTTTGGCTCTATCACGATAGAATGCGCTAGCAATGCGATAGCGCCTAGCGTGCTATTATGCGATATTTGCGCTAATTATCGATAGCGCTATCGTAACCTCGTTAAATCACGCTAGATAATTAACGATAGAAAAAGGGCCAAGTCTGTTCAAACCGGTGTAACAATGATTGATAGTGATCAGTGCGTCTCTCGCCAGCTGTCCTGTTCTTATAAGCCTGTTCTATCTGCACGAAATGTGACTTCGAGTGGCTCCACGCGTCCCTGCTGCCGCTTGCCGAGTCCCTGCCCATGCCGCCAATTCATCTTCTGCAGCATCTCGAATCCCTTACCGCTCGAGATCTTCTTCGTCTGAATCGTGTACGTCGCCTGAGTCGAGACCTGCTGCGAGCGACGAATCGCGCGCACGAATGGATCCTCGAACGGATCCTCATACTCCGCCGCTGCCTGCTGCTGCTGCAACTGAGCGGCGGGTGCGAGCAGGCTCAATTCGGTGACGATGCCACCACGCACGAATGAGGTCGTGCCGCCGAGTTGTGCACCGGCATCGAGTGCGTAGATGTCGCCAGGTCGCATCATCGAGGGCGGTGAAGCGCGCGGAGGACGAGGCGCGGATGAAGCGGCAGATGCGGCGGCTGCGGCCAAAGCGAGATGCTCCTCTTCGGGATAGATGACGCCAAGTCGCGGATTCTTGCCAGATCCCTCACCATCTGCAAGTGCGGAATCAGGCACGCGTTTGCGCTTTCGAGATGGATCAGACTCGGGATCATCCGTCATCGAATAGGGACT
>JARLIE010000098.1 GCA_031291875.1 Minisyncoccota bacterium | reverse complement strand
GTCCGCTCGCCGCGCTGGCAGGTTAAACTCACGCCCTGAACAGCTAACGCAAGAAGACACCGAGGATGGGCATTCAAACCGCAGCGGCCAATGACGTCGCACAACACACGCCGATGATGCAGCAGCGTTCACGCCCCGCCCAGTAAGGCGCAGAGCCGAATGTTGCACGGCGACCTGCACCGTCCCAGCAGTTCGAGCCCGCCAGCGGGACTCGAACCGATGCCGCCAGAGTAACGCCAAAATCGACGCGCGCCGCATCCCCGAAGGACGCCGCAACGGTAGATCCGCAGGCGTTGCGTTCGCGCTGTCGAACACCTGCTGCAGGTCGCGACAGTCGCTTGTCGACCCTGAGCAGTCCAAGTCATCATTACGCTGACGGTCCGCTATGCAACCTAATTGGGGCCCTTTATCTATCGATTCAAGAACTTTGGCGCTGCCGGCTGCCGCACTTGAGTAGTTCTGGCAAGTTTACAAAAAAGCGCACAGCCAACATCGCATTCTTCTATCGCACCGGTAAATGCGCTCCTTTTAACTCATCTTCCCGAGCGCATCGGCTATCGTTGAACAGGTCTTCACATATTGGTCCAACCTATCCACTTGGGCGACCAAGGTGCCGCGTGTCTGTAATCTGGATTGAATGTCGCCAACGACGGCATCGACGGATCCCTTTGGTCCCGGGTAGCCTGGGTGCGCTGGCGAGTTGACGACGTCAAAACTATCGAATGACTGTTCAGTTCCAACCACCCCGGCAGCGGGATTGCCATTAACCTTCACGTAGTTATTTAAGAACGTCGTGTAGGGATCACCTGGCCCAGAATGATTCCGATGATCCATACGATATTCCCACCACTGATTAAGGCGAGAATTCAAGTCGTCTTCACTATTGGAAACTAGCTTTGCCGCGGCATTTCGCGCAGACATGATCGAAGTGTCGATGTCCGGACTGATTGCGTTCTTGAAGTATGTTGCAATCTGGTGGGCGAAGGTCACAGTCATCGCACGAGGTCTGTCCAATAGCGACATCGCTGCCATCGTCACCACACATCCGGTCGCTACTTGGTTGAAATAGGAGAACCCCCATTTTGACCAATCAGTTAGATTAGCTGTAGTGTGACCTACATCATTTAGCAAAAGCTCCAACAAGTGCCGGTTTGTGCTATCGATTGGATGCCCCGGTTTCGTTGCAGCGATTAATTGGTCAAGTTGCAATCGGTTACTTTGAATTGACGACCCCCAAATTTCCCGCACTTGCTCGTCAAGGGCTTCTTTAAAATAAACACGTAAAGCATGCAACTCGGCTAGAATTTCATCAAGTTTAGCGGATATTTCATCGAGTTTCGAAGTGACTTCATTTTTCCAGTCGTCTTCTTTTCTCGACTTCAGATATGATATTGCGGCTTCGATCACGGCGGCGGCCACAACCGGGAGGATAAATCCCACGTGGGTGGCAGTTCTGGGCCGGATTGTGTACGAAAGAATTATATCGTCTCTAGCGAGCAAAATCGGCAGTTGTCCCCCCATACTTTCCATATACGCTCCTGCTTTCGTGTCTATACGGGTTTAAGAGTTCTTTAGTTTTAGATCACGCCAAACATACGGAATATATATCTTTCCGTTGAATGTGCGGTACCGCACGAAACTGCCTTCCGTCTATTTACAACTACCTTTCGTCTATGCATGTTTCCGATTTCATTTTGCATACGTACCCAAGCGTGATGATTTGCTGCTGGCTGGTGTGTACAAGTCGAAGTCGGCGTAGCCGCTGGAGAACTCTCCGCGCAGACCAAACGATTCGCCGCCACGCCGCCCGAATTACTTTATCGTGCGATATCCTCGGAGAATTGCGCCGACTGGCAATCTCGTCGAGAAAGCGCGATGGGACAACCGAGTACATCAAGAGTCCAAAAGCGCACGTATGCAATTTATACTTGCGGGCCTCAAGAATAGTGTCCAAGCAACGTCGGTTCTCTGCTCGAATTCCGCCCTTTGATAGCGTTTGGCGACCGTCCTGTGGCCGGGTGCCGCCTCATGCGATTGGCATACCTGCTTCGTCCTTGCACGGCAGCGATTGGCAGCACGCGACCCGTTTGGGTCATTCGAATGCAACTGCCGAACGACCGCTCCTGAACCCTTTGCTATGGATGCGGCCTAGGCATCTAGACACCGTCAAAAATGCTTTATGCCCTTGTTGGCTTGAGTAAAGTTGCATATCTTGAGTACAAGGCGATAGCACTCGTGGCAAAGGGAGTTCCTATAGGTCATATGAAATCGGTACCTACACACACCGAATATGTTCTGAGCCCATTAAATAGCTGAAAATCAACCAAACGAATTGCTGTTTTAGGAGGCAAAATGAGTTCGTCCGATGACCACGCTTCACCGACAGCTCCCTATTCGCGTCGCGAGTATTTGTCGACGCGTCAACAGGTCGCGCTGGTGAACTCTGGCCTCGTATTCATGCTAGTCTCATTGTGTTGTTTTGGTGGCTTGATATGGTGGATCCTTAGAGAGGGTGGATTAATGCCTTTCAGGACGGACCGCGGAGGTACCGAGCTGATGTGGTACGTAGGCGGTTACATACCGGCCCTTATATTGTTCTTTTCCGCCGTTGTCTGCGCAATCGTTGGGTACAGCCTTTTGAATGCGGCAGGTGCCGCCAGCAAGGAAGTAATCCCGCGTCAAGACTACGAACTATTGAGCGCTCTAGTCTCGGAGGAAAAGGAAAAAGCAATTGATTTATATGTGAGGCTAAACAGTCTGAGCGGGTTTACAGGTTTTTTTACAAAAATCGGGATCACTGGATTGCCCCTCGCTACTATTGCACTCAGTCTTACTTTCACTATTCTTGGTCTCTCATCTGGCGGAAACACGAAGTTATACGACCTCGCCAATTTAACGCTTGGTGCGTTTCTAGGTTCGTATGTTCAGCGTCAAGTTTCTTCTAGCCGTTCGAATCGGAATAATGCCGATGGGCCATAACTGCGTCTGCACGGCTTGGCGAGCCGAACGATTCGCGAAATCTGAGACTTAGCAAAGGGATACTGTTTCCCCTAGCTATTATCTGATGACTCGTGACGAGCGCAAACGGTCATCCGGAGGCGCCCGTCCACCGACTGTTCCTGGCCGACTTGTGCCCGACGGACGGCGCCGCCCGCTCGCCGAATCCCGCCGCCCGGGCGCGTGACATTTAGCTTCCCCCGTTGACACAATTATTTCGCGTCCCTGCAACCCTTGTTGCGCGAGGCGGAGGAGGCATTGGACTTCGTCCAGCCTGCGTGTTGACAAATTTATTGTCGCAACGGTGACAGTTTTAATACGGTCTACGCGTTTCGGGGCAAAGCTCGGTCGCTTACCCGCGCAACCAAGCGGAACAATGCCGCCGCTCTGCAGGCTTGACCTCACCCTTGCGGAGCGCCCCCGCCTGGGGCCGGCGCTGCACTCTCGTTCTGTGCCCGGAGGCCAGGGCTTGGGGTTTCGTCTTGCTGGAGTTGTGGTGCTCTTCGGTACGGATTTTGTGCCTTCTCGCAAAGCTTCCATAGCGTGTCAAACAGCCTATAGTGACCGATCGACTCTAAATTCAAACTCGTGTCTGTTGTAGATGCGGTGCGTGGCGAAATTTGAAGCGTGGTCCGAACCACCGTGTTAGTGTCAAAAACTAGCGCGATAGCATTTTTGTGCACGAACAGCCCATAAAATTTGCCGCTCAACCCGCCGACCGATGCCACCTCAATAGCACCGAGCTCTCTCTTTAAGACGTGGTTATTTTCGTTTTGTTTCAAAATTTCCGCCGTCAGGAAGCGATATTGGAACAGTTTTTTATTCCTTGTTTTAAACCTTTCGATTTGTGTGTTGATGATGTGCGCAGCGCGGTCATACTCCTCCATGTTATTTTGATCTGCGCTGTCGCAAACGTTGTATATGCGTCTAATGGTAATTCCGCGTGCAAGGGCGTCGTCGATGGCCTTTGCGAACTCGTCGTCGCCAAAATCTACGTAAAGTTCTACGTTGGCCAAAGAGTAGTAACAGTCACCTTTCTCGAGCGTGCGCGTTTGCGCAGCGAATACCTCCCGATTCAACGCGAAGCGAGTCGGAGCTTGATATACCGCTGGCTGGGGTGCTTGACTGTGTTCTCGTATCGACGCTTCGAGGCGGTTGATACCGTCTGTCATTTCCACGGCATATCGCTCTATTATCCAACCGACGACCGGTATATATTCATCGATTCGCATTTGCGCGGGAGCGGCGTCGTCAGACGCTTTAAGTTTCGCCATCTCGACGAGCAACTTGGTTATTGATTTTACAAATGCATCGTATTTCTTAAATTTATCATAAAATAGAAGCGTCAACTGGCGCTCAATAGCTTCGGGGGTGGCGTGCTCATGCCGTATTGCATCGGCGGCGATTTCGAGCCTGCTTACTTGTTCGTTAAAATATTGCTGCGTCTGGATCAGACCTACTCCAAACGCAATAAAGTCCGTTACAACCCCAACGAGGCCAGCGACCATCCAGGCGATCCCAAAGTCGCGAACGATGCCTTTCGCAGATTCCGACCACGGCAGTACTAGGGCAGCGCCGGCTATCACGAGGAGGCCGAAGACAAAAAAAACCGCGCCCCAACACCACGCCGCTTTGCGCTCACGTGCAAACTGCCCAAATCCATCGCGGCCTTTGGCGTTAGACATACAGCCTCCTTTATTGACGCGCGACGGACGACAAGGCGCCCGTCTCATCGTTGGAGGCTAGATTGATTTGGCGAATTATCAGCTAGAGGAAACCCGATTACTACCAATCTAGAGGAATCGTCTCCCTTTTTCTGGACAGACGCATCAACTTCAACGTACGCGGAAAACGGCAAAACCAACGTTCCTCTGGCGGTGGCGGCTTGGCGCCGGATAGCTCTCGAACTCGGGATACAGCCGCCCAATTTCGGGTGTTTCGCGCCGTGTTGCGCTCACTGTGGTGCCTGACAGGCTCAAGGCACCGTCGGCCGCCACCGCTCTCTCCATGGCCGGGGCTTAAGCCCTACCGACGCATGCCGCTTTGCGCTCGCGCGGGATGCTGTTTATATTTACAGGCGTATTTTCATCCAGGGTGGCGCATGGATTAGCTCATTTGCTTACTAAACGATGACGACCGATGCGCGGTCGCGTGGCTGCAAAAACACGTGGGTGAGGCGATGGTGGCCGCCGCGGCGCGGGGACATCGTGAATCGCTAGTTCTTGCAATGTCGGGAACTTTCACCCCGTGATCTCTACCGGTCTCGCGGCGCACACTGTATGAAGATACAGATATTATTCTCGCAGACCCTGATCGGCCTAGGAGTTACGGCTTACGGCTGGTCGGTTTTGGCGAAATGCCTACGCAGAGCTGCTTGAGCACCAGTCCTAGTGCGACCGGAGCGCGGGAACGCCTAGAAGGTCCGCAAAGGCGCGAATTGTGCGCGCAACTCATCCGTCAAGTTCCCGGACTAGTGCAGCCATTGCAACGGCAGATTTGCCCGCTCGTT
>JARLIE010000097.1 GCA_031291875.1 Minisyncoccota bacterium | reverse complement strand
GGCAGTGAATCACGCCGCGCGGCGCCGATCAATTTGCAAGAAAACCGACCTTCGAAAGAGCCAATCCGGCAAAAACGAATACTTCCAATCAACCTGAAAGCCACAGAAGGCCGGGCTTTCAGAATTCTTCACGGTCGACAACCAAAACAAAACAGCCCCGGTGCGTGAAAACGCCGGGGGCTGTGCGCGTTCGGGGGCTAGGCGATTGAAATGATGTCCAGCTTTTGACCCGCCGCGCCGGCTTCGTCGCCAACAGCTTTGTTCATCAAAAGCCTCGCTACGGGCGATACGAAAGAAATGGAGCCGGACTTGGGGTCCGCTTCGTCCTCGCCCACGATGCGATATTTTTGGACGCGGCCATCTTCGCGTCCAAACGTCACTGTGCTGCCAAAGGCAACGGTTTCAGTTGACGTGGGATCGGTGATGACCTGAGCGGTCCGGACTCTGGCGGCAAAATAGCGGATATCGCGCAGGGGAACTGCTCCTTGCCGCCGTCTTTCGTTGACGTCCTCAATTTTTTGCGTGGCCTCGTACGCTTCGCGGGCCTGTTCGAGTTGAAATTCGAGAGCCTTCAATCCCGTTTCGGTAACAAGATTTGGATAAGGTGAAACTGGGCGGTCGGGCAGCAATGTCTCCGATGCTGTTTCCGCACTGTCTTCCTTGGTGAAGGCGACGCTCAACTTAGGTTCCTTTTAAGCCTGACGGGCCAAAACGCTTCGTCAGCGCCCCGTCGCAATAGAGAAATCCGATTTTCTTCGTGCTGACAATATATAGATTGCCGTCCCCGATTGCGATGTGCAATCTGCACGAACCCACCACGAGCATCCGTTCGAGCAGAACGGCCAGCATCAAATGGTTTTATTTGATGCTCTCGCGTAGACAATGGTAGTGCCCTGCGGGTGAAAGCCGGGCTTTTCCGTTACAATCTGAAAGTCGCTGCGGAGCAGAACGTCTGCGTGTTCTGGATTATTGTAAATAAGCACGACCGAGCATGGTCGCAACGCCTCGGACAATCGCGCGAGAATGACGCCATCGAACGGGTTGTAAAGGTACGCGATGAGTTTCGTACTGATGGCGGGATAATCGACCTCGGAAGCATCGGCGTGAATGAAATGGCCGTCTTTGCCGAGGACCTTTTGATAGTTGCTGTTCGCGTCGCCGAGGAGCGCGTCGTAATAGTCGATGCCGAGGACGTTTTGGATAAGACCGCGTTTGCGCAGTAGTTGCTCCCAGGCAATCTGCACTTTGGCCTTGCCGCAACCGATATCGATGAACGTGTAATCTTCAAATGAAGATCCAAGGTATTTCAGCGCGGCGCCAAAGCCAAAACGAATTTCGCTCGTCCAGGAACTGGAGTAATGCAGGCCGTGCCCAAGATTCGCCGGCCGCGAGGTGAACTGGTCTTTCGAGACTTGAGTGATCGTGTCGATGCCGTTGAAGGCGTCGAACAGGATGCGCTCCCTAAAGTTGGCAAAAACGAGTCGAAAGCCTTTTTGGCGAACAAGCCTGAAACCCTCGATAGGGTTCATGACTGACCCGCCCAAGAACGGAGAGCGTTCACGCGCTCGCCCTTATAGCTGAACAGAATTGTGGCGACCTTGCGTTCCGTAACGCGGCATTGCTCGCGGGATCTGGCTAATCCCTGCCATTCCGGCTTTGTCATTGTTTCCTCCTCGACGGGTCCCATGACGAAGAGACCTTTGCCCCGGGAGCGTTCGAAGGCGTAGCGAATGGCGGAGCCAAGCACGTACCAGCCGACTCCCGGCACATCACGGGTTGC
>JARLIE010000096.1 GCA_031291875.1 Minisyncoccota bacterium | reverse complement strand
CGGAACCCCTCGTCGCGAGCTGATTTCGCAAAGATCAGCTCCGCGACGGCGGAACTAGGCCTCGCGCTGAACGAAATCGGCAAACTTGCAGGAATCAGCCATTACGTCGCGGTCTATGATGCGCACATGCACCGACTCCTGCAGCGCACAGGATGTGCTGGCGATCCGATCTCCGAGCCCCAAATTATCGGAAGTGTTCTCTCGTTTGCCGTGACCTACGAAGTCGGCGATGACTGGGAAGCCGTTATCCATAAGCAACCTGGCATCGGATCGGTAACGATCGATCGAGAGTTCGTCAAAGAATTCACTTATTCTCTAGCCGCGTGAGAGTAAAATGTGTGCGCATGAAAACCCTGACGAGACTCGAGACGCAGTTTTTTATTTGAACGATGATGAAAGGATGATCCTTTATCATTACGCTCGTGATGAGATGCATGTGCCGGAAATCGTCGAAGAAATCGTGTTTCTCTCGGTCGACGAGCGTAAGTCAGTTTTGGATTTAATTCGTCTGCTCAAGAAAACGTTCCTCGATGGCCATCGACAGGGGCGAAAAAAGTCAGGTTGACCGCAGGTTGGCAATGGTCAGCACAAAGCATAATTAGGACTAAAATTTGCTTCGGCCTTTGCTACGACAGTGCATTGGGACCATTAGCCCGCTCCTGAAAAATTCCGAAGGTCACACCCGATCGGCGCGGTTCTCCTAATGGAGAGGCGCGTGCGCTTCGAATGTGGAAATTATGCGTCAGAAGTGTCGTGGGCATTCCCACTACGGTTCAGACGCGCCCGAGCGAAGCAGGTGAGGCCATTACGCTTCTGTCCCCACAGTTCGGACAAATTATCAATTCGGCGATCGTCGCCAGACTTGTGCTCGCAGGCAAGAATTCAACAGGCACGAGCCAACGCTTGCCACAAAGTTCGCAGACCGCCCAAACTTTCTGCACGCCATGCGCCTTCATCTCGCCGACGGTGATTGCTGGGTTGTCGATACCACTCATAATCGATGCTCGAATTTCGCGCGTCGCGGGATAGGCTTTCTCTCGATATTATTCGCCACCGCTGCGCCTCGTGCACGAGCGCAAGCCCAACGCTATCCCGAACGATAGCATCCCATGTTTTTTCTGCACAGCGATAAACCGGCTGTCGAAAATGAAACCATCGCCATGAACCGCGTGCTCGCTTATGCCGAACTCCCCGTTTCAGGGAACGTCAAATCTCCCAAATTGGGGGTAGTGCCTCAGTTTGAAATTGGCGGTTTTAAATTTTCTGAGTGGTCAACGATGATGTCATAAACGTGGAACGCGTGTGGCGCGTTTATTTCGGGCGCTCGATGCGAACATGCGAAGTAGCGACGCATGGAAGGTT
>JARLIE010000095.1 GCA_031291875.1 Minisyncoccota bacterium | reverse complement strand
GGCGGGCGGGCAAGGCTCGCTTCTCGCGCAATGGGGGAATTATGCAAGAGGCGCCGTAATTCCGCAAAGCTTGCTTTCCTGTGAAGCGGGAAAGAGCTTCACACGAAGCACGGCCGATGAGGAAGCGTCAGCTTGACCGGCGCGAACTCGGCAGGGAGCGCCGTCGACCTCATGGAAGCCTCTTTTTTCCGAAGTTTGGACGCTGTCAATGGTCTTCGACCGCCGAAGGCGGCGCGCGAAGCGCGCGCCATTGACAGCGTCCAAACTTCGGAAGTTCATGCTTCCATGAGGTCGACGGCTTGGTGTGTGGCGGAGAGAGACGTCGCGATACCAGCCGAAAAGTCCAGCGCCTACAGGCGGATGTCGAAATTGTGCAATTCGTATCCTGTCCCCGTAAGCCCCAGAGCTAACTTTATTCTTATCGCCTGTCCCAGCTTCTTAGTTCTCGTGCGAGAGCCTTCTTTGCCGCAGCGAGAGCACGTTCCCGCGGCACCGAAATCCCCATATCGAGCCAATGGACAACGTTATAGTAATACTGCCGCCCTCCCGAAACGTAGTCGGCAAGAAGCCGTCTCACGCGCTCCCTCGGAAGCGCACGAATACATCTAAGTGCAGCTACCTTCCGAACTCTATCGTTACCTGAACGAAGAAGTAACGAGATCGCTTTTTCATTGAGAGCGCGAAAGTTAGCATCGGAGCAAACCGCTACGAGACTCAACAACAAGCCGCCGGGCATCTCAAGAACGAGGAGATCCTGAAGTCGCGACCGACCCATCTCATAAATTGCGTGCGCAACGATGTGGTTTCTTGAGTCGTCTACACTAGACAACAACGACGTATAACGCTGGTTACTCGGGTGCTCTACCGCGGCCACGATTAGTGGAATGTCCTCCCATTTGCCGAATCTCCGCAAGTACTCGATGTCAGTCTCAGAGTATCCGACGAACCCGCTAGCTAAAGTTTTACGAACGCGCCCTAAGTCTTTAGGATCGCCGTTTCGACAAACGACATCAAGCGCTTCCCGCGTGCGACTCTTTCTTAGGAATTCCTCAAGCGATTTCAGTTTCTCAACGGTCCCAGAATTTACCGAAAACTCATTCTCCTCCATTCTCGTTAATTCTTTAGTGAACTCACTTTTGAACTGGTCATCGATAGAGTCCCTTAATTTTGCTCCGTGCACAGGAAACTGGCGCTCCGCCAAGACAAAACTAGCAGCTCTATCAAGAATACTGTCCTTATCCGCTACCTTCTCAAGCTCACCCGCCGTCATCCTACGCCAGCGCTCGATTTGAAAGCGCGTCCAGTAAGCTTCGCCATCGTCATCTATTCCTCTCAAAAGGGCTAGGCCCGTCGCGGTCGACGGCCTCACGAGGATTTTCCTGACCTCATCGTCTGAGAAGATCTCTCCGCGATCAACTAGCGAACCAAGCGCCTCGAAGCGGACGGCCGCATCGCCGTCCGTGACAAGCCGGCCGGCAGTCTCCAAGTCCAGCGCACCCCGCGCTTTTAGAAGCACAACCGCCCGGCGTCGGACACCAGAGCTTTGGTGTCCGAGGCACTCGAGGAGAAGATCATCGGCGATCGGCGAGCCGTTCTCAAACAAGTCGCTTAATAGGCCAGCACTGATCGACCGGGGTTGAAGTTCGTTCAGCGACTGAATTGCAGCATCGCAGCTCTCCCGCAAGCGGATGCGAAGGATTGCTTCTGTCGCAACATCTGTCGTTTGGTAGTCCGCTCGCGTCAGCTCAGCCTTGATCGCGGGAATGTCGGCATCGGTGCCACAATCGCCGAGGTATGCAAGAGCAGCAACCTTCAATGGGCCAGCAGCATCCGGTGCTAGCCAGTGGTTGAGGGTGTAGTTCCTCTGTTCCTCGGACTCGTATGGCAAAGGTTCAGAAATGAGGCGCATTGCGGAAAGTGCACCGACGTTTTGTGCAGAGGAGCCGACGAAGGAGAAAAACCCGAGGACATTCTTCGTAAACCCGTTGACGGAGGCCACCCAGAACCATAGAGGTGCGGTTTCGTACGAATATTGCTCAAGGCCGCTCCTAATCATGCCTACAATTTCGTTTCGCCCTAGTTCGAGCTCTGACCGCGATATAAAAATAAGGTTGGCGTCGTGCACACCCAAAGGCTGCTCGTCGTTGCCGGGTTTGCCAATAATAGTGCCAAGCAGACGGAAACGCGCCACCTCAATAGGTTCTATCGGCTCGCTGTCTAGGGCGCGCTCCGTCTTTGCAACGAACTCGTGTATAAATTTCGTTCCCTCGTCTGACAACGCTGTCTTCGACGGCGCTGTGCTCGCAGGAAAGTTCTGTTGCTCACTATCTCTTGACGATTGCAACCGTCCTTCGCTAGGCAATTCTTTTGTGTCCGCAGCTTGCAATTGTTGAATGTAGCGCGTAACACATCGCCGTATTTTTGGTTCGAACTCAGCAACGGTAGCAAAGGTCTCAAAGTATAGCTCCTTCTCAGCAATTATTGAATCTCGTAGAGCAATAACCTGTCGTAACTGTGCTCCCGGATCGCGCTGAGAATCTGAGTCAATCTCCTTAAAAAACAGGCTAACTTCGGGCTTGCCTGTTTCCTTTCGACTTGTAATTGACCTCGTTAACTCCTCTTCGAAGCCGGACGTAAACTTTCCTCCTTTGTCAGGTGGCGTCCCCCACCGTTTCCAAACCATCCCGACGAAATGCTCACAACGCTCAAGATCCCGATTGATTATAGCTTGAGGGCGGCCGAACCCCGACACCGTCTCTTCCCAACCCACCAATTCGACCTGGTAGCCCGTCGTATCGGCCCAGAGGCCGTTGAATTCATCAACCACCGATTTCGCGACTCGTCGTTCGTCCTCTAGATCGCCTGGTGATCCGAGAAAAATCCGAACAATCTTTCGACTGTTGAGCATGCGGGCAACGTATATGATTCTCGTGATCCGGGTAACGCCTCTGTCGTCTGTTCGATGGCGATTTCCGGATTCCTGATCGGCGCTGGGGATTGAGGTGACAGGGGTTGCGGCGACAGCTTATCAATTCCTCGTATCGGTGGTCGCCGAGGGGGCGCGCTTCGGTTTGCGCGTGGGCTTGCTCGCCGCGCGTTTTTGGCGCCTAAGCGTTTGATAATCCAAGTCCAGCGTACCGCTTATGCAGCCAGCTCTCGTCGCTCGAATGTCTCACGCGGCGGGCTGCGGGAGCGGGCGAGCAAGC
>JARLIE010000094.1 GCA_031291875.1 Minisyncoccota bacterium | reverse complement strand
GCTCGGGCGAGGTCTCAGGCGCACGACCTCGTCGACTCGGGGTGTGCACATCCCATGGCGTGGTGACTGTCGGCTGCGATGCGGTGGCAGCGTGCGTCTGCACGGTGGACGCTGTGGCCGACGTCCGTTGCGGTCGCGAGGTGGTGACGTCCGATTGTGCCCGCGTGTGAGAAGCTACGGAGCCAGCGACTCCATCCTCCCGGGCAATCGATGACGCTGAGTTCGATGGTGCGCTCTGAGCGGCATCACGGTCAGTGGTTGTCTCGCTGTGCGGGTGTGGGTCGAGGTCGCTCGTCGGCCCAACGGTCGGCACTCGTGCAGCAGTCAACGAGGTGGAGCCAGGCGAGCAATCGCGAGCGACACGACCACCCACGACACCGACACCGCCTCCGCGGACACGCACAGGCATGCTGGCGTCGCGCAGCTGAACGGGACGGAGCACAGCCAGAAGCAGCGCGGCGAGAGAACGAGTACATGCTTGACGTGTTGTTGTTGTTGTTGTTCTTGTTGTCGATCTAGCTTTTAGCATACACAGAGAGGAACGCTACTGTCGTTTGTTTTTCTTCTTGTTCCATGATTACTTTTATAAAATGTATCCCCTGTGCGCGATCACTCATACATTATTCAACAAATTCACTGGAATACAACGACTACAATGATCTTTTAGAAAGATCATTGCTAGCTTGGAGGCCTCTCTGATAACGTTGCTGCCGCTTCACAGCGACTCCCATCGTCGCTTGCAAGAAGCTGAGGCGCACACTAATCGCCAACTCCTCGATATCGAACGGCTCGAGAAGGAGTAAAATGAGATGGAGCTGCGAATACCGATGAACGAGCGCCCTCTCGAATGCTTCTCATGCAGGGCAACACTGACGGAGTTGCAATATTGAAGCCATAACATACTAGCCGAATCACTATCACTCGAACGTGTCGCCGGACTCCTTCGAGCGTGTCATGTTCGACGCACGCCATATCAATCCGACGTATGTACTGGGATTCACCCTGAATCACGCGCTCGGACGCGTTTCGATTCATCCATCGGGTCGGGCTTGGGTGATTCGGCATCATCATCGTCATCTTCGCTTCATATAATAAAATACCGAAGAGAGTGCCTGTCGCACACGATGGAGTCCACAGAGCTTTGATTATGAGGGAAGTTGTTTGAAATGAGTTCGTACTTGATATATGAAATGCGATGTCTCGTTTCTACAAGGAACCTCAAGGACCTGCTCCATGGTGGTACCGGTACATCAGAGCATCAACTCAAAGACAATGCTGCGTCGATCAAATCGCTCACAAGCCTCGCTCACTGGTGCTGTGAGCATTTTGACTCACCCAACAGCGAGGACTCAAACTCGTATTCTCGCTTCAGACTGTTCTTTCAACTTGCTTCAGAACTGATTTCGCTTCAAGCGCTCACCTTCATTTCACATCGCATAACCAATCCCAATTGCAATGGCTTCGTCATCATCATCTTACACATGCCCCAGTTGCCAGAAGTCGGTGGCCGCATGTGAAATGTCGACGCACTTTCTTCCATCCACCAATGCAGGAATAGTGCGTTGCACTGGACGACGATTCGAGTGCTCCGACTGCCACGTCGCCGTGAAATCCGCGTCGCGACTCCAGCAACACATCTTGGAAGATTGCCCGCAACGCACGGTGCCGTGTCGAGCAGCTCTTCTTGGTTGTCAGTGGAGTGGCCCAGCGCAACTTCGCCCGCAACACGAGTCTGGTAGCG
>JARLIE010000093.1 GCA_031291875.1 Minisyncoccota bacterium | reverse complement strand
CCGCCTTCAGGAATCGCACCACTTCGTCGCCCGTCAGCACCGCCGGCAATTTGTCGGCACGGCGGGCGTAGGGGATTTGCTCGGCCGCCTCCTTCCGGCCGAGCGTCGTGCCGTAGAAGAAGCGCAACGCGCCCATGATCGGGTTGATTGAAGTCGGCTGGTATCCCAGCGAGAGGAGGTGGAGCCGGTAATCTCTCACGTCCTCGAACGTGAGCTTGTCGGGTGGTCGTCCGTAGAAGCGGCTGAACTTCGCGACCGCGTAGACGTAAATCTTGATGGTGCTCGGCGACATGTTGCGGATGGTCATGTCGTCGATCAGACGCTGCCGCAGCGGCGACACCGGGTGCTTGGTCATCGGCGTACTCCTGCCAGTTGGACTGCACGAACAGGCAATCCTGACAGGACGCTCGCCGACGACGAGCCCTCGCAACCGCCTCACACGTCGGAGAAGTAATCTTGTGCGACGTATCGAAAGTGGCTCAACAAAGCCGTAGGTTGGGAAACCGATCCGTCTGAGTCCCCTTCAGACGTTTGCCCGCTACGGAGTATTTGGAGCCGTGATCACCAACCCGCCGAACGCATCCGAGCCGCAATGGCGCGCGCCCTCGGCTTTTGGCGCGGGCGCGATCATCGGAACCCTCGGCGGCCTCATCGGACTCGGCGGCGCGGAGTTCCGGCTTCCCGTCCTCATCGGAGCGTTTCGATTCGTTGCCCTCGAAGCGATCATCCTGAACAAAGCGATGAGCCTCGTCGTCGTGGCCTCCGCCTTGCCATTCCGGGCAAGCACGATCCCCTTCTCGTTGCTCGCGTCCAAGTGGCTGATCATTGTCAATCTTCTTGCCGGCAGCCTGTTCGGGGCGTGGTTCGGCGCGGGATGGGCGACGCGCCTCAAGTCGCAAACTTTGTATCGCGTGATCGCGGTTCTGCTCGCCGCTATCGCCGTGGTGCTCGTGTTCGGCCACAACGTCGTCGGCACTACGGCGGTTCTTGCCGGAGTTGCTCAGGCGTTCGCTGGCGTCATCGCAGGGTTTGTGATCGGCGTTGTCGCCGCGCTTCTTGGAGTCGCCGGCGGCGAACTCCTCATCCCGACGCTTGTGCTGCTGTTCGGCGTCGACATCAAACTCGCCGGAAGCCTGTCGCTCGCGGTGAGCCTGCCGACGATGCTCGTCGGCTTTGCGCGCTACAGTCAGGACCGCAGCTTCGCGGTGCTCGGTCAGAACAAACCCTTTGTCATCGTCATGGCGGCCGGATCGATCGTCGGCAGTCTCATCGGCGGGCAGATGCTCGGGATCGTTCCGAGCGCCCTCTTGCTCCCGGCCCTTGCGGCCATCCTGGTGCTCTCGGCGGTGAAGATGTGGCGGCACAAGTAGCAGTGCCACGCACTTCCCTTTCGGTGTATACTTGACAGATGATGCAACGGTTACCGCGTGAGCGGTTTAGTGCAATATCTGTTTTACGACACAATATTAAGATAAGTCAATAAGTCCAATTTGCGTTGTATTCACATTCACTGTACTGTTGCAATAGCTGTTGTTGTCCTTCAGACGCGGTACGCCAAATGTTTGGTTTATTGCGAAGGAGGACAACATGGACAGACACGTTCTCACCGTCACAATCGACTGCGCTGCGAGACCTTGTGTACCAGACCACTATAGCCTAGTTAGTCATCAGCTGGGTGCAACGATCGCATGGGACAGAAATCGGCAAAGAGATGCTCTTTATGTCTCAAGCAAAGGCGACATTCTCGGGACACGACTCCGCCGAGAGTTGACGCGAAATCATGTACCGGTATTGAACGCGAGGGTCATCGACCACCTACTTCTTTACCAGGGACAGATTCCAGAAGAATGGCGCAGAAGGCGCATCCACTTTTGGGGAACGATCTACAATCACAAGATTGAAGACGGACGCCTGGCCGTTCGATATCTCTGGTGGGATCACGCTGATCACCGCTGGCGCGACGGAGTAAACTGGATCGGAAACCTTTTCACTTGGGAAACTCCCGTCGCGATTTTCTCAAGGGGAGGCCACTGAGGAGCAAATTGCGTTAGCCCCGCCCAGGCAAGACCCTGGGCGGTTTCTTTGTTTAGAGAACCCCTGCCGACTATTCTTCTAGCAATAGCTCGATCTTAACGTATCTAAATTGGCGCAATCTTAAACGCATTCACGAATGCCCACGCAACATCTAGTATCAGCACCAATACGATAACGTATTTAACTGTATATATGCCGTTGATCGCTTTTCCAAATCGAGATTTAGAGCGAAGGCGTAACGGTGTGCATTTCAAATTCTTACTGATGATATCGTGACAAGCGTCAATTGCATCGATATTTTGCCAAGCGCTGTCTGTATCACGAAATATTAAGTTCGTGATCGCGAGTGTTAGAAAAATATTAAATACCATCAATCCCGATGCCCACAGAGTGTTTGCGAACCCACCAACCGCGCTCGCAGCAAAAAGACCGCCTTGTACGGCCAGCAATAGTTGCGTTCTGCTCCAAAATTGACTATCGTAATGGACATAATGAGCCATCAGCGCCTCGTAGGCGATGCCGGCACCAACAAAATGCTCATATTCGTCCGCTTGTGTGTCAAACTCAAAACGGGGAGCTGAAAAATATCGTTTTACGTAGCTGTTAACGGAATCTGAAGCAAGTATTTCGTCCGCGGTGATCCATTTAATCTCATCATGGTCTGCATCGAAGAAATCACTTTGTCTTTCGACGCGAATCTCGTAAGCTAAAACAACGTAATGCGTGCCGTATCCACTCTCGTCGAAACGATTCGTCTCGTATATGTGTGTAAACGCGCCGAAGAAACGATGCGGTACAAGATCAACGTCAATTCTCAATTCATAATCCGCGATCCGTTTCAGTGCGACACTTAATTCTTCGCCCTTGTATATGCGCCCGCCTGGCACAAAATAATCGCCTTTCGCCGGATTCCGAGTCCGGCGCACCACTGCAATTTTTCGGTTTGGGTCTTTGACAATAAGGTCAATTGATACGAGCGGCGCATTCTTGATGAGGTCACGGAATACGCTGTCATCGAGTCGTCCGGTCACGATAGCCCCCCTGCTCCACAGCTTTTTTTGTGGACGCCATGCCAGTATCAAGATCGCGGTGGACGTACCACTCGCCGCGTGTCCCGACAATTCGGCGTCTCGATCATGTCCCCAACTACGCCGAAACGACAAGCGGGAGGCCCCCATCGGCTTCGGCGCGAATGGCGATCGTTGAGTCTGCGCCGGCAT
>JARLIE010000092.1 GCA_031291875.1 Minisyncoccota bacterium | reverse complement strand
TTCAGCGCCGCGGAACTCGACGCCATCTTCTCAGACGACGTCTTTTGCAAGGGCAAGCGTTCGACCAACCCAAAGGCTGGCGGCGAACTCGAATTCTGGATTCCTTTGATCTCCGTTGCCGGCGGACTGATCACCTCTGAAATTCTGCAGCTCGGCCCTGACACGGTCGGGCCACATCCTGAACACCCCGAAATCACATGCTTCCATGTCACCAACGCCGGTGGTCGGTCGCTGAAAGCCTTTGCAAGAAAGCGCTACGTGCCTGTCCGGCGTGAGCTGCTTTCGAACGGTCTGTCGAACCTCGTGGTCACGGCGCGCAACCAGCAATGGCGAACGCTTTGGCCGGCCGTTGAGACAAACTCAAACGTCGGCCTCGTGTCCAACATGTTCTCCTCGTTTTGGAGCGACTTTCTCCGCAACCAGTTGGAGATTACGGATCCTTTGAAAGCGCTCTACTCGTTTCGGCACAATTTTCGTGACGCGATGTCTGCGGTGGGCGCAAACGATTACGAAAAAGACATGCTTATGGGCCACGCCGAAGTCGGAACCGGGCGGGCATACGGCGCCAAAAAAACTCCTCGCGTCGTCGACATTGTGAAATTGAACGATTTGGTTCAGCGACCGGCTTGGCCATTTCTTCGAGAAATCACGTGGCCGTCGCAGCGATGAGTTCGCTCCACCGACAATCAAGATATGAACAAGCGCCGAGGGTTGGTTGACCCCGCGGAAGTGAAGACAATCAGGCGCTTGAAACGCCGATCGGCGTTCGGACCCCAAGCCGATCCACCTGCATACCTTGGGAAGAGCCAAGCGCGAATTTCGATCAGACCAATATCCGTTTCAATTTTCCCCAACTCTGAACCGTTCATTAAATTGTTTCGGCTACCTGTCCGGCGCCGAACCGCCCCGATCGCATTGCAAATTGCGAGTAGACAGATGCCCCTCACGCCGTTGAATAAACGCGCCTTCCATAACGATAGGGTTGTTGCTAGAAGGTTTCTTGATAGCGTTGGTAGTCGCGTTCTTCATGAACTTGGTCACGCTGTTGCCGCTAACGTCGCAGGACGTATTGACGGACACCTGATTATATCTTCGAGCTTGGACGCGAGATGCGCCTTTGTTATTTGCGCTGAACACCGAGACAGAATCAATAACGACAGTGAAAGATGTTCTTTCGTTGCAGCGGGTGGAATGCTTGCTGAGCAACATTACATCAATTGTATTATATTCGACAGAATTTTTCCCGATATCAATCAATATATGCAATCACAAGGTTACGATGATTCGACTATATCTCGCTATACAGCACGTCCGGAAGGTATTACCGAACAATGGAACGCTCTATATAGTCGTAAATTCGCCGCACTCACTAAGACGATCGATATCAATTATCGCATTTGTTCGGAATTGTCAGACTCAATTGCGCCAATTGAAAAGTTCACAATTATACCAACCTCGTTGTTGCGTTTGCACAAAAGCCCGCCTTCAAGTTCTATAGATTTAGAGAGCGACGGCGCTAAGTTAGACGCTCTACATTATTTCAAAGACCCGCTGACGGTTCTTACAGATAGTCAGGACAGGCCAATCGTGATTGAGAAGACCGGCACCATAAACATACTCTTAAGAACGATATCGTATATCAAGGACAACTTTTTTGTCTCGTCATCTGACTCATAGCTAATGAACAGAATTGTGTTCGTTGGCGGATAGAACAATACATTCCGGATGCTCGAATCCGTCCCAGCATCCGGTGTGCCCTAG
>JARLIE010000091.1 GCA_031291875.1 Minisyncoccota bacterium | reverse complement strand
GTGCCACCACATATGTGGGAAACGTATGCATAAACAGGTTCATGTGCGTCGACACCGGCAATTTGTTCGATGGGTTGAAGCGTATAGCCAAAGACTTAACGGCGAATGCGAACAATGATCTCATCGATCATGCCTACCGCACGGGCTATCTCTACGGAGAACATGAATATACGTTCCTGAAGCAGACCATGCGAAAGCGTATCCTCTCGCCCGCTCAGCTCGAATGGAAGGTGAAAATCAATCGTCGGATCGTCAGCCAAACCGTCGTCCGTCGACGCACCCCGAGATAGCACCCGCAATTGCAGGCTCGGCAATACCCGACTGTGACTGCAGCTATCACCCAGCCGTCTGAGAGTATTCCTCGAAGCTTGAAAACGATTTTATTCCTTTGGACGCGTTCGACTTCGCTACACGCGTTCTGCCGATTCGCTGTTGAAGATAAACACAGAGGGGCCCGAAGTCCTCGATCGCCAGCATCCTCCAGGCGGCTCGGAAGTTTGTTTCTATATTCTTGGAGATCGCGCCGTAGCTAAATTTCTTAGCTCGGATCTTATCAGTTCTGGCAAACTCGTTGTAACGATTGATTAGGTGCTGAATATATCTACTCTCTACCTGATTGGCACCTATGGTTCCTGCTGCCGGCTGGACCTTCACCGTCTTGCGCGTCGTTTTCACGTTGACGGTTTTTGCCAGGATCGTGCCCGGGCTATCGATCACAACATTTCCGCTATTATTGTTCACTTCGATACGTCGAAGGTCGCCGAGGAGTATCTTTGCGTAAAAGGAATCCGTCGCCTGCTCGGGCCGACCCTTCTCCCGTTCTCGAATGCTCTTGATTTCCTCTAGTGCCTCCACTGAATACACGTCCGGTTCGGCATCCACCATCTTATGATGGCGCCGGCACAAGAGAACAAGATTGCCAAAGCCGTTTCGTTCTTCGTCCGTCTGAGCCTTGTCGAACCGGGGGCCTCCCTCGCTCTGCGCACGAATGTGGCAGATCTCGCCGGTGATGGTCCCGATGCTTTCTACGATAGGCAAGGAGCATCCCGGAAACGCGCAGAGGTTTCCCGAAACCGCGAAGAGCCTCTTAATTGTCTTTTCCGATGGTCCCGCCAAAGGTTTCCCTCTATCGATTTAAGCCCGTATCCGGCCTCACGTTACTATTTATTCCCGGGTTCGCCGGAGTCTGGACGGTCGCCTATCCTGGCGCTGCGGCTGGCACATTCTAGGCCTTCACCGCAGCTAGATCGTATATGTCGGCGGCCGGGAACAGCCCCCGAGCCTCAATGGCCGCGCGAGCCGCAGCTACATCCGGAACGAAGAGTACGACGGTCAAGTCCTGAAAAGCCCGTGAGCAACAGACATAGAACAGGCGGCGGGTCCGGCCAAGGACTGAGTCAGTCCCATCCTCGATGTGCTTCTGATCGGTGGCCGATAACGGCGAAATCCCGAAATACTTCCCGTAAGAGAAAAGGTTGTAGTCGCCTTCCTCGTCGTCAAGGATCACAAGAACACGCGCAAACTCTGCGCCCTTGACACCTTGCTGCGTGGCGAATGGCGATTGGTCCTCGATATATTCGCGATACCCCCAAAGCTCCGTGGCCACGCAATCAAGGAATGCGTTCACTGCTGCCTGCTCGGCGCCCGCCTCCTCCTCGTCCGCTCCAGCGCCGCCATCGGCCAAGTAGCCGGCGAACCTATCGTCGAGGCTCACCAACTCCCGTTCGTTCATGAAGACGAGCACCTCCCGG
>JARLIE010000090.1 GCA_031291875.1 Minisyncoccota bacterium | reverse complement strand
CAAGCCACGGCTCTTCGTCTTCGTCAACGAGAGGAATACGTACGTCGAGAATTTTTCCAGATGCACTCGCTTCCTCGATTCGATAATCCACCCTCGATCGTGCCATAGGCTCGATCGCTGAAAGGAAGTCCCACTGATCCGAATATGGCGAACAAGACTCGTCGATGAACACGCTGTTACCAGAGCTTCGCGCGAGTCCTTGAAGCGGCAACGCAATCAAATTGCCGAACCCACCCGCCGGCATTGTATCCTGGCTTGGAAAGAGCCGATCGTAGGACCCGAATCCGATATCTGGGACACGTTCCATCGTGTCGGTGATAAGGAATGCCCCGAGACGGCGCGCCGACGCTGCCGGTATCGGCTCCTCGAAAAAGATCCAGGCGTGAGCACCGTTTCCGGATCGCGACCGCTCGATCGCAACGGGAATTTTGTGGCGCTGGCAGGTATCCCTAAAAGCGGAGACATCTCTTCGCCATTCCCCTTCGTCGAAATCCACGGCCAGGAACGAACAGGTATTGTCCACAAGCATCGGATAGACGCCCATAACGAACGGAGCGCCATTCGTGTCGGTCCCGCGTAGATGGCGTTCGATCGACACGTCATCTACAGCCTGGAATGCCTGATTTGGACATGCCAAACATCTAACTCTTGGTTTTTCGCAAATCCCACGCTGCCATTCGTTCGCACAGGCGGGTGCGTAGCCGGCGCGTTCCGTCGTACGATTCTCCCAACGGACTGGGAAGACATCTGAGCGGCCACGGAAAAGCCGGCGAAACAGGGCAATCTTCTTTTCGATTGATGAATTCCGGTCGATGGGATTACCCGCTTTTGCGGAAGGGACCACTCTTATAGCCGCGGTCTTCCCACTCCGCGCCGATCGTAGAGTGTCGATCTCGGCTACGATCTCCGCGCGCTCGCGTTCCAGTGCCGTGAGCCGCGCCACCAGTTCGGCAATTCTGGCGTCCATTTGCGTCATCGTGAAGATTGGCCTGCGCCAACGTTATCCAACATCAGCTTGACGCAAATTTGCTTCACCCGATAGTTGCTCAGAAGCTACCGATTTCATCGAGGCCTAAACCGGGACCAATGAGCTATAGAATTTATTGCTATAACTCATAATCTCGAATATTATGAGCTATAGCAGGGACATCTATAACTCATGAGCTGGAACTGGGAAAAGCCGGATTGGTCGAATTTCACATATGATTCAAAGGCTTTGGAGCCGCTGGAAAAGCAGTTCCTGCTCCGGTCAGGGGAATTCCTCGGCGCTTTCAAGCATATCGGGGCCGACGATCAGGATACCCTCAAAATCGAGCTTATCAGCGACGAGGCCGTAAAAACCTCCGAAATCGAGGGCGAGATCCTCAACCGCGACAGCGTTCAATCGTCACTGCGCCATCAGCTTGGGCTGGGAGCAGAAAAGCCGGGCATTCCACCGGCTGAACGCGGCATCGCAAAAATGATGGTCGATCT
>JARLIE010000089.1 GCA_031291875.1 Minisyncoccota bacterium | reverse complement strand
TGGAGAATACTCAGCACCACCTTTGCATGGCCGCCGCCGCCGATCACTACCATAGGATCCATGCGTTTCTCCGGTGCGCAACTCACGACATCTCGAACTGCGTTGTTTTTTCCAACTCTTCCTTTAGGAAGCGTGGAAGATCGCTTACTTCATCGCAGCGAGTTTTAGCTACTTGCTGGATTCGCGCTCGCAGAGCTTCGCCTTGACCGAGATAGTTCCGCGCGGTCGAAACGATTTCCTCTATATCTGAATCAGACGGAAAAGCATTGAACTCCAACCCATCGTCATATTCCAACACCTGGGCCAAGCTCCCCATCTTGTGAGCATGGGAGCCGAGGAAAATGCACGGTGTACCGCCTAGCGAAGCAAAGATCGATGGATGATAGCGCCCCGAAATGAACAGGCGCGCATTTGCCAGCACGGACCCACAAGCCGCGATCGGTGCTTCGACTGGAATAAGACCAATCACTTTCTCCTTCGCGACGAACTGGAGAAACGCATCGGGGACATCATTCTGAGTTAAATAAACACGCAATCCGAGCTTCGCAATCGCGTCGACGAGTCTTCCGTAACAATGCGCTGCTCGCTCCGGATCCCCGCCTGCCCCTGCTCCACCCCCAATACATATGTATGGCTGAGAGAAATCGAGCTTGCCCCAGGACTCAACTCGCTCCGGATATGGTAAAAGAACATCGCCATCATTCGGTGGAAGCGAGCGGCCGTCGGCAAAACGGGGATACCAGGCAAATAGGGAATCCGGAATGAATCTGGACTTCGCCGCTGGGATTTCGGTTCGAACATACCTCAGAGATTCTGGGTCGCGCAAAGAAACACCTTTGCACTCTGCAAAAAGTCGCCTGACCGTTTGGAGCGTTCTGGCATTCCTTCCGGTCGACGGACAATCGGAGATCATCGAATTTACCACGAATACTGGCTTCTTGAGCCGCAGTCCAAGCTCGATCATTGCTAGGATAAACAGTGTTTGACGACGCGGAGGAGTGGAGAGGATGATGTCCCCATCCCCGTCGATCACCACCGCATCGGCTTCTGAAGCCTCCCTATAGATCCTCTCGAAGGCCCAATATTGGTGCTTGTGACTGAGAAGACGATCCACGCTAACAGCGGGTTCCTCGTCAATAAAGTCCTTGGCTCCGTAAAGGCTCTCCAACTTCACATACCAGGAAAACGGTCGGCGCCATCGTCTATTCCACAAGCTTCGGTACAACCCGTAATATCCAGGCGGAGTAAGTGTACCGACGAATCCTGCTTCAGCCACTGACAAGTCGAATAATTCGCCCTTGACGCAGCCCGAGATCTCAAATTCCGTCGATAACAACTCTCGCAGCGCGATACTTGCGGCGCGACCCCAATTTAGGTTGGTTCTATTATCGCCGACAAAAAAGACTTTCATTTGCGGACTAAGCGACCCATCTACCCGTGCGTAAAAACCCCATTCCCGCTTGCGGTATGCGAAGCCGGAAGATCATCGTTCCCAACCGGATAACGCAGCAGCCTGCCGATTCAACGACACGCTAACAGTGGAACCGTCTGGGAACCGCCATTCGTGGGGCACAACAGTCCCTGTTGAATAGCGTGCATGCGCATCGAAGGCTCCCTTGTACCCGTACTCCGCAAG
>JARLIE010000088.1 GCA_031291875.1 Minisyncoccota bacterium | reverse complement strand
GCCGTGATATTGAACAGGCGGAAGGACACCTTGTCGATGTAGAAGCGAGTCAGGGTCGTATTACCGTCATCGGCAGTCACCGTCAGCAGCAGGTTCGATCGGCCATATATTGGTACGAACTGTAGCATCGACTGGTAGTTACATGATCGCTTACTCTCCCTCACCTCTACCTTGATTCCTAATGCCGCGATCGGATCCGACTTCGCTGCAGCGGCATCGACGATACGAGCGGCTGCGGTGGCGAATGCATCCTGCAGTGAGTACATGACGCGTACCTGCTTCGTCGGGTCGGTGACGCGCATCAACACCTGATATCGCGTTACCTTCGAGTCGAAGTTGGGTGTCATACGACCGAGTGTCGAGATGAGCGACGCGATCGCAGAATTCGTATGGCGCATCTTCGAAATGTGAATCGTGTAGGTAGATGGAGTACCACCAGCCTCGGCAGTGACAGTGAAGACGAGATTCGATCGGCCGAATGGAATCGTCGCATACGCCGATGTGAGTGTGGTGAGCTTCTGCGTTCGGCCGGCATGGTCAGTACCCTTCACAGTGAGACTCAGCGGCGATGAAAGATTCGGATCGCCATTGTCAGGCCGGAACTGAGTCACAAGCGGAGGGTAGTAGGTGACGGTGTACGTCGCGTATCGATCGGCGATGGTATAATCGAACTCGAATGGCGGGTCCGGCTTGAGATGGTCGAGTGTGAGCGAATAGGAGTAGGCGCTACCAGCAAGACTCGTCGGCATGGTGAAAAGCGCGTCGAGCGGTACCGTCGCGGCAGTCAACGCGGAGAGTCGCGTGTCGAGCATCTGGGTGAGTCTGAACTTGACCGTGTACACGGTGGCTGGTTCCCCGACGAGGTAATAGGCTGCCGTCGACCTCCAGCTCATGGTGATGCTGATCGTGAGATCCTTGTCATACATCGAAGTCGAGCCGGAGTAGGGTAGGGAGAACTCGAAGCAGCCGTTCGCATCACTCGCCGGGTTACAATCGAATCTTGGTATCTGCGTCGTCGCCGCTTCCCACTCGGATCCGAATGCGAGTGCGATATTCGCCGATCTGTCGATACCACGAATACGCAGGCGCATACGCTGAAGGTGATCGGTCACGTAGACGTGATCGAAGGTGAGGACCGATGACTGGGTCGGCTGAGCGCGAGTCATCACCGTCTGATAGGAGCAAGTCGGATCGGTGAGGCTGCACCATTCGACTTGATCGAAGCTAGGCGCGACGTGTTGAGAATGGCAGTAGCTACAAGAAAAAGTACACACAAGCGACAAGAGAGAGATGAAGGTTAGAAATCGCATCTCTCATCACCGACACACCCGCTCGCTTTCAAGCGTGTCTCCATCCAACTCACCCTGTCGCAATCAACGGATAATCATCGAAACCCGAGCCGTACTGCGGCAAGCAGATCGGTTTCATCGAGTAAATATGTTTCGTCGTATCGTAGCTCATCTCCATCGAGTAGATGAGCGAGCTACCTCGACACTCGACCGAAGGGCGCAGTAGTAACTCCGTGCTGCTCGGACAGTGGACGGATTCATCGACGCTGCGCTCTTGGACTGTTTTCACTGACTGCACGACTACCGGCTGAACGATCGGCACGTCCGGATTCGAATTCTGCACGATATCGCAGCAAAGGATCCAAGCATACTTGATTGCTTGCGGCTCACCCGTATAACCGCGGATCGCGAGTATCATATGCGTACGCCCATTCGCATCCGTAGCATACTTGATCTTCGACAGCGCCATCTCCGCTTCCTCAAAATCATCGCCCTGGCCTCCTCCCCAAATCACGGTCTGTGAAGCGGAAGGACAATAGACAGAGCGTTCACTCTGATAATCATTAGCGTCGAAATAATTCCATGATGCGATCTGACAATTATTCGTCGACCAACCGAATTGCGTGGAATCGAATACCGCAGTTGATTCCTTGCAACAAACACCCTGCACTGTCGAAGGAGCAGTGGTCTGCGTGTACTTCTTCATCACCATGTGAAGGCAGTCGAGTTTAAGCTCGCGAACAGAGACAGGCTACAGAAAAAAAAAAAAAAAAAAAAAAAAAAAAAAGTGAGTGTGTGTGTTTTTGTGAGTGAGTGAATCATGTTTGCGACTCTGTCCTCTACTTCTCGCTGTCGGTGTCTCTCTCTCTCTCTCTCTCTCTCTCTCTCTCTCTCTCTCTCTCTCTCTCTCTCTCTCTCTCTCTCTCTCTCTCT
>JARLIE010000087.1 GCA_031291875.1 Minisyncoccota bacterium | reverse complement strand
GATCGACTAATTCCTTCTCGCTCAAATAGCGACGAACATGTTCATAGATTGCGTCCGGGACATGCCCCTCGCCGATCTTCGTCACCGCTTCGGCCCAGGTAAGCGCCGCGCGCTCACGCTCGGTGAAGAACGGCGTCTCCTCCCACGCCGCCAAGGCATAGACCCGCTGCTCCTTTTCGCCTTGCGCACGGGCATCTTTTGTGTGCATATCGATGCAGTAGGCGCATCCGTTGATTTGCGAGGCTCTGAGCTTCACCAACTCAAGCAGTGAGTCTTCGAGACCGCACTGCCGGACGTAGCTCTCCAATCCGCGCATCGCCTTTATCCCCTCGGGCGCAACCCTACCATATTTAATTCGAGGTTTCATTCGCAACTCTCCTGTTTCGTCGGCTCCTCATATTCTTCCGCTCCCGTACAACGGAATACAACATGCATTATCAAACCCTTCGCAAGCAGTGCGCAGGATGACTTCTGTCTCTTCCGTTGGTACAAACCGACTATTGTTAGGCACCAAAGTGTGGGAGAGCATGGTGTTGGACATTGAGAGATTTATCCAGAGCGAAGGAGAAACTGTGACACCTGCCGTACAACACGATTTTCTGGTGCGGCTCGGTGACCGTGAGGAGATCGCCGAGCGCACGATTGCATGCCGGCTAGAGAAACCCTCTGACTTTGTCTTTAAGCCAGGTCAGTTCATCGAAATCACATTACTGAATCCACCTGAGACCGACGCCGAGGGCAATTCACGCGCATTTTCGATTGCAAGTGCGCCGCAGGAAGACTTTCTCCTCGTGGCAACTCGGTTACGGGATTCCGCGTTCAAGCGAGTTCTGTCGCATGCCCCACGGGGGACCCAGGTAAAGATCGATGGTCCCTTGGGTGACCTGCGGCTCCATAATGACAGCTCGCGGGCGGCGGTGATGTTGTGCGGTGGAATTGGCATCACGCCTTTTCGGAGTATCATCCTTAACGCGATACAAACCAAACTGCCCCATCGCATTTTTCTTTTCTATTCCAACCGCAGACCGGAAGATGCACCTTTTCTTAAGGAGATGCAG
>JARLIE010000010.1 GCA_031291875.1 Minisyncoccota bacterium | reverse complement strand
TTCTCGGCGAGCAGGGCGCCGAGCAACTGCTCGGCCAGGGCGACATGCTGTACATGGCCGGCGGCGGCCGCATCAGCCGCGTCCACGGACCGTTCGTCTCCGACTCCGAGGTCGAGCGGATCGTCGCCCATCTCAAGGCGCCGGGCCAGCCCGAATACCTCAGCGCCATCACCGAGGAAGACCCCGACGCGGAAGTTGAAGGGGCGGCGGCTGGCGAACTGTCGACGATGGACGCCGAGGAGGCCGGCGATTTCTACGACCGCGCCGTCAACATCGTGCTGCGCGACCGCAAGTGCTCGACCAGCTACATCCAGCGCCGCCTGTCGATCGGCTACAACAAGGCCGCCTCGATCGTCGAACGCATGGAGCAGGAAGGCGTCGTCAGCCCGGCCAACCATTCGGGCAAGCGCGAAATCCTGGTCGGCAACGGGGTGGATCGGGCGCCGTTCGAGGAGGACGAATAGGCGGCGACAAGTCGGTTACGCGGGCGGGCGATTTCAGGGGGTTGGGCGCCGTTTGGCGCGCGGGGGAAGCGGTGTGGAGCCAAGAGGACGATCGCCTGCCACGTAGCCCACCCGCTCAATCGCTTCGCTGAAAGTGCCGGCCGCGACCCGAAGCCGATAACGAAGTCTCAACGACTGCGACCATGGGCTCAGGTGAGGCAGCATCGCAATCCCGAGGGGTCATCGTTAGCCGCACTAAGAACGCTTGAGTAATTCACACCTGGAATCGCAACAAATACTCGTCGAGAAGCTTTTCTACGAGCGGTCGAACGTTTTCGTAATTCTCGATAACTGCTTTCGTTGGACGCCTATTATGCGCAACACAATTGCGCATCTTCTCGATGGCATCCATGCGCTCTTTCAACCCTGCGATGAGAATTGCATCGTCTTCATTCGGGACAGGCGTGCGGGTGATCTCGGCGCGAAAAGTTTCAAAATCCGTGATCGTTTGCAGTATCCCCAACAGCGTATTGAGATTTATGTCCGCCCGCTGATTGAGATTTATGTATTGCCCAAACGTTAGATAAAAAAACTGGTTCTCCGCCGCAGCCCGCATTTGGTCCGGCTTTGGAGAGTCTTTTGTCGTTGGTTTGGCTCTTTCGTCGACCAGCAAATTAAGCGGGTCGCGATCCTGATGAACATCGAGGTAGATCAGCGACAAGACCCGCCGAAGTTTCATTTCGATATCGAAAATCTCGGCCGCCCAATTTGCAATCCTTTCTCGCAAAAGTGGGTCTTCAAATTTAAACACACAAACAATTGGGTGAGTTTCCGACAACGCCGACGCAAAATCAGAAACAACTGTTTCGACTTGCGCCACCTCTTCTGGGAATTCGATCGAGGCCCCAATGATCGTGTGGCTCAGGACCTCACCGTCTTCATCGGCGCACGCGTTACCGTCTCTGCGATGTGTAATGCGAACCATGCCGTCAAAATCATAGTCATCGACTTCATTGAGATTATCCTCCACAGCTTTGGCAAGCTGCTCGACGAGGGTCTTCTTGATGTCCCACCCCAAAGCCATTCGGCAAGAAACGAGGAATTGAAACATCATTATTGCACAGGTCCTAAGAGTTGCTCCACGAACCACTGCTTGGACGCTTGCCAGCCGGCTTCGGCATCGGCGCGAAGCTGTACAGCCGAATCAAGAGAGCGATGGACCGTAGTAATGATCGCAATTTGCGCCGCGGGCGTGAACTTGGGAAATGGAATGCTCATAAGATCATGCGCGTTTAACCGAAATCGGCTAGGAGTCGCCCCTCGGGTCCGCAAATACATAATCTCTCGATATAGGCCCGTCCGCAACAACCAGAGAATTGCTTCTGGATGATAATCTGAATAGGGCCGCAAGACTAAGAATTCTGACGATGCAACGGGCGGCTTATCTCCTTCGATCAGGGATAACCATATCTAGTGGTTTCGCTCGACGTCGCCGTGGTTTGAGCCGATATCGGCCGCATGTCGAGCGACCACCATCAGGTCTCGCGCTGGAAGTACGACCGACCGCCGTCGCTCCA
>JARLIE010000086.1 GCA_031291875.1 Minisyncoccota bacterium | reverse complement strand
GGCATCCAGACTTCTCTTCTTCCTATCTCTGCATGGACTAAGAGCGGATAAACTTTGTAGCTTAGCTTGTCTTTGTTGCATCGTTCTGTGGATGATACACCCATTAACTACTTCAAAAATAAAAAAACCCTGGCAGTGGGTTGCGCCATCCACAGAGCGAGGCTCAGCTCGAGGCAACAGGGGCATTTTCTTTGAACACATTTTTAAATGGAAGTGGAAGTGGAACTGGAATGCATTTAACGTGAGTTGGACAAACCTCATATTGACAGAACCTCGAAACACGCGACGCGGCCGAGCTGCTGGCGGGATAATGTCATGGCGCTTTGATTCGCTCGACGGCTCGCGGGTCCATTCGTCCTCGCCCATACACTGTGCATGAGCGACTCCTTCAAACGAACCTTTATCGGCTGAGCCGTCGATCGCGAGATACGAACTCCGCCAGCCAGCTCCCGTCGATTACAGAGACAGAGACATGGACCGATACTGGGACGACAGACATGGACATGGACATGGACATGGACAAGTGCGACCGAGACATTGACAGAGACATGGACATGGACATTGACGCCGACGACGCCGATCGAGTCGCCCCCTGCTAACTCGACGACGCCGCCACCAAAGGAGGATCACACACCGACGTGAGTACATGAGTATCGCACCGAGCGATTCGTCACGCCGGACGCGAGCATGGCGATGACGCCGCCGATACCGACGACGACGACGTCATGCCGGATACATGTACCGGACGAAAGTTGTCAGATCGAAGCCGAAGCCGGACCTTCGACGGCCGCACCGACGATGCTCGTCCGACACCGAGTCGACATCACTGTGCTTTTTGCGACCATCCGCTACAAGCCGCTACTTGGAAAAGTAGCCGCAAGTAGCCGCAAAAACCGGCTACTTGCGGCTAAAAAGTGACTTTTCAGCCGCAAGTAGCCGAAAACACCGGCTACTCGCGGCTCCCTTTTTTGCTGCAAAGAAAGCGCCAATGTCCAAAATGAATTTTGTGCCGATTTCACGATTTTCCCAAGTCCCAAGTCCAAAATCAATATGGTTCAAATTTGCTCCAATGTATGTATACTTATCATTGCGGCATGAGTTTGGGCGCTAGGCATGATGTCCTGGGTTGTACAGCCCGTTTTGTGTTTTGATCTCAAAAGTAGCCGCTGCCAGCTGCAAGTTGCCGCTAGTAGCCGCTAGTAGCCGCTCTCAAAAAGCAGCTACTTTTCGAACTCCCGAGCTTAACTTTTAGAAAGTAATTTTTCATCATGTTAACTTATATTAATCGTCGTCCACTGTATACTCTCTCCTACTCCTAAACCTTCCCAGTCCTGCGCACGGACTCCGCAAAGTACCGCTAAGACAACACTAAAGCAACGCTAGGCTCGAACG
>JARLIE010000085.1 GCA_031291875.1 Minisyncoccota bacterium | reverse complement strand
CGATGCCTTCGGTGGCTCCGGCCATGATACCGCGGAATAGCCGCCGAACACGACCACGCGGCATCGACCACTTTGCAGAGGGTGAGGCGAGGGTCGGTCCGGGAATCGGACCGCGATTGCAGCAGTGAGTGGAGAAATCACGACGATCACGATCGTCGCGAGTAGCGCGGTAGAGGAGTCGCTGGGAGGAGAAAGAGAGAAGAGAAGTCGAGAGAAAAGAAGAGAAAAGCGAGGAGTCACGAGAAGACGAGAATGCGCATATCTCTCTCGAGCACTCCCGTCATCAGTACTTCCATTCGCTGTGCATGGTCGTCGCAATTCGTTCTCTAGATCTGACTCCGCACGCGGTCAAAGAGCGCATCGGGACCTTTCTCGCCTCATCCGATCAGATTCTCTGTTGCTTCAAGTTCGGGCGAAGTCGAAGCAGGCGAAGTCTTGTGTCATCAGCTAAGCCGCTGCCTCCTTTCTATTAGCATCACGTTCGAGTGCCGCTGTGTGTGCTCTACTGCGCTGCCTCGTGGTGCACTACTCGAGTGATCTCGGCTCTCAGCATCAGCCGCGGCTTGAGATTCAAGTCGGTAGCCGAATCGACTCGACTCGAGTCGGCTTAGGAGCAGTGGAGCGGAGCTAAGCTGAGCCGCCGCCGCCATTCACACCGCACACCGCACACTGCAGATGCAGATTCGGCGCAGCTGATCTCGGTGAGTCACTGGCAGGCGCACACGCCACTGCAGTGCAGTGACACTGCGAGTCGAGTCGAGTCAGCTCCAACTCGCAGCCGCCTGCAGCTTGGCTGATGCAGCGCAAGCCCCAGTGCAGGTTGATCGAATCGAATCGAATCGAATCGAGTCGGCTCAGCGGCGCTGTCCCCTCCCCACCGCCGGCTCGCGCGTCGCATCGTCGAGCTCCTCACGCGAACGCTCGCTCCTCTCCTCTCCTCTCCACTGCACTGCAGCCGCGGGCGAGTAAGCTCCTCTCACGCTCGCCTGTCTGCCGTCTCGCTCTATCTCCTCAGCTGGAGTCGATCTTCTCTTCTCCGCTCCTCTGCTCTCCTCGCCCTCCTGTGTCTGAAGGCCTGACTCACGAAGGAGCTGCATCAGTTCGCGAGCAGCGGGCAACTACAGCGTTGTCATGGCAGCATCATTCGATTGAAGCAGTACCGATGCATCAAGGATGGTGAAAAGATCGTCTGCATCGTACTCGATCTCTCAGTACTACGGTCACAGGTTGAGCCGATCGGAAGCACCTGCGGTCTTCGTGTTGTGTAACGCTTTGTTGTGCATGCTCGCGCATGTGTTGACGTGCAACTCTACGCACTTTAACTTAGACGCAGCTTAGACACGCGGTCGAACCGGTCAAGCTTGCCTCGAATCAGACAAAGCCGTTCCTTCATTCAACTCCCTCGGGTAGCAACGCGACGACGACTAGTGAGCACAGCGCAGTCTGTGTTGCACTTGCGCCCTTCTGTGTCCTTGCGATTATTCTGCAAGGCGCAGTCATCGGCCTAAGAAAATCATCGCCAATTATCAGGATTGAGAACAGCGGCTATAAACACCGCAGATACAGATAAACATAGTTGATGATCATTTTTATGCTGTTTGGACGAGTGCGAAAGGGTGTTAATTTACACATGGGAATACCGTACGACCACGAACAAATCGCTCAGAAATAATTCCCTCGAGGCTGAGCGAATTAATTAAATAATCCGGCTTGCGTTGAGCGAAATGTACGATAATCCAGCTGGTTGAGCGAATTTTAGGGTAATTAGGAGCGCTCGGTCAGCCAGTGGCACAGCCAGATTCAGACCGGTTCGGCCGCGATGGTGGCGCAATGATATCGATGCAGTCGCTCCTCTGTAATCGCTCCCCTAGGCCTGCAGTTAAATGCAGACTCAAAGTATGCCTGCGACCACGAAGCGCTTCCTATTGCAAATGGTACGATGTCAAAGTGGCGACGGCGATTGGGAGAGCAAAATTTCGAGAAATCCGAGGCCCAGCGAGCGAAATGCTAATTAATTGCCGTTGCGCTGAGCGAAAATGTTGATAATTAGGGCTGGCTTAAAGGAGCGATTTGAATTTGGTCGTACGGTACCCCAGTCGCGCGCTGCCGGCACTTTCTCGACCTCGAAGGAAGGAATGGGCGACGATTCGACGGTGTAGGAGAGCAACGTGCGAGGGCGAAGACAAGCGCGCGAGGCACAGTGCAACGATGCAGGCGGACATCGGCTGTGACAGGCTCGGGGCTTGCGTCCGAAGACTGTCAGGATGTCGTGAGAGTGTGCGAAGCGTGGGTTAGGCGTGTATGTCTCAACGAGCGATCGAAGAGTGCGAACGAGGCGAAGCGCGAGCGAGCAGGCGGTTTTCGCAAGCGCGTCTTGACTGAGTCTTTCTGCCTGGCTTATTCCAGCGAAGTCACATGCATAGCAAGCAGGACACGATACAATAGATAGG
>JARLIE010000084.1 GCA_031291875.1 Minisyncoccota bacterium | reverse complement strand
CGTTACCGTCTGATGACGACGGTATAGTCGATGTGCCGACTGTTTGGTACTCGTTGGTCACCTCGGATGGTGTCGACGATTCACTCCGGCCGATATCGGATCGGAATCGGCGAAGTCAATTTTGACTGTGCGACTGCGGGAATACGTGCACGGGGACATCTTCGACAAGGCGGACGACTATAGACTTCAACTGTCGATGTCGTCGGTGGAAGCAGTCTCGTCCAGTGGTCGGGTGAGGTCGGCGTGAAAGCTTCGGCGAGATCGATCCGATGCACTGGTCGGTTGGCACTCGTCATCGACGCCGAGTACATGTCGTGCATGGCGACGATGAAATCTCGATGGCTCAGCTGATATTAAAGGTTCGTTCGAAGGATTCGCTCATGCATGGGTGTATGGGCGAGGACGAATGGACCTGCGAGTCGTCGAGCGAATCAACGCGCCATCATTGATGTACCGTCAGCAGCTCGGCCACGTCGCGTGTTTAGAAGTTCTGCAATGAACTTTGTCCAACTCACGTTAATCAGAAAGTTCAGTTCAGTTCAGTTCAGTTGCAGATGGCAAGGCATGCAATGGCAGAGCATGCAAGCGACAGTGGAAGTGGAACTTGTTGAACGTGAACAATTTATTATCGAGCTCGAGCTCGTGAGCTCATTTCGAATTCGAATTCGAATTTTGCGAGACGCTCATTGCAATATCTCGATCCGCATGCAATCTTTAGAAGTTCGAATTCTGAACGAGCTTTAAATTGTCGAATTCGCGTAATCCAATCCAATCTCCTCTGCCACGTGCATGCGGCCGCGGCCTGCAGCTGTTTCTTCGTTCGAATTCTCTAAATTTGCAGAATCTGAGAGATGTACAGCTAGGATGGCCATCTTCAGCTTCCGATGAGACTGCCGCTGCAGGCGCACTGCGATTGGCTCGATCGACGCGCCGCTGCGATCGCGAGCATGGACGTACACAGCCGCCACCAGCTGCAGACGGAAGGCCCGACCAAGAGACGAGGGAAGGAGAGGAGGAGAAGGACCAAGACCAAGGCCAGGAAAAGGAGGAGGAGCAGGTGGAGGAAGAGGAGACGGAGGTGCTCGAGTGGGAAGGTGACTGGTCGTCGTGGGATTGCGACCGCCCGTGGTGGTCGGTAGGCGGCGACGTGGCTATACAAAATAGTGAAAAGGGAAGAGAACAGGGGGAGAGAGGGCGAGTCGCGTGTGCTGGTGTGCGTGTCTCCTCCCTCTGGGCGAATGGTCGTGTCGGCGGGACTGCGGGCCCGGGGGGGATCGACGTGTCGACGCAGTGTTGCTCGCTCGCTCACTAAGGTTGTAACTTAGCTAACCAGTCGCTAATGCGGTCACTAAGGTCACTAACTTCACTTCACTCACTTTCTGGTGGATTGACTAGTGTACGCAGGCGGGCGAGAAGCTGCTT
>JARLIE010000083.1 GCA_031291875.1 Minisyncoccota bacterium | reverse complement strand
TCGCGAGCAGCTTGGGGGTAGCATTGATTGCCTGATTTGAGCTCATCGCGTCTGTGGCAAAGGTTGAGCAAGAAAAAGCGATTTTTCGCCGTTTAGGCGATGTCCACGTATCAAAGGGGGCTAATTTGGGCTCGCCAGTTGAACCCTCGAAAAAGACGGCCAACAAATTTTTCAGTCGCCCTTTTACGATCGTGGGCGCCGTGATTGGCGTTGGAATAGCGGCATGGGGGCTTTTGCCCCACTCGATCTTCAAAGGCGGGGTCACCGGGGGATCCCGATCCGACGACAATGTCGCCGCGATTTTGGACAAGTCGTATAGTCAAAGGGGTAACGCTTACGATCTTTATTGTCGCGACCCCGCTGCTTCATCCGGCCTGTGTGAAGCTATAAAAATCAGGCCGCAAGATCGCCTCCTCGCCAATACGGATCTTTGGGTTCTGTTCGACGCGGTCGCCGCGATCAACAATGCGCCAATGTCGAACGATGACAGAAAATACTTCACCGCTCGCTATGTCGCGCTCGTCGGCTCTCTCAACGAGTATGGCGCTTACGATCGGTTTCAAACCAAGACCAGTCAAACCAATGACGCAGTCGATACGAACGTTCTTTACGACGCCACGCTTGCTTCGGTGGCTTTATGCCAAGATCGGAGCCTGAAGATCGCTTGTCGGGGAGCGCTGCCCGTCAAAGCCGCCGATGAGCTTCTGCAAACGGCGGCGTTCGTGGATGCTGTGGGCGCTGTCTACGCGCCATATGGAATGAGCAACCGGGAAGGGAGCGTGTCACGCGTTCTCGGTTCCAACCTTCTGGGCGAACCGGCGGCGATTGCCGCTGCAATGGAAAAGGTAAAAGACGCAAAAAGCCAAGCGGTGGAGTTCGTCTCCGTCGCCGCCCTCCAAAGGAGCATGGCAGCCAAAGCAGCCAGTCCGCTCGAAAGTCCAACCACCGAACCGCCGTCGAAGCCCAACATCGAGAACTCCGCCGCTAATGTTAAAGTTGGGATGGAAGAAGCCAAAATTCCACGCGCCGACATCGGAGAAAGCAACGGATCGCATTCTGTTACGCCGGCCAATGTCGTGGCCTCAAACCAGTCTCAAATCATGCCGGCGGTTGAACAAGGCTGCCAGGCTTCGATGCTGGACGGGGTTCCGAAAAGCGTACTGCTGTTTCGTGTGAACAGCGCCGCGATCACAGATGCGCTCCGCGATGAGCTCCGAAAACTTGCGGTCCCACTGCGAAGTTGCGCGACTATCGAAATCGGCGGCTTTACGGATGACAGTGGATCAGAAGCCTTGAATCGACGGTTATCTCGCCAACGCGCCGAGGCCGTCGCCGAATTCATCGCGGATTTGGGGATTGATCAGCATAAGATCTTCGTCATTGGACGTGGTCCAACGAAGCAAGCCGCTAGTAGCGATGGCGTCTTGGCCGGTCGAGCGCAGAGCCGCCGCGTCGAGATCGTCCTGAAATAGCCCATGGAACATCGCTACGAAAACCACGGCATTTTGGCGCGAGGGCAACGCTCGAGTCCGTCGCGCGGCGTCTGCTTATTTCCGGTATCAAATAAAGAATCTCGGCGCGGACACATTACAAACCGCCTTGACCAGGCCAAGCGATTTGTGAGCATTAAAATCGCTTTCGACGAGTTTTGTGAGAGTGCAACTCCAAGCGAGGACGGGCCGCGGGTAGGATGTGACAGGTGGCCTGATGTCCCGCGGGCGGCACAACCCGGTTTATCGACCTTATTCGGCTGTCCCGTCGATCAACGTCAGACTGCTCGGCATGTTGGAGAGCACGGCGTCGAAGCATTCTCAAGGATATAAGATGAACAGCGTTTTTATAGGAACTTTTGTCGGTAGAGTATTTTCGCTTAATCCAATTGTTGTGATTGCGATGTGCAGCATTGGCGCTGTGTATGCCTTTAAGCATCTTTCATTAGCGTCAGAACAAGAAAAGAAGAAGATCGCACGTAACGCCAAGCTGACATTCGGTGCAATAATTATTATATTGATCATAGCAATGCTGCTGATAATTACAAGGTGATGTGGCAGCCTGCCAAATATTTCCAGACAGCGAGCCACGGCGTCTGTCCTTTGCAGCGATCGCCGGCGAGATCTTCCGGGCGCGGGTTTGCGCGGACGGCAAACGCTCCCGAGCTGTACCGGAGCCTGAAAGCATCTAAGGTCAACAGTTCAGATTGGGGTTGGGAGGCGAGGGTGGATTGGTCTAGTTTGACGTCACGGG
>JARLIE010000082.1 GCA_031291875.1 Minisyncoccota bacterium | reverse complement strand
GATGTCGTCGCTCGGTGAGTGCCTTTGCGGTTTTCTTTTTCTTATCTTCTCAATCCGTGTGTTTTTTTTCTCCCTTCGATTGTTCTGCCACGGGTCGCCTGCGATCAACTTCTTGGTTGTTCACTCTCTGCAGTCCACTCGCTACTTTCGAAGCAGATTGACTCAACGTTCCTTTAGGAATCGGCCTCCTCTCCCTGTCATGGGGAAATGAGGAGATCGGGCCGGGCAACGTGGACAGTCGCTCTAGCACCTCCCTGTACTTCCTGGATCCGATCCTCAATTCGGCGCATGCACTGGCGACTCACACCTGTTGCTCCTCTCTCTCGCTCTCTCTCTCTCTCTTCTTAGTGTCCCTCGTCGCGGTCGCGCCGTCACAGTCGCAGCGCTCGCCTCTCGATCGCGCTCGGTACGTCCTAATCAGCCGCATACTCCGCACCCCCATCCATCCTCTCAGGGTCGCATTTAGTTAGCTGCTCGAGCCGTCCATCTCGTTCATCTCGTTCCCGCGACCAAGATCTAAGAGCAAGCGCAGTATCGAAAGCGCGCAGTTCCTTCATACTTCGACCGGGTGCGCTCTGATCGCTGATCATTCGGACTTCTTTTCCTTTTCCTTGCTGTCTCGTTCAGTTCTCCTCCTCGGCACTCTGATCTCGACTCCGAAGCTGCTGGCTCCGTTCAGCACTGTTGAAGGCGCCGAGGAACGAGAGGAGGCCAGGCAGCAGTGGATCTGAGCAGGCGGCTTCGCTGATCTGCGCGAGTGGCCCCTCGAGACGCGGCAAGGCAACCATCGAGGTTCCTTCCTCCTCCCTGCAGATCGAGTCGAGACGCGGCGATCCGACGACACCACACCGATCAGTCGAGCCGATCCGATCCGATCCTCATGCGCGCACAGTCCCGCTCAGCTGCTCGCAGTGCAGGGACTCGAGCCGACTTCGCCGCTCCTACCGACGCTCTTCTCCCAGAGCGCCCACTCGCGACTGTGCTGTCGCTCGCGAAGGTACGCCGCGCATGCAGCAGCACACTTTCAGCAATCACGCACGGATTCTTCTCTTTCGCACTATGGAGTGATGATCGATATTACAGTTCTGCTTCTGAATCATCGATGACGAGCGACAACATCAACGTCCGGACTGACCACAGGCGAAAGAAGACTCAGACTTGGATTCGAGTACCGTACCGGACTCTGCGTGACTTGCTGCTCACTTCGCCGATTGCTTTCCTTCTGCGTGTCTTCTTCTGTGTCAAGGTGACTTCCATTTGCTCGGTTTCGTGCCGGCGTCGTTCCAACATCTCTGCTCTCGATCTTCGTCGCCGATATGTTCTTCCCGTCATCGTCGCGAGTCTCGCGAAGAATTCGGCTTGATCCACTCGCGCCTCATTGAACCTCACCAAGCGATTCATGTACGGAAGAGACCTACAACGCCGTCAGGTCGAATGCTTCCGAGTCGTACGCACTCCGATCGTCAGTCATCACACGCCATCAATCACGACCTCTTTTCGAGATTGGATTCTTCGACCTGATGACTTTAGCTCTCTGACACCTCTTGTTTGATGCCGGATTCGATACCCGGCAGATGAACTGAAATTTGCTTATACTGGACTGATTACGAAGAATCAATTCGCCTTCAATTGAACTTGAACCCGTTCTTCGTTGCTTCTATTGCTGACTGATTGTTGTCTGTCTCTTTGTTCGTTTTCCTCGTCTCTCAGTGATGGAGCTTCACCTGCTGGTCGCATGTCCTCCGTCGCCTCTCCTCTCCAGCTGGTGATCGAGATTCGCACGATGTCGTCGCTCGGTGAGTGCCTTTGCGGTTTTCTTTTTCTTATCTTCTCAATCCGTGTGTTTTTTTTCTCCCTTCGATTGTTCTGCCACGGGTCGCCTGCGATCAACTTCTTGGTTGTTCACTCTCTGCAGTCCACTCG
>JARLIE010000081.1 GCA_031291875.1 Minisyncoccota bacterium | reverse complement strand
CCCCCCCCCCCCCCCCCGTCTTCCAGCCGTGGTGTTCTCTCGTCTGGGCGGCGTGAAGCGCGAGGTGCACGGCGAGGGCACGCACCTGCGCATTCCGTTCATCGAGTGGCCGACCATCTACGACATTCGAAGCAAGCCGCGCGTCATCCGATCGCCAACCGGCACGCGCGACCTGCAGATGGTCAACATTCAACTACGCATACTGTCCAAGCCGGCGGCGGAGAAGCTGCAGGAGATTCACCAGTCAGTGCGCGCAGTCGTGCACACGCGGGAGACAGTGCGATCTCGGTTGCTTCCACGGCGGGCTCATCTCCCATTCTCGTCGTTGTCCTTCTCTCTGCCCCAGGACGCTCGGTCCGGACTACGGCGAGCGCATCCTTCCGTCGATCGCGAATGAGACTCTGAAGTCGGTGGTCGCCTACTTCAACGCGTCGCAGCTGCTGACCCAGCGGCCGGAGGTGTCGGCGCGCATCAAGGAGAACTTGGTCGAGCGAGCCAAGCAGTTCAACATCATCATCGACGACGTGTCGATCACCGACCTCACGTTCGGTACGGAGTATACGGCGGCGATCGAGGCCAAGCAGGTCGCCCAGCAGGAGGCCGAGCGCGCCAAATTCCTGGTGAAGCAGGCGATCCAGGACAAGAAGTCGACCATCATCAAGGCCGAAGGTGAGGCCACCTCGGCCACCATGATCGGCGAGGCCATGCGCAACAACCCGGGCTACATCGAGCTGCGTCAGCTGGACGCCGCGAAGTCGATCAGCGAGACGGTGGCCAAGTCGTCCAACAAGGTCTACCTCGACTCCCAGTCGCTGCTGCTCAACATCCTCGACATCAGCGGCAGCGGATCGCGACTCGAGGAGGCGAAGAAGAAGTAAGCGCAGCAAGCACACACGCGATGGCGGACCGCACACAGATGGCATTGGTCGCTCGAGACACAGATCATCTCTTTTCAAATTTCATTAGATTTGGTCCCTTTTTCATCGATGATCGATGGTCGACGATTTGCGACGTGTTTGCGATGATCGATGCCCAACTTCGATGATCGATCATCATCGATGCCATCGATGATTTCCGTCGAGCATGACTTGGTCCCTCTCCCAAAAAAACAGACGCTTATCATCGAAACGTCGATTTTCGCTTCGATGATTTGCGTTGCGCGTCGACCGGCCATCGATGTTTCCCAAAATTTCACACGATGATCAACGATATCGAAATCGACGATGATATCGATGATTTGCGAACAAATGCGTGCATGTTGCGAAGCGTGCGTGGCTGGTCGATGATCATCGATACTTGCGATGATCATCGATGTGAGACGTCTTTATGTCGCGCGACTTACCAACTGAGCTACTTGACCAAAAACTAGAAGTCGCCGAGAAAGTCCAAGGACTTGTCCGATGCACTCAAAAATGACATTGATTTTTTGGATGACGTCTCATCTCAGAATCATGTTCGTGAGGTTGATTCGGTGATCCCGATTGTGCTTCCCATGTTTAAGCCTCAAATTGTGTTGGCACTTGCGGCTTGACGTGCATGACTGAGCATCGATGATCGTCGATGTGCCATCGACGACCTCGCATCGTCAGCCTATGTCTCTTATTCACCGATAAATAAGTTATCCGATATTTTTGAACATGTTTGGTCGACTTTATTCTAGTATTGATTCGAATTTGTATCCTGCCTGACATCGACCAGATCATCGATGGGCCATCGTGAAAGAATTGCCGATGATCGAAAAGGATCGCAAATCATCGAGGGCCATCGCCGATCATCGCAAATCATCGTCTTCGAAAATCATCGTCGCTTCATCGATGACTTTTGCGATGGTTTGCGCAAATCGACGCAAAAACGATAAAAAGGGACCAAGTCTATTTAAAAAACGATCAAAAGCCAAACGTTAACGTCAGCCATGGACAAAAGTCGTTTTCACTCGCTGCCTCTGCATACAGCGTTCGTAAGTTGGGTCAACAAGCGCAGCACATAGTAATGTATGATGTGTATGTACGGTAACCACAATAT
>JARLIE010000080.1 GCA_031291875.1 Minisyncoccota bacterium | reverse complement strand
GCGTTCCTTTGTCGCTTGTTCGCTCTGTCTTCGTCCCTTCAGGTCGATCTCGCCTCCGCCTAACAAGCCCAACAACTGGTCGGAACGCGACCCCTCGATCAGCAAGCACAAGTGCGCAGGCCCGATTCGACGCATGGACAAGATCAATTCGACCACGGCCAGACCGTTACCGTGCTCGGATCGGCCTCCAGCACACGGGATCACGGTCGTCGGTCGACCCTTGGCCCTCGGACCGATCGCCTAAGAAAAGGCAAAAACTCGTTTTTCTTGCTTTTTCGGTCGAAAGATCGACAATGCAAATCAAACACCTTTTGCTGACCTTCTAAACGAAATGCACAACATACTTTTGCTTTTGTCTTAGACGTGCCGACCAAACGTTGAAATCGATTGAAATTAGCATTTAAACACAACCAGAGGCTTTTAATATGTAAGTATTACATACTTGGTTGATTTGAATTGCTATAGTCCCGACGTTTGGCGCTTTCTTTGGTCAAAACACAGTCATTTTTAAACGAGAGTCTCGTCTGCAGAAGGATCGTGATGCTCAACACGGTCGTCGCATGGTTGCAAAGGAGAAGTCCAACAAGAAGAAGGCTCAAGCTAAGGCGCGAGATGCCAAATTAAAGGAGAAAGGTCGCAATCCAAACGACCAAACTCCCGAGCAGAACAAGCGTCGTCGCAAGGAAGAGCCTGCCGATTCACCACTCAAGTCTCGCGATCGGCCCGACATTGCAGCCGCGAGGCTGAAGGAGGCCGAAAGCGAACATCGCAAGGAGTCACGAGCGCAGCAAGCTCCAGCTCGTCAAGAGCAGCGCAAACAGGCGCACGACGAAGAGCACGACAAGCGACTGGCCGCTCAAGGGTGGAACACCATGCCGGAGCAAGAGCTGTCCGAGCAGAAGGAGGAATTTCCTGGTGCCGTCGTACCGCCGCCGATCGACGTGAAGCTGCTGACCGAGAAGCAAGTCGTCTGTGTCGTCTGTGACGAATGGACTCTGCCGTTCGCCGAGCACTGCAAGGTGTGGCCGATCGAGCGCTTCACCAATGAAGGCGT
>JARLIE010000079.1 GCA_031291875.1 Minisyncoccota bacterium | reverse complement strand
TGGCATTAATCGTCGACGCCGAACCGTTGTTCGCGCCCGTCGCGCCGGAATCAATATAGGTATCGGTGGCCCCCGAATAGCTGTTCACCCCCTGGGTGAATGTCACCGTCTGCAATAACTCGTTCCATTGGCTCTCTGCAAGAGCGCTGCTCAGACCATAATCGACGATTGGGCCGGTCGAATATTCGAGTGTCCAGTCTCCCCCCAACGCGGCCGCGCCTGTTAGATTGATACTCGCGGCCACATTCGCTCCCGTTGCGGACGCAATCGCATTGATCAGAGATTGACCGTCCGCCAACTCCGCCACATCACAGCCGTAAATCAAAATTTCAGCATTGCTCGAGAGCGCATTGCGAATAGCCGCGAAATCCGCGGCGTACAGGGTGCCTAGCGAAGCAAGATTGAGGTCGCTGGTCCCGAGAAAGATGTTTGCGTCGCTACCATGCGAGAGAATCGAGATCGAATTGACGCCCTGTCGCCCCTGAAGCGCCTGCGCGATCTGGTCGATTCCATCCCGTGCCGAATCAATCAGGACGATTTCCATGTTTGAAGGAATATCGCGGATCAACGTTTGAACGTTGTCGATTGACGAATCAACAAACACGAGATTCTGGCTGCTGTCCGAAGCGATCGACGAGACTCCGCTCGTCAGTGTCCCGAGGTAAGCCCCCAACCGCAAATCATCGAAAGGATCAACCTGGTACGAAGTGGCTCCCGTTGGAACGTTCGACGAAGACGCTTCCAGAAGCCAGTCTCCACCCTGCCCCGTCAAATTCGTCGAGGCGAAGACGTCGGCTCCCGTTAACTGCGCAATCTGATCTAAAAGCGATTGTCCATCCCCATTTTGAGAGGCGACAAAACTTCCGAACAAATCGATACTTGCACCGGCAGCCAGAGATTGACCCAGACGCTGCCAATCAGCGGCGGTCTGTTGCAGTGTCGAACTCGAAATCCAATCGCTTCCCAATTCGAATTCGCCGTTGGCCCCTTGGCCGAGAATCGACAGCGATTCGATTTTCGTTCCCGTAGTTTCCGCCCACTCCGCCACCCGAGTCAACACGTCGTGAGCCGAATCGTAGGTGCTGTCATACAGAAAAAGCTGTGCGTCCGACTGAACCGCCTGCGCCAGCGCCCCACTGTCCGGCAATCGAATGTCGATCAGGACGACATTCACACCACTTGAGGTACTCGTCGCAGAAGTTCCGCTGGTGGAAGAACTGGGAGTCGTCGTGGATGTGGTTTGCGACGCCGTTGAAGTCGAGGTCGTCGCGGCGGACGGATCGGGAGCGGGTGTCGCACTCAACAAAATCCGTTCTTCGAGCTCAAACGCATCCAGCAAGCGTGACGAACGTACAGACGTGACAGCATGCGGTGAACAAAAGAGGCGATCCCACCAGATCGACCACGATCGGTTCATTCGTTCATGAGATTTTTGTGGCGACATCGGTTTCGTTCCCGCGAGCAGTCGACTCAGCACGCGTCGATCAATTCTCCTTAATTTACAATCGTGGCTCGCGATGCCTGATTTTCAGTTGGTTCTCAAAATTCCAAAGAACCAAAACCGACGGAACTGATTCACGAGGGATCCTCCGACCGGCACTATTGACCGGGTTGTTCCCAACGAACGATTTGATTGGGCAAATCGGCGCGCCTCTTTTCATTCGATCCATTGAGGAACGATTCCCACAATTTCCATCATGGAAAATGGTCGAGCTTATGTCTTAAAGAGACTGCTTACTCATTCACTTATTGCCTCCTCCGCTCACTCGTTCGGTGAACCGTTTGCCACTCTTCGTCTCAACGACCCGATTCCACTTGAACAAACGTTCCGTTCGTTAGTGCATCTGTTCATCGCCTCATCGATCACAACCAACACAAAGCGTTTCCTATGTTCTCCGCCTTTCGTAAGGTTTGGCGAAATCGACAAGATTCTTTGGCGCAGCGAACCCCTGCAAATGCAGCAACGGTTCGATCGGTCGTGGCTCGGCAGAAACAAACGACGACACT
>JARLIE010000078.1 GCA_031291875.1 Minisyncoccota bacterium | reverse complement strand
TTGGCATTCGAGATCGTCACGTTCGAGAGGTTGCCGATGTTACTCGCCGCAGCATACGGAACATCGGGGTTGCCGTTGGCTGCCACTTGCTGCGGGAACGGGGTGTTGGTTTGTGTTTGGGAGGAGGTGGGGATCAATGAGATGAGATTGCCGACGATGGTGGTGAGTGATGTGAGGTTGGAGGAAAGCGCGGATTCGTTTGAAGGGACGTACACGATGGTAGTTTGTGCTGGCGCTGTAGGTTGTTGAGTTTGGGATTGCTGCGAGCTTTCTTGAGCGATATTCGTTTGAGAAGCATCGGTGGGCGATGAGATACTACTCACCGAAGACGAATTTCCCGCAACTTCTTGTTGAGCAGTGGCGGAAGAGATCGCTTGGTCCACTGCTGCAGTTTGCGCAACATGATCAAGCGAGCGCCCGAGCGCAGTTGCGCCAGCTCCCGCTTCTTGCAGTACGTATTGAATCGCGTTCACTATCGAGCTCCAGAAATGTAATGTGTCGGTGACCGGGTCATGAATCGAGTCCGCGTGGACCGGAAGTGCCATCAGTAAGATGCCCGTTACCAGGCCTCCAATGATGGGTGCTTTCATGGCTTAATTATTGCACTATTAAGTAGAACGATTGTAATTTTTTTTGGGGATAGGCAGCTGTAGTTTATGAAGTGATAAAAACAAAAGATAATCAACTTGCGCGCATTGAAATTTCGAAGGAACTAAAAAGATGATGTATTACTTTTCTCTCACGTCACACACAAGTGCTCAAAAAGAGCTCAATAAGCCTCGGGGATCGGGTAGCCTTATCCACAAGAGCTCGAATGCAAAGGGGAGTGGGTGGTATCGAGATCCAATGGTTACTACGCTTTGTAAGCAATCCCCTCCAGGTATTTTTTGATCAAAATATATCCGATATCGGCAATCCGAGATCAATAAATAAGCCACATCTCGGCAATCTCGGATTTTGTGAAGGGGATAGGTTTCTTTCGTCGTGCGGAAGCTTTGCTACATTCACGACTGTCGGTTCTAGGCGGAAAAATATTCGAATTTGATATCTCGCTGTGCAAGGCCGTATCCGTTTGTTAGAGTAGGCCGATGGAAGGGGAATATATTCCAACGATCGGTCTTGAGATCCACGCTGAGCTGAAGACGCAAACGAAAATGTTTTGCGATTCTAAGAACGATCCAGACGAGGCTCGACCGAATGTGAATGTTTGCCCTGTATGCCTTGCGCATCCGGGCTCTTTGCCCGTCATCAACAGGGAAGCTGTACGGCACGTCCTGAAGGTCGGAATCGCTCTTAAATCGAAGCTTGCCGACTATACCGAGTTTGACCGAAAGAATTACTTCTACCCGGATTTGCCTAAGGGTTACCAGCTCTCGCAGTATGAGTACCCGCTCGTCTCGGGTGGCGAGCTCGCCGGCGTAGAGATAACCCGCGTACACCTCGAGGAAGATACTGCGAGTTCGATACACGACGAATCAACGGGAGAAACGATGGTTGATTACAATAGAGGCGGCGTTCCGCTCATGGAGCTCGTTACCGAGCCGGTCATCCACTCGGCAGAGGATGCCGGAAATTTTGCGCGCGAACTGCAGCTACTTTTGCGCACCTTGGGTGTTTCTAATGCAAACATGGAGAAAGGCGAGATGCGGGTCGAAGCGAATGTTTCGATCGCCAAAAAGGGGGAATTGGGCACCAAAGTCGAGATTAAAAACTTGAATTCCTTCAACGCAATGGAGCGCGCGGTGCGCTACGAGGTCGAGCGACAGAAGAAACTGCTCGATCGAGGTGAGAAGGTGGTGCAGCAGACTCTCGGCTGGGACGACGCGAAGCAGGCAACCTTTCCGCAGCGGGTAAAAGAGGGAAGCGCCGACTACCGCTACTTCCCTGATCCCGATCTCCCATCGCTGAAGCTCTCTGAGTTGGCGGACTTTGCGAGCGATATACTAGAAAAAGAGATGCCAGAGTTGCCTTGGGAGCGTCGTGCCAGGTACGAAGCGCTCGGGGTCAAGGCTGACGACGCTGGTTCGTTTGTACGCGAACCGTATCTCGGAGAGTTGTTTGAATCCTCGGTACAAGCCTTTGGCGCGGGCGATAAAGGTGTATTGCTCGCTGCCAACTACATTGCTAACGACCTTGTGAGCATCATGACAGCGCTTACGAAGCAGAGCCGAGATATCGATGTTCGAGATACGGAGATTAAATCCGAGATACCGATATCGGCAGAGAATTTCAACAAAATTATTCAGTTGGTACGAGACGGCAAAATCTCATCGAGAACGGCGAAAGATTTGCTCTCGGTTTATGCGAAAGGTGAGCAAAGCGATCCAGAACAGTATGTCGCCGCCAATAACCTGCTGCAGGCGGATATGTCCGACAAGCTTGTAGACGTGGTCTCAGCGGTACTGACAAAGAACCCAACTGTCGTAGCTGACTATAAGAGCGGAAAAGCAGCAGCTCTCGAGTTCCTTTTTGGACAGTGCATGCGCGAGCTTCGAGGTGCCGCGAATCCCGCTTCACTCCGAGAAGCGCTCCAGCAGGAGCTAGCCAATCTTTAGGCTTGCCCATCCGGCTATCCACAAATCCACAGCCGATATCGGCTTGTTTTACCTACCGAGATCGTAATATGGGTATATACTTCTGGGATGTCGGAGGAGATGCAAATAGAAGGTAAGCCTTACATCTCGTCCAAACGAGCTGCGGAATTAAGCGGCTATGCGCAGGATTACATCGGGCAGTTGGCTCGAAAGACCCTAATCGACGCTCGTCGCATTGGAGGCCTTTGGTACGTCTCGATGGATTCTTTGGAGGATTACAAAAAGAAAGCGGAAGAGTATAAGCCGCAACCCCCAGCTCCTGTAGCAAGTTCAGAGCCGTCTACTCTCATCTTTTTTGACGGTAAAGAGTACCTTTCTGCGGCCCGTGCAGCAGAACAGACGGGATATACGCAAGATTACGTTGGGCAGCTGGCCCGGTCCGGTTCAGTTTTATCAAGGCAAGTAGGGAATCGTTGGTACGTAGAGCGAGAGAGCATTATCAGCCACAAACAGGAGAAGGATAGCCTTCTTGCGGCAGTGCAGAAGGAGGCAGTGGGACTTGCGAAGCCTCACGCTGCAGAATTCAAGATCGACTCCTCAACGCCGCAAGAACCTTTGCTGCACTATTTTGCTGAGTCAGCCGATCTGCTTCCCTCCGTGGCCGAACAAGATTCGTCTTCAGAAGAAGGTAAATCAGAAATCTCGTCTACCCGAGATTCGTATTTACATGATGAACCAGCGCAAATCGTTCCAATTAAACGATTGGAACCCATCAAGCGCCCTTCTACTGCCATCATCAGACGACCATCCACGCTCCCCTTGGTCAGAACTGAGCATCAGATCAATCGCCTCCCACTACTCATAGGCGCTGTAGCTACGATTGTTATCGTGATTTCAGTGGGTTATGTCTCTGTTCTGAAGCAAAACTCGGTTTATGCTACGAATACGAAGGAAAACTCGTCTGCGAATTCGCTTACTGCCAGTGTTGCGAACGCTTTCGCAAAAATTGGGGACATACTGGAGCCGTATCTCACCCATGATCTGACGTACCAAAGGCCCGGATCTAACTAATCAGTAATAATATTCAGATATTACGTATCTCGGTAATCCGAGATTTTTATTTTTATTGTCATTTAGATTCGGTGGGTTGAAGAAAGTAGGTGATTTGAAAGATCTTCGAATCCAAAATCGACGACGAAATTTTTTTTCGCGACAAAATTTTCAAAAATAGTCATTCGGTGGCTCAGAAAGATTTTTTCAATTGATAAAAGTGATGTGAAAATTTTTTCCGACAAAATATTTTTTTATAAACGACTTATCCACTTTTTTGTGAACGATCAATGAAAAATTAATCGGTAATTCAAGCTACAATATGAAGCGTGAACGAACGTTGCGCGCGCATCCGAATTTGCTAGGAAAATCTAGACATTCCGGAAATCCATGCAAGAAATCTTTTTAGACGGGGCCAAGTACATTTCAGCCGGCGATGCAGCAGCTGCATCGGGCTTTTCTCGTGATTACATAACTCGACTTGCGCGCGATGGAAAAATCCTGGGACGTCAGATTGACCGCCAGTGGTACGTTAGCCATGAGTCACTCAATACTTTTTTGGTCGCGCAGGAAAAGGCGCAGGAGCTTCGCCGAAAGGCCCTCATGCGCGAAAGACAACTTGAGCACCAGAGACAAAACCCTGTCTCAACTCCCGCGGCCGCCGCGGGAAATCTTGTTGTGCCCGCGCCAAGTATCGCGCAAAAGCTAGCTGAAACGATGCAAACGGGTGCAACCCACACGATTGCTCAGGCAACGACCGTCGCGGCAAACGCGCCTATGCAACTACCGTTTGCCGACATCGCCACTCATGTAGATTTGGTCCACAAGGTAACTGCCGGCTTGCTGACGCTCGCGATCGTTTCAGTGGCGTATACGGAAGGTGGCGCTTTGCAGTCGAATCAAGTCCAGGTGCAGCTTGGTAGCACGACTCCGCTGCAGCAAACGTTGAGCGCGGCTGCAGGCTACGCGTTCTCATTGGCGAATCAACCTTCCACAAACACGATCAACTCGCAACCGGTGACGGAGAACGGCAGCATCGTCAAAGAGCATCTCGCCTCTTCGCAAGGAATCGTCGACGCGCTTTCTTCGAAGACGATCGCGCTGAATTCTGCGGTCTCGACATTGCCCTCATGGGTTACGGGTCCGAGCTGGCTTTCGAATATCGCGAAAATCTTTACTGTTCCGCTTTCGGCCGCTGGATACGCACTTTCGATTCCGTTGCATGTCTTTAGTTCTCTCAATGTCGCAAGCAATACGACGCAGCCGACACAGACGCCGCAGCAAGCCCTAGCAACATCGCAAACACCTTCGCAAACGGTCGTGAATAATACGTACAACACCTACAACACGACCAACAACACCACCAACAACACGACAAAAAACTACGCGACCTACCAAACCACCGCCTCTTCACAGCAAGCAAACGGCGTTTCTGAAAGCCAACTTCAAGCTAAGCTCAACGCGCTCGCGGATGCACTCAAGTTCCAATCGTATCCGAACAACGTGCCTTCAAGCGGCGGTGCGGCAAATAATATCGCGCTCTCGCAAGCGATCGACAATTTGAACGGGACGCACTTGAGCAACATCACGGTGAACGGCGTTTCCGGTTTGCAGGCCTCCGACATTCCGAATCTTTCATCGAGTTATCTCGCTGTTTCCGGCGGGACGCTTACCGGTGCGCTAAACATTTCTTCTTCAACGGCGACTTCGACCTTCGCTGACGGCATCAATCTCACCGGCGGCTGCTTTTCTATCAACGGTACTTGCGTAGCCTCCGGTGGTGGCGTTTCGGCCGGCGGCTCGCTCGGCGAGGTGCAATTCAACAACGGCGGAACGCTCGGCGGTGTCACTGGGCTCGCCTTTGCGACCTCGACCGGCGCGCTCGGTTTTGGTACGACTTCGCCGAACGCGAAATTCACCGTAAGCGAAAGCGCGAGCGATCAATTACCGACACTGCTCTCCATTTCGACTCGTGCAAACGGTCAGGTTTTCTCGGTGGCGACTTCTGGTGCGACGAATATCTCGAATCTTTTCACCTCATCGATTTCCGCGCCGCAGTCGTATACCTACACAACCTCGAGTAATACCTCGACTTCGAGCTCGACCTTTTTCTCAAGCTCGGCTTCGACCTCTTCGGTCTACGCGACCAACGGTTTCTTCGGCAGTCTTGATCTTGGCTCGGTCAACGCCTTTAGCGCGTCGACGACGTATGCGACGACCTCGTATCTCGGCATTGGAAATTTGAACGGAATTCTGCAGGCGAATAACGGCAGTGTTTCGGCGTCTTCCACTATTTCAGTCTCTTTCGGCGGCACCGGCACGTCGACCGCGCCGAATTATGGACAGCTGTTGATCGGCAACGGTGTCGGCGGTTACAACCTTGTTTCTACCTCGTCGCTCGGCATTATTTCTGGCGGCGGATCGAGCAATGTCTCAACCTCGTCGCAAAATATCTGGAGCGCGTTGCAAATCTTTGCGGGCGGCGCGACAACCTCGACGTTCACCGCAACTTCGAGCGTCTACCTCACCTCGCTCACAAACGCGCTGCTTTCGACGGACCAAAACGGCAAACTCGTCGCCACCACGACGATCGGCTCGAATCTCCTGAGCGTCCCTGCAAACTCGATCCTCGCGGGCAATTCGCTCGGACAACTCGTCGCGACGTCGAGCATCGGCGTCAATTTGCTTGCCGGAACGCTCGGCATCGGGAACGGCGGCACGGGTATCGCGGCAACGCCTTCGTATGGTCAATTGCTCCTCGGTAACGGCACCGGATACACGCTCACTTCGACGAGCTCGCTCGGACTCGCGCCGGCGTTCAGCGTTTCGTACCCGCTTTTGTACTCGAATAACAATCTTTCGCTCGGGTTTGGAACGACGAGCGCGAATACCTGGAGCTCGCTACAAATCTTCAACGGTGGCGCGTCTTCGAGCGGTCTTTCGGTATTCAATAATGCGTACTTCGGCGCGACAGCGACCTCGTCGTTCAACAGCGCGGGCCAGCTTTCACTCGCCGGCCTTACGAATTCGATTTTGTACGCGAACGGCACAAATCAAGTCGGTGCGCTTAGTATCGGCAACGGACTTTCGCTCACGGGTGGAACGCTTTCGCTCAATACTGGTAATTCCAACACGTGGAGTGCGCTCCAGATTTTCGGCGGTGGCTTCATTGCGAGCGCCTCCTCGACGATCGGCAATGGCACCCAAACAGGCGGCCTCACGATTAGCGGCGGCGCGACCACGACCGGGAGCGCGCTTATCGGCGGTAATTTCGCGGTGAACGGTTCGACGAATCTCGGGGTTTTGAATGCGGGCAACACGATTCTCGCGCAAGCGACGACTTCCAACTTGGCGGTTACGAGTCTTGGTAACGCACTCCTTTCAACGAACGGCAGCGGCTCTGTTATCTCGACGACGATCGCTTCGCCACTTATCTTTTCGGGCAATCAACTTTCGATCCAGCAAGCAAACGCCACTACCAACGGCTTCCTCGCCTCCAGCGACTGGACAACCTTCAACAACAAAATCTCCTCAACCTCGCTCTCTGCCAGCTACCCGCTCGCGTACAACTCCTCGACCGGTCTCTTCACCCTAGGCTTTGGC
>JARLIE010000077.1 GCA_031291875.1 Minisyncoccota bacterium | reverse complement strand
TTGGCATTCGAGATCGTCACGTTCGAGAGGTTGCCGATGTTACTCGCCGCAGCATACGGAACATCGGGGTTGCCGTTGGCTGCCACTTGCTGCGGGAACGGGGTGTTGGTTTGTGTTTGGGAGGAGGTGGGGATCAATGAGGTGACAGAGCCAAGGATGTTGATGATGGAGTTTACCCTCGCAGCGAGTGCCGAATCATTCTGGGGGATGTATTCGATGATGGTTTGTGCGCTCGGCTGTGAGACGGCCGGTTGTGTCGTTGACTGCGAAGTAGCTGCAGTATTCGCGTTTGTTGTATCCGCTACCGGAGTGTTCGAAGCGGAGATTGCTTGGTCGGCTGCGGCAAGTTGTGTATGCGGAGCACTCACAATTTTATGACCGAGTGCCTGCATAACAACACTCACTTCCTGCGTCATAAACTCGATCGTTGCAATCACCGAGTTCCAGAGATTCATAGTGTCCGCATACGGATCGTGGATCGTGTCGGCGTGGGCAGGCAGGATCACAAAAAGAGGAGCTAACGCGACTATTGTGAGAATGTGATGGAGATGTCGTTTCGGCATAGTGATTTATTGCTGTGTTGATGTCGCAGCGGTACTCGAAGCGGAAGTGTCAGGAGGAGTTTGTATGTCGGTCGAAGTTGCGTCGGTACTTGAGGCTGAAGAGGTGGTGACAATCGGCTGCGGTGCTGCCACGATCACCGTTCTGGTGGAGGTCGAAGTAATGCCATTTTGATCAGTTACGACATAGTCGATTGTATCCGTTGCAACTTGGGTCGTATCGATCTGGACAGGTTCGCTTTTAATACCGTTCACGAAGGTGTGAATGTCTAAGTTGAGATCGCCGACAGGACCAGTGATGGTTGCGCCAAGATCGTTGTAGGTGGCGCCGATTTGTACCGTTGCCGGATTGTTGCCATTGATTTGAATAACTGGCGCCGTGCTGCTGGAACTTACAGTAGCGGACGCAGAGGAGTTGCCGCCTTGTTGCGCCGTTTGAGCGGCTTGGGCAGCGGCGAGAAGCGCGGCGAGCTGCTCTTGATTGACGCACGTGTTTCCGACGCAGAGCTCCTGGGTGTGGAATACGGTGGCAAAACCCGTCAGTGTATTTTCAATCGTTGTAATTTCGCGCGAAAGTTCCTGTATAGCTGCAATGATCGGGGAGATGAGACCGATGTAGTTGAGTGAGAGCGTACCGTTGGGGGTGAGTGCTGTTGGGGAAGTAGTCGAGATAAGGTTCGGGAAGACGTTCCATACTTCTTGCGCAATGAAACCGAACTGCGTTTGTGTACCTCTGTTGGGATCGATCCAGTTGAAGCTAACAGGATTCAATTGATTGATGAATGAAAGGGAAGAGCTCGCGGTTAGCGGCTGCACGTTTGTTTTGAGTCGTTGGTCGGAGTTTTGACTCAAAGTGCCCGCAAGTTGCGCGTTGCCGCCGTCAAAGACCGCAAACTCCGTCGTGGAGGCGCTATTGATTACATTGAATGCGGGAGTGGAGCTTGCCGCGTCCGAACCCCAGACGCTGAGGCGAGAGGACGGCGTCGTCGTGCCGATGCCGACATTGCCGCCGCTCGTCGGATTCAACAAGAGCGTTTTGTTGGTCGAGAAGGTGAGATTGAAGGTAGCGCCCGCACCCGTTCCGCCTGTAAAGGTCACGCCGGTGGTCGAAGGATTGCTCAGTGTCGTACCGCCATACTCGTTAACAGAGAAGCCGGTGATGTGACCACTGCCGTCGACCGACGTAATGGTGATGATCGACCCGTAGGGCCCGGAAAGTTGATCACCGACAACGTACCCAGTATTGGAAGTATTGAGTGTGATGCCGGTGATAACCGCGCCAACAGTATCGAGTGATGCGCCTGTTGATGTTGCACTAAGTTTGACTGATCCGACGTTGACGGCGCCATTGCCGTCAATCGAGAATCCGTTTGCGCTTCGGAATGCGGCACTACTTATAAGGTACGGATTAAGATCAATACCATAGGCGAGTTTCGGAGCAGGTTCGGCCAATGTTCCGCCGCTGAGTTGTCCTGCAATAGGGGTCAGGTAGGAAATAATGCTTCCGTTTGGATCAATAGCACCCATACTGAGTCCGAGGCCAACCTTAAATCCCGGTGCTTGTTGAGTGCTGGGATTCAAGCCGCTTTTGTTGGCGCCAAGTTTGTACCCGACGTCGTATTGTGCGCCCTGATTATCGCCATAGGCAATTACCTGGATGCCGGTGCGCTGACCAGCCGAAGCGCCTGAGAATATGCCGACATCCGTCTCGTTGCCGACGACGCCTGAAAGATTCGTCGCGCCGGAGTATGCCCACATTTGGCCTGCATAGCCGTAGAAGAAGCCTTGTGTTGCGCCGTTACTAGTACCTGTGCCGCCCTGGTTTGCCGAAACCGTCTGCGTAAATATTGCCGCTTGAACTTGCTTGTTGGCGTCCGTTGCAGAAGAAGATTGTGAGCGGACATTTGCGGCGACATACAGTGCGCCGCGCTTGCCGCCCCACGAAGGACCTTGATACGCCCAGACAACCGTTCCGTCGGAGATGCTCGAGCCGGTTCCTGTCGGGCCGCCCGATGAGGCTGAAGTGCCTGCAGTTGTACACTTATAAGTATTGCCGCCCCAGTCGACGATAGCGTTGAGTGCATACGCAGTGCTCGTTGCCCATGATTGATAGCCGATATTACCGCCTACTTGGAACCAGTTGACGCTGTTTCCCGAGTTGGGGATTGCTGTGTCGGTGTTTATCGTAACGGTGTTGGCGTTGATGTTTCCGGCTGTTGTGCTGCCCGCGAGATTTTGGTTCACATACAATCCGTATTGAGAAGTGCTCTGTGATGATCCTGAGTAGGTGATCGTTCCGGAGTTGGCGTAGAGAGTAGGGGCTTGCAAGGTATTGTTGAATACGTGACTGCACGCGCCCTGACACCAATAGTTGGCATTAACGTTCGGGTCGGTACCGATCGCGTTGATGATAGGACCGTTTCCTGTTGTGCCATTGCGCATCTGGAAGTAGTTGGCGGAGGCGCCGTTTGCCGCATCATAAAATTGAATGATGTTTTTATTAGCAGCAGGTTGCAAAATAATACTGCCGTTATTCTGACCTTTGAGCACGAGCGTGGAGCCAGATCCGGATGCTTGCACGGTCGCATTTGATGCACCGCCGGAGAACGTGAGGTAGGCGGGGTTGCCCGTTGCTGCCGAAATGGTTCCCGTCGCGTTGAAGTTACCGATTACGGTCGACGAGGCGCTTGCAATAAATCCGCTCGAGAGTGTTTGCAGGTTGTTCCAGGTGTTAGTGTCGATGAGAAGCGTCGAGGAAGCTCCGGTTGCATTGATGCAGGTGCCGTTCATTGAGAAGCAGCCGTTTTGAATATTGAGACCGTACCCGAAGGTCGATGTAGCAGCGTTATTCAAACTGATGAACGAGGTCGAGCTGCCGATTGCGAGCGCGCTGCCCGGTGTCGTTGTGCCGATACCGAAGTTGCCGTTGGTGGAGAAGCGGCCCACTTCAGTCGTGCTCGCGTCGAATGTTACCGGGAAGTTGTTGATGGTACCGAGCTGGAATAGAGAACTTCCTGCAGCACTGATGAATGCATTGATCGGAGCGGTGCCGGTGTATCCAGAGAGACGAACGGTCGCGCTGCCAGCAGAAGAACCTGTATAAGCTCCTCCAGCCCCGATTGCGAGCGTCGCGCTGCCATTTACGTTCATAATGCCGAGGTTGGCACCGGCAAGGTTGTTGCCACCGCCGGTGCCAGCGGCACCTAAGTACACGTGACCGCCTACAGTGGGGAAGAACGCATCGCCGTTGTTGGCGATCGTAAAGAGCGTGCTCGTCGAGGTACCTCCGGTCGTGGAAGCGACTGTAAAGAGGGGTGTGCCAGCGGCAGTCGAAGCGGAATTGGTAATGGAAAGCAAGCCGTAAGGCGAAGACGTACCGATACCGACGTTGCCAAGTGGATTAATATTGAAAATGTCGCCCGACGTCGAGCTCGATACACCAAAAAAGCCGTTCGTTCCCGCACCCCAGATACTGAGCTTGTGTGATGGAGAGGTGGTGCCGATACCGACATTGCCGCCGCTTGTAGGATTCAGCAAGATTGATTTCGCAATCGACCATGTGAGATTCACCTTCAAATTACCGTTGCCTTGAGAACCTGTCAGTGAAACGGGATTCGACGGTAGTGAGCCTGCGGGAGCGTAGTCCGGAGTAATAATAGCGAGGCCTGTGACATTGCCGCTGCCGTTGACGGAGGTAACTTCATAGATACCACCGTCTGGACCATTGACGAAAGAATTGCCTGCTTGATAACTCGCGCCTGAGTTGGAGATACTAACCGCAGAAACATATTCATTGACGGCATCGATACTCAGTCCCGTTGAGGTCGGGGAGAGCATATCAGTGCCGATCGTCGTTGCGCCAGTGCCATTTACTTGGAAGCCGGGCGAGGCAAACGCGAGTCCTGTGCCGTTGCCGAAGTCGACTTCGCGGAAGTCGACGCCGTTTTGCGCCAGGTAGCCAGGGACGGTGACGGGAGCAGAATTCGTTGGCACTGCTTCGATCATGGTTCCGCTTGTCGCGATCGGCCATTCACCGCCGGCGCGCCCGAATCCGATGCCGACGTTCCAGCCCACAACACCACTTGCATTGTTGAACGAAAGGCCGACGTCGTCGCGCGCGCCGTGCACGACACCGCCCGTATCCTCGACAATCTGCTGACCGATCACGTCCATTACCGAAGAGCTCGCGTGCGCAGCGATGTCGATTTCTTCGCCGACAATCTGACCGAAGTTTGTCGCGCCTGAAAGAAGATCGACTTTCGGATTTATACCGAAGAGATCACCGGCGGCAGTTCCGGGAGTGGTACCTGTGCCGCCGTCAGGGTAGCTCGCCTGTCCGAAGAAGTTTGCCACGGTCATGAAGGGGATACCCGTCGTGGTAGCTGTTTGGCCAAGGTTGACGTGCATCGCGTTGCGCGTACCGACCGCGTTCGGACCGATGTTGTGGTTAAACTGCCACCCGATTACTTCGCTGGTCGAAGCATTTATTTCGTCGTCACCGATACTCAGCCAGTTGAGATTGGCGGTACCCGTCGTGGTTCCGGTATGCGTCTCCTGAATATAAATCGGATTCACGGAAGGTCCGCTCGAGGTATTGCCGCTCCAAACCTCGCTTTGAGCGTTAACAGCCTCGATTGCCAGGTTGCCATTGAGAGTCGTCGTGCTATTTACCGTAAGACCGGTCGGACCAGCGACAGTGAGCCCATCAAAAAACTTCGCTGCTCCCGTTGCTCTCGTGAGCTCGAATGCCGTACCAAGCGTCGTACCGGTATCACTAAAGGATGTGAAGTCGAGATCGCTACCAGCATTGCTTCCGGATTCGGCAGTGCCGTTGAGCATGATCTGCCAGCGGCCAGTGTTGGCGGTACTAAAGCGAAGATCTCTGTTGGACGCAGCAGGACCGTTGATCTGAAGAATTTGCGCCGAAGCATTCGTGCCGATGTTCGCACCTGCTTGGAGGGTAGCAAGGCCGGTCGCCGTCATGGTGCCAAAGGTTTGCGTACCACCCCAAGTATTGCTCGTCGTTGTCCCAAAACCAAGCGTGAGCGTAGAGCCCGAGTATTGAAGCGGGAAGCTCACTGTCGTAGCGCCGATCTGGCCGTTTGCGTTGGTTGAAAGCAGCGCGCTCGGGAGACTCGAAAACCATGTTGTGCCGAGCGTGGTGAGTGTGTTGGAGGCGTTTGCGAACGATTGAACGCCAGACCAGGAGTTGTTCGCAGAAAGGGAAGCACCACCGCTTGTGCTAATACAGGTACCATTCACGGAGAAGCAGCCGTTTTGAATATTGAGACCGTACCCGAAGGTTGAGGTGGCCGCGTTATTCAAACTGATAAACGAAGTCGAGCTGCCGATTGCAAGTGTGCTGCCCGGCGTCGTCGTGCCGATGCCGACGTTGCCGCCGCTCGTAGGATTGAGCAAAAGCGCGGTTTGCTGCGACCAAGATTCATTGAGTGTGAGACCTGATCCAAGCGTGTTGTTCGAAGGAGTGAGGTCTGTAAATGATACTGGATTGGAAGGTGGCGTGTTTGTCCAACCGCGCTTTACGACTGTGACGGATGTGACGACTCCGGCTGAGGCGGTCACACGCACGATGTTTCCATAACCATCTGATGCGAGTGCACCGGTGTTGTAAGTGGAGCCGCCAGAGGCGACCGTGGGCGTGCCCGAAAGCGTGTACTCGGTCGTGTCGATGCTAAGGCCCGTCGAGGTTGAGCTCAAATAGCCGTAGCCAATCTGCGCGCCACCGGTATTATCGATCTCAAAATTTTGCGAGCGGAATGCAAAGCCGCCACCTGTTGCGCCGGAGCCGGTGAAGTTTGCTTGTTCGAAATCAATACCACCTGCGGCATTCGACGGCACCGTACTATTGTTTTGTCCGGATTGTACCTGAATAAGATACCCGTTCGAGTCGACAGGCCATTGAGATCCGTAATTACCGAGTTCGATCGCATTTGTGACGCCCGCAGAAGCGCCGGTCTGTGCAGCAAATAGCTGCATAGCGTCTGTGTTGGTGCCATGCGTTGCGTGGTCACTTGTGAGAACAAGTTGTTGGAGTACAAATCTGCCAGTACTCGCTCCGGCTTGGACCGCGCCGTCGATCTCTTCGCCGATACATTGACTGTAGTACGTTCCTCCATTCGCGAGATCGCACCACGGGTTCGCGCCAAAGAGCGAACCAAGACCGAATTGCGTCGTTCCGAAACCCGAGGCGGTACCGCCCGCGTTGACCGACGAGATTACTTTCGACCCATAGCCGACCAGTCCATTTTCAGACCCACCGACAGAAGAGGTCGCGTTCCAATTCAATTGGACGAGCATTCCCGCGCGGCCTCCCGAAAACGAAGAACCTCCGTAATTCTTGGCAATGAGCAGTTCGTCCCAACCGCTTGCGTTGGGAAGAGAGGCATTGTCCGTAGCTCCTCCGATTTTAACGTTCGCGCCCCAGGTGTTTCCTGTGATAGTAGTTGTTCCAGCAAGGTTTTGTGCAAAATTTCCTACTGTAGTAGGTACTGTAGAACCGGTGAGTGTTGCCGTATTGCCTGGCGTGAAAAAATATGGAGCCTTCACCTGATTGTTGAAGACGATTTGATTGCCATTCTTCGAATTGATATCGATTTCGCCGCCGCTTGCGCTGTTGTTGGCCTGCAGCACGATCGCTGATGTTCCACCGGTTATCGTGAGGCTCGAAGAAGTGCCCGCGCCGATCGTGAGTCCTGAGGCTAAGCTTGAGTTCACACTCGTGGACGTTGCAATGAGGTAATTTACGGTCGGCGAACTCGATGCGGAGAGGGTAGTTCCGTTTGAGCTGATCCAACCTTGGCCAAACAAGGCTTGGCCGGTACCACCGTTTGCGACGGAAAGAACACCCGAGAGGGAATTGACCCCGATGGTAGTGGTGGCGACGATTTGGCCATTCGCGTTAGTTGAGAGGATCGAGTTATTGATACCTGCGAGCGAGAGATTGCCACCGATCAAGAGGGAGTTATAGAGCGTCGAGGTCGCACTCGCGACGAAGTTCCCCACGTTTTGAATAGCGAAGATGGAGCCTGGAGTAGTGGTGCCGATGCCGACATTGCCGCCGCTGGTGGGATTGAGTAACAAGGTGTTGCTTGTCGTCCACGATTCATTGAGCGTGAGGCCAGTGCCGAGCGAGCCACCTGCGGGAGTGAGTGCCGTGAACGACACAGGATTACCCGGGAGCGTGGCAACCCACCCGCGTTTAACGACTGTGACAGAGGTAACCGTACCACCGGAGGCCGTCACCTGAACGATGTTGCCGTAGGCGTCGGACGCGAGTGTACCGCTGACGTAACTCGAACCACCGGAGGCAACCGTCGGCGTTCCGGAGAGTGTGTACTGAGTCGTGTCGATGCTAAGGCCCGTCGAGGTTGAGCTCAAATAGCCGTAGCCAATCTGCGCGCCACCGGTATTATCGATCTCAAAATTTTGCGAGCGGAATGCAAAGCCGCCACCTGTTGCGCCGGAGCCGGTGAAGTTTGTTTGTTCAAGATCGATACCACCGGCAGCCGTTGTCGGATAGCTGCCGCTATTTTGTCCGGACTGAGCTTGGATGAGGTAGCCGTTGGAATCGACCGGCCATTGCGAATAGTAATTGCCGATCGAGATCGCGTTGCGCACCCCTGCTGTTGCGCCGCTTTGTGCCGAGAGGGTGAGCAAGCTGTCTGTGTTGGTGCCGTGCGAGCCGTGATCATTGGTGAGGACAATCTGCAATCCCGAAAGATTTGAAGCGCTTGAACTTGTGGCAAGCGCGACATCGATCTCTTCACCAACGCACGAGTGCAAATACGTTGAGCCGGATTGACAGTCGGCCCACGGGTTTTCGCCGAAGAACGAGCCCATACCAAATTGCGTCGTCCCATATCCCGAAGCCACACCACCGACGTTAACATTTGTAATGACATGCGAGCCGAAACCCACGGCACCCTTTGCTTGGTTATCGAAGGTCGTCGTGGCGCTTACCACGATGTGGCTGAGTGCGCCGACCAACTCACCGCTATAGCCGGCTCCGGTAGTCGCGGAAATCAGCAATGGATTCCACGACGCGCCGGTCGGTAAGTATGCCGAAAAAGTCGGCTGTGCGATTTCTACGTTCGCGAGCGACGTGCCATTCGTGATCGTCGAAGTACCGGAAACACCCTCACTGAATGTTGCTTGATAGGGAGGAATGGTAGAACCAGAGAGTGTTACCGGACCTTTGTTGGCATTGAAGTAATAGGCATTCATTGTTCCCAGCGCGGAAACACTATTGCCGCTAGTGTTGGCGTTTGCGGTAAGGACGTTGCCGGTGCCGCCGGTACCTGCGATCGTGAGGGCAGTGCCTGATCCGCCGAGTGCTATTTGTAAGTTACCGTTTGTCGGTACCGAGAGTGAGCCACTAGAAATGGTGATCGGCGTCGTGCTCGTAGATGCGAATACTGCACTACCTAAGACCGAAAGATTACTCGTCGAAGCATTCGTCACCGTGAGCTTCTGCGTACTCGAACTGAAGGTGAACGCACTGCTCGCGGAGAAGGCACCACCATTGTTGAACTGGATCTGGGTGTCAGAACCACTCACCGTCGAT
>JARLIE010000076.1 GCA_031291875.1 Minisyncoccota bacterium | reverse complement strand
AGGTAGCAGCAGGCGAAGATATGCCTGAGTTTATGAGGGCTCATTCCCTCCAATTCGCAGGTTTTTCCTCCTGGTAACTGCCTCATAATCGGAATTTGTTTCATGAGTCTATATATTGTATGCTTTCTTATCGGCCGTCCTATATTGTCGGGGCGATCACTGAGGAAGCAGGGGACGTCCGCGATCTTTTGTTCGGGAATCTTGAAATATTTCTTCCATCGCAACTCATGGGTGCCGCGTTTATTGCTGTCGAGAAAAGTTCGTAGACGCTGAACGACCGCGATAGGTGGGTGGATACGGCGCGGTTTGCCGCCTTTAGTTACGACGAGGTCGATCGCGACGCAGGATTGATGACCGGCGCGCCATTTGTCGATTTCGAGTTGCCTCGGTATCTGCCTTGCGAGAAGGGCTTCGAATTCCATGCTACGAAGTCCGGCTCCCAGCAGGAAACGGACAACCTGCCACTTCGCCTCGCCGCGACGTTCTCGAATGGTCTTGAGCCAGGCGTCGAGTTCGGCCGGGGTTGGAAGGTCGCCGAGCCTCAACGCGCTGCCTTCACTCGGCTCCGGTAATCGTTCTGGCCTTACAAAATATTCGACTTCTGCATGTCGTGCGCTGGTTGGCGATTTGATCGATTTTTTCGAGATCAGGGTGTTGCGAGTGTAAGCCCAATGACCGCGGTCTCTGCCCCAGCAAAAAAGCTGGTCGGCAATATCTGCGCGGCGATTGGCGGTCGCGTTGCCAAGCTTCTTGTTATTCGACGAATAAAATCCAGAAGCCTGTTCGCCCTGATATTCTAGTATTTTATGATAGGTGCATTTGTTTAGTGTGAGCTTTTTCTTCTCAATCCAGCCTTGAAAGTTCGCGAGATCGTAGGCGTAAGTGTCGATGCCGCCGCGCAAGTGTCGCTTTTTCGACGGTCCTTTCGCTAGGGTCTGAGGAGTCCAATCGCCGAGCGCCCGCTCCCTCAAAAAATGATTGATTTCGCGGCAGTAGCTTCCGTTGCTGTCGAAGACATGCGGGACGTGAGCGATCGCTTCGTAACCCGCCGCGATGAAGCGGTCGCGATCGATTTTCGATCCCAGGAGGACTTTCACCATGGCGCGCCACCGATCGGATGTGCGGCGCAGAATCCCGGATCGAGAAATGTGAACGGATCGGCGCTCCCCGGGAGCAAGAGCTCGCGCGGAAAACACGCATAGCAATAGTGGCTACGAAAAACGGACACCATAAGCCCCTCGTCATAAGACGACTAATGGGCGCATGGGGTCCTAGCAGCGCCGGGGCTAGGGAAGTTTTCAGGAAGGGGCGACTTTGCAAACGCCAGCGGAATTGGACTCCGCCTTAACCCTTCTCTATCCGCCCCTGTTGGATCAGCCCCTGAGCGGATATCGGGAGTCTGATACGTCAATGCCATGACAGCGTAACGTGCAAATAAATACTGATTTTTGAAACGCGGTCAAGCACGGATGCGCTGCGCAAATGTTCATTTGACAAAATCAACCCGTTCGAAGGCTGCTGTCCTTCGAAGTCCAAACTCTCGCACGT
>JARLIE010000075.1 GCA_031291875.1 Minisyncoccota bacterium | reverse complement strand
GGGCGCAGGCGGATCCGAATAGTGATTAGTTGACAAACTAAGCTAGCAGCTTTATTTTTAGTTGACATTTTAGCGACGCATTACTGCCTTTGTTGCGAGGTGCCGCTCGCGATGAGAGGCGTTGAGTTTTGACAAGATGCGTGGGAAGCAAAATCTGTGTACCGTCGTGAATAAGTTCCTGAAGATCTGCCGAAGGGGAGGATAAAAAAATGAACGGAGTATCCCACAAAATTAATAGGCGGGCCGCTCTCAGCGGTATCGGCGCTGGCGTCGCATGGGGGCTGTCGTCGATTCACGTCCGGGCGCAAGCTACTCCTATCGTTATGAAGCTCGGTACGCAAACGCTCAATGACTCCCAACATGAATGGATGAAAATTTTTGGCGGGTTGGTCGAGGCCGGCAGTAACGGGCGGATCAAGCCAGAGCTTTATCCAAGCAGCCAACTCGGCACCGCGCCGCGCATGATCGAGGGCACGCAGTTCAATACGATCCAGGGGTTTGTCGCGCCGCCCGAGTTCTTGAGCGGCGTTGACGGCCGGTTCGAGGTACTTGGCTCGCCCGGCCTGTTCAAAAACTTCGAACACGCCCAGCGCGCTATTCAGGATCCTGAGTTCAACAAGGCGTTTCTGTCGTTGGGCGGCGACAAAGGGCTCAAGGGCATCGGCCTGTTCATCAACGCTCCCACAATCTTCAATACTCGCACTAAAATCGAAAAATTATCGGACTTCGCCGGCCGCAAAATCCGCGTGCTCGCGGCCGCAGTCCAGATGGAGCAGTTGCGCAAGCTGAAGGCGACGCCGGTGCCAATGCCGCTGGGCGACGTGCTGCCGGCGCTGCAGCAGGGCACGATCGACGGGGTGATGAGCGTGCTCCCGGTACTCACCGCGTTCCGCTATTATGATGCTGCCAAATATATTCTGGAGTCGGATCAAGCAATGGTCAGCGTCGTAACGGTGCTGAGCAAGACTTGGTACGACAATCTATCGGCAGATCTACAGGCGGTCGTTGCCGAAGCCGGCCGGCGAGCAAGCGTCGAGGTGTTTCCCTGGGCCGTCGAATTCATTGCCAAGCAACGCAAGGTTTGGACAGCGAGTGGTGGCGAGCTGGTGCAACTGAGCGCGGCCGAGCATCTCGAGCTTAACAAGCTGTTGAAGCCGGTCGGCGCCGAAGTGACTGCCGCGAAGCCACAAGAAGCGGCACTCTACGCATTATTGCAAAAAACCGCCGAGAAGACCGCGTGAACACCGCCGCTTCCGAATGGATGGCGTATCGTGGTTCGACAATCCGCCGACAAGCCATATCGGGCTTGTCGGCGGTAGTATTGCGCGCCTTCGCCGGATGATCGCGGCGGCGCTCCGGTTATACATACTGACGATTACCAGCGTGGACGTTATCGGCTAGCCGGGGATGCATGTCCATTTCGTCATAGTCGTCGATGCGGACGTCATCGCTATGGCGAAACATGCATATCCCCTTTAAACTTTTTTATTATCTGCTTGCCGCCTGCCTTTGCGCAGGATCGTAAACATCACCGCGGCGCCCAAGAGTGCGAAGATTACAATGACTGAGCTATACTGAATAAAGGGAAAAAGCGGAGCTGCGAATGGCCGATAATCTGTTACGTGTCGTGCGCGCTCTCCTTGCGATCATCCGCGGTACAGCTGGCACACTGCTCATCTGCAGTGTCACCCTCAACTTTGCTAACATTTTTGGACGCTATTTTATCCATTCCTCTATCTCTTGGGCGGAAGAGGCGATGTTATTTCTGATGATTGGCTGCGTATTCCTTGGAAGCAGCATTGTCGCCTGGTCTGACCGACATATCCGCATGGACATCGTATATCGCCTCATGCCGGAAAATATTCGCATAATTCTCGATCTATTTTCTGAGCTCGTCTTTTTGCTCACCGCAATTGTTCTCGTGGTTTTTTCTTGGCCGGTGATCCGACAACTTGTGGCTTTCGACCAGCGAAGTCTTGCAGCCAATATTCCGCTCGCCATTCCACAAGCAATGATTCCGATCGGACTTTTAATTATGGCGTTTATGGTGGTTGCGCATTTCTTCACGGGCCGCTCTCGTCACTAGCGAAGCATTGAGGGATAGGTTTGAGGGGAGCGGGGTCGATGCTAACCACTTTCATATACTTCATTCTGCCCGCGATACTCTTGATTCTCGGTATTCCAATCTTTTTGACTCTTTTCGTGACGTCGATCGTAATCGTATTGGTCACAGGTTTGCCGACGGAATCTATTCAGATCTACATTTTTGGAAGCCTCGATAACTATCCGTTGCTCGCCGTTCCATTTTTTGTGTTGGCGGGCGAAATCATGGCGCAGGGAGGCATTGCGCGACGGATCGTCGTTTGGGTGATTTCGTTAGTCGGTGGGATACGGGGATCGCTCGCGGTAACAACTGTCGCAGCATCGGAAATATTTGGCGCCATGACGCATACCGCGGTCGGCACTGTGATCGCCGTTGGGCGGATGATTTATCCTTCGCTTCGCGATAATGGGTATGACGAGCGCTTTTCGGTTGGACTCATTGCCTCCTCGGGTGCGATCGCAGTTGTCATACCGCCATCGATTGCGATGATTATTTACTCGATGGTGGCGCAGCAGTCGGCAATTGCTTTGTTTACTGCAGGCATACTGCCTAGTCTTCTCATC
>JARLIE010000074.1 GCA_031291875.1 Minisyncoccota bacterium | reverse complement strand
GGCGGTGGCGGCTTTCACGGTGGAGGATTCGGCGGAGGTGGATTTCGGGGTGGTGGCGGAGGCTTTGCCGGACGTGGCTTCCACGGAGGAGGCGCTCGTTTCGCGGGCGGCGGCTATAGAGGGGGTGGCTATGGTGGCGGCTACGGCTACGGTGGCTATGGTGGTGGTCGGATACGGTTACGACGATTACGGACCTGGTATTGTAGGCGGCTTGATCGCAGGCTCGCTGTTCGGCGCCGGTTTGGGATATGGCGGCTGTTACGACGGCAATTACGCCTACTCCGGATGTAATTACGGATACTAAAGCGCCAACGGCGTAGTTTACATCCTAAGCGCAAAAAAGGCGGCCGACTTGGTCGCCTTTTTCACGACCAGCTTAGAGGTGCCCAAACTATTTTTTTGAAAATGTCGCGACATTTCTAGCGCCGAAATGTCGCACGGCCTGTTCGCGGGTGATCGGACCAAACCAGGTGCCGGCGGCAAGTTCGCGCTCGCGCTTTTTGACAAGGTTCTCAATGTGCTTTGCCAGCACAGGCACGTCGACACCGCCCGGACCCTTTCGTTGCTCCAAAGGTAGCAATTCGTTTTCCTTTGCCAGTAGTTTTGCGAACTCCAACGTACTGCAAGGACGCCACTTGCGGGTCTCCTTATCCCATACCCCCCTGTCGAAGCGATCTAGCACCGCGTTATTTTTCCGTTCGTTGATCTCCGTCTTCAAAGGCAGTTTTCCGAAATGCCGAAAGATATATTTTGCGCGATTGACACCGAATTCTACCTCGCGTCGAGCCATCTGGATCTTGTCCGCATCTGTGCTCGTTGCGATGTAGTCGACCAACTCCTGCCTACGCTTGTGGTCTACTCCGAGGCGTTCAATCAATTCATGAAAAATATAATAGGCCGCCTTGTGTGCTGCGCGGGCTACGTCCCCAGCCTCTTCCCACTGGCAGGAACGGAAAAGCTCCGAGGCGATCTCGGCAGGATCACGAGGCGGCAAAAGCTTTTTACTCATGACATCACCGCCCGCCGCGGTGCAAGTTCCACAATATTTGCACTGAAATTTAGACTTCTCGAAACGAGCGTGGCGAGCGCTTCGAATGCGGCTCGCTTCTCGTCGAGGTATTCGTAGCGGTCAAATGTCTCGCGAACCCCACCCATGACGTGGCCTAGCG
>JARLIE010000073.1 GCA_031291875.1 Minisyncoccota bacterium | reverse complement strand
GTGCCCGGCGCGCGGGCGACCAGCCAGACGTCGTGTGGACTGCATCGAAACCGCACCGGACAGGGACTAATTTACTTGCTTTCTGGCTCCACAAAGAGTTGTCGACAGCCCGCGAGTAAGCCCATCTTTTGATGCTCTTAAATAGCAGGAAATCGTCCTCTCGGCGTCCGTGGAGCCAGCACAAAGATCAATCGCTATCCCTACAATAATACTTTTGTCCACTTCCGAAACTTTAATGTAGCATTTCAAAGGCTCGGGAGACCATGACGCAGCGCAAAGTCTTGTTGCTACTCCCGCAGTCGTGTCATTTTGTATTTTGGCTAAAGCATGCATGCAATCGATCGGATCATATGCTCGCGCTGCCGAGGAATTAAAGACAATTGCGAGCAGAACCACGGGGGGTACCATTTCCCGAAAACTCGTCATCACTTGGAACACTGCCCCCTCGTACGAAACCTACCGTGCCCAGTAGGCACAGCAACCGTTGCACCTAAGCGGAAGCACCATGCACCGACGCAGGACCGGACAACCTCGGGACGACACGATCTGCAGCACACGCTCCACTCGACATCATCAAACGTATCCGTCCCATACTGGCATCTACGATCCATTAACGAAAGCGCATGACGTTCCGCGTCTGCGCTAAAAAAAAAGACGTTGTCCGCACTATGCAACTGATCGGCACTTGATAGGCGCGCAGCATTGTCCGCAGCATCCTCTCGTCAGAATAAGATTTTTCCCGCACTTCGTACGGCTACCGTCGCTTGAAAAATGTCCGACGGCTCATCGGTTTAAAACGTCGCTCATTGAATTTAACCCAACACCAGAAACGAAGCTCTTTTGTCTGTTTTTATCGGGCACAAAGGTTAGAGTAATGGCGATTTGGTATTACAAAAACATTTTATATCGGGGGCGCGCTTGACGAGGCCAATCGAACTTAAAGACAGTCTAAAGTCTCTGCTTGAGGCGCGCGGCTTAGCGCGCCCCGACCGCAGGCCACTCTACGCATATCGATTTTCCAAAGCCGAAGTAGATCAAATCTGCACGATCATGCACCGGCATGGTCCTTCGGCCCTTCGTGATCCTAACGGCGCGGCCCTCGTCGTCGCACACGTGGCCGAATGGTTCAGACGGGAACGCGCTGGCGGACACTGGGACTGGATACGACCATTGCAAGCGCTTGGATTCGAATATGGACCCCATGCGCCGGTACAGTATCGAGACATAGAGGACTTGGTCAGTCTGGGCCTTCGCGCATGGGGTCGGCCTGAGCCCACGGGGGGCGAGCGCCTTCTCGCCATCATTCGGGAAGCAGGTTTTCCCGTCGCGTCGGTGCGAGAAGATCCACGAATTTCGTCCTGGCTGAAATTCTCGGTCTTATGTGCAGAGAGAGGGTTCTCAACTCGCGATGCGGTCGGTGCCGAAGCCTGGCGCGTGTCTGATCGGCTAGCCCAGGCGCTTTTCGAACCTGCGATCGAACTTTGTGAAAAGATCATCGAGTTGCGTCGATCGCTGCCTCCGGCTAACGAACGCGGCGACCCAGTCGACTATCTCGATCAAAACAGGCCCTGTTGGCGGGACGAGCTGCCGTTCGACATCGAATGTGAAGACATTAGATCGATGGTGGAACAGATCGTCCGCATCCGAGACGAAGTGGCCACAGCGCTCGGCATCAATCGAAACTTATTTCGTATAGCCGACGAATGGCGGGCACGCGCGTCGCTCTGTCTATCTGGCCGTATCGATCTACGGCGCCTTCCACCTTTGGTCGCTGAGGCCGTTAGAGATGGCCGCAGACTCCGGATCTTCCCGCGCCCTCCATATTGCGACGAGCTCATTGCTGTCGGAGCCATCGAAACATTCGGCAAAGACGGCTCCCAAGAACATGAATTGCGCGCGTTTGTCGCCAAATTCGATGCCCCCCTCGCGTTGGAGGAAGAAGCCCGCCTTTTAGTTCAATCGGGCATCAGCACCGTCGGCGAATTAATCGCTACAGGCGGAGAGGCACTACACGAGCCCGTCATCGCTCTCCAAATCGAGCAGATCGATGAACTCGGTAACCCAGTCTGCCTGCGTGTTTTGGGATCCTCCCCGGTTCAGACGAGCCGATCTGTTTTGGCTCTTGCCATTCGCGAAGAGCATTTCGCGGCAGTCTCATTCTCAGATAAATTCAACGAATTGGGCCGTTGCGTTGAGTCAAGCCGTCGCGTCGTCAGCTTCAGTGGTTTGGCCACGTTTGCACTGGACGGAGCGCGCTGGTCGTGGAGAACTACGGCTGACCGCAACGTCGAAGCCCGCCCGGTGCTGGTAGGCAATCTCGTACGCAACGTTCGCGAATGCGTGTTTCGTGGCGTGCCGCAATTATGGATTGAGCGGGAGGGCCATTTCCGCGCACCGAAGCACAGCGAGTTGCACTGGCGTCCTAGGGGAAGAGGAAGGTGGCGTCCGGTCGATGGGAGCAAACCTTGGGGCAATGTAGACATTGCCGTGATCGAACGAGGCGAACTGTGTTGCGCGATCGGTGCGGCAATCGTTCCTCCCGCATTCAACATTGCAGTGGATCGCACAAAAAGGGAGCTTCGGGTCACTGGCCTCGATACGC
>JARLIE010000072.1 GCA_031291875.1 Minisyncoccota bacterium | reverse complement strand
TCTGGTGTACGAGCGAGCACGTGCGCTGCTGGTCGTGGAGATGCATGGGATCACTTACGGTCTCGAAGTCGAAAGTAAGTCGTTCCGCTACTTACTGATCGTGGGCGACTCTTCCCTCTTGGATGACCCGGATGGGATCGCTTACGGTCGTGTCAAAGTCGAAAGTAAGTCGCCCCACCCACTTACTTACCATCCGCACCGCTGGTGGGCTGCAGCAAGCAGACATACGACACGATACAGGCACTTTCACTTTCCTCTTGAACGCACCGCTCGCATCGCGCACCTGCGTCGCCGCACGAACAGCCGTGCCTTGCTGCGCCGCTTGTGGCTTGGCCTACGAGCGGTGCGCTGATCGAGTGATCAGTACAATTGTACGTTTCTTAACCAGCTCCATACCGCCTGATTCGTGTACAGCGCCGCCTGCTGTCCTCCTGTGCTGGTGGTGTTCCAGCTGACGCGGTCGGGCGGTGACTGGCCACCGTGCCGACCCGCGCGCCATTCGCGATGTTCTCGACGGCGGGCGAATGACGCGAACGAGCGTCCGCGACGGAGGCGACGACGGGGACGGGTATGCGCCTGGCCTCCCTGTCTGCCCGCACTCTTCGAACCGTCGCGTCGCCGAGGCGTCGGCTGCACCGCTGCGCAGGGCCAGCGTAGATTTTTCTCTCCCACCCACCTCACCCTTCTTACTCTTCTCACTTCCTCACCGTCACGTTCACCTCTCCGAGCTCTCCCCTGTATTCTAGTATCGGGATAACGGAGTTGTCTGCTCGCGTACGGCTCGCCTGGATCCGAGTGACCTCCATGCCATCCCGTCACTCGTCCAGCGCAGACCTGCGGCAGCACTCACGTACGCCGACCGTCTGCTCATGAATGTTACAATCATCTGGCTGATTCGAATCAAACACACGGATGGTTCGCTGTCTGTTAATTGCTGGTTCTCAAAATGTTTCTGCTTACTCGAACGCAATGATTTCTTCCATGACAAAGAATAATTTTCTTGCTACAACAAAATCTTGATGTAAAAGAATTTTCTGTGAAAGATGGACCACCTGCAACTTCATCGACAAAAAATTGTCCCAGTATGAAAATTATTCTAAGGTCGATGAAGATTTTCTGCGGTCACTTCAAATTTATTTCTTCAGCAACGAAGAATCATTTTCTTAAACAAGAATTTCAAAAGGAACCAATTTTTC
>JARLIE010000071.1 GCA_031291875.1 Minisyncoccota bacterium | reverse complement strand
GCTCGTACCATTCGGCTGATCGTTCCGAAGAACTGTTGGAGGGGGATGGACTGAGTCTAGGGAGAGGTGAATTGGAGGGAAGTGGAAAGGTGTAGAGAGAAACTGCTGGAGAAGTGCAATGGACCGCGCCGCAACACCTCGCGCTATGTAAGCGTATGGCGCGATTAATTCTGAGAACGCACTTTTCTCAGACGGGAACTAAAGACTAGCCGAATTATGAGGATCGATCGCGATTCAGGCTGTGTGATCGTGCGGCAAAGGCCCGGCACAGCCAAAGGATTTCTGTTTCTCTCGATGGAAGACGAGTCGGGCATCACGAACGTGATCGTCTCGCCCGATCTCTTCGAGCAGGAACGCATGGTCGTAACTCGCGCGCGCTTCCTGCTGGTAGAAGGGCCACTGCAAAACTAAAACGGCGTCATCCACATCCGCGCAAAACACCTGCACGCCCTGTCAGATCACTCGATCGAAGTGAACTCGCACGACTTTCGTTGACACAGCATCAATAAGCGGCTTGCCTTATGCTCGCCGTTTTCTAAGTCAAGTCTGGCTCGACAAGTGAGTTGGCGATGTATCAATCGCGGAGCAGAGGCCGTCCGGCCACGGTCTACCGTACAAGACGAGCGGGACGATCGATCTGGTTCCACCGGTTGCCAGTGAGCATAACGCGAGCACCTTCGCTACCAAGCCGTTCCGGTAGGTAGGCATTTGCGCGAAATACAAGACGACGAGCAAACTGAGCGAGCCTATTAACAAAAGCTCGCCGCGCTTGTAGTTCGGCTATGTTCCGCGCAATCCGTTCCCAACGACAACCGATCCAAAGAAGATGCGGTGCCTATCACTCACTGTTAGAAGCAGCCGCAACTCGGATCTGGATGGCGTTTTGGCGAGGGACAGCTGCTTGAGTCTTGGGTTTATATCAATGACGAAACCGTGACCGACCTTACGAACGCGAGCAAATTTCTTCGTGGATCAAAACCCAATTGATCGCTGATCGCACAAAACCATAGGTTAAGTGAGATATTGAGGATGAGATTTCGGAATGGACCCTCGAATTCAGCACGAACCCAAATTCCAAGAGCACAGCCTCGGTGATCGGGTTAAATCCGGCCATACGTGATCGGGTTAAAAGCGGCCATAGAGAGTGGCCGAAGACGTGATTGTTTTACCTTGCCGACGTGTAGTTTTGCAAGGCGGCCAGTTTAGCGTTGATGTTCAGACCCTTTG
>JARLIE010000070.1 GCA_031291875.1 Minisyncoccota bacterium | reverse complement strand
CGCGAGACCGGCCAACGAGCATGGCGGAGCAGCAGCCGCAATCACCGTCGCACGACGAGGACGACGCCGCTTCGCAATGGCAATGATATTATTGAAGTTGCGCCGAGCACCGCGGTTCCTCTTCGCTTACCACCCAGCATCGAGGTGAACGTCGACACGCCGCCCGTCTTCGGCCATTCATCAGCGTATGCAGCGCGTCAAACGAATTTCTAGATTTGGAAACGACCCCGTCTTGAATGACGACGGCAAGCCGGTGCGTGCCGTGATGACGGGACGACAGACGCAACTCTTGGCGTTCCTTGAGCGGAACCGATACGCCACGTGCGACGATATCCACGCCTACCTCAAAGGCGACCGCACGGCACTCCGCCGCACCATCCGCGTTCTCAAGGCGTCGCCGAATTTTTACATCAAGGTCTGCGATCAACATGCCGAAGATCGCAACCTCCGCCGCAAGATCGCCTACGAACTCGACCGTCGCGGCATCGACTATTTGCGCGAGACCGGCAAGATCATCGCCGATCGCCGCTACGTCCGCAACTTCACTCACGCCGCCCTTGCTTCGCATGCGACCGCGTCGATCGAGGCGGGCATCACCACCATGCCGCACGCGCGGTTCATCGCCTGGTCGGAAATTCTCTCCAGCCAGAGCATGCCCGCTGCGACGAAGCGCATGGAACATCCGGCGGGAATGCCGACGGCGTATGAGGTCGACGGCATCTTGTACCAGAAGACCGTGCGCGCTGACTCGCCGCCATTCGGCATCGTGCTCACGATCGATGATCGCAAGAAGTTCCGATTCTTCCCCGGCATCGAGGCGGACACCGGCACTGAGCCGATCGCCGTCTCCGATTTCGCGCGGACGTCTATCTTTAGCAAGTTCAAAGCGTACCTCGCCATCGAGGACAACGAGACGTACCGAACGCACTTCGGCTTCCCGATATTCTTCGTGCCGTTCGTCACCACGAGCGCCGTGCGCATGCGGTCGATGATGGAGGAACTCGCGCGCATCACGGGCGGACGCGGCTCCAAAACCCTCCTGTTCAAAGTCGCGAGCCGCGACAGCGCACACGGCTACCTGTTCTCCGAACAATGGGAGCGCGTCGGATACGACCCCATCGTCTTTTCAAAGTGAACGGCCGCATCGCTGCGGCTCCGACTCCGCTCTTGGTGTTCGGCGCCCTCGTCTCGTGCCGGTGGTGGCAAGAGCAGTATCAAGCGACGCCGCCGCCCGGTACGGTGTTGGGCTTCACCGAGTCGCCCGTCAGCCGTCTTCAAGCGTCGTCTTCCATGCCGAGCCGCGCGTGAGCCACTGTCCCCTATCGTCTAGATCAGGTGCTCAAACCACGAGGGTTTGTCTCTCGTCACTGCCATCGGCACGTCCTCTCGCTGTTACCGATGATATTATGTCGGAAGGCAATAGAGGAGATCGTGAGATGACGACCCATACCGTAAACTTCCAGCAAGTGAAGCAGGCCGCATCAGTTGATCAGGTCATTCGATATTTGGGACTGATACTCAAGCAACATGGCGACACCTGGAGAGGACGGTGCCATATTTGCAAGGCGGCTGACGATCGCGCGTTTGTCATCACGACAAGCAAGCGTCTCTTCCACTGCTTCAAATGCAAAGAGGGCGGCGACATGCTCAAGCTCGTCGCCGTGAGCCAGGGACTTCCCGTTCGCGACGCCGCGATCGAGCTCGCGAAATTGTGTGGCGTCGAACTGCTTCCCTCCGGCAACAAGGAACAAGTTCCCGGAACTGGTTCAGGAACGGTTCCCCCAAGCCCCGAACGCAAAGGCTTCGACGCGGAAAAATATGCGGCAGGACTCGACCCCGCACATGCTTCGCTCGAACCGCTCGGCATCTCGCCGGATACGCTCAAGGCATGGAAAGCGGGGTTCTCCCCCACCGGCGTCAATCGCGGTCGCCTCGCGCTTCCGATTGCCGCACGCGACGGAACTGTGATCGCCTACTGCGGCCGCGCACTCGACGACCAACAGCAACCGGCGCTGATATTTCCGAATGGCGTGACGCCGAGCGAACATATCTTCGGAGGCAATCACGTGAATGACGGTGAGCTCATCTTGGTGCGCGATCCAATCGACGTGCTGAAGGCGTACGACAACGGCATTGAGAACGTCGTGAGCTTTCTCACCGAGGGCATATCGAGCGCCCAGCTCGAATATCTCAGTGTGCTCATGGACGAGAAGCACATCGACACTTTGATGCTGTTCTAAAACACTTGAGGCTCCGCAGGGAGCCTCTTCGTTTGCGATCGTGCCGCACTGTCCCCCACCATGATCGACGACTCGTGGGATAAAATCGTGTCACGCAAAAGTGCGCGGACAGGCTATTTGCTAGCACATGCCGCAGATGGCCAACTTTCAGCTTGGGTGAAGCTCATGCGCCATGGTGCGCCGGTGGAACCGCACCTGATGCGCACGCTCACTCCCCTACCGGAAGGCACCCGCCTCGCAAAGGTCGTTGCGTTCGCTCGCGCTTCCCACATGATGCCGTGCTGGCCGGTCGAAGAGCGCGCCGCCGCGACGTTTTCGAGGGCGGCTCGTAAGCGCCCGTGCGGGAAAGGTCGGCGCGATGCGGACAACCGTCGCTGAGGTCACGCGCGGCGAAGCCCGGCTAGCCCAGACCGACCCCGACACGCCGCGACAGACTGCGACTGTGTGACTAAATGTGATCGAGACACCAAGCGGTCGCACAGTGTCGCAGTGGCGAACCGTGACACGCCCAGCGCTCTCATTCCGACAATGGAGTCTTCGTGAGAACACAAGTTCCGCCAGCCACGCACGCAGCCAGCGTGGCGGCGGACTGGGTATAAGAAGCCGTATATGTTCGGATCATAGTGAGATGAATACTCTGCAAATGCTGATTGAAAATGAGACTGAAAGCAACTAAATTCGATGCGTTCAAAATGCGGGCTGACCTCAATTGATTTAATGGTGGCATAAACCCGGGAGCGATCAATGGCGGGCTCTGACCACGAGAACGAAAGAAAGGTTGATCAGGCCAAGCGTCGATCGATGAAAATCGCGTTCAAGTTCATTGCCTCGTCAAAATTTGTCGATACAGCAATTATGCCATTTTTGGTTGGTGTCTCCTCTACAATAATTGCCCAGAAGGCAATAGACTACGCCGGCGACAGAGCTAAGGAATCAAGGAATGAGGAAAGGGATAGGAACGAGCTGGTAGAGATCGGTCGCACAATACTGTTTGAAAAATCTCGAAGACAATTTGGCGTGCCGACGATGAACAACCCGTTCGGACCGCCTAACGAGGGGATCTCTATACCGAGCAGCGAAGCAGCAGCCAGCATTGTTTCTCGACTTCACATGAAGGAGTCCGAACTTGAAATTGCACCGGACCTCCGAACCGAACTCGTTGATGGAAGCGCAGTGCTTTTGGGTGGCCCGGTGGGTAACGGCCATAGCAGACATATCCTCGGGGTTAGAGGGGCGTCCCCGCTTCTAAGTTTAATCTACCCATATGAGAAATCTCTCCTTCCGATCAGGTTTGATACAGAAACACCACAGTATGAAGGTGACCTTTTGAATTACGCATATGGGGCGGGCGCCCGTCCACGCTGGCATCTAATCGTCGAGACAAAGAATGGCACTTATCGACAAAAGGCAGCGGTCGACGGAAACCAAAATCAGTTAAATGACTACATGGTAATTACTTCATTGCCGAACATATACTCAGATAATTTCGGCGACAGATTGGTTGTCGTTTCCGGCTTGCATGGCATTGGAACGCGAGCGATAAATATTCTGTTGGGAGACTTGCCAATCCTCGACCGGCTCTTTAAGAAAACACACTCGATTGTCGGGGGCTGGCAGGCGCTATTCGAGATTAAAAGAATCGATCTTACGACAAATCAACCTATTGAAATCTCATTTAACGAAGACCACGTTTTTGAGATAGATTGCGATTTCGGAGTACTACATGAAATGTTACGGAATCGCCCGCTCGGTTATCATGATCAGTCAATTGTCGTCCATAAATCATAAAAGAAACTCTCCCATTTCTGGGAGAGGATGTTCATAGTTTGTTCCAGCCCCCACTACAGACGATGTATATGGTGCCGAAGCATAAGGCGATGGGCAGCAAAATCAAGCAATGGATTGCCGCGTCTCGGCTGTCATTCTTCAGAGGCCCTATCATAACCAAAAAGATGACGAGCATGGTGACATTTACTCCGAGCAAGAAGAAGAACACCTTTGCCAGTTGCTTGAATTTTCTTAGGTCATCCATTTGTGAGTCCCCTGTGAAGCGCGTTAGCCAAAATGCATTATATACGATATATCTAATATTATGAAGCGTAACGCAATAGACGGTGTGGAATGCCGGGCTATTCTATATCCATTCCTGTTAACCCCTAGCGCCGCATTGGGCTGATTGTCGATTCGCAATATTCGAGTGTCGTTACTTTCGGTTAAACGAGGGAAGTTCATAATGTCCATACAATCGACTTCACCGAACTGAAGCGATGCATCACAATCGAGCAAGCTGCCGACATGCCCGGAATCAAGCTCAAGAAGAGCAGATTGCAGCTCCGGGGCCAGTGCCGATCTGCAAGGGCGACAACGACCGCACCTTTGTCGTGACCCGGAGAAAGGTATCTACTACTGCTTCGGCAAATGCTGAAAAAGGTGGTGACGCCATCACGCGCCCCGCGAACGAATCCGGTGTGAGCACTTGGAGATGTATTGAACAAAGACGTACAGAGCCCGTGCAAGTGAACTGTACCCCTAAAAGCGGACACTTAATGGTGTCCGCTTTTTCTGTTAGTATTCGTGACCCTAATAGATTAAATGTATGTCATCACCAAGATATCGAGCCGAGTACCTAGACGACCTGCGGAAGAACGCCAATATATTG
>JARLIE010000069.1 GCA_031291875.1 Minisyncoccota bacterium | reverse complement strand
CTCCCCAACGCCTTTTCCCTTGTAGGTGAGATCACGTGCAAGCCTTCCAAGGAGCGAAGCGCCTATTCGTTCGTATCGAGGCAGATTCAATTGTTTAATCAACTCCGGAGGAAGATCTTCGGACGGAATGTTGTCTTGGGTGAGCGTGTAGAAGCCCGCCAACTTGTCATCTTCGGACACGAGCAGATAAACAACGCAGGCCCGCCGTTCAATATCCTGAGAGGCCTGCTGCTTCAGGTATCGGTCTAGTTCCGGTGAACCGCATGAAAAGGCCGCTCGGAGCTTTTTGTGTTTATCTCCGAACGGCTCGATGTCTTTGAATTTCAGTGTAGAGATGGCTTACCTCCCAAACACCTGCGCATGGCGTGCTGCAGCTTTCCGCAGTCTTTCGTTTGGAGCTGGGGGATTTAGCAGAGCTTCAACGAATGCGATCCTATCGAGGCGAGTCAGACTTGAAAGCTCACTTTCACGCAGAATCCGATGAGCGGCTTCTGAAGCGCTGCTGACTACAAACTCCGTAACCTTTCTTCCCTGAACCGCAGCCGCTCGCTCCCAGAGCGTCTTAGTCTCGCGGGGAACTCTAGCTTCCAGGCGCGCGTCCCGGATGGACTTTTTCTTGATTGCAACGGCCGGCATGACGGCTCCCTCCTTAGGGTGCGACATCTAGGTGTGGCACCTTTCAAAGTGTACGGCAATTTGCCGCCAAAACTCAACACTGATTATTTGGATTATTCGAAGTGATTGAACCCGTGCTGTTTATCCGTGCCCGAGCGCGCCGCATCCCCTCAGAACCAGCCGAACCATGCAAAAAGCGCGGGAAAGCTGTCGCGGCTATACAGATCCACTGGTTCAAAACCCGGATTTTCGGGAATTATTCCGTAGGATCGAGATGCCCGTCGAGGTGTACCCAACTGCACATCGGGACGTCTGGCACAGCGCACAGCTGTCGGGAGATAAAAAAGATTCATCTCCGATAATGAAGTCTCATCGTGGATAAAAGAGTTTCATCCTCAGCTCTCAAGCAATGTGTCTTCGGGTCTAGGTGGAACAAGACGGTCTGGCCCGTCCATTTAAGCGGGCGCTGACCGCAGGTAGACGATAGGTATGACAACCATCGCATCGCACTTTTACGCCGCGAAGCGAATGACCGACGATACTTCGTCGAGACTAGTGGAGACGGCCCGAGTCTCCGGATTACGATCGATGAGCCCAAGCTCCTGGAGAGCGGCAACATCCTGGTGAACGCGTTTCACATCCCGGCCGAGGCTACGGGCCGAGGCTCGGATACCAGGTTCCGGTTGTCGCCGCAAATGCCGAATCAATTCATACCGCTTGGGCGTTAGGACAGCGCATAACGCCGCCCAATCGACAAAGCACAGACGACTCGACGGTTCG
>JARLIE010000068.1 GCA_031291875.1 Minisyncoccota bacterium | reverse complement strand
GATGCATCGTGCTGAAAGCCAAGATTATTTTGGAGCCTGTCTGCGACGTAGCCGCAGTCTCTCCGGCGAGAATTCGTTTCCGCGCTTTTGCCCATTGCTCGCCGCATTTCACGCAGCATACACGTGCCCGCCAGTCGATAGGGATCCCGTCTTTCCCAGAGGCAGAAACGTGTTCGCACCCCTTCGGAAGGAGCAGTAAGTTCAACAAGTAAGTGCACCACCCCGTAAAATATGGGGTATGAAATATCAGCATTTCTCAGTGAGAGAGCGGGAGCGGATACAGCGGGGTCTGTGGCGGAAGGAGTCGATCCGTTACATTGCGTTGCAGCTCGGTCGGTCGCACTCGTCGGTCATCCGAGAGCTCAAACGCGTCGTTCCCATCAACACGTTCAGGTACAACTCCCGGCGGGCGCAGGAGCGGGCGCTCGTGAAGCGAAAGAGTCGAGGTCGCATTGATCGTCTCAAGAACGACCACATCCGCTTGTATGTCATCGAGCACCTGAAGGTGCGCTGGTCACCGGAACAGATCGCGGGACGCATGAAGAGAGATGGTGTCGGCTCGATCTCGCCGGAAGCCATATACCAGTTCATATACGCGCAGATCAAGAACGGGAAACCAAGGAAAGGATGCACGGACTTGCGGCCGTATCTGCGGCACAAGCGAAAACGTCGCGTTCCCCACGGTGCACGGCGGTCGCAGCGAGTATTCAAGCCATGGAGTTCGATCGAAGATCGACCGAAGATTGTTGACTGCAAGAAGCGCATCGGTGATTGGGAGGGTGACACGGTCGAATCTCGAGATCACAAACCGGGTATCAACACAGTACTTGAGCGAAAGACGGGACTCGTATTCATCTCGAAGCTTGCAGGAAAGAAGAGCGCTGACACTGCTCGTGTCCTGGCGAGACGGTTCGCGAATATTCCTCAGCATTGTCGACACACGATCACACTTGATCGCGGAAGCGAAAACAGCGATATTCAATCGATCGAGGCGGCAACCGGCATGCGCGTCTTCCATGCGCATGCATACTCCGCTTGGGAGCGCGGGGCGAATGAGAATGTGAACGGCCTCATTCGCGACTTCCATCCGAAGAAGACCGATTTCACGCTTGTACCGGAGGAAGACATCGCTGCAGTGGAGTACGCTTTGAACACGAGACCGCGAAAGCGGCTCAAATGGAGGACACCTTTAGAAGTCTGGAGTGGTGCACTTCGGAGTTGAATTCGGCATTGACAGGGGCCGGGGTGTCCTCTATACTCTTCCCATGCATCGCGTGAGCAATTCAGCTGCATTTTATACCTACTTCTTCTTTACGAAGCGGGGATTTTCGAGTTGCTAAGGTGCATACCAAAACACAAAAACTCGAAAAGCCCCGCTCTCCAAGCGGGGCTTTTTCCATG
>JARLIE010000009.1 GCA_031291875.1 Minisyncoccota bacterium | reverse complement strand
TGCTTCGCGCCGCCGGTCGCGCGTTGAATCGTAAGGCCCCGTGCCACCGCGAGAATAAGAACTCAATAGCGGACGCTGTGATCCTTGAGACCTACCTCGAAGCATCGAAGGCGAAAGGTGAAGGAAAGCGATTCGCATTTGTCACGGACAACTACACCGACTTCAGCGTCGCAGATGGCAACTTCAAGCTACCACATCCTGATTTTGCGTCCTCATTTAGCAAGATCAGATCGATGTACTTCATCAATTTGGCAGAATGCCTGCGCAGGATCGATCCATCATTTGTTAGCGAAGTCGAGTGGTTCTCACTTCAGGAAGAACCGCGTGGGATATCGGAGCTGATGGAGGCGCACGAGTTGTTGTTCGACCAGGTTTGGTACAACCGACACAAATACCGCGCTTGGCAAATTGAGCGTGGCAAGGTCAAGATCGTGACCGAAAAGGAATGGAATGCGCTGTTCGCTGCCGACAGGAAAAATCACGGCAAGTACATCATCGACTCAATCTGGAAGAAAGGGCAAGCAGCTGCGTTACGAATCGAAAAGAAAAGAGGTAAGGAGACGCTTGGACCTTGGAGCAATTTTGAGTGGGGAATGATCAATGGCAAACTTTCAGCGATACGCTGGATGCTCGGTGATGAATGGGACATGCTCGATTCCTAGGCCATCCGGAGCGCGCTCGATTCGTCATCGAGATGCGCCGACCGACGAAAATCACGCCAGCGAAGAATGATGAATGACCGCATGGACCAGGTCCCACTTGAGGGCCACCGCGTTAAACTTGCGTAGTCTTTTGTGCGAGGACAGCACTACCTTGACCAATCCGCTCAACCTTGACTTGCGCGCCCGAACCGAGTTGCTTACCTACTTGGTCGCATCTCACTTTATCGCTCGGCAGACGACCGGGGAATGGCTGTCGTCCGATCATGTCGTTGAATCGACAAAATTGTGGTTGGCCACAAACGGCGGAGGCACGGATATCCTGCAGCGTGTGATGCTTGCAAGTCGCGCACGCGAAATCGCCGAGCAGTTTGAGTTGATTTCTCCACCTGCTTTTGACCCTGGGCAGGTAACGTCGATGTTCTGTGAAAACCTACGACTTGATTTTCGTTCGCCGATTGCACAAGACATCTACCAGCGCTGCCTTACCCAACTCCTTAGTACTCGATGGTATTGACGCGATTGCGGTGCGCATGTACCTACGTATGTCTTCATACCGGTTTCCTTGTTGAACCTACCGCCCCATCGCGCGCGTAAGGTAACTTCATCGGCCGTCTTGGCTCTTTTGCACCGTCCGATTCCTGTGCGATCCGCTGAAGCGACGTGGCGTGAAGCGGATATCGCACATGTAACCAGGTGAAGACGTCATAACTGTGAATCCAGCACCGGACATAGCTGCTGCAGACCGCCAGATAGACGAGGTTATCGTTGTGTCGCGCGGACAGAACCCGATTGTTTGCCTGTAATCCAATCAGTCTTTTTTCACTTTTCGCGAAGCTCCTAGCGCGACCGTCGTCGGAACTGCGTGCCCGCGCGACTACCGTTTTCTGGTAGGCAGGTGTTGCCGCAAGAAGCGCATTTGCAAAATCTCCTGTGAAGTTGTCCGCTGAGCTCATCACAGAAACGACGACACTCCGACGCGATGGAGTCATTCGTCTAAACGCCCGAATCGTCCTCACGGGTAGGACCTTTCCCGCAAGAAGCTCGGCGGGTTCCTCAAAGCCGCTGATCGGCCGTTCTCGCCGGCAAGCGCGGGGGTATGAGCCAATGTCGTACTTCGACGGTGCATCGCGGCTCCCAGGTGGTTGCGTTCGCATGCGTTCAAACACGAGACGCGGTATTTTTGTGAATCCTCCCGCTTTAAGCACAGCAACGAAGTCTGCCCTAGACAATAGTTCCCTGAGGATATTTCCAAGAAGCGTCACCTGAGCGTCAGCGGCTTCCTTATTCAATAAAGCGGCACGTTCTAATTTACATTCCGCATTGATCGCTTCCCGTGTCCTGAGCTCAACAGGCCTCCGTGCTGCCT
>JARLIE010000067.1 GCA_031291875.1 Minisyncoccota bacterium | reverse complement strand
TACGAAAATCTGGTCGAAACGCATCGCAAGGCGTCGCATGACAGCGCCGTCGGAACGCCGATCACACTCGAGGATGAATTTCGCGATCTTGTCGGAGTAGATATACCGATCGTCCAGGAAGTAATGCTTCGATGTCTTGCTTTCAGGAACGTACGGGACAGAAATTCCTTCAGCGAAACGAATGCTCTCAATCCGCTGCGAATGCATCGTACGGCGGTAGGGGCGCGCTAGCTCACGCAGCAAGAATCCGAACCAGGTCATCACCTCGATGTTCGAAGGAATAACCGGGCCGTGACTATACAGATGGTCCTTGAGTTCTTGTTCGTTGTTACGCGTGTAAGTGACCAACAGCACTCTTTCGCCGACCGCAGATACGGCATCGGCAACAATACGCGTCGTCTTTCCGCCGCCAGCAGCGCAAATCGCAATACGGCTAGCCGATGGCATGGTCAATGTACTGAGGAACAGTCCAGGGCGTCGACGTCCGGAGGAACTGGAGGGCACAGTCCGCCTTGTTGCTTATCATGTAGTCGAGCAGTTCGTTATCGTCGGAGAAGGTTTTTCCCAATACCTTCTCAATCGTCACGCGCCCATTTGCCTTGAGCAACTGCGGCTCAAGTGTTCGGAAGCTCTCGTCTGCGTCATAGTGGATGCTAATGTGCGAAAGCCCTGCGTAGCCGGCATACTTCTTCTGCAGACGCGCGACGCTACCATCATTGTCAGTGACGACTGCGACCTTACGTTCGAGTAGCTTGGCAATCTCCAGGAAGCGCTTGAAAGCTAGCGAATTGACAGATATGACATCGACGCCAGCCTCGAGAGGGGACTTGTCATACTTCTTCTTGAAGGCAGCCTGAACGATCAGCTCGTCCGACGGTCCCTCAACCAAAATCGCCCGCTCAGCAAGGATCAATCGAAGTGTGTCATGTCCGGGCAGACGCATGAAGTAATCGTACGTATCAGGGAGCAGTTTGTTCAAGCGGAATGAGCGCCCGCGGTGGAAAAGAACGACCGACTCTACGCCAAGCTTATTTAACACAAAGCTGCTGTGAGTCGTGATGATGAGCTGACGTTCGCCGTGACGCTGGGCGATATGACCGATGAGCTTGTTGAGGTTGGAGAACGATAGATGGTTTTCCGGCTCCTCGATCAGAATCAGGTGCGACTCGGACGACGACTCCATTGCCAGCTTTATCTTGATAGCGTTCTGCTCGCCTTTACCGACCAGTGTGAGTGGCACATCGTCAAGGTGAGGCATCACGCCGAACTCCCACGTCGATCTCGACGATGTGTCCAGCGACACCGACAACGTCTTGTCAGATATTTCCCCTGCGATCTTCGCGAGCGCCTCATTGACCCCTCTTACCTTGGCATCGTCCATAAACGCATCTTTCATCATCCGATACGATAAGGCGAGGTCGACTTTCTGCTCTTTGCTAAGGCTGTCCCGCACCACGTCAACAACGTAGCGGCTCGCTGCCGCGTTGTTCCTAATGGTGCTAGCGTCGATGAATGCTGGCTTGATCGGCACTGCACGTGACGTAATATCGTTCTCGCCGAAGCTGCGCCACTTAACGATGTAGTATTCAATGGGAAGCGTGCGGATCAGGCTCGGATCTTTGACGTACGTCTCGAATTCATCCGCATAATCTTGATTAAACTCGATTGATAGGACAGTGCCAGGTAGATCAGCCCCGACGGAATTGTTAGCGCCCTTCAGTTTCGCGAGTGCAGGATCGTCGGCAAAGTAGAGTTCGATCAAGATCGATGGCGGCTCCACAGGCTTCTTGGCTAGAAGGGCCGCTATGTAATTCGAGACAGCACGCGCGTTAAACAGATAGGGATGCAGCTCGGCTTGTATCGGGCGCCCATTCAACTGTCCCGTTAGCGCCAAGTGGATCGATTCAAGCAACGTCGATTTTCCCGCCTCATTGTTGCCGACAATGATATTCAACCCAGAATTCAACGTGACATCTGCTGTCTCCAAACAGCGATAGTTCTTCACGATTACTCTAGAGATCTGCAAGCTTCCCCCGTGGCATTTTGGTTTCGTGTGTAAGATTGTATGGGGTAAACCTACCTAGCAGCTCGTCCGCGATTGTCAATTCAACGATCGGCATCGCTTATGTAGTTCGCTGAACCGTGCCATGCTACGTGCGCGTTCATCCGGTGCTGCGCTTCTTGTAAGGAGACCGTCCGCCGCTACACCAATTACGGCTTCAGTTCCGTCAGAAACGCCTTGAGCGCCCCGGCGTCGCGACGACCCAGCGCGTCGCGCGCGCTCGCGTAGCTGTGCTCGGCCCGGATGAAAAACTCCTGGGGACTCGCGAGCGTCGGGATGCGCCCGAATGCGGCGAGCTGCGCGGTG
>JARLIE010000001.1 GCA_031291875.1 Minisyncoccota bacterium | reverse complement strand
CTCTGGCCGCACCAGGCGCAGGCGCACTCGCTGCCGACCTCGCTCGCCGGCGCACACCAGCGCACAGCCGCCCGCCCGTGCGCATTCGTATCCGTACGGTCGCTTCCCCGTTCAAGTTCCTGCTGACCGGGCGAATGGCGGCGCATCTGCCGAAGTCCTCCGCACCGCCAGCGGCAGCACCAACAGCAGCTGGCTTCCTGCTCGCTTTCTCGCCGCAATCTGTCAGCCAGCCGCCGCGACCACTCGGTGCCGCTGGCTGAGCGCCCGCGGTCGCTCCGGCCCCTCCTCCTGCATTCGACCGGCGCCGAACCAGGTGCATGCGGCCGGCCCATCGCTCATTCGCTGCCGCTCGCCACGGCGGCCGTCGGCCATCTCATGCAAGTGCGCACTCGTGCATGCACCGGCTGAGGCGCGTGCATCTCGCCCGCGATGTCTCGCTCGCTCTCGCTTATGGTCGACGTCGGCGTTAGCTCGTCCCGCGACGCTCGCTTCCAGCACGCCTGTGTGTTGCGGTGGTCCAACCAGACGCTTCAGGACGCCGGTGAGGTCGGGCGAAGCTTCTTGTGGCGCGATGACCAGCTTCCCGACGGGACCATCACGGCAGCCAATCGCTCGCACTCGCACATCCATGGATCGACGATGCGTCCGGCAAGTCGTGGACGATCCTGGTGAAGGCGTTCGATCAGCTCTTCGCGCGCGATGCATCAACCTTCTCGACGCTCAATCGGTCGCTCTCCAAACCGACCTCGAGCAGCGCCGTCCTCTGCGCAAGCTCCTCCAGACGCGGCTCGGTGGATCGGCGCTTTATCTCGCACCGGCAGCAACCAGCCAGCGCTCGTACACATTACCTTCCATCTTGCCCCTCCTTCTCGGTGCAATCCTCAAGTGGAAAACCTCCCGCTGCACCACGAAGATCACGTCCAGTGCATCCGCAGCAATCGTGCGCCTCGACTCGACCGAGAGGGGCCAGATGAACACCGGAGTGGCTCCAGCAAGTCCTCCTTCCCGACACACGCGATCGTTCCTGCGGCGTCTCGACACCGACGTCAGCCACTTCGCCGAGGAGATTCGCACGCGCGGGCAGGAAGTCGAAAGACCGACGTCTGATCAAGGATCGATTCGCACGGCAGAAGTTTTCCTACACCGCGTCGCACACGAGTTGCCTTCGCCACGCTCTTCGCCACACGGACGGGCTGGGTGGAGGAGCAGTGGACGCGCCGTTCAGCGGAGAAAACCTTCGACGGCAAGGGCTGCGGTCGCGCATGGACGCGCAGTCCGGTGTGCGAGGCGTTCAACTGCATGGCGAAGAAGGCGCATCCAATCCAGGTGAATGTTTGGGACTGCTTCTCGGCGGCGGTCCAGGGCGCTGTCGACATCTTCGAAGACAAGCTCGACTCGAGCTGACAAGAAGATTCTCGACGATCGTCTCCTCGGCGTCGAGCAAGGGACGGTGCGAGGTGGCGCTGACGAAGGCAGCAAGGAGACGCTCAGTCAGCTCACGCGCACCATACCGACACGATGTGCAGCGGTCCTGGAGGCCAATGGATCGCATACAAAGTACTCACCGTTCGAATGCTGCTTGCGTGCACGCTCCGGACTTTGTTTGCAGCCACTTAATTGCCTTCGAGAGCCAGCTTAACGTTAAGCGATCGCGAGAGGTTTTGTGGACAAATTGAACGTTAACGACTGTCAGCTGAAGCAAATTTAAAGCGAAGGTTGTGATCTGTCCATGGCTCCTCGAATTCGAATCGCGGGACGCGTAGGATGCGCCCGCCGGTGGCGATCGCGATCAACTCGAGCTCGACGCCGCCGACCCAGCGCACGGCCGGCAGGTTGTTCTGCAGCAGCAGGTGATTCGCCTCGTCGTCGAAGCCCCACTGGCAGATGACCATGTTGGCGCCGGATCCGGAGTCCTTCACCTTCTGGACCATCGACGTGAAGTACGCCTGCTCCTGCTCGTGAAGCTTCTCGTAGTCGGCCGCAGACGTGATGTCCAATTTGTGCTTGGTCTTAGGCTTGAGTGGTTCGAAAGCAGCTGTGAGAATTGCGATCTTCGCGTCGGTGACAGACTTGGCCATCTGCGGGTGCGAGATCGGCTTGTCCAGGATGATGCCGCGCACCAGCCGAGTGTCCTCCAGCTTGCGTAACGGTTGGCAGAGAGATATTTGAATGGTCGGCGACAGTCATCCGCTTCAGAATCTCCTTCTCCGCACTCCCCCCAGTAAGCTTGGGCATGGAAGCAGCCTCCGCGGCACATTCAATTTGTCAGCGTGGGTCGCATGAGGGCAGACTGAGTGCAACGACTTGCATCATCTGCGTGCGGACTCAATAAGCACCCTTGATATCACCAAGAAGAGGCCAAGAGTTTCTGTGACCGGAGGCTAGCAGTGAGGCTGGCGTACGGGTCGGAAGGTGTTCTCGTTGGGTTGTATGGTGTGTTCTTTAGGCGTTTGAAGAATGACGCCGCTAAGGGTCGCGAAGCGGCGCCAACGCAAGCGAAAAGAGTCGTTGGCCAAACGGCTTTGCCAGTCATTCGCCGACCACTCGGAGAGTGCGGGAATGACGCAATACGACAGTGAGCATATAAACAATATGATCAGGACCAATGCCCATGCATTGCCTTTGACTAGTCGCTCGTTACGGTAGTGTAGAGACTACGGCGCCTGTCACAAATGCGGTTGCGCACTTCAAAGAAGAGAATGAATTCGTTTGCTCGTTGATGACTCGCGTGCGCGTTGTTAGAGTCAAGATGCGCGTAGCACGCTTAGACGCTAAGCGTGCACAGGATTACACCGCTGCTGACTCCGGACGAGCTTGCCTCCCTCGGCCTTGCCCACTTGCTCACTCTGGCCTGCATGCCTTCTCTGGCTCTTCTCCCTGCTTGGTAAAGACTTAGTACATTGGTCGTATTGGGTCGTCATGGCTGTACATTGACTGGTGTGTATTGCGAGCGCGTCTTTCCCTGGTCCGACTCGTGCGAAGATCTAGAAGAAAACACTTGTCTGGCACTTTTCAGCTCAGCAGCCGAGCGTTTACGTCGCGCAGCAGCTGCAGCACGTCGACAGTCACTGCCAGCACGTCGATCTGAGGCGCTGGCGGATCCCCTTGCAGGTGACCACTTCCGTCTGGTCCTTCACAGTTTCTTCGCGAGTGCGCCGTCAGTTGTCGCCCGTTAAGTGTGTGCGTTGGGTGGGTGTGCCTCGGTTCCCTCCTTCGGTCGGAATTAAAGGGTTACGTTGCGAACCAGACGAGAAACCAGGCTGTTATTTTTTGATATCAAACTTTGGTACTTGACTATGCATTAAAGCATGTTGAATGACTTTGGTAGGATCTTGTTGTTATCTGACGAGATATTCAAGTTTTTGTTTGTTAATCTCCTAAACCGGTTTGACGCCGACCGGTTTTGACAGTACTAGTGTCACCGCGGCCGACCGGTTTTGCACAGTCAAAATTAAAGGATTGAGGACTCAACTGTGGTTGCGCAGTCAAGATTTGGTCGCGTGGTGCCAGCGTCGATACATCAAGATGCGATAAAACTCAAACCTTCTCGATCAAACAATCTCGCGATCGATCAAACCTTCTATTTAATCATGCCCCCTCAATTTCCCCCTTCATTGCCGCTGGCACTCACGGTGGTCGCGGTCGACGTCGAGTCGGACGTGACGGTCGCGGTTTGGATTACCAATTTTTTTATTTTATTTTATTTTATTTTATTTTATTTTATTTTATTTTATTTTATTTTATTTTATTTTATTTTATTTTATTTTATTTTATTTTATTTTATTTTATTTTATTTTATTTTATTTTATTTT
>JARLIE010000066.1 GCA_031291875.1 Minisyncoccota bacterium | reverse complement strand
GTACATGGGCGACTCCTCCCCGGAAAAGGGTCCGGGAAACCGCCGCCAACTTCAAGTCGACACCACCCAAAATCGCCAAAAAAACATTCTATATCAAATGCTTCACGGCCGTTCGTTCACGGTCAACCGGACAGTAGTGAGTGTAGATATGTATGCATTGGGGATCTTGGGGTGGAAACTCGTCGGTCAGAAGTTTCCGAGATCCCTAATGCGCAAGCCACCGTCGTTCGATTCCTTGCGCGACAAATTTGGCAACGGCGATTCGAAGCTCCCATCCGACGTGGTTGATCTTTTTACCCAGTGCTTGTCAGTTCGAGCATCATTGCGACCAAACGCAGAACAGGTTCGAGACGCTCTGGCCCGTCATATCCTTCAACATCAGCACCGCGCTGTTGCAGTCGCCAGCGGGAAGGAATACCGCGTTGATGCCAGCAGGCCACAAATTCGGGTTACCGGCGGGTCGGGCGACAGAGTCGAGATTCGATATGATGGCCTCTCCTTTAGGGTTGGGATTGTTGAGGGAACCGTATATGTCAATAATATGGTTGCCACGCCGGGTCTTACATTGCCCGGGTGCTGCGTAATTTCCCTCGGGGTCCTTGAAAGGCCGCAGGAGCGAATCTATGTCACATTCGATGTATCGCACCCGGAGATAGACACACCATGATCATATCGGGGCGGTACTCAATTATCGAAAAGGTTGGTGAGGGCGGAATGCAGGAAGTATTTCGCGCAAACGATACGCTTCTCGGACGCCAAGTTGCAGTGAAACGAGCCAAGAATGCGTCAGCTGACCGGCGGTTCAAACGCTCCGCCGTTCTTAGCGCACGTGTCAACCACCCGAACGTTGCAAAGACACTAGATTATGTTGAAGAGGGATCGCAAGCGTATCTGGTAGAGGAGTTTATTGATGGATTTGATCTATCCCGGCTTCTTGAAGAGCATATGGTAGCATTAGATCCGGATTTGGTAGCTCGCCTGCTACATCACATTGTAAAGGGCGTCTCAGCGTCCCATGCACAGGGCGTTGTTCATCGTGATCTAAAGCCGTCAAACGTCATGATCTCCGGTGGCCTTGCGATCTTGAATGCAAAAGTGACCGATTTTGGAATCGCTAAGATGGCCGAAGAAGAGATCACCAGGGAAGTCGAGGGCGGCAACGCGACGATGACCACATCAAAAACGGTCGTGGGTGCCATACCTTATATGGCACCGGAGGCGATAGAGACACCGCGCGAGGT
>JARLIE010000065.1 GCA_031291875.1 Minisyncoccota bacterium | reverse complement strand
TTTCCGCCACCTTGAACAGCGATCCGTCGGACTTGGATTTCGTTGCGTTTCTTGTCGACCCCTCCGAGCCAAAGCTGGTCAGCACTACCGAGTCTCTCTTGCCCTGATGCGACTGAAAATCCACATGGACCGTGAAAGGCGCCAGAAGAAAGACCAAGTCGAGCCCAGTCCACAGACGGCCATGGTCATGTCGAGCTTGCTCCAAAAGTCAGGCCGTCCTTCGAACCAACATACCATTTCTTTGTCTCGGCCAACCATCACATGCGCAGCCTCGGTCGATCGCGGCACAAGTGCGTGAATATGTTAGAGAAATGTATGAGTTCTGAACAACATACAATAATGCACTTACATGCAACTTGAGGGCTAGTCCCTCAATCAGGCCGCTTCAGATCGAAACGATATTGCCTGGTGCGTCAACAATGTGACGACAATTTTGCACGCGCATATGTCGCATCCGAGTCGATGGAAATCGCTGTAAGTTGCCGTCAGCTGGGTGAAACGCTCAAAAGCCTTGCCAGGAGGCGAAAAGTCGCCTTCGGCTCATCGACTCATGCACCCACAGCATGCCGCCACGCTTGTAGCATAGCCATCCTGTTTGTCCTTCCGGGATATCGGCTGTCAATCTCATATATCGCCGAGCAAACGGTCGGACCTCATCTGGTTCCGAGCGACTGGCACAAACCGTGCTGGCACTTTGAGACAGCCGCCAACCTGACCAACACTTGAATGACTTTTTTTGTCGGACGGCATGTCGGACGGCCGATTCGAGCATTGGCCAACCGTGAGTCTCAACCGACGACATCGAAAGTGCGATCCAACCCCAGGATCGAACATGGCTGTCTGTGCTTTCATGGGACGGCGCTTCACCGAAAGCTGAATCGATGAGGTCGCAAAAGAGCGGTCGAAGCTAACCCTGGTTGCTCAAGGTACTTCGGTCGTTGAAAGAGCACCCAGTGGATCGAGGTGGCCACGGTGCGTGAAGTCGCGAAAGAAGCTGCTCAGAGCGCCCAGGTCGCTTCAAGTCGCCTGTAGGTGCGACAAGTCAGTCGGTCGCAAAAAGGGCCCTAGCCCCACTTGGATCAACTTGCAGCGACCAGGGCCGACTTGTGCAAACTTTTGGAGCCTTGCTGGCGTTTCGCCACCTTGAGTCCCTTTCCGAGAAGACTCGCTTTGGACATCTCTGGGTCGGCCTCCAGCCAGGGCGGATTGAACACGGACACTTGTACTTCGTGTCGACCCCTCTGAGCCAAGCTGGTCAACACTTTCGAGCTGGGGGCGACTTCTCTTTCCCGTTGCGCCATAAAATGGCGTGGACAAGGCTGTTGGCACTTTCGGATCGTCGAGGCTGACGTAGGCCTCGGACGAGCTTACCCCACTTGAATGACCGAAGAACGACTTTGCCATGGAAAAGTTGCTCTGCGCGATCTTAGAGCTATTTGACCCGGCTCTGCATGAATCCTGGCCCCCTTTCCCCCTTTCCGTAAAAACTGTGCAACAGTGCCTCGCAAGTGTTTATCTTTCGCCATACGTCGGCACGCGTCAGCCGAACTGCCGTGAATGCACATCGACGTGGAGCGCTCCATCACAATGTTTCACGATACCATACCGGCGTGAGCAGTGTCTCCGCGACCTCACCTGTACAGCGGCTGGCCAACACCTTGCGCATTGCGTAAGTGATCGGACGTTCCATGCTTGTGCATTTGCCAGCAGGGCTCATCTTGACCCACGACAGCAGCTGTGTGGGTTTTTGCATGTCACCAATGCAACAGGACAAGGGCTGTGGCTGCCACACGTTGCGGTGCATCATCGCGTCCAGCTTGGACACGGTATCGATGGTGTTGGCGAGCTTAATCATCTTGTACGCATCCGC
>JARLIE010000064.1 GCA_031291875.1 Minisyncoccota bacterium | reverse complement strand
CGTTTATTCCGTCGACCATTTCCACGGGTTGGGAGTAAGCGTTCGGGAAAAAAAACTCCTGCGCCTTTGCCGAGGCGCTCGCCTCAAGGCAAAAAACGCCCAGCGCCAAGGCCGACGATACAAGGATCTTCTTCATGTCCGCTCTCCTGTTGCACACCGCTTAGCGCGCGTCGGTTGCTGGGGAGGCGGTCGAGAATAAAGCGACGACCGTCTCGACATGACTCAGAGATGGAAGCGTTTCAGAAAATTGCCAGCGCAATAGACGTGCATTTTCGCAACTGGCTCTCGCAATCAAAAAGTCGTGAGTTTGCGCCATCGTGGCGCAAACCCCAAAAGCGTCGATCGCCCCGAAGACTCCGCTGCAACCTGACTCCTTCGCAGGAAGCGGCGGCGATTTTCCGGCGAAAGTTCATTTATGAAAAACTGCACCCGGAGACTAAGGCGGAATCATTCAAAGGGAACCGCCACACCGGAAGCCTAGCGAGCGACAATTTGTCGTTTGCTAACGCGACCTCGGACGCTACCGGCAAAGACCGCCGCACGGTTGAGCGCGCCGCCGCTCGTGGTGAGGCTCTCGGCGACGACCTGAACGACATCGCCGGAACATCGCGCGGTTGATTTTCATGCAAGGCTTTTTCGGTGGGGCGCTTTTCGCTCTTAGCTCCGGTGGGAGTGGGCGCTTTTTGCATCTTTGATCAAACGTGCAAGCTGTTTCTTGAGGACAGCGCCTTCAATTTGAAAGTTCAAATATCCTTCATGGCTAAGGCATTTATTGATTTCAGACAAGCCGGCGCACGCGCCAGAGCGGGCTAGTTCGAACGCTCGTTCAAGAGTCGTCTTATTTCTGTCCATAGCGCTAAGCGTAACACGGAGATTGCTCCGGGGCGAGTGCGTGTCAAGGCCGCTCAATAACTTCACCCGGCGCGCCGTGACGCGATGCAGCGATGCGGATTCTGGCCATGAGCTCCCTTTATTGGGCCTGACGTCTTCGACGATGGTGAGGCTACATGATGAGGGATTTCTTCAGCCTCACCCCGGCCCCGCCGCCATTCTCCTGGATGAGCTCGACGCCGGCAGTTTCAAGGGCGGCGCGTTTTTAGGGTCTCTTTGTACCAGTCGACCAAATCTAGCCATTGATCTTCGCGCTTCGTGCTGCTGGTCATTTCTTTCGTGAGGACCACAGTCTGAATTATGTCCGGGTCGAATTTTCCTGCCTTGCATACCGCGCCGATATGAGCGTGGACCTCTGGCCAAGAGATTGGGTGACCTTCGGGATCAAGCGCGATGTAGATCGTATTGGTAGCGTCAGGCCCCGGTCCAGGTTGTTCAAACGACGCTTGAAGCCTCGCAATTATCTCGGAGTTCATGCTCCGGTTGTTGGCTTTTGCCGCTTCCGAAATGCGGTCGCGCATACCGTCGGGGAAGCGGAGCAGCAGCTTATCAATATTGTCGCTGGGATAAGTGGGTCTGGCCATATCCGCTTAATATCAAAAAAGATCGGAATTCACAAAACGCCGCTTGACTACGTATCAAATTGTATCGTAGCTTCTCCGTATCGAAACGAAACGGAGATGATATGGCAAGGCCGTCATTCCCGAGTGATCGGGCAGATCAACTGCCGGTCCGCTTTCCGCTCGGAATGCGCGATCAAGTGAGGGCGCTGGCGAAACAAAGAAATGCATCTTCGAGAGTGCAGTAGTGTCGCTGCACGTCGAGTTCCGGTGAGAATAGTCCAACGCAGCGACCCGCTCGCTG
>JARLIE010000063.1 GCA_031291875.1 Minisyncoccota bacterium | reverse complement strand
TGGCGGTCCACTCCGAAATCGCGAGGCAAACTCGCGCTGAAATATTTCCCCGCTGATGGGTCGCGGCGTCGCCCAGACCGAGGCCGCCGGCCAATATGGTGAGGGTCCTATCTCGACCGACTGCGCAGTCCATGATGGAACATGGTACGGTGCCGGACATGAGAAAGTCCGACCTCGCTTGTCCTGAATGCAATGCCGGTTATCGCCGGATCGAATTGACTTCCAAGAAAGGCGTCAAAGGCGAATTCCGCTGTTTGTTCTGCGATCATATCCTTGAGGTGTTCGACGGTTGCACCGAGATTGCGATCCGTCTCACGGTACAGCCTAGTCAACGTTTCCGCGATTGAAATCTCACCGTCAAAATCAACTGTTAACGTTGCCGTTCCACGACGGCGTTGACCGTTGCGGTTTCTCGCAACTGTCCCCGCTCTCATCCCCCGAGAGCGGGGATTTTTGTTCGTTTTCGTTACTTCGTGCCGTGCTCGTCGGCGTGGGTCTTATGGCGTCGAGCAATAAGTCTTCCGCTTCGCTCGCGTTCGCACTTTCGGCAATAGCCTTTCGCAGCCGTTGAATTGCCAGAAAGGCGTTCGCCCTGAAGTCGTTATGGGCAATCAAATCGGGGATGACGTGATCCCCGCCGCCCGTACCAAATTCACATCGTCAGCCTGTGGACGAGCCTCAAGCAATAACTCATGAACTTCACTTGCAACCAGTATCTCTGGGTTGACCATAATCCGGGCAGGCTAGCGTTTCCGTATGACCGCGAAATGTCGTATTCGTCCAGTATCATAGGTCCGACTGGAACAATTCTCTGCCTGATGATGATTGCGCCGGAATAGGGAGATAGCGGACAGTCATGCGTTACGTTTACGGTTCCGTTGCCTTCATCGGCGTTGTCGCAGTTGTCTTTGCCTGCCTCGTCGCCCTGCAGAGAGCGTTGGGGTGATCAGGTCGACCGTTTCCGCAGCCGGAATGGCTCAATCTTACCAATCCTTCCAGACGACGGAAGATCAAACGCGTCCTTAGTGGTGCCGCATTGATCCAGGACAATTCGTACACTCAATTGGAGTGTAGATTATCCTTATGAGAATATCAGACTTTGCCTGCGCTTCATGCGGGTCAGATTATGAAGTCGCCGAATCATTGTCGGCAAAAGGACGTCCCGGGCGAGCTGAATGTATCGTCTGTGGTAAACTTTTGGAATCTTGGCAAGAACCCAAACTGAT
>JARLIE010000062.1 GCA_031291875.1 Minisyncoccota bacterium | reverse complement strand
GGCCCCAATTCCCGCAGCAGCCGAAGCGGATTCCGCCACAAGACGATCAGCGTCTGGTACCAGCCTTTGCACCAGCGCCGCCGCTGATTGAAAAAGGCGGCGAGCGAGAACGGTGCCTCTTCAAAGGTCGTCGAGTCCAATGTCTCGGCCTCGTAGCCGAAGCGGCTGAGCCGCAGACCGATATCGGCATCCTCGGTGACGTTCCAGGCATCCCAGCCGCCAATCCGGCGCAACACGCCAGCGCGAAAATGCGGACTTATGTAGCAAGCTCACCTAAGCAACGCGTCAGATTAGCCGTAGCTTGTGGATAGCGATTACTGCCGTGAAATTTTCTTCACGGCTCGCTCCCGAGGGAGTCAAGCGCCGCGTTGCTAGCTATCCCCACCATCAACATCTTCGAGAGACAAAAAAGATTCGACTCTCGACCGGCGTTAGCCGAAATCTAGATGTAGTGATTCGCCCATGCGGGATTACAAGAGGAATTCGGGTCGCGGGTCGCCGCCCGCGCCCGTTTAGGTAGGGAGTTCTATGAACCCCTGCTTTACCTCCCCGGTCTCCAAAACCGGGCATCAGGACGGCGGCGCGAACGTTTCAACGCGGGCGCGCCGCCGGTTACACGCTTAACAGAGCCAACGCGTCTTGTGAATCCACCCCAAGGCGAAAATCGTCATTCTTTTTTGAAGGACAGTCCAAATGCCTTCTTATCTTCGGAAAACTCCGCGCCACGTTTTTCCAGTACAACTTGAATTGCCGCTAGATTGTTTGCAATCGGTTCGCGACGGCCTTTCTCGAAATCCCTCACAGTCGAAAGCGAGACGTTCGCGGCTTTCGCCAGCTCGTCTTGAGAAATATCGAGCCATGCTCGAGCCGCTCGGCACTGTTCCGGAGTCATGCAACACGGATACAAAAAATAATCGCCAACGTCAACGTTTTTCGTTGACACCAACGCTGTCAACGCTTATCAATGAGGTCAACGGAAAACGTTGGCCTTATGACACAGCACTTTCTCCTTTCCTCTGCCGCACGGTCGCTAAGTTTAGCGAAGGTAGCGCGCATGTCCGAGGAAGAAGCACGGGACGCCTTCCGGCTCATTCGCTGGTCTGCCACTAACGGCGATCCGGTTTGCCCGCGTTGCCAATGCGCCGCCGTTTACACCTACAAAGCCCGCGCGCTATTCAAGTGCAAAGCTTGCAATCATCAATTCAGTGTTACGTCCGGCACGATCTTCGCCAGCCGCAAACTGCCAGTTGGCACCTACCTTCTCGCCATCGCGATCTTCGTGAACGGCGCGAAAGGCCATAGCGCCTTGCAGCTTTCTCGCGATCTAGATGTGCAATACAAGACGGCCTTCGTTCTCTCGCACAAGCTTCGCGAAGCGATGGCCTCGGAAAGTGCCGACGAAACCTTGCAAGGCGAGGTCGAGGTTGACGGTGCCTATTTTGGCGGTCACGTCCGCCCCGCCAATTTCAAAGCTAATCGCGTTGATCGCCGTCTCGCTCAAAACCAAACCGGCAAGCGTAGCGTCGTCGTCATCATGCGCGAGCGCAATGGCATCACGCTTCCCTTCGTGTTCAAGTCCGAAGCGCAATCAGTCCAGACGATTGCCGAACGTGTGAAGCTTGGCTCAACAATCTATGCCGACGAAGCCACGTCATGGGACGTGCTGCACAGTCGCTATCTGACAAAGCGCATTAATCACGCCGAAAGCTATTCAGATGGCGAGGCTTGCACCAACATGGCCGAGTCTTTCTTCTCGCGTTTGCGCCGCGCTGAATTCGGCATCCATCATCATATCAGTGGGCGTTATCTAGGGGCTTATGCTAATGAAATGGCATGGCGAGAGAACAATCGGCAAGTGAGTAATGGCGAACAATATTTGATGACAGTTGACCTGGCTTTAGCGCATCCGATTTCGCGCCAATGGAAAGGCTATTGGCAGCGCAATGGTCAAACTAGGATTTAAAAATGCGCAGTGCCATTACTGCCATCATTTTCGTGATTGGGTTAACGTCTCAAGCATTTGCGACGTCGATCATTATTGTTCGTACTCCTACTGACGTCTTTATCGGGGCAGATAGTAAGGAAAGGAAGGGTTCCAGTTCCGAAGGTGCCTGTAAAATTATAATCACCGGGAAATCCTTTTGGACTTTCGCGAATGTCGTGACCTTTCCCCCGATAAACTTCGATCTTAAAAAGATCGCGCTCGCGTTTGCTGCTCGACATGGCAGCTGGGATGATAAAATTGAAGCTCTCAAATCCGAGATTATTCCGCAAATCAAAATCATTGTTGGTGAATACAGAAAAGTTTACAAAAATTGGAAGGAGGGGGAAGACGTCTCCACTGTTGCTTTTGGATATTTTGAAAATGGGATTAGTCATCTGCATGTAATCGGATTCATTCCGATTACCAAGGCAGGCATTATTTCCATATATATTCATAACGCCGATTGTCCGGGCGCGACTTGCAGTCCGGTTTTCAAGCTTGGTCTCCATGAAGCACTCGACAGAATGAAAGAGAACGAAATACCTTGGGAAAAATTTGGAATAACCGGCACTATCTATTATCTCGTTCAGACTGAAATTAATGCCTCCCCAAACGACGTCGGGCCTCCAATTTCGATTGTTGACATAAGCAATGCCGGCGCAAATTGGATAACCCCAGGCGTTTGCGCACCCAAATAAGATCACTAAAACAGCGACGCCTTCAAATCGATGCCCATACCGCCGCGCCGGTCTTGTCCCGCTCGCCTTGGACGCTTCCCTGCGCCCGCATTTTTCGTAGAGCGCATCCAACGCGCCGCGTAACGTCCGCCAAAAGCCGCCTATCCGCCGGGTCTTTGCCCTCGCATTGGCAGACGCGGCAGGCGAGTTCCCGGCTGGAAAGTGGCCTGTCAGCCTTCCGAAGCTCGGCCAAGAGATATTCCCGAAGCTCGTTCCGGTAGAACAAGACGATACGGGCTTGGCGCGGCGTTGAACCGACAAGTTCGCCGCGATAGCCGCAGGCGACAAGAACGCGGTCCAGCGCGTCAATATCGTTCGCCAGAACCGCCATGCGCTCGCGAAGCTCAGCGTTCTCGCGTTGGAGTTCTTCGCGCTTGGCGAGTAAGCCGTTGATGAGAGTGTCATCTTGCATTCCCGCAGAATAGGAAATGCAGCGCGCTCAAAGCCACTACTGGCTAGGTGAGCTTGCTACATAAGTCCGCGAAAATGGTTCGACGTGCC
>JARLIE010000061.1 GCA_031291875.1 Minisyncoccota bacterium | reverse complement strand
GCACGCAGTGGAACCAAATCGCTCTCGACCACCAGTACGTCCGCCTGATCGAAACAGCATGTTAATTCAAGATCGATCGGGCCACGCTTTCGCGCCATGGCCTGTCGTTGTTCGAGCCGGTCGAGGCCCTTACGAAACTCATCGACGGTCATCTCGCGGACAGTGAAAACGTCCTGGCTGTTGAAGAGACTTTTCAATTTTGCGACGTGATCACGGCGAAGGTCCGCGTCATCGTCGAGAATAAGGATTTGTTTGCTCATGATTTTTCATGCCAAGTTATGCGCAGGGCGGTGCGAAAAGCGGCGCTAGGCTTCACAAAGGAGACGCTACATTCGAGTGCTTCAGCTACCATGCGCACGATTGTGAGGCCGAGCCCCATTCCTCCATAACCGAGTGCCTGACGCTCGCGCGAAATCTCAAGCTTTCGGACGAATGGATCGAAAAGCTCATCTGAATGATCAAGGTCAACTCCTGAACCAGTGTCTTCGAAGATGATGCTACGCTGTAGACCGGAACGTTGCGATGAGATACGAATTCGTTGTTCTTTCGAGTCGAGCATTGCATTTGCAGCGTTGACGAGTGCGTTTTGAAAAATCGAACTCCACTCAGCAAACGTGCCACGGGGTAATCGCATGTCGCTTTCGATTGTATTAAGATCGACTTCTGCACCCCGCAGTAGCGGTGCCATTTGTCGCACAACTTCCCGAATGGTTTCGAGTGCTTTGAGTCGGGCGCGGACTTCGCGATTGTCTTTATTAGATAGGCTTTGGAAGAGCGCGAAGGTCGCTCGGGTCTGATCAAGCCAGATCTCAAGTTTTGCCGCAACTACTTCCATTTCATCCGCGAGCTCGCTATGCCGTGCACCGATCGACCGCAATTCGCGCACAATGTATTCCAGGATGCTGAGTTGCTTTTGATGCTCGTGCTGAAATGCGAGTGCAGAGATGCCCGCGGTTGCCAGCGCGCCGAGTAGCCCTGCGTGCCTTTCCAGTTTGCGGGACTCCTCCTCCGCAGTGACAACGGCGACCTCAATATTTTCGCGGAGTTCACGCATCGCGCTCGCCTCAATCCGGTCCTCGAATTTTTCAAGGACCTCTTCCACATGCACAAATTTCTCTCTGGCTGGTGCCGTGTCCTTCCGAGCTTCCTTTTCGCGAAAAGCCCGACGGGCCTCCTCCATCGCATAGTAATCCAAGGACCAACGCACCAAACGAGTTAGGGCGCGAAAAGCCGCGTTTTCGATCAACCGATCACGGCTTATCTGAATTGCGAGGTGGTTCGTTTGGGAGTCGTCTGTCGAACGGGCCGCTCGCTGCTCTGCACCTGTGTTGACGTTTACGACACCGAGCAACCGCGACTGGGTCGGGAGGTAGTTCATACCGCGACTGAATTGCAGTTCCTTGGGCAACAGCTTGGAGGTAGAGAGACGGTGGGCGTGGTCGAATTCGACTCTTAGCCAATCGACTTTTGGACCGTAGTACGGAAGGTGAAATCCACCGTCGTAAATATGTACGTTGCCGTGGTCGTTCAGATATTCACGTGCCTGGCGAACGGAAATGCCACGTGCTTGTCGTTGTTGAAGATGATAGACGAGGATCTCGAACTCGACTTCGTGCAATTCGCAGTCTTCTACCTCATATCGCACGCGCCTCGTTTCGCCGTCTTTCCACTCAAGTGCCAATTCGACTTCCCCGATGCCTGCCTCAGTCACACTAATGAGGCGTCCCACAAGCTTGGCGTACCACAGGTCGAATATGCCACGCATAAGCTGGGTGAAGGCTTCTCTTGTCTCCCGGTCCTCGGCCTCGAAGCGAACATTAAATGTTTTTTGTTCATCTGTCCGTAGGTTGCGATTGGTGCGGAATGGAGGGGTTAGCCACCAGATTTCTCGTGCGAGGTCGGAAATTGCCTTGGGAGTCCAAATCTGATTCAATCCATGGAGCCGGATGCGCGTGCCGTGCTTGCTGTTTCCGACATACCGATTGTTCCGAACCTTTGTGAGGTATCCTACGCGTGCTTCCGTCAAATCTTCGTGCTGGACTGCACGCTCCCAATCGATTGCCCCGACGAGTACTCGTTCCGTGTCGGTTTCGGAGGTCGTGAAGATGGCCATTTTCTTGGCCAGCAGCTGACCCGCGAGGCGCCCCACGCCTTTTGACCCCGTAAGCGGCCGGCGGAATTTTCTCGACACGCCTTCACGGCTTTTGTGAATCGAGCCAATTCGCATCCAAAAGCCATCAAACTCCTCTTTGGTCATTCCGTGCCCGTTGTCTTCAACCTCGATCCAATCATCTCCAAGGCGGACGATGACGTCCATCGCATCCGCATCGAAACTATTCTTCACCAACTCTGCGAGTGCGATGTGCGGCTTGCCGACGAGACGCTCGCCGAGTTCGCGCAATAGGGCGGAGTCGACTTTGAACTTGAACGATGCCATGGCGGGCGAGAATGCCAGCGCGTCGTCTTTCCGTCGAATCTTTCCGAAATGAAGCCCGGCAAGCTCAGAAGCTCGATCAAATCCCAATTGCCTCCGCGTGCTTCTT
>JARLIE010000060.1 GCA_031291875.1 Minisyncoccota bacterium | reverse complement strand
CGCAGAACCGATGCGCTTCTCGCTGCATGATCACAATCGAGCGCATCTTCGTCGGCTCGGACTGTGGTTCGGTCTCGAATAGGCGCTTGAGCATCTTCATCAGTTGCGACATGAGTCTATTATCGGCGTGATCGTACGGGGGGGCAGCATAACACTGAAGCCAGCTCTATCTACCCGCGGCCAAAATTGCCCACGATCACCTTGGACTCGGTAATGATCGAATCCACGTAATTCGCCCACCACTGAAGCATTTTCTTTCGATCCTCAGCATATTCGGCGCGGTTGTAGACTCCTTCAATGCCGCCGGTTTCGTGACATAGTGCCTTCTCAATCACTTCCTTGGACCAACCATTCTTTATAGCGTTCTCGTTAAGTCGAGTAGAAGCGGTCCGCCGCTGGTCATGAATCGTGAAGGGCTCCATGTTAAAAGTTAGACCTTCAAGAGCTTTGTTCAGGGCGTTCTTCGCGAACGGCTGGTCCTTACTTCCGCGTCCCCGCATAACGTATTTTGAACCACCCGCGAGCGCCTTAAGCTCTTTGAACATGGCTGCGACTTGTTTAGACATGTAGACAACGTGCTCGTGCTCTTCGCCCTTTTTTGCCTTCACGTGCTCCTTCGGAATTGTCCATTCGCCGGTTTCAAAGTCGATTTCGTCCCAGGTCGCCAACAAAAGCATCGATTTCCTTACAAGGGTCAAGAAGAGAATGTGAAGAGCAAGTTTGAATTGGCGACGCATGTTGCTCATGTAGACGCCCCGCAGAAACTCGCGAATCTCTGCAGGAGACAGGTTGCGCTTCCGTCTCACTGCCTTTCCAATGTACTTCGTGGCAACCATTGCCGCCGGATTGATCAAGGCGCAGTGCGTTTCGACGGCGTAGTCGTACATCCTCTTGATCGTGTTGCGCAAGCAGATCGCCGCCGCCGGGTGGCCACCGTCTCGCTTGCGATAGACCACAAGCTGCACATCGACTGCCGTGATGTCCTTTAAGAGGCGCTCGCCGAACTCCGGGAAAAAGCCCTTCTCCAAATTCCGACGCTCGTTCGAGGGGTCCTTCCAGTTCTTCTCGACCTGCTCCTTCAGGTAGCGCTCGCCGAATTCCTTTACCGTCGGATTCTTGGAATTGCCCGTAGCCAATTCTGCGCGCTCTTTCTTCTTTTCCTCCGCTGGCGAAACTCCGTTTG
>JARLIE010000059.1 GCA_031291875.1 Minisyncoccota bacterium | reverse complement strand
TCGGTTGAGTTTCATGAGAGAGCAAAAATAAAAAAACCTGGTAAGGTGTTTCGCCCGCACGTGCGGGCGAAACACCTTACCAGGTTTTTTTATTTTTGCTCTCTCATGAAACTCAACCGAACTCATTTCCCAGCGAAGGCAAAGGGATTCACGCTGATCGAACTCTTGGTGGTAATCGCCATCATCGGTTTGCTCGCGTCGATCATTTTGGCGTCGCTCAACAGCGCGCGCGGCAAGGGAAAGGATACGCGCATTATGTCGGATATCAGCGAGATGCGATCAAAAATTGAAGCTGAAGCTTCGGTCAATGGCCAATACAGCGTTGGTTCCAATTACTGCATTACGGCAGCCAATACCATCGGTTCGAGCGGTAGTTGCAGCTCGCTCGTTGGTGACATAACGGCACAGGGAGGAGCTTTTGCAGCACAAGCCAGCTCATCAGGATTCTCTCTCTACACGACTTCGCCCCTCAGCACGGGTGCCTACTACTGCGTCGACAGTCGCGGTAATGGATCAACGACAGTATCCGCGGATGGCGCAACAGGGGTCTGTAAGTAATCATGTATATGAAGCAACGCCAGCAACCCGAAAATAAACTTATATCGGGGTTCACTCTGATCGAACTCTTGGTGGTAATCGCAATCATCGGTTTGCTTGCGTCGATCATTTTGGCGTCGCTCAACACCGCAAGACAAAAGGGTCGCGATGCGAGACGAGTCTCAGACATCAAGTCGATCCAACTCGCGCTCGAACTCTACTTCGATCAAAACAGTTACTACCCGCAGCAAAGCGCCGCGCTCAGTACGAGTCCGTCGTCGGACGTGCTCCCGATCGCGCAATTGGTCCCTGTCTATATCGCGAGCGCGCCGAGCGACCCCAGTGGCAGCACCCCGTACCACTACCAATACCAATCCTTGGATTCGACCGGAGCCATCTGCACCGAAAGCGACCCAACACAATGCACTGGCTACTTGCTCGTCGCCAACTTGGAAGCAGGCGCCAATAACAGCACGTGGAGCGGTACCTTGCCCTCAGGTGATCCAGCAAATCTCTGCACAGACGGTACGGGTTCTCCGTATCCGTACTGCGTACACAGCTAATCGCGAATCGCGATCTGAAGCAGCGCCCCGCACGGGGCGCTTTCTTTTCCACGAGCGTAAGCAGTATGCGTTTTTCGCGCGAGGCACCGTGCTACGATTATCCGATGCAGCGGAATTCCGCACGACACCGTACGCCCGCATCGGGGGGATTTACGTTGATCGAGCTCCTTGTCGTAATCGCACTCATCGGTATTTTGGCGTCCATTATTTTGGCGTCATTGAACAACGCACGCAGCAAGGCACGCGACACGACGCGCGTCGCAAATTTGCGAACGATCCAAACCGGCCTTGAGTTGTATGCTGACGGCCACGGCGGGCAATATCCCGCGACCCTCGCGACGTTGGTTACAACGGGAGCTCTCACCACTTTACCGACCGACCCCAATACAGGAACCACGTACGCATATATTGCGTACAGCACCGTGAGCGGAGGCGCGGGTGTGTGCAACAACGGCTACCATCTCGGCGCGATAATGGAAAATACAACGCCCGTAAAAGGGACACAGTTCACCGGTAATGGTACCTACCGTTGTTCAGGGAGTTCATACACCGGCAACTCCGATTGTTCGATTAATGGGAACTCGGCATACTGTTTGCCCGGCAGTGTAGGGGATTTCTCCGGAGCCGGAAACAATGTCTACGATATTTGTACGGCTCAAAGCTCTGTATCCGGTTTTTCAACGTGTAAGTAGGCAAACGGGCGCGGTATACTTCTTTGCATGCTCGCATCCGCGCTCGTTTTCACGCTCTTTGGTGCCATCATCGGAAGTTTTCTCAACGTGCTCATACTCCGCCACGGGGTCAAAACGATTCTCGGCAGAAGTGAGTGTGCTTCGTGCGGCCACGAGCTCCAGGCTATCGACCTGGTCCCGATCCTTTCTTGGTTGATACTGGGCGGTCGCTGCCGATACTGCGGCTCGAAAATATCGGCGCAGTATCCGATCGTGGAGGCACTGACCGCAATCGCCTTCGGTTTCGTTGGTGCAACGCCGCTTCCGCTTTCGGTACAAGTACTCGCGCTCCCGATTCTCGCGCTTTTGATCATGATTTCCGTCTACGATTTCTTCCACGGAATCATACCGGATGCCTGGTCCTACGCGTTTGCAGGATTTTCGCTTGTTTTCTCACTTGCGTATCTGACACTAATCGGCCAACTTTCTGATTTTACGGCACTTTTTATCTCAGGCCCGGCGTGTGCGTTGCCGTTTGCCGCACTGTGGTTTGTCTCGCGGGGGCAGTGGATGGGACTCGGTGACGCCAAGTTGGCGTGGGGGATAGGCTGGCTCCTCGGCCCATTGTACGCATTCACGGCAATCGTGACGGCGTTCGTGCTAGGCGCGCTGATTTCGGTGTTCGTCCTCTTGCCGCTTTCCTCGCCGAAATTCTGGGCGTTCCTCAGACACGTTACCCCCAATCGTTCGTCGTCGCTTATCTCCTGGGGGTTTACAATGAAGAGCGAAGTCGCATTCGGACCGTTCCTCGCGGTTTCGTGCGCCGTCATATGGCTTTTGCTTCTCTTTGGACTAGACCCACTCAACCTGCTCGAGGCAGGCCCGTTCGCATACCTCAACGTCGGTCTATTCTAAGTGGTTCCAAAGGATTTACCGTCATAGAGCTCCTTGTCGTTTGTGCGATTATCGTCGTTATTACGGCGCTCGTGCTTATCGACAACAACAAATTTGGCGGCGACGTGCAGCTCGAAAATTTCGCGTACGATGTCGCGCTTTCCGTGCGACAAGCCCAGGTCTATGGTATTGCCGTCGAACGCTTCGGAACGAGCTGCAGCGGAAGCACGGACTGTTTCGGATCGGGGTACGGTATGCACTTCGCGCTCTCGAGCCCGACGCAGTACCTTCTTTTCAACGACGAAAACAATACGGGCGTCTACAGCGCGAGCGTACTGCCCAGCGAAATCGTCGGCACGCCGGATCGCATCACGCAAGGATTTTATATCAGCGGACTTTGCGTCGTGTCCGGTATTTCTCAAACCTGCCAAAGCACCAACCAGATCGACATCATGTACATCCGTCCCGAGCCGACCGCATACATAAGCGCTGGCGGCGTGCAGTGTTACAACACGCAACAAAACTGCTACTACGAAGCGCAAGTTACTTTGAAATCGCCCAAAGGCGACACGCGCACGGTTGTCGTCGACTCAACGGGACAGATTTCCGTCCAACTTCAGTAATATGAAAAATCGCTCCGCGCGTGGATTTACCTTGATAGAAATGATCGTCTCCGTGGCGTTGTTTTCTGTTGTCATGCTGGTTGCCGGAGCGACATTGCTTTCGCTTGTATATGCCAATCGCAAAGCGCAGGCACTGCAATCCGTCATCAACAATCTCAATGTTTCGCTGGACGGTATGGTGCGCGATATTCGCGAGGGCCAGAACTACCGTTGCGGCGGCGAGACCTCTTCGTATGGAGATTGTACTTCGGGCGCCTCCGTCATTTATTTCGCGCCGTTTGGCTCGCCCAATCCAAGCGGCGACCAGGCGCAGGATGATATTGCCTATGCGTTCGATCAGTCCGGGCAGTATTGCGGAACGAATCGCATTTGCGAGAACGACTACGGCAAAGGTTGGGTCCCCATTACTTCGAAGGAGGTGAAAATTCAAAGCCTGACATTCTACGTGGTTGGCACCAAGCCCGCTTCCCAGGGCGGCACCCAGCAGCCCAAGGTAATCTTCGTGCTCAAAGGACAAGCCGGTATTCAGCAGAGTACAATTTCGACGTTCGACATTCAGGCAACCGCCGTGCAACGCGTCCTCAACCTGTGATATGAACTTTATCAAACAAAAGATACAAAAAGGATTTACGTTGATCGAAACATTGGTCGCGATTTCGCTCCTCATGCTCGCGGTGGTCGCGCCGATGTCGCTCGCCGCGCAATCATTGACGGCCGCGTATTATGCGCGCAACCAGGTCACCGCGTTCTATCTCGCCCAAGAGGGAATCGAGATCGTGCGCGCGGTACGTGATGCCAACATCATCGCAATCGCCGAAGGCAATTCAAGTGTGCACGTATTCGACGGTATTCCATACGGAGACACGGCCGCCACCGCGCCTTCCTTTACCGTCGACTCGACGCAGATCACATCGAACTCTCTCGACACCTGCGCCAAAATCGGAAGCAACTACGCGTGTCCGCCTCTCCAGACCAACGGCACCGTCTACGCCTACTGGACAGGGTGCGAACCGACCGGCGGAAGCGCGTGGGTGACGACGGATTGCGGCTCGAGCAACGGCTGGGCCGACACGGTCTTCACGCGAGCGGTGAAAGCGTACCTGTGGGGCGCGAGCAATCCGAACGAGCTTCGCGTATCCGTAACCATAAGTTGGCGCGAAGGTTCATTCCAGACGAAGACGTTCACGATCAATGAAGACCTCTATCAATGGGTAAGCGGATGATGCGTATGTACAAAAGATTCAACATGAACAGGAAAAAGGGATTCACATTGCTCCTCGCCGCGCTTGTCGCTTCGATTGCGGTCACGCTTGGCTCTTCGATTTACTCGATCGTTTCCAAAGAACTGAAGCTTTCATCGATTGGCCAGGATTCGCAATTTGCGTTCTATGCGGCGGATACGGTCGCTGAGTGCGCGCTGTTTTGGGACAGTCGCAGTGATTTGCACCCGTCTTCGTTCGCAACGTCAACTGCCTCGCAAGGTTCGGTATCGTCGATAACCTGCGATGGTCCCAACAACGCGCCGGTTACCATTGCCGCCGCGAGCGCAAACTCGGCCACTTCAACGATCGGCCCCTCCGGCGGTTCGATCGGCTTTGATATCTTCAACGACCATCCAGGGGGGTATTGCGCCAATGCCACTATCTCCAAAACCTTGGTCGCGAACGGAACCGAGCAAACGGTCATCGTCGCTAACGGCTTCAATGTTTCGTGTTCCGCGATCGGTAGCGCACCGGACGCACTTGAACGCACCGTTGAGCTCAAATACTAGGGTTGCTCGTACGCACAGGGACGGTAAGCTGCTGCTATGGCAATCCCGAAAGAAGTCCGCGAGCGATACGAGAAGTTGAAAACGTCGATCAATCGGTATCGACGGCTCTTTCACGTCTTCGACAAAGAAGAAATTTCTGAAGAAGCCCGTGATTCCCTGATGCACGAGCTGACCGAGCTCGAAAAGCAGTATCCGGAATTGGTGACACCTGATTCGCCGTCGCAGCGTGTCGCCGGAAAGCCGTTGCCGCAATTCAAAAAGATTCGGCACGAGGTGGAACAGTGGTCCTTCAACGACGCATTTTCGCCCGAGGACCTTCGTGATTTCGATACGCGCGTTCGCAAGGTATTGAAGCAGCGATTTGGCGACGTGCAGCCCATGTATGCCTGCGAACTCAAGATCGACGGGCTCAAGATCGTCTTTACCTACAAAAAAGGATTACTTGAGAGCGCGGCGACCCGCGGCGACGGTGTCATCGGGGAAGATGTCACCCACAATATCCGCACGATCGAAAGCGTTCCGCTAAAGCTCGAGCGGCCGATCGACATCATCGTCGAAGGCGAAGTATGGATGAGCTCGAAAAATCTCGAACTACTCAACAAAGCGCAGACAAAAGCGGGGAAGCCGCTCTACGCGAATCCGCGCAACGTCGCGGCCGGCTCTATTCGCCAGCTCGATCCGAAGATCGCCGCGAGCCGCAACCTCGATGTATTTATTTACGACGTCGCACAAACATCGGAAGCATTTCCAGCAACACAAATGGAAGAGCTCGACTACCTGCGCGACCTGGGTTTCAAGGTGAATCCGCATCATCGCGTCGCGAACACCATCGAAGAGGGGATCGCGTTTTGGGAAGAATGGAAGAAAAGGGGACGTCACCAGGACTATTGGATCGACGGCATCGTGATTAAGGTGAACGAAAAAAAGTACGAAGATGCACTCGGCTATACCGGCAAAGCGCCGCGCTTTGCGATTGCCTTTAAGTTCCCGGCGGAGCAGGTCACGACGATCGTCGAGGATATCCAATTCCAGGTTGGGCGCACCGGCGTCATCACCCCTGTCGCGCATCTAAAACCAGTGCAAGTGGCGGGCACGACCGTTTCCCGCGCGACGCTTCACAACGAAGACGAAATCAAGCGGCTCGACGTACGCATCGGCGACACCGTGATTTTGCAAAAAGCGGGCGATGTTATTCCCGATATCGTAAAAACCCTCCCGGAGCTACGCGAAAAACACTCGAAACCGTTCAAGTGGCCCACACACATTCCCGAATGCGGCGGTGACGGCCGCATCGAGCGTATTCCCGGACAGGCCGCGTGGCGCTGCGTCGATCGTAATTCCTTCGCGATCCAACGAAGAAGGTTTTATAACTTCGCTGGCAAAGGCGCGCTCGATATAGAAGGATTGGGAAAGAGGACCGTGGATCTGCTGCTCGATCAAGCTCTTATTCAGCAATACGACGATATTTTTACCCTCAAAGAAGGCGACGTGCTCGAGCTCGAAGGTTTTGCCGAAATTTCCGCAAAGAAACTCATCGAATCCATCGCGCGCGCTTGCGAGCCGGATATGTACCGGCTGATCGTCGGCCTTTCGATCCCGCACGTCGGTGAAGAAACGGCGATCTTGCTCGCGCAGACATTCGGTTCGTTCGACAAGCTTTCGAAGGCCAGCGTCGAAGAACTCCAAGCGATCGAAGGTGTTGGCGATATCGTCGCGCAGGCTGTGCATGATTGGTTCCGCGACAGACACAACGCGGCGCTCCTTGAACGCCTTTTGAAACATCTCAAAATCAAAGTGCCAATAAAAAAGACCGATCTTCCGCTTGCGGGCAAGACGTACGTCGTCACTGGTACGCTCGAATCCATGTCGCGCGAAGAAGCTGAAGCGAAATTGCGCGAGCTTGGTGCTAAGGTTGCTGGCTCTGTTTCCAAAAAGACGACCGCGGTGATCGCGGGGGAGAGTGCTGGTTCGAAGCTAGCAAAAGCAAAAGAATTGGGCGTCGAAGTTTTAGATGAGAATGCGTTGGTACGTTTGACTCGCTGAGCGACAGATCATCTTTTTGGAGGTGTCACCTATAGGTGACACCTCTAATTCTCTTTGATTCTCTTTGAACACAAAAGAGAAGCGCGCCGAGTGTGGCGCGTTTCAGAGGATTGTTCATAAGGTGCTCTCACTGAGGACCTGGATCACGAGCCCGCGAGGAAATTGGCATTTCTCGATCACTAGCTCTTCCGGCTTATCTTGGAAAAAGACAAACCGGCCATCTTTGAGCTTGCGACGAGTGGCGTAATCTACCGCTTGGGTGAGATACACAGCACGTTCACGGTGATAGGTACGAGAACCCGGACTGAATGCCAAGACCTCCGTACCAGCTCGCAACGCAACGATCTGGCTTGGTTCGAGTGGATCATAGAACGCAAAGAATGGCTCCTTGTCCTGCGCCGGCGAACCGGGCTTAAGAAATTGTTTCAGTCGAAGCAAATCCCCGACCCGGGCGATTCGCGACAGTTTGTTTGGCATGACAGCTTGCGGCATCTTCAGCTCCATCTGGTTGTTTGTCGGCCTCCTTTGTACAACGTTTTTGTACCTGTTCGCAACTACCGCCGCGCTTAACGCGGAGGGGATTTATGAGTATAGTTGTGCGATGACAGACGGCCCAAAGGTAGACATTAAAGCGCTGGCCGATTTGGCGCGCGTGGAGATTTCCGATGTGGAGATGGCCAAATTGGAGAAGGAAATTCCGGATATTTTGAAATTTGTCGAACAAATCCAGGGCGTCGCGACGGACACCAAGCCCGTTTCTCCGGAGTTGCGCAATGTCATGCGCACCGACGAACATCCTCACGCAACGGGCGAATATACTGAACGCATTTTGAAAGCCGCGCCTGCACAAAAAGATAACCGCGTCGTCGTAAAGCAGGTGGTTACGCGCAAACAAAAATAGTATGGACCTCTCAAAGCTCACGATCGCACAGGCGAGAAAGGATTTGGACGCAAAGAAGTACTCCGCACTCGATCTCACGAACGCCTACTTGGAACAGATTAGAGCGAAAGACAAAGACATCCACGCGTATCTCGAAGTGTGGGAAGATTCTGCACGTGAGGAGGCAAAGAAAGCAGATGAATTGATCGCGGCAGGGAAGTCGTTGCCGCTTACCGGCATCCCTCTTGCGATCAAAGACAACATTTTGATCGAGGGCCGCATCGCAAGCGCCGCGTCGAAGATCCTCGAGAACTATCACGCTTCGTACGACTCGACGGTTATCAAGAAGCTCAAGGCGCAGGCACCGGTGTTTCTCGGTCGCGCCAACATGGACGAGTTTGCGATGGGTTCTTCGACGGAGAACTCCGCCTATGGTCCCTCAAAAAATCCTCACGACATCACGCGGGTGCCGGGCGGCTCCTCGGGAGGTTCGGCTGCGGCTGTCGCGGGCGATCTCGCTCTCGCGGCGCTCGGCTCCGACACCGGCGGCTCGATTCGCCAGCCCGCGGCGCTCACCGGCATTGTCGGCCTCAAAACCACCTATGGTTCTGTTTCGCGTTTCGGTTTGATCGCGATGGGCTCTTCGCTCGATCAGATCGGCCCGCTCACCAAATCGGTCGAAGATGCGAAGATTCTTTTCGATGCGATTTGTGGCTACGATCGCTACGACAGCACCTCGTTGCCGGAGCAAGATGTTCCCGCAAAAAAACCGAACGTGATCGGCGTGCCGCGAGGATTTTTGAAAGAGGGCGTTAATCCGGATGTGCTCGAACACTTTGAAAAAACACTTATGGCCCTGAAAGCAAAAGGGTACGAGGTTCGCGATATCGAGCTCCCGAATCTCTCGTACGGCCTTGCGGTGTATTACATCGTTATGCCTGCGGAAGTTTCGACCAACCTCGCACGGCTCGACGGCATCCGCTACGGCCTTTCCGTCGACGCGCCGACGATCAAAGAGGTGTATGAGAAATCCCGCGGCCAGGGGTTTGGACCTGAAACCCGCCGCCGCATCATTCTGGGCACCTTCGTGCTCTCTTCCGGCTATGCCGATGCCTACTACCGTAAGGCAAAAGCTGTCCGCGAACTCATTCGTGCGGATTTCGCAAAGGCTTTCGAATCGGTCGACGTCGTCGTGACGCCGACGACCACCTCGCCTGCGTTTACGTTCGGTTCAAAATCGGATCCGCTTTCCATGTATCTTGAAGATATCTTTACCGTGCCGGTAAATCTCGCCGGAGTGCCCGCGATTTCCGTTCCTATGGGAGTTGTCGAACGCGACGGCAAGCAGCTTCCCGTTGGATTCCAGATCATCGCGCCGCAACGTGCGGAAGAAACACTTTTCACGATAGGAAAAGATATCGAACAGGCGTAACTTCGCGATATACTTATCGCATGCCTCCCGTCGACACCTTTGCCGGCGCCTTTGGAAATATCGCCTGGTTCGTCGGCGATGTCGCGTTCACGTGGGTACCCGCGACTGTCGGCACGGTAACCGGAACGGCGCCCGGCTCTTCACCGCCCATCAGTCTTATTTCTCAGCCGGTCACTCTTACCGATGCCGCCGCGTTCCTCCAAGGCGCGTCGCAATCGGAATTCGATGCGCTCTATCGTTCCTGGGCGGAACTCGTCGCTATCTCCATTGTCCTCTCGCTCCTTTTTGGGGCACTCGTTATCTATTGCGCCGTTCGGATTATGGAAGTTCGCAGACACGAACGTATGCGCTTCGAGGCGGCGGTGCACCCGGTCGCCGCACACGACATTCCTCGTACGCAGTTGCGCTGGAACGGCATCTTGGAAGAGGCGAATTCGGACGATGAGCGTAAGTGGCGCCTCGCAATTCTCGAAGCCGACATCATGCTTAACGAATTACTCGACGTTCAGGGATATCGGGGAGAAACGATGGCTGACAAAATGAAACAAGCGGAGCGCTCGACGTTCCGTTCGATTGATGCCGCGTGGGAGGCGCACCGCACCCGCAACCAGATCGCACATGAAGGATCGGCGCACCTGCTTTCGGCTCGAGAAGTGCGCCGCGTCATGGCGATGTACGAGGAGGTGTTTCGAGAGTTTAAATTTATCGAATAGATCCGTAGGCAGATCGCTTTGCGGCGGGAGGCAGGGTGATTCTTTTTGTTTCCCTTGTTTCTGAAGTCGCAAGATTCTTGCGTGCTGGTCCGGCACAGATAGGGAGGAGTGGTGGTGGGGTGGCGATTTACAAAAAGAATCACCCTGCCTCCCGCCGCAGACAGCTAGGCTTCCTGTTCTATTTCAATATCTTCCGCATCCTCTTCCTCTTCCAATTCTTCAAATTCCTCATCGGCTTCTTCCTCTTCACCTGAAGCTTGGCGCACTAGGTAGTGCGAAAGCGCTTTTGCTATCGACTTATCAATGCAGGGGATGAGAAAGTCCTGTCGGCGCATAACCTTACTCAACGACTCGCGCGACGAGGCAATTGTGATATCGAGTTCCGCGAGGCCTAGTAGGCGCCAGTGGTACGGCTGTTCGATATGGATATTGCTGATTTGGTGGAAGGGAATCGTGATTTCTTGAATGCGGATAAGGCCGCGTCGCAGGTGTAGCGCATGCTCGTCGACGTGGAATGCATACGCTCGGTAGAGCACCGAGGCGCGCAAATACGCGATAACCAGAAAACCGAACGAAGTGAACGCTACCCATTCAGAGATCATATCGACCGAGATATACCAATCGGGGTGCGATGCGAGAAATTGCACCGTAGCGCTTTGGAGTGCACCGAAATACATTTCGTAAGCGAGGTAGGCGAGGCCGATTCCGATCGCAATGAGCCACCAGCCGTGTCGCACGAGCAAGTACGTGAACGTGCGTTTACCGCAGTGATACTTGGTATCGAGCTCGATCATGAATTTAGTGTAGCATCCGGGCTTGTAGGCCGCGGTACCACAAAATGCCGCCCGTATAAAAGGCTGCGATGCCGGCGGCAGCCGTCAGCAACATAAGCCACTGCGGATGCGTGACAAAGGCGAGTACGCTCAAGGCAACAAAAAAGGGAATTGCCGCCGAAAGGTGCGTCCAGAAAATAGTCGTCCGATCGACGCGATCGCCTGTCTGAGCGCGGGTTTCCATGGCCAGTACGATGATAAAGGCGTACGTCCACGCGAGGGGGAATTGCTGGAACACAAAGGCAAAGAGTAGCGGGCACAAAAGAACCGGCGGAATCGCGCTCGCGAGCAGGTATGTATTGCGCCAGTGCATGGTTCGACTCCAGTATATACTTGAGCCTGTTGTTCCACATAGGGAGAACCACATGCTCTTTTATAAGCTCACCACGTTCGCATTGCTTGCGGTCATGGTCTACTTGGTGTTCGATCTTCGTCAAATCGGCAAACGGCTCCGGCAGTCGCGGGAATCCGGCGGTCACTATGACGAGCGTATCGTTTCGGAGCATCGCAGCATCATTGCGTGCCTCGGCTGCATCACGTTCGTCGTCGTTTCTCTGATCGAACTCCAGGTGCGCATGAGTCCCGATCCGTATGCCGTTAACCCCTGGCTCTTCGGCCTACATCTAACAATCGACGTTTTGTTCCTCGCAATCGGCGCCGTCATGGTCAGTCGATTTACGGGCAAGTACCGTCCGCACTGGCATCGAAGACTCGCGTACTCGCTTTTCACGCTTTTCTTCGCCTCGATCGTCACCGGATCGTGGATGCTCGTTCGGTTGCCGACCTAAGACATTTCCCAGTATCGTCCCCGACCACATCGGGGACGATTTCTTTTATAAAAACAAAAAGCCGGGGGCCACTCGCACCTTAATGCTGAGCGGCCCCCGGCTCAAATGATCCGTACGGACATACGATTGTGGCGAGTTAGTAAAAGATTCTTGAACTCGCGCATTTTGCCCTAGTGAAGGTGAAGCGTAGATGAATCCTACCCAAGAAATTCCTAGGGGTATTGTTTGATGAATTTTTCGGTCGAGGTCGGCGCGTTCATAGCGCTCATGCCGTAGAGTTTATCTGGCGTCTGTGTGTCGCCATTCCAATAATCTCCCCGCGCGCCTTCGAAGCCTGCGGCTCGAAGCGTGGAAATAATAGCGTCGTTATATTGCCCGAACGGATAGGCGAAGGTCGTCACCTGGATACCGAGCTGTTCCTGAAGAATGATCTTGCTCCCGTTTATCTCATCCCAAAGCTTCGCAGGGTTCACGATTTTGGTGAGAAACGGGTGCGATTTGGTGTGATCGCCGATCGACATGCCAGAAGCGGCGAGTTCGCGCAGGTCGTCCCAAGTCATAAATCCCTTGTGTCCGATCGAGTTGGTGAAGACGAAAAACGTGGCCGTATCCTTGTACTGCTGCAGCACGGGGAACGCATACTGGAACTGGTCGCCCCAGCCGTCGTCGAACGAAATAATGACGGGCTTCGGGGGAAGCGGCGCGCCGGTGCGGAAGTAGCGCTCCAAATCGTCGAAACTTATCGTTTGATATCCGGCACTTTGCAGGTGCGCGAGTTGTGCTGCAAATGTTTCCGGCGTTACCGCTAGCGCACGTACTGCTGCGTCGTCGCTCGGGTAGCTGGGCCGTACGATGTGGTAGACGATAATAGGAACGACTGCCGATTGCGGCAGGGTGCTGCTCGCGCCAGAAGCTATCGCGGCCGCTGGTTCAGGGATGGGAGGGGTTGGCTGGTCGTACAAAATGCGATCGATGAGCGGCATTGATTTTGCCGAAACAAACGCGCTGCGCGCCACGACCACGAGTGTCGTGGTCGCGATGAGGGCGAAACCGATGAGCGGAATGAGAATTGACCGGCGCATCGGCGCATCCTATCAAATACCTTTGTTTCAACCAAAAATACAACCGTGTTAGTTCGTGTCGATGCCGCAAATGACCGCATCGCTGCCGATTTTCTTGGTAAGAAACGAGCGGACATCGTCGACGGTGCCGAGTTGATCGACCAGCCCTGCCTTTATTGCTTGTTCGCCCGTCATAACGGCGCCATCGCTAAGCGTAAGAACACTCGAGGTGCTGAGTCCGCGGTTTTGGGCGACGATATCCACGAAATCCTGATACATGATTTGCAGCTGGCTGAGCGCGAGCGCGCGTTCGTCGGCCGTGAGCGGCTTGTCTGGGCTGAACATGTCCTTGTACTTGCCGATCGACAATTGGTTGTAGGTGATGCCGCTCGCCGCGTCCTGCTGCGCCTGGTCGCTGTACGATTCCGTGATGCCGATACTGCCGACATCCGAGAACTCGGAAGCAAAGATGGTGTTCGCGCCCGAGGCGGCCATGTACGCGGCGGAAGCGCCTTCAGAGCGGATGAGAGCGACGGACGGCTTGTCGGTCAATTTCAAAGCATCCTCGATTTCCTCTCCGGCGACCGGATCGCCACCGGGGGAGTCGATTTCGAGCACGATAGCTTTGATGCTCGAATCGGCCGCCGCGCTGCGAATAGAGTTGGTCACATCTTGTGATGCCGTGAAATCTTGCGGATTGGAGCTGCTGGCAGAATCTGAAGCGGGGATATAGGTCACCATTTCTCCGTGGATCGGAATGTAGGCGACGTTGCATGAGCTATTCGAGGCGCCCCAAAACGACGAAGCCGCCGCAACTATAAGGCAAAGAGCCATGATACCGAGTACGATTTTTGCGGGTGTCGAAAGCATGGCTACACACTACCATGAGCGTCTTGCGCGCGCAGGGGAGTTCGCATTGACAGGAGCGGCTTCGGTGTTCATCATACGAACAGAACATAGCAATAGTGCCTTGTTCTTGAATTGACCAAGGAGATTTCGGATGCGCGATCTCATTATCGATCACTCGACGACAGACCCCGGAAGTTCCATCTTGAGCGAGCAGCGCTTGCGCGATCGGCTCGATGCGGAGCTGAAGACGAAGATCGACAACTTGCTTGCGACTCGCGGCGTCACGGATCTTTCCGATCCCGGTCAGGTGAAAGTTCGGATCGACCTCAAGGAGCCGATGTTCAGGCTCGATCTGACTACCGGGAGGCCCGAAATGGTCTTCACTGGTAATCCCATTTTCAAGGCCGGCGACCGCATCGAGAAGGAGAAGGTCGGCGGTGGCAGCGGCCCCGGCAACGGGCCGGGTGGAGAATCGGAAGACGACTTCGTGTTCGAGGTGTCGGGCAACGAGATCGAAAAACATGTCCTGAAGGGCCTGCAATTGCCCAATATGGAGAAGAAGACGCTTCTGCGGCGAACGATCCAGACGATCGAGCGTGCGGGATACAAGCCGTTTGGCCCTCCCGCGACACTCGACCTTTTGCGATCAAGCGGCTGCGCCATCGGTCGGCGCAAAGCGTTGCACCGACCTTCGCTGGAAGAACTGGCGAGCCTGGACGATGAGATCTCCAATCTCGAGTCCGAGCCCGACAGCGAATCTATCCGGCAGGCCGCGGCCGCGCTCACTACCGAGCGCGAACGTCTGCGCAGGAAGCGTCGTTCGATCCCGTACTTCGATCCGATGGATCTCAAGTTCCGTCGGACCGACATCGTCAATGAGCCGGTCACGGCGGCGGTGATCTTTGCGCTGATGGATGTTTCTGCGTCCATGACGCAGAAGCAGAAGGATCTCGCGAAGCGCTTCTACTGGCTGTTGCGGTTCTTCCTCAAGCAAGAGTATCGCGAGGTGGAGATCCGCTACATCCGGCATACCGACGTGGCCCAGGAGGTCAACGAGAAGGAGTTTTTCTTCGGCACCAAGAGCGGCGGCACCGTCGTCGTTTCGGCGCTCGAGAAGATGCTCCAGATCATCAAGCAAGACTATCCGCTCGAACAGTGGAATATCTACGGCTGCCAGGCGGGCGACGGCGATGCCGGATCGGACGACGCGCTCGAATCGGCGGCGCTGGTCGAAACGGAGATTTTGCCGATCGTCCAACACTTCGCGTACCTCGAATGTTTCGAGCGTAGCCCGAAGGGGGAAACGCCGTTGTGGCAAGCGTACGGTACGATCAAGAAACCTTCGCACTTTGCCATGAAAAAAGTGTCCGATGTGAGTGAGATTTGGCCGGTTTTCAAATCTCTCTTTACTTCGGACGACAAGGGACGACGATCGGCCGCAGCTTGAGCGGTTGCTCGTCAACGAAAGGGGTGCTTCGGCGCCCCTTTCTCTTTTTGTATATTCTTGCGTTACGCTGGGGCTGAGAGTAGAGTGCGACTGGCCCGACCATACCGGTCGTGTTCTCTGAAAATCGAAAGGACTAGCTTGATGTCAGAAACACCAACGCTGCTTTCGCGAATCGCAAAGCGCTCCGCGCCTCCCAGGATGGTGCGGGTGACTGATTACTTCGAGGAATGCCGCACGAATCCGTCCTATTACGCGACGGCGTCGCAGCGGCTGCTCAAGGCGTTCGGCGAACCCACGATCATCAACACAGCGGAAGACTCCCGGCTCAGCCGGGTGTTCCAGAACCAGACGATCAAGATGTTTCCGAAGTTCAGCGAATTTTTCGGGATCGAAGACTCGATCGAAAGCGTCTACGACGTGGTTCGCGCCGCGAGCCAAGGTCTCGAGGAGTCGCGGCAGATTCTGTATCTGCTCGGCCCCGTTGGTTCGGCGAAATCCTCGCTGGCCGACAAGATCAAGGAATTGATGGAGGAAGAACCCATCTACGTGCTTGCGGTGCCGAAGAAGGATCGCGAGGGCAGCCTGGTCGAGAACGAGTACATCTTGAGTCCGATGTACGAGTCGCCGCTGGGCATCATCCCGAAGTCCGAATCCGCGGCTGCCGCCAAGGAATGGGGCATCCCGAAACGGCACTTCAGCGGCGTGTGTTCGCCGTGGGCGGTGAAACGCCTGCGCGAGTTCGACGGCGACATCTCCCGTTTTTGGGTCGCCGAAATCCGGCCGTCGCTTCGAGACGAGATCGCCGTCGCCATGGTGGCGCCGGGAGACGACAACAACCAAGATATTTCCGATCTCGTCGGCAAGGTGGATGTCCGGATGCTCGAGGAGTTCGCGGTCAACGACCCGGACGCCTACGCGTATGCCGGCGGCTTGTGCAAAGCGTCGCAGGGCGTTCTCGACTTCGTCGAAATGTTCAAGGCACCGCTCAAGACGCTGCATCCGCTTCTCACCGCGACCCAGGAGCATCGCTTCTCCGGCACCGAAGGCGGCGTCATGCCGTTCAACGGTATTGTGCTTGCTCACTCCAATGAATCGGAGTGGGACAAGTTCCGGAGCGAGAAACGCAACGAAGCGTTTCTCGACCGCGTGCGGCTGATCAAGGTGAAGTACAACCTGCGTCCGACCGAGGAGCAGGAAATCTACCGGAAGCTGCTTGCCAGTTCGGAGCTCGCCGACGCCTCCGTGGCGCCGTTTACGCTCGAATTGCTCGCAAGGACCGTTATCGCGTCGCGGCTCGTGAAGAGCGCGAACGCGAAGCCGGCGCTCAAGATGCGGATCTACGACGGCAGCGATATTCGCGGCGAAGTCGCGAATGCGCCGACCGTTTACGATCTCAAGAAGGAGGCCGGACCGGACGAAGGCATGACAGGTATTTCGACCCGAACCGCCTTCAAGATTCTTGCGGCAGCGGCGAATACCGGGGACGAGGTGGCGCTCGATCCGGTGGAGTTGCTGGAGATCACGAAGAAGGAGCTTCGCACCACCTTCGGCAATCAGGCGACCGAGTGGATCACGTTTACCGACGAGTCGGCGAAGGAATGGCTTTTCGTGCGGCTCGGCGACATGATCCGGCAATCGCTGCTCGAGGACTACGAGACGTACGCCCAAACTCGTTTTGAGCGTTACATCGCGGAGGCCGAAGTTGCGACCAATCCGGACGTCGGCGGGTACAAAGATCCCGATACCGGGGTCATGATCGACAAGGATGCTCTGGACAAGCGGCTCTCTCAAATCGAAAAGCCCGGTGCCATCTCCAATCCGAAGGACTTCCGTCAAGAAGCCGTGACGTGGGTCCTGCGGTACAAGGCAAGGCACGAAGGCAGAATGCCGAATTGGCAGGAGTACGCGCCAATGCAACGCGTCATCAAGAAGATCGTCGAGAAGGATACGGAGGAGCTCCTCCCGCTCATCTCGTTCGGTCCCAAACGCGAGAAGGAACTCGACGAAAAGCATGTCGCGTTCCTCGCTCGGATGAAGCAGCGCGGCTTCACCGAGAAGCAGGTTCGCCGAATCGTGCAATGGTACACCAGTACGAAGATCAGCAGCTGATCGACGTACAAAACATAGAGGGCGCCCCACGGGGCGCCCTTCTCTTTTGTGGTTGTTTTTTGTAATTGCGCGCGGTAATTGATTCCTGTAGAGTCCTTTGTAGCGCAGTTCTCAGCGCAGCCTTGAGATCTTTGATACAACATTAGGAGAAGCTAGATGTCGAAGCTGTTATTCCGTTGTGGACAACCGTGGACCGAGCAGATGCTCCGGGACACGCTCGATGCTTGCCTTGAGATCGCATACAACGATCTCGGGCTTGATCTCTATCCGAATCAGGTGATCGTCTGCTCGGAGCGGGGAATGCTCGACTTTCTCATCACGGGGTCTCCGCATTCCTACCCGCACTGGTCGTTCGGCAAGCGGGCGATGGGGCTTCAGCATGAGCGGCTCAACGGCGAGGGCCTCGCGTTCGAAGTCGTCATCGGAACGAATCCATGCATGAGCTGGAACATGGCGAGCAACACGGCGGCTGAAATGGCGCTCGTGCTCGCGCATGCGGCCGTCGGCCACAACCACTTCTTCAAGAACAATCACCTCTATCGCAAGCACATGGACGCCGAAGGCTTTGCTGACTACTCCATGAAAGCTCGTGACATGATTCTCGATTTCGAACATCGCTTCGGCATCCAAGCCGTCGAAGAGGTGCTCGATGCCTGCCACGCACTCGCGTATCCGTGCGGCTTGTTCCGGGACGGCCCGCCAGAGCCATTCGACGCGGAGCGTGAAAAGAAACGCATCGCTCAGTACATGCGGGAACTCGAACAATCGTTCGATGCCTCGCTTGCCGAGACGGCGCCCGCAACCGCGAAGCTGATGCAGCGGCGCATGGAACTGCCCGAGAAGGGGATCACGTATCCACAGGAGAATGTGCTCTTCTTCGTCGAGCAATACGCACCGAAGCTGAAGTCGTGGCAACGGGAGGTCGTTCGGTTGGTGCGAACACTGCACCAGCAAACGATGGTTCCCGGTGTCCAGACAAGAGTCATGAACGAGGGTATGGCGGTCTTCACGCACAACTACATCGTGAGACGACTGTACGACGACGAGCGTATCGACGACGGCACGTTTCTGGAGATGATCCGGTCGAATACGAACGTGATCAAGCAGCCGCTGACCAAAGACGTCGGCGCGCTTGTTCCGCTCAAAAATCCGTACACGATCGGCTACCGGATCATGCAAGAAATCGTGCGCGTCGTCGGCATGCCGGAGGACGATAAGGCCTTTTTCAAGGGCTGGATCGACACCGAAGGGCCGACGGCGGAAGACAAGCAATTCCTTCCGTTCCTTGCCGGCAAGAAGAACTGGCGAGAAGCGATCAAGGACGCGGTCGCAAATTACAACGATCCGAGTTTCATCCAGCAATTCATGACGCCTCGACTCATTCGTGAGCTCGGGCTCTTCAAGACCATGGATATGGGTGAGTACCTGCTCGTCACGGACGTGAGCGACGAATTCGGATATGAAAATATCCGGCTTGCGGTCGCCCGCGAACACTCTTTCGAAGGAGCGTTACCGCACATCGCTGTGGTGAAGGCCGATCTCGACGGCGATCGCAAGCTTACGCTTGAGCATAAACGGTACAACGACATTGAGCTCGACAAGCTCGATGCCGAACGTACGGTCACTCTGCTCGAGAAGCTCTGGGGCTACAAGGTCGATTTGAAGGCCGCGTAACTCCATCGCAACACCAAGAGCCCCCGACGAAAGCCGGGGGTTCTTTTTTATTTTTATTCACGCGGATGCTCGGGTCTCCAAAGGGCTGCATGCTATGCTACCGACATGGAAAAAGCGCCTCAGCAATCGCCGCACTTTCCCGACGCATTTTATCGCGTTGCGGTGAAAGGGTTGCACGTCGAGAACGGGAAGGTGCTCATGAGTCATGATGCGGTGCATGCAACGCCCGTGTGGGAACTCCCGGGTGGCGGGCTCGATTTCGGCGAATCGATCGAAGAAACCCTGCGTCGGGAAATCAAAGAAGAAATGGGACTCGAAGTCGCCTCGGTTGCCGAGAAGCCGACCTATCTTTGGACCAATCGCAACGAAGCCGCCCGTGGCATGGAATGGTTCCATGTTTTCATCCTCGCGTATCGGATCGAGATTAAATCAATCGAAAACTTGGTGCCAACACCGGAGTGCCAAGGGGTAAAATTCTTTTCAAAAGAGGAGCTGGAGCAGGCAGACGATTTAAATCAGCAGATGCGACCCTTCGCAAAACTTTTCAATCCCGCCGATTTCGCGTGATCTGTTAGTTTTGGGCGACGCCCGCTTCCGGCCGAAACGCGGGAAGCGTGATCCGGAATTCCGTGCCTCTATCGACGCCTTCGCTCGCGGCCGTAATTTTGCCGCCGTGTAGATCGACGATATTTTTTACCAAAACAAGCCCCAGACCTAGGCCAGCGTTGTGCGTGCGCAGTTTATTGCTGCCTTGAAAGTGCAGGTCGAAAATGCGTTCGATCTCATTTTGGGGAATGCCGACACCGGTATCATCTACCGTAACAACAAGCGCCTCGTCGAGTTGTTCGAGAGAGACTCGTATCGAGCCTCCTTGGGGCGTAAATTTTTGCGCGTTGTCGAGCAGATTCATGCATGCTTGTCGCAGTCGCACCGGATCGCCCCAAACGAAAACCGGATCCTCCGGAATGGAAGTTTCCAGGTTGATGCGGCGTTCGTTCGCGAGCCCAGCGTAACTTCTCGCCACCTGGCGCAAAAGTTGCGCCAGATCCACCTGCTGCTTCTCGAGCCGAATCATGCCGCGCATGTACCGGGTGACGTCGAGTAGGTCGTTGAGAATACTCGTGAGGTGGTCGAATTGTTTTTCGACGAGCTCGAGTTCCTCGTTCTGTTCGTGCGGATTTCTCGAAAGCATCAAAAGCTCGAGTGAGCTCTTGATCGGGGCGAGGGGATTGCGCAGCTCGTGCGAAAGCGCGGCAAGAAAATCGTCTTTCGCTTTATCTCGCGCCTTGATGTCTTCGTACAAGCGCGCGTTGTCGACCGCGACGCCCAGGTGCGAGCAAAATTCACTCATGAATTCGAGGTCTCGCTGCGCGTAGTGCCTATTTGATTCTCCATAGGCGACCGTAAGCGCGCCCAGCACAGTTCCGCGAGAGACGATCGGGAGTGTCATGGAGGAACATACCTGCAGCTGTTCCATCAGCTGGCGGCGTTCAGCAGAAACAAAAGGTTGCGCCTTTATAAATTCGTACGAGATGTCGGGGATAAAGTACGGCTCGCCGGTTGCAATGACGCCGGCGACGCCGCCGCTTTGTCCAAGTTCGATTTCTGAAAGTTCCGCGAGCCGCTGCACCAATGGCTCTTTGCTAGGATCGCGGTGCACGATCGCGATGCGACGTACCGTACCGTCTCGTTGCGAGATATTGAGCGTACACCAGTCGGCGATGCTCGGCACGGTGAGACGCGCTTTCTCGACCAGGCGCGCGTTGTAATCCGAAGTGAGTGACAATATCCTTTCGGAGCGTAAGAGAAATTCGAGACGATCGTGTTTCCATTTTTCGTCAGACACATCCGCGAAACGGATAATGCAAAACTCGGGCTTGCCATTCGTGTCCGGAATAGGGATCGCGTCGATGCGCAACCATGCATGGCTACCTTTATACAAGCGTTCGTAGAGCTTGCCCTTTGTTGTTCGGCCGGTTCGGAGTGCCTGTGTGCTCGGAAAATCATTTGGGTCGGCAGGCGTGCCGTCTTCTTCGAAGACCTGGCTTTGACGAAGAATCTCGTCGTAGCTGCGCCCGAGCAGCTCGGCTGAAGAATTTGCGTCGGCGACAGAAACTGCGGCGTCATTAGCCAGCTGTATCGTTCGATTCGCGTCGATCACGATGATCGCGTCTTGCGAGGAGTTTACGATTTCGGTCAGCCATGCATGCTCTCTCGGATTTGCCATAGGCGAGATTATAAGGCGCCTGGTGAAACTACGTCAAAAAACAAGTGTGCTACTTTCATGCGTATTTCATTTCCTTCTGAATTAAAAACAAAATGAGACCGAGGGTATCGGTCTCAAGAAGTTTGGTACTACCAAGATTGCACTCTTACTGTTCGGGTCGTATCGCGCGCACCGCCAATCGAATTGCCGAGTAACGGCTGTACTTTTCGTGTGCGGCATTGAACGCAGTGAGATCATCATTCGATAGCCCTGCCGGAGCAGTTTTTGGGAAGGGGACATCTTCGGTCACCTCTACCTTGAATCCAGCCTGCTTTAGGGTTTCGACCGTTTGCTCGACACTGCGACGCCAGTTGTGCAAGACGCCGCCCCAAGGAGCCGTCGTCTCGAATTCGCCGTACGTCGTCACCAGATCGCCGTTCACGTCGGTCATCTTGATTGGGTGCGTGACTACGAATGCGAAGACACCACCGTCTTTGAGGAGTCGATATGCATTCGCACAAGTCTGTGCAAGCTGCTCATCACTCAAGTGCTCAAAGACCATGTGCGAGAACACAACATCGAACGAAGCGGGGTTGTCGAGCAATAGCAAGGGATCTGCAATATTTCCCACCACAAACGTCGCCTGTGGGATACGTGTTCTTGCCATCTCCACTTGTTCAGGACTGATCTCGACTCCCGTAATATCTTCCGGACGGACGCCGTGAGGAATCAGGAGCCCGGCCTCGACTCGTGCACTTGCCGAACCAAGGTCCAGGAAGGTCACGCCGGGGCGTAACCACGGACCCAGTAGTTTTTCCATCGCCGGTTTTCCAACATACTTCCACGTTGGAAGTTGATCCGACTGACGAAAAGCTTCGGCGAAATCGTCATACACCTTGCCCATATCGGGCGTCGTTGAATCATTACGAGCGAACATGTGATCTACCTTACCAGTTATTTTCCAGTTGTGGAGTATAGCTTTTGTGAGTAGTGCGTCAAAAGTCGATACTTCGCGGTAAGTCTCAGACGAAAAGCGGCCCTTCTGGGCCGCTTTTCGTTTTTCGTGGTTGCGGGGGAGGGACTTGCACCCTCGACCTCCAGGTTATGAGCCTGGCGAGCTACTACTGCTCCACCCCGCTATGAATGAGTGGCCATTATACCCGCCTGGGATGTTCCGGGCAAATTCTGTATTTTTCTTTTGCTTGCGCAAAGCGGTGCTACAATTTTCCGCATGACCCGTGATCAATATACGCGCCGCGTGGCGCTCCTGTTTTCGCTTATTGTTTTATTCGCCGCATCCACCGCTCACGCCGACACCGCCCAGCCACCCGTCGTCTCCACGCTGACAATCTCACCCTCATACGTCGCAAGCGGCGCATCGACCACTCTCTCGTGGGTTGGCGCTTGGACCGCAAGCGGCGTCGATTTGTATTTCAACTGCCCGGTAGGGGTGAGTGTATCCGTAAACGGCGGATCGTTCCCGTGCAATACGTCGAAATCATATAGCGGCAACCTCTCCGACTCGGGCGCCTTCACGTTCACCAACCTGACGGGATCGCAACAGTATGTCGACATCACCGCATATCCGAAGGATGCAAACGGTGTCGATTATCCGGCAGGCTCGCAAAAGACGACGCTGCTTGTTGGTGCTTCCGGCAAACTTCTCACAAGTTTTTCGTTCTCGGCTAGTACCACGTTGTCCGGCGCTCCGGTCACGATCGCCTGGAGTAGTACCGACCCACTCGGCGTAAACTTAGAATTTAGCTGCAGCGCCGGCGTGCAGATTACCGTCGCTACCGGCACGGTGCCGTGCAATACGCAGGCGTTTTCTCCGGATCTAGCGAGCTCGGGTTCAACGACCGTCACGTTCGCAAATAATTCGATACAGCAAGCGAACATCCAAGCGAGTGTGGTTCCGGTGACGAGTTCGGGCGTGTACGACATGACGCGCGCACTCTCTGGCACGTTGACGATCCAGCCTTCCTCGTGGCAGCCGACCCCGACCGTCACGAGTTTCTCGAGTTCACCGGCAAACATCATCTCCGGCGTGCCGTTCTCGCTTTCCTGGAGCACTTCTCACGCTGCCGGCGCGAATATCGAATTCTTCTGCGCGAACAACGCTGTCGTTGTTTCCACGGTTGTCGGTACCTCTACGACACCGGTGCAATGCAACACGCCGATTTTTCCTTCCGCGCTTGGCGCCTCAGGTAGTACGACGCTCGAAGTAGTTACGCAAAGTCCCATTGGCAGTATCACTGCGGAGCTGCTACCGCAACAGCAAGATGGCACGTACTTGGGCCTCGCCGCGCAGACGCTTACGTTGCAACTTGTTCCGCCCGGCAGCACTGCTGTTTCCTCAAGCGTTACATCCTCGCTTTCGACCCCGGCTGCACAAACGGCATCCTCAAGCGGGACGCACTACACGTTTACAAAATTTCTCCAACGAGGTTCGAGCAATGCCGACGTAACGGCGCTTCAGAAGTTCCTCGCCCGCGATCCGAGTCTCTACCCGAGCGGTCTCGTGACGGGTTACTTCGGTGCGGCGACCCTACAGGCGGTGGAGCTCTTCCAGCAAAAGAACAATATCGCAAAACCGGGTGATGCCGGCTACGGACTCGTTGGCCCGAAAACGCGCGCGGCCCTTAACGCTGCGCAGTAAGTCCTAGTGAAGCCAATCCTCGATCAAAACGCCGCCTGCAAAAGGCGGCTTTTGCTTTCGTTGTTTTGGATGAAATTTATTAACCAGCGGGGCAGTAGTAGAAGCGAGAGGGCAAAGCCCTCCCACCGTCTTGGGGTGGGTCAGAAGGCGTGATTAGTAACGTTATTCGTTATCTGTATGAACATGAAAGATCGAGTTACCTACGCAGTTATCAGTATTCTTATGGCTTCGGGACTCCTCGTGGCAGCGCCGGCATTTGCACAAACGCAAACTCAAAACACTATAGGTATGGGTGGCGGTTATGGAATGCATAGGCAGTTTACCGGAGCACGTCCTGCAGTCGTGGGGCAAGTGAGCGCGATCAGCGGCACGACAGTGACTATCACTTCGAAAATGCCGATGGGCCGGAATGAATCGAATGGTTCAAACAGCTCAGGCACGAGCTATACGGTCGACGCGTCGAATGCCAGCGTTGTGAAAGACGGCGCGACTTCCACGGTTACCTCGATCGCCGTCGGCGACACGGTGATGGTGCAGGGAACCCTTAGCGGCACCAGCGTAACTGCAACAAAAATCTACGATGGCATACCGCATGGCCAAAAGAATTCGGGCGCATATGCCTCGATTCAGGGGAATGGGGAGCCGGTTATCGGTGGAAGTATTAGCGCCATCAGCGGCAACACGTTGACCGTCACCAATAAAAGCAACGTGACCTACACAGTCGACGCAACCAATGCGAAGATCGTGCAGGGTAACGCCACGTCGGCGCTCGCTTCGCTTGCGACAGGAGACAATGTGATCGTGCAGGGCGCCGTGAACGGCAATGCGGTGGCCGCCTCGCTCGTCATTGATCAGGCCGCTGTGCAAGGCACCAGTTCGGGCGCAGCGGGGAATCCGCATGGAATGGGTATGTTCATGGGCGCAATCGGCGGCTTCATTCACAACCTCTTCGGCTTCTTCTAAAAAGTGTAGTAATCGTTCAAACCAAAAAGATCCCCGGTCGGGGATCTTTTTGGTTTGCGACATCAGCCTGCCACCTCTTCGATAGCTGCAAAAATGATTTCGGTGCAATAGAGAATGAACACGAGCGTGACGCCGATTTCAAGCGGGCGGAGCGTCCAATAATAGATCGAAGCGCCGGCTGCGTAGATGGTGTAAAGGCTCGCGAGCGCGAGCAGTACTGAATTAATATTGACCAACGTGCTCCAAATCTCTTCGATCAAGTGCTCGATCCAATGCTCGATTCGGTGGCGCAGGTGATGCAAATAGTGACGTACGCTCATGGATAATATTATACCATACTACTATATATATGCAACATCCCTCTCGCATTGCCGGGCTTTTTGTTGTATTCTCTGGATTTGTTAGTGCAACGTCGGGGTAGCTCAGTTGGTTAGAGCGTAGCATTCATAACGCTAAGGTCGGCGGTTCAATCCCGCCCCCCGACACCAACACTTCTCATGAGAAATGAAGGAGGTCTGACTTTCTTGCTGGTGGTCGGCACCTAGAGGTGGGTGATTTGACGCGCAGTTTTCGTTTACAGCCGAGCTCGCGTGTAGTATCAATGGAACAGCGACTGTTCTCTGATACGACAAGGAGGTCATCATGCTCTACTACGCGCGTAGTGCGGTGCGGGAGGCGACGACCTTTTTGGAAAGCGTCGTGTTCCGTGCCTTCTTTGCCGATAAAAAGTGGTGGGCGATCTCATATGGCGGGTTCGTGCTTTTCTTGCTCACGATGAGCTGGAATGTGTGGACTACGCTTTCGCTCGCGCAGACGATGAATGTTGTCGGCGATATGTTCCAGCACAAGGTACGGCAAATCGAGTTTGACGAAGTTCTCCGTCAATTCGCATTCTACGGTTTCTCCTACTGGGCGACCGAGGTGCTGATCGAACAGTACCAGCTTCGGTACGGCTGGTATTGGCGCGAAGCGATTACGCGAGCACTTTTCCCTCGCTGGACGGAAGCGCTCTCGCACATCGAAGGTGCGAGCGAACGCATCGCGGATTGCCCGCGCGACTTGGCTCAAAAGATCGTCGATCTTTCGATTCCGGTCGTTCGGTCGATCATGGTGCTCTGTGTATTCGTCCCGGTCCTTTGGGACCTGAGTAAGCGTTTCCCGCTCGCTGATCGAATACCAGGACTTCTCGTGTGGTTCGTGGTGCTCTGGTGCGCAACAGAGTTGCTTGCGTCACTGATCATCGGACGTCGGCTTCCCGGCCTTCGGTTTGGGCTGCGCCGCAAAGAAGCGGAGCTGCGTACAAACTTCGAAGATTTGGAGCGGACGAAAAAGACGAAGGCGAGCTTATGTGTCGGTGAAATCCGCACACATATGAATTCGCTCGATGAGCGGCTCCTGCGCTTGCGTGCCTCGTACTCCGAAGCGTTTCTCCACCTGCTCTTTTTGGGTGTATGGAAGAACACGTATCGGCAAACGTGGGGATTCGGCACTATGATCGCGGGTATTTCGCTCGTCGCTCGCAACCTCATCAGCGCCGGCGTGTACCTCGAAACGAGCAATATCCTCAACGAAACACATCGAGCTTTTTCGGTGGTTTCGGATTCGTGGGGGATCGTGACGGAAATCGTCGGGATCTTGCGACGGCTCCGGGAATTCGAAGCACTCACGCTCACTCGTGGCGTTGTCTATGTTGAATATGAGGATGGGTATGAAAAATAGGGTAGCTGCCTTCGCTTCGCGAAGGCAGCTTTCTTTTTTGGAACGAGCGTACTACAGTGCTGCGCAGCAACTGAAAGGAGTACTTCATGGCGAAACCAAAGAAGCTTGATGCCATCTGCTTTTCGTACGGGCAAGAGCCGCATCTTGTCGGTCCGGCGCTCCGCGACGTCGCAAAGGACGCTCGCGTTATACGGACGTACAGCCCCGAACCGTACGCGGATCTCGCGCGTCGGCTCGGGCTCGACATCGTGCCGGGCGCTTGGCTCGATCAATATCTCATTGAGAACGAGAAACGCATCGAGGCGCTTATGCTCGCGGCCAATAAACAAAAGCCGCGCATGATCGTCGTTGGAAACGAAACACTTTGGAGGAGGGATCTCACTCCGAAGCAGCTCATCGAATACATCCGGCGCGTAAAAGCGGCGGTGCCAAGATCCATTCGCGTCACGACGGGGGAAGTGGCAGATCGCCTCCTGGAACATCCCGAAGTAATGCGAGCGTGCGACTGTGTTGGTATGCACCACTATCCCTTTTGGAATGGTGTGCATATCGATCAAAGCCTCGATTCGTTCAAGCGAATGTACGAGCGTCTCGAGAGGATATCGCACAAGTTGGTGGTCGTTCTCGAAACGGGTTGGCCGACCGGCGGCGGCTCTAAGGGTGCGGCCGTTGCCTCCGTCACCAACGCACGAACGTACTTTCAACAGGTCATGAGGTGGTCGCAAGAAAAGGGCGTCACAGTCTTTTGGTTCGAGGCGTTCGACGAAGCGTGGAAGCTTGAGACGGAAGGCCCTCCCGGGCCGCACTGGGGTTTGCGCACAAAACCCGGGGCCCGCCGCAAGTATTGGTTCTAGTATCTCGAAAGTCCTCGGCGAAACGCCGAGGACTTTTTCTTGCACATGAACCATAAAAGCGGTACCAATGCTACTAGAAAAGACCAACAGCGGTCTCATAAGAGAAAGGCACTACCATGACCGAGCGATTTGCGCGTGTATTCCCGAAGGATTTCCTCTTCGGTACGGCAACTTCCGCGCACCAAGTGCAAGGTTCACCGTTGAGCAATTGGGGTACGTGGGAAGTTTCGAGCGATCGAAAAGAAGCCCTGGCAGAGGCGGGGAAACTCAGTGCGCATGGCTACGATAATTTCGTCGCCGGACATGCGTGCAAGTTCGAAGAACGTTATCCGATTTTTTTCGAGATCGCGAAAGTCTACGAGCACAATGCGATCCGGTTCAGTATCAACTGGGCAACGGTCGAGCCGCAGGCAGGCGAGTTCAATGGCGCGGTTATCGATCGGTACGTTGCGATGATTAATTCCGCGCTCGCGCTGGGCTTGCAGCCGATCATCACGTTCTACCATTGGACGCATCCGATGTGGTTCGAGAAGATCGGCGCTTGGCGCTGCGAAGATTCGCCGGTTCTTTTCGGCATCTTCGTCGCGCGCATGATGTCTCGTATCGGTACGAAGGTGATGTACTACACGCCGCTCAATGAGCCGAACGTGTATGCTCATTTCTCGTATCGCTGGGGCTTGTGGCCGCCGCAGACTGCGAGCGAAGTGAGCTACCGGGTTGTCGCTCACAATCTGCGCGCAGCGCATAAGGTCGCGTACCAAGCGATCAAGGACCGCAACCCGCATGCCCTGATCGGCATCGGCCAAAGCTGTTCGTGGAACTCTGCCGATTCTGCTTCGCTCCAAAGCGAACGGGATCATTGGCATACGGATGATCTCGACGAATTGGAGCCCTATCTCGACTTCATCGGTGTGCAGACCTATATGCATTCGCACTATCACGCCGATGGTACCGTTCAAGCGGGGTGGGAGGGTCGCGATCCTTGCTCCTCGCACGAAGTTGTATCGGATCTGAATTGGGGTATGTGTCCTCGCTCCATCTACGAAGTCGTCAAATCGACGTGGAATCGCTACCACAAGCCGATTATGATCACCGAGCACGGACACGCGGTTCGCGAAGTCGAGGATCACCGGCGCTGCTGGTACCTCTGGAAGTCGATGGGGTGGATCGAACGGGCAATCCAAGAGGGCATTCCGCTCATGGGATATCTGCATTGGAGTTTGCTCGATAACTTCGAGTGGGAATGCGGCTGGTGGCCGAAGTTCGGTTTGATTGAGTTCGATCATACAATCGGAATCGGCAGGCCGCGACGCTCGGCGGAGCTCTACCGCGACATCATTCTCGCGGGCGGCACGCATCCGACCATTGCGAAGCGCTACAGTGACGTGATTCGTCATCCGCATGCCGCGTTGGTCGATTAGGTCGATTCGTTGAATCGGCCGACAAAATAACCGGAAGCTCACGAGCTTCCGGTTTTCTTTTTTAAAGACATGGTATGGGGGGATCGGGCAAGAACAAATCTCAATCCAATTGGATTGAGATTTTTCTCGCCTCCAGGTATTTTGGCAGCGACTCGGTCACAGATAATTCGCGTGCCGTCGCACCCGAATTTCCGCGACCCCGCCTCGCTAGTTTCGTTTGCTAACGAAACATCGCTCCGGCCTTCGAGTCCCGCACGAAGCGTGCGCAGGCACGCTTCTCGATCGCGCAGTATTCCACTGCGTTTCATCTGCGCGATCGGCGGGACTCGAACCCGTAACCTCTCCCGTGACAGGGGAGTGCTCTAACCAGTTGAGCTACGACCGCATACTGCTTGCTCCTGCAAACGAGGGCAGCATACCAGAAATGAGCGATTTTTTCGAGCGTGGTAGTATTTGGCTATGGAGAAGCACGGCGAAGGCAATTTGAACCATCTGCGAGAAGCGACAAAATCGCTTCGTGTCGAGGCGCTCACCAGTGCGTCGCAGATCAAGGCGGCTAGTGAATCGTTGGGCAGCAACCTCCTCAAGGAGGGCGAAACTTCCGTTTCGAGCGAAAGGGGTAAGTGGCTTGAACACGTCCAGTCGGAGATACTCGACGCAAAGGGGGTGGCGCTTGCGATTAAAGAAGGTGATACGCTCGTCGGATTTGTACTCGTGGATCCGGAAGGAGCGATCAAGCAACTGCGTGCGGTTGCGGGAAAAGAACACGAAGTGCTCGAACAAGCCGTACATGCGTTAAAGGACAAAAACTTCGAGCACATCTCCGTGCACGTTTCCGAACAAGGGGAAAAGATACGTTCGCTCTTACGAGCGGCGGATCTCGAGGAAGGAGAAACGACCGAAGATGGCAAGATCGAGTTTGAAATGGATTGAATATGTGGACGATACCCGAAATCTACGAGGCATACCACATTATGCCCAACCTGCAGATGCATCAGTTGCGCGTCGCGGCGGTTGGTAAACGCATTTGTGACCACTTCTCAGGCGAACTAGATTCGCAGGCAGTGATACTCGCGTGTCTATTCCACGACATGGGCAATATCATCAAATTCGACTTGAATTATTTTCCTAAATTTCTCGAACCGCAGGGCAAGGCATATTGGGAATCGGTAAAAGCGGATTACCTGCATAAATATGGCGCTGACGAGCACGCGGCGAGCAACGAGATCGCCAAAGAGCTTGGCTTGCCAGAGCACGTGCGCATCCTCATCGATGAAGTCAGATTTTCCCGGCTCGCGCTCGCGCGCGATAGCGCCGATTTCGAGGGCAAAATCGTCAAATATTCCGATTTGCGCGTAAGTCCTTTTAGTGTTGTTTCAGTGATGGATAGGCTTGAAGAAGGAAAGGGACGGTACGCGACAAAAAAGCAGTACGAGACGCCGGAAGGAGTTGCTCGTTACGAAGCAGGTGTCGAAGCGGCGCAGGCTATCGAGCAACAAATCTTCGAGTGCTGCTCGATCCGCCCCGAGGAGATCAATGACGAGACGGTGGCGCCGCTCATCGAGGAGCTTCGAAATTATTCGCTCGCGTGATATTCTCTTTCCGTTCCTCAGTACTTGCCGAAGTAGCTCAGTTGGTAGAGCACCCCCATGGTAAGGGGGAGGTCACCGGTTCAATCCCGGTCTTCGGCTCAAAAAAGATGAAGATCGGGATTGAACCGCAGGAGGGGTCGGCGAAGCTGAACGCTACCGCGCACGAGCGGCCGAACTCCTATCAAGGGTCTTGAAATAATTTTTTGCCGTTGAGTCGATTGAAAAAACAGCGTAAATACAGTAGGATTTGCCGTGCATTCACCAGAGTGCCTGTGGTTTGAAGCTCCTATAAAGCGAATGAGTGCCGCCTTAGCTCAGCTGGTAGAGCAACCGCTTCGTAAGCGGTAGGTCCCCGGTTCAAATCCGGGAGGCGGGGGCAAAAAAAAACGCCCCCCCCGCGGGGCCGGGGTTGGTTGGGCGCC
>JARLIE010000058.1 GCA_031291875.1 Minisyncoccota bacterium | reverse complement strand
AAGAAGCCGTCGATCACCTCACCCGCCAACGCGGCCGCGTCCTCCCGTCCGCGGGATAGTCCCTCCGGCATGCGCCGCCATTGTCATCCGGTGGTCATCATCGTCGCCAGGTAGCCCACGGTCCGAACTACTTGACGACGACCAGGCCGCGGAGCGTCACGTAAAAACCTGACTCTACGGCTTGGGTTGCGTCACGTAAAAATCTAACCGTGCTCTTGTTGTTGTTCGACGAATTCGACCAGCGAATTGAGCTCGTACAGCTTCAGTTTGGCTCGGTTGAGTTGTTCTCTGAGCTTGACTGGGTTGAGGATTTTATAGATATCTTCGAGTTCTTGGAGTTTGGGTTCGGTCAGGGTCTTTGTTTGAAGAAGCCTTCGGTAAGGCGTTGCGGCTTTTTCTTTGCCTTTGAGGCTGGGTTCGAAGTAGTTGACCAGGAGTCGGAGGATGCCGTGAATCTCGGTCAGTAACTTGAATTGCTCGGCGCGGTCATACCGGCCATAGCCGGTGTTTCTTCGGACGATGCTGTTGTTCTTCTGCTCCACCCGGCACTGATCGTTCTTCACATAGGGTCGGCAACGGGTGAACACGATCTTCTCGTCTTGGCAGAACTTGAGCAGGTGGTAGTTCATAAACTCGCCTCCATTGTCAGAGTCGATGCCAAGGAGTTCAAAAGGGAGCCTGGCCCGGATCGACTGGATATGCCTCAAGGTCTCGCTTTGAGACTTGCTGCGCAGCGCCGCTCCCTCGTACCAGCCGGTGCAAACGTCGGTGACCGAGAGTGTCCAGTAGAAGTCACCGCTCATGTCGCCTCCTGAGTGGGCGACGGTATCGACTTCGCAATAGCCCGGCTTGGCATCATCCCAGTCGGTTCCTCGTCGCAAGGCCACCTGCCGCTTGAGCGGACCTTGTTTGGTGAAGCTTGGCGAGCGAGGGTGCGAGCTTCGGTGCCGTCTTAAGAGACGGTCGATGCTGGAGGCGCTGATCTTGCGCAGGCGCTCATCGACGAGCTTGGGAAGGGTTAGTTCGTTGTGTCTTTGAAGTGTGTCCAGAAACTCGGGAAGAAACGGGGCCAGACGTTTGCTGGCAAGAAACCCGCTGAGTTTCCATACCTTCACGAGAGCCGCTTCCTCATTGGGGCCGTACAAAGACTTGCGCTTGCGAGTCGTGCGCCTATGAACGCGAGGTTCACCCCTGAGTTCGCTAATGGCGTACTTGCGATTCCAACCGGTGGACTCACAAATCGCAGTCAGAATCTTCGATTTTTGACTCCGAGTCGATGAAGCATATTCACTGCGATAATGCTCCAAAAGCTCACGACGCGCGCTCAAACTCACCACTGACCTCCATGCTCGTGCCGGTCAGATAATTACGTGAGGCAACCAACACCACAGAGTCAGATTTTTAGTGAGGCACAGCGGACCGTAGCGCGAGAGCGCGCTTAGTCAAAGCGATCGAATACGCCAAGTTCGAAATGAGCCGCGGGGTTCAAAGCGATATCGAAGCGCTGGAGGCGAACGCGCGCCGCGTTATCGTTCGAAATCCGTTCGGGCTGGCGGAGATACCGCTGGAGGCGATGGGCTCGCTTCTGGGCGAATCCGTCCCCAAGGGTTCGCTCTTT
>JARLIE010000057.1 GCA_031291875.1 Minisyncoccota bacterium | reverse complement strand
GTGGACTGCGATGAGCGGCGCGATGGACGGTCGAGGGGAAACGAGTTTCCTCGGCGGTGAGGGCCTAATCCAACCATTTCGCGTGTCAGACAATGCCGTGCTGAACGGTATCATCGTTGACGGCAAAGTTGAGCACACGGTGGGGCCAGCGACCTTCGAGACTGGCTCAAGGAGTTCGGGGACGAACTACGCTGCGACCGTTTCGTTCAATTTTCACTACTGAGTGCGGAAGATTTGACGACGGGCAGCGCGATGTTGTTGGCGGGAGAGCGCCGCCACGGTGAGCGCCGGCAGACATGAAGGTCCCGCGCTTGTTGGAGAAACGGCGCAAGCAGAGAGGCTAAGCGGTCCTCACCGGAGGGATACTTACGTATTACGCAGCGTGCGGATAATACCAAGGCTCGAAGGGCGTGACTCTCCGTGTGAGCTCGCATCGAAGCGGTCCCCCATCGCCATGCGACATAATCCATTGTGGCTACGAGGGTCACACACGTAGCGTTATTGCGGATTTGGTCTACTCAATAGATACCTTCAGCGTAGGCAGGCTGAAGAATCTTTTGAGCACGTAATGACACCCCCCTAGGCCGAATTCACTTTCGTCAAGTTTTCCAAGCACGACTCTTGGTTGTACTCGCATATACTCAAGCGTATTTTTCCTAATTGATTCGCAGATGCTTTTAAAAAATACATGCTTTTCTCCGCAGCCGAGCCCACCGATAATGACCGTAGAAATGTCGAACATCTTTATTGAATTACAGATGCCGAGGCCAAGAATGCGACCTGCTTCCGCAAAAACCCCCACGGCAACAGGATCGCCATCGCTAGCGAACTGCACTATTTTTCGGTAGGTGGACTGCACAGCGGTCTGCTGACAATAGTCGGCGACAATCGCTCGTTTCGAGCAATAGGTTTCTAGACAACCAATCCGTCCGCAGTCGCACTGCCTACCGTTGGCGTTTATCGTTGAATGCCCGAGGTAGCCGGCGTTACCATTGACTCCCGTGAAAAGATTGCCTGAAACGATCTGTGCACTCCCTATACCGGATCGGTGGATTACATAAATTAGGTCTCCCGAGAGCTTCTTCAGACTGTATTCGGCGAGGCTCAAAAGATGAGCGTCATTACGCACGTAAACGGGCACGCCGGTCCTTTCCTCGATGAGGTTGTTCACCGAGACCTCTAGGCACCCCTTAATCCGGCTGATGAATTCGATTCGATTTTCCGTGAGACTGATGACGCCAGGCACCCCTAGTCCGATACCGATGATTTTCTTGGCCTCAATCCCGGCTTCATTTATAGATCGATCAATGTTCTGAATGATCATCTCAGCTATTTGACTGCCGCTCGCGGTAAGTTCTATCGCAAATTCCGTATTAAAAAGTGAAACGCCATTGACGTCGGATATACTAATACGAACTGGCGGGCCATCGATGTCGATTCCCATTGCATAAAACGCACGCGAGTTGATCGAGTACAACACCGCTTGCCGGCCAACCTCGGACGGAGCAAATCCCGTCTTTATGACCAGATTCTCATCGGTCAGGTCCTTGAGAATCCCGAGAACTGTTGGACGGCTAAGCTTAGCCATGCGAACGATTCCCTCGATCGTAACGACCTCATTGCTCATGATCGCTTCGATGACGATCGAACGGTTCGCTCGTTTGACGAGACCGATGTTGTTCTTCATTTCACCGTCTTTGTGACGTGGATGCGCAAATCTGCTGCCCCGACAGCGCTTAGGCGAGGACACGGATCGGTGGGACTCGACACGCCTTCACCGCCGGAACGCCCAACGGCTGTATGAGAAATTGTTGCCCATCGCCACTCTTGTTGCAACAAGTGCGTTCCGAGCCTCGGTTGGGAAAGGTTGCGGGAGAGGACGGCCTCCCAATGGACGCCTGACTGTGGCCCCCCGGAAATGCCTAGTAGTCGTCCCTCGAAGCAAGCTTTGTCTCGTCGCAGATCGCTTTCGTTGAATTGTAGCCGACACCCAGTCGGGAGCATCCCATATTTACGAACAACTGCGCTCTGGCACGGTCCCGGATGCCCCCGGAAGCCTTGACCAATATTCTTCCCGCTGCGGTATCGAGCATTGCTTTGACGCCAGCTTCGGTTGCGCCCTCGCCATTGAAACCGGTCGATGTTTTGACGTAGTTGGCGCCGGCTTCCACACAGATTTCGGTTGCCTTGACGATTTCGCCGATGGTCAACATCGCAGTCTCGATGATTACTTTCAAGAGAATGCCCGCCTGCTTTGTTATCGAAGCGACGGCCGCAATATCCTGCAGCACCAGTTTCCATTCGTGTGACCGAATATAGCCGTAGTTAGCCACCATGTCGATTTCCCGAACGCCGAGGGCAATATAGAGTTTCGCCTCCGACTCCTTCAGCGCGGTCGGAATAACGCCGTGGGGGAACGCGAGCACGCAACAGACGTCCGTCTCGCTGCCTTTGGACAATTTGACCGCCATCGGAATGTCGCATGGTCTTACGCACACTGTTTTGACCTTGTACGCGACACCTTCAGCAATAGCGTCGTGCGCTTCCTGAATGGGCATTTCTGGTTTCAGTACGGCGTGGTCAAGATATCGGTTGATCGGATTATTCATTTTCGTGAGATCCAAGCGCTGATAACGCGGGTTGACGAGACGATTGAGTCTTTCGACTCTGTTTTGGCCGCTGCATGAATTCCTCGACTTGTTGCATAGTTGGCATCGCGTTCTGCGCGCCGATGGCGAGCGTCGAGATTGCGGCGACGACGTTGGCGAAGTGCGCGCATTGCTCAGCGTCTTTTCCGGAAGCGAGGGCAAACGCAAATGCGGCGTTAAAGGTATCTCCAGCCGCGGTCGGATCGATCGCCTTGACAATGGTCGGCGGTGCAAAACGGGCTCCGTGCCGATCAAAGACGTAGGAGCCATTCTTTCCCACTTTAGCGACGACCGTGCCGACGCCTCGATCAAGCAATATTCTTGCGGCCGGCAACAGATCATCGCTACCGGTGATTCTCTGTCCGGATATCTGCGCGAGTTCGACTTCGTTTGGCGTGATGAAATCAATGAATCTGTAGATTTCAATCGGGAGGTTCATCGCCGGCGCCGGGTCCAGGATGATCGTTTTGCCGAGTTTCTTCAGCTTTTCTATGGCGTACAGATTGGTTTCTAGCGGAATTTCCAGCTGAAAAAGGAAAACGTCTCTTTCACTGATTTTGTCCCAATTCGCGTCAATGTAACCAATGTCCAGCATGGCGTTGGTGCCAGCATGGATGAACAGGATGTTGTCCCCCTCCGCGTTGACCGCGACGAATGCGGAGCCGGGGTAAGAGTTCTCAATGACATCAACGGTGTCGCAGTTGACGTTGTTCCTTTTGAGAACGTTGATATATTCCGGGCCGTAGAAGCGATCGCCGAGACGCCCCACCATCATGACGTCCGCTCCAAGCCTCCCTAGCGCCACGGCTTGGTTGGCGCCTTTTCCGCCACCGACGAAAAGGTCGAAACTGTTGCAGCGAACTGTCTCGCTCGTCCGTGGGAACGCGTTGACGGTGGCGATGATGTCAATATTGAAGCTTCCGACCACACAGATTTTCTTCATCAGTATTATCCTGGGTGCTTTTGTCTGTATCACACCGCCTAAGTTTGCAACTCTAGTAAGTCGCTTACCGCACCTAAACGCACTCGCCCGATCGACGTGTGAATACCCGCCGACGCGCGAACTTCTGTGGATTTAAACTCCTCCGTTGATTCGCGTTGGAAGTCCCGTTTGATGCGGGATTCCAAACGGCGCCAAACGGGACGCCTGAACCAAGTGAATTCGTTGGTATATTTCATGGCGTTTTACCGCTCTTTGGACGAATCCCGCTTTCTTGCTTCTTAGCAGTACTCGCCCTATTGCAGTTGTCGGCTGCCGCGTTGAGGGGTCATAGGCTCCGGATGGCGTCCTCCATTTTTGCAGCCGCGGCGCCGTCGAGATAACCCAAGCGCACGCCGAAGGAGGCGCTACTCTGCGGCGTGACGCTGCGCACATGACCGGCGCTCTTCTCGGCCAGATAGCCTTCCGGATGGCAGGTGGACGGCTGCGCTATGGCGGCGACCTGGAGGTCGGCGTTGCGTAGCAGCCAGCGAGCCGGATAGGGGAAAGCGTCGGGCGAGAACGACACCACGAAGCCGTCGCCCGCCGGCCGGCGCATCATCACATGGGTCAGACCGACCGCGTCGCGTCGCAGGTTGTTGAGATAGAATACCTGCTCGGGATCGTAGGCGAGCGACGGATCGAGACACTCCATACGGCCGGGGTCGCGCGCGAGTGCTTCAAGCAGCGCGCGGTACTCGGACGTGGGCTCCACGAAACTCGGAATCGCCGTACGCACGGCGACGTTCTCGGGCGTATACGGCGCCGCTTGCACAATGTGCGCGTTCTCGACG
>JARLIE010000056.1 GCA_031291875.1 Minisyncoccota bacterium | reverse complement strand
GCGGTGACATCAGCCAATACGTCGATGGCGGCGCAACAAACCATTCTGACGAAGAATGTGGCAAGCCTCGAGGATGTCGATGCGACCACCTTGTCGACCACGGTCACGAATCTACAAACGCAATTGCAGGACTCTTACTCCCTGACTAGTCAGCTTAAGTCGCTAAGTCTCGTCAACTATCTCACAGCCGGATAAGATTGAAATGTATCAGTTCTCTTACGCGGAAGCGATCGAAGACGATCAAAAAGAAGCCCGGAGCATCGAGCGCCAGGCGTTGGACCGTGCCGTCGGTCTTTTGGAAGCGGCGGATGCCGCGGGGCCGAATACACGCGAAGTCGTGGAGGCGCTCTATTACACACGTAGGCTCTGGAACGTTTTTGTGGGCGAACTCGCGAGCGAGGAAAACGGGCTGCCCGTCGAAATCCGCGCGAATCTGATTTCCATAGGAATTTGGATTTTGAAGGAAGCCGATGCGGTGCGCCTTGGCAAATCGGCGAGCTGCACTGGGATAAGCGAGATTTGCGCAATCGTGCGCGACGGGCTGTTGTGAGACAGAGATGCAAATAACCTTACGCCCAGATGAAAAAATCTATATCAACGGGGCCGTTTTGCGGGTGGACCGGAAGGTCAGCATCGAACTTTTGAACGATGCGGCGTTTCTGCTCGAGGCTCACGTGATGGGGGTCGATGCCGCTGTCACGCCGTTACGGCAACTCTACTTCATCGTTCAAATGATGCTCATCGACCCAAGCGATACCCAAGCCGCGAAGACGCTGTTCAAGGACAGTCTCCCCCGTATGTTGGAGGCGTACAACAACAAAGTCGTCCTCGAGGGGCTCTCCAAGGTCGGTAAATTAGTCGATGCGAATCGTTATTTTGATGCGTTGAAGGTTTTGCGTGGATTATTCGCGAAAGACGACTCGATCCTAGCCAGCGAAAGCAAGATTGCGCTTGCATCGTAGGTCTATCCCACGGCATCATTTACCTGATCGAATCACTGATTCGAAAGTGCGGAGAGGCGTACGGAGCTGGTTTGTCCGGTTTCGGTAACGCCCGGGATAAGCGCCCATGACAACGGTCAATCCAGTTTCAGCTACGTCTTCGTCGAGTTCGACATCGACGGCGGCCGCCGCCTCGTCGACCGCGACTGTAAATTACAACGACTTTCTTCAGTTGATGGTGACGGAGCTCAAAAATCAGGACCCGACCCAGCCGACCGATCCGACGCAATATCTCAGCCAGCTCGCCTCCTTCTCGCAAGTCGAGCAGCAGCTGAACACCAACAACAAGCTTAGCACGATGATGACGTCTCAAGCGCTCGAGCAGGCGGATTCGACGATCGGAAAGACCGTGACGTCCTCCGATGGCAGCGTGACCGGGACCGTGAGTTCCGTCGCGATCAACTCGTCTGGTGGCTTGACCGCGACCTTGGCGAACGGGCAGACGCTGTCGCTCGGCAATGGCGAGACATTGAGCTAAATTATGAACGAGGCGGACGCACTAGAAATCCTCCAAAAGGCCATGTGGACGATCATGATGGGGGCTGGTCCTTCCGTCGCGGTCGGCATGATCGTCGGGCTCATCGTCGCTCTCTTCCAGGCATTGACCCAAATTCAAGAGTCGAGCCTTACCTTCGTTCCCAAGATTATCGCCGTGTTCCTTGTCACGACCTTTACGGCCTCGTTCATGGGCGGCCAAATCTCGAGTTTCACCGAACAGACATATTCCAGGATCGAGCGCGGTTTTTAATCGCGCCTTTCCGATAGGCTCGTTGCCATGCTTTGGTAGAGGCTCGCGGCGATGCGATTTCGCATGCCGCCGCGTGCGCATCGTATTTCTATTGTTGTTTTCATAAAACTATTTGCTCCTTCGCGCGGCGATCCCGACGCTGAGAGCATGTCCCGCTTTGGTGGAATCACCAAAGCGATAAGGACACGCTTTTTGCCAAGAAGTTAGAGCATGTCCTCGATCGAAAAAGTCTGCAACTTTTTCGGGACATGCTCTAAACCATCCCGGCGCAAGCTTCGCCACTTAAGATGATCCCCCAGAAGGATGGTGGGTATCATGGCGGCAAAAAAACCAGCGGCTCCGGCTGCTGCGACTCCCAATAAGAAGAGCGGTCGCGACGTCTTCTTCGCGGCGGGCATCGTCTCGATCCTCGCGAT
>JARLIE010000008.1 GCA_031291875.1 Minisyncoccota bacterium | reverse complement strand
TTGCATCGGATCCAGCTACGCAACTCGGGCGTGCGTTCGCGGCAAGCGCCTGGAAGCCAGATATTGGCAAGCCGGTTGAGGAGCACGATCGCCCATCTTATGCTTCTTCTCATGGCCGCTCCTCTGCCAGACCGAGTTCAACCGCTGCGCGCTGCATCCCCCATCGGAAACGGTGCTTACACACACAGAGACCGAACTCCTCGAACGACTCGTCGAAGATACAGCGCATTGCAGAGGCGCCCCGCTGTCACCCGGTCTCATCAAGCTCGTGCAACTCGGAGGTCATCTCGCGCGAGCCGATGATACCTCCTCTCACAGAGCACGGCTATCTGGCGATGTATGCATAGTTCCATGGACCTGAAGAGCGGGCATAACCGGCTGCGTCATTCGCCATGATCCTGTGTATGTACGCCACAGTGATGTGCCTCGTGCGAGTTCCAGTCCCAGGACCAATTCATGTTTAAAACACGTGCAAACGCGTCGAAATGTAGCGGAAACCACGGGCACGACACGTCTACGCATCCCGGGCTCGATCATTCTTGCGCTGTGTTCGTGGCGGCGTTGCGCTGTGCATATTCCGACAAAACATTGTGAATTGATGCCAGTGGCGAAAATTGCCTAGTCAAAAATGTACACTTCGTCGCGTTCAGAAAAATACGATGAATTGCCGTTGAGAGAGCGGTTTTATGCAAACACAAATAGACCTTAGAGGGCAGTGGGGAATAATGGATCAGCGTGCGTTGGTCGATTCGCCTGGGGCGGCAGTTAATGTGGCGATCGTACTGTGCGACGGCTTCTCGTTACTTGACGTTAGTCTGGTTGCCGAGGTGTTTCGGCAAAAAAATGAGCTTTCTGACGCTGCACACGCGATTGAAAGGCGTGCTTCGGTCACGATGCTTTCCTCGCGTGGGGGCTACGTTACGGACTCTGAATCGGTTCGTATCAGAACCGATGCAATCGACGAGCACCTGTCAGAACATTTCGATGGCGTCTTCGTTTTCGGCGGGGCTCCTAAGAATGTAAGCTCGATCGACCCAGCGGATCTTCGCGCTTTGCGCAAGGTGCTTTCGAATGCCAACCTAGTTAGGTGGAGCGACCACGGCTGGGGGATGATCGCGGCTTCCGGTTATGAGCCAACTTCAGAGGGTTGGAGGGGTAGGTCCCAACAGAGTGAGAAGAAACACGGCTCCGCACAAAACGACAGGTCTGTCGTCGGGCGCGGCACGAACGGCTTACTTGCCGCCGCGTTATCGTTTATTCCGGCGGATCTTTGCATCGATATCGCCCATCGAATCAGTCGCCATGTAGTTGCGCCCAGTCTCGATTTCTCGAGTTTCGATGAGGACGCGCTCAGCGAGGTGAGCGTGGCGGATCGAATTCATGCGTCAGTGCAATGGCTCCGCAAGAATTGCAGGCGTTCAATCTCAGTAGCGCAAGCTGCGGAGGCGGCTGGAATGAGCGAACGAACGTTCCTGCGTCATTTCAAGCATGTAACGGGGAAGACTCCTTCTGAGTTTCTCCTGGATGCTCGATTCGAAATGATCTGTCGGCTTCTCCGCGAAACCACCCTTCCGGTCGATAAGATTGCGCGGCGCTGCGGGATGGGCGGCGGTGAGCATGTCTCGCGAGTTTTTCGCAGGCGCTTGTCGCAGACGCCAACCGAATATCGAGCGGCCCATCGGGCGACGGATAGCTAGGCCTAAGAGTTAAATCGTTCATTTTCTCCGACGGTTCTTTTTCGACCATTCCTTCGTGAGGGGTCTCGCGTGACGTTCACTCCTTCGTTGTTGGCGGCGACAGAATTTCGGTCGCTGATGGTGAGGTTGGGTATTGTGTCCTTCTCTCGTCTTGCTGATTCGCTACCATTGTGCGTCGTTGCAACCGTTACTAATCTGCGACAGGTTGCAGTTGCCTACGGCGCGTCGGTTGCAATCGCCGTGCGGCGGGCAGTGCTGGAACGCGCGCGCGAGTTGGTTCGGGTTGAGTCTGGTTTTGCCGCGGCTTCTGGGGATCATATTCTCCTTCTCTTTGATAGACCTGCTGATCAAGGCGCTCGAGACGACCGTGACGATCAGCTTCAGGCCCGATTGATCGCAGCCACACTGGAAGTTCTCGGCTGCGCGCCGGTTCAGGCCGATGAGATGCTGATCTATCCGGCTATCGCTGCGATGGTTTCGTCCTATCCAGAGGACTCTTTCAACATTGATCGGGTTGGCTCAGGTCAACTAGCTACATACGACGACTTACCTTGGAGGCACCGTTGGCGGTCGGATATGGATGCTGCTATCGACGTGTTCGGCGCTTTGACAAAGGGTCGCCTCCACTTCGAGTGGGACCCTGTCTGTGATGTTAGGTATCCTGAGGAAGTGCATTATTTCAGGGCGGTATTATGTGAGCGCGTTGATGGTTTAGTAAAACCCTTGAGGCGTGGGACCTTTGACGGGCTCGAGCGGCTTGGCTTGATCCGGCGTCTTGATCAATGGGTCGTGGAGAAGACGATCGAGGCGCTGCGGATCAATCCGGAGGTTAGGCTTGGCTGCGATATCTCGATCGATAGTGCTGTAATCGATGGATATTGGGCAGCCATCAATGTGCAGTTGCAACGCGCACCTGAGCTCGCATCGCGTCTCGTGGTTGAAATTGCTGGTAGTGCAGCGCCAACAAACGTCGATGCGGCGTGTCAATTTGTCCATCATGTTCATTCACTCGGTTGCGCTGTTGCTCTTGACGATGTCGGTGCGGGGGCGACGGGGTTGACACCGCTCATTGAACGCGGTGCCAATTCTGCCAGGATTCAAGCCGGCTACGTTAGGCGAGCAAGCTCAGATAATAGGGCGCCGGTGCGGCTACGCCGACTGATGCGCCGAATGAGGTTGCACACCAACTGAGTTGGGATTCGGCTGCGATAGCGACGCGAGTGAAGTTTTGACAGTATTCTCGCAACCGCATGGCCGTGGAAAGTTCAAAGCATCATTCGCCAAATCGGCAAATATGCTGAGTATTCCTCGATGATCAAGTTTGCGGGTAGGAATGTATCGGACCCTGCATTGAGTTACATGCCACGCGAAGAACAGCCTAGGTTTATACATAAATTAGTCATGCTATATACATAAGCTATTCTGATTACATGTTTATATTGCATCGAACGGCGATTTTCGGGGAGAGATGGTGAAGGAAATTCTTGCATGGGGATGCGACGTTGCGCTGATTGCATTCGGGGCAATCGTAGCATTGCGACTCACTACCGAATGGCCTATGCCTCAGCCAATGGTTCATGTGCTATTTGTCGCGCTGATCGCTGGATTTGCTACCACCATTTTTCGGACTGTCGGAGTTTATCGCTCGTGGCGCGCGCGTCCCATCATTAGTCTCGCCGTACGCATTTTCGCGGCATGGTCGTCTGTACAACTTGCCGGCTGGATTTTTCTCTCGGTGGCGGATCGACCGGTAGCAATAACGGGCACGTGGGTTCTGCTTTGGACCGCATTGACTGG
>JARLIE010000055.1 GCA_031291875.1 Minisyncoccota bacterium | reverse complement strand
TCGTCCTCGACAGCCTGGACGAATTGAATCTGGCCGTCGATCTCGCCATCTATACCGCGCCCCCCGGCCGCTCGCGGGCGATCGACCGCTACGCCGGTTCAGCGCGATTCGCTGAGGCGTCCGAAGAGGCGCTGATGCTCGAGGCCATGCGCAAAGCGCGTTTCGCAATCCTCCTGGCGCAGCGCCGCCATCCATCCGTCGGGCTGATCGTCGCCGACCTCTTCCGGAAGGTCGATCTCTGGCTGATCGACGAGGGCCTGGAAAAATCGCTGCCGGTTGGAGCGGCGTTCGCGACCCGGTATTTCGCGCCCGAACCCTTTATCATGACGGCCGGCGTCGGCGTGCCCGTCGATCGCGTTGCGCTCACGCGGGCGATCGAGTCAGCGCCGCAACTGCTGCGCAGGCCGCATGACGAGGCGATCGACGATCGGCGCTTCGCCGAAGCCGTCTATCGAGGCGCGATCGACGACGGGACGGCGGAAAGAATCGCCTACCGCGACCCGATCGGCGCCGGCGGGGAGGGCTGACGGCTTGATTCGCAAGATCGGCGTCGTTGCACGGCGATGACCGTGGGCGAGGCGGCGGCGAGGCGCAACGAGGGATCGATACGCGCGGCAAGGTCGTCGTCATTTCCGAAGACAAGAGAGATGGGGATTTCAGCGGGCGTTGCGGTAGTTCATGGGCCCTCCGGAGCGGGCGGAACCTTTGCGGCGGAGGGAGTTGCGCGGCAGTTGGGAGATCGGGGATTGTTTATGGGGTCGCCGTAACCCCCGTAACCCGCGATGAACCGGAGCGCACATGAGGCGCAGCGTCAAAATCCTTGCGATCGTCGCGGCGCTCGTTCTTGCGGGCTACGTTGCCTATTCGCTGATTTATCCGACGATCTCTCTGCGCTATCGCTTGACCTTGGATGTCGACGTCGATGGCGTGACGCATACGGGCTCGGGCGTGGTCGAGGTCGTCTATAAGTTCGAGCCTCATCCTTTCAACATCGATGATTTCCAGTTCTATCCCGGCCACCTGCACGGGAACGCGATCACCGTCGATCTGGGCGACCGCGGCCTGCTGTTTGTCGTTGATACGGGCTCGTTCTTGTATGACCCCGGTGCGAGGCAACCTTTCGCGCCAAGATATACGAATCTGAGGGCTCTCCCGCTGCGCGCCAATGATTTTGACGACGGTGACCCGCGACCGGAGCTTGTTGTCGATCCAAAAACAATCATGGCAGTGAAACTGAATCGACAGCCTATCGACTTCCCCCCAAAAGAGCTTCCGATGCTCGTGCGATTTCGCTTCCTTGGCGATCCTCCGTCCGTTGAGCAGGTCAATCCGCTCGATCTTGCGTCAACTTTTGGTCCAGGAGTGCGTCTGCTGCGCGCGACGTTCCAGATAACCGACGAGCCGGTTACCCCGATACCCGATATCTGGCCAAAGTGGCTCGTAGAATACAAAGACCACCCGGATTTGCCTATTGGTAGTGGCCCGCTTATGCGTGTTAGTTTTACGACTTTACTTCACAGACGGGATTTCAAAGGAGAATAATATGGGTTACAGTTATACACAATACACAAATCTCTCTATGCAACCTCCAAGCGGCGCAACTTGAAAGATCGTGCAATGCGTATCACGTCCCCGTAACCCCTAAGAAAAGACGCTAGAAGGTTAAAATGTATTCAATTGATGATAAACAGCTCAGTTCTGACCTAAGGCACCTGCGAGACCAGACTGTGACTGGTGACGGCGTAGAGCCTTCTGGAATAAATTTTCTGAAAAGCATGTTGCCCGAGCTAACGGATCCAGATGATAGATATCGTATATATCAATATCTTCTTAGCGAGCTAAGAATACATAGTGATTTTGTGGGGGCATTGGAGTGGGCTCAAAAACGATTGGTTGAGTTCGGCGACATAGTGTCACGCGACTCGGTTGCTAGGGCGCTTTTGGAGTTAGGGCGTAATTTGGAAGCTTTGACTGAATTCAGAATCGCCTTTCGGGCGGCAGTCGAGAGCAATAAATTGGTCAATTTCACGTTTGGCGAGTTCATGCGGGCTATGGTCAAGGTGGGCGATATCGAAACTGTAAATAGCGTTACACGAGAATATTTTGCTTTGAAACTACCAAAATCCGAAGCTGATTGTGCTTTGGAGACGGACTGGTTGGACGTTGCCGAAGCTCAGGGGGCGCAGCGAGAGTTGATCGGGGAGCTTCGCCGCCGTAAGAGTTCCAATTAGCATCCGGAGTTACGGGGGAGTTACGAGTTACGCGAGTTACGGCGAGTTACGGGGACGTGATACGCATTGCATGATTTCTACGGCCTCAACGCGACCAGGGCGAGTTACGGGGACGTGATACGCATTGCATGATTTCTACGGCCCCTGGAGTGAACCCCTGAAATGAGTCAGGGAAATTGGGGACAGTTCTCTTTAAGGAGAACTGCATGTCCGAAGATTTGGCCCGGATCTTCAGCCGGGCGTTTAAGCTGAAGGCGATTGCGCGCATGGACGCGGGGGAGAACGTGAGCGCGCTCTCTCGCGAACTTTTGGTGAAGCGCGAGATTCTCTACCGCTGGCG
>JARLIE010000054.1 GCA_031291875.1 Minisyncoccota bacterium | reverse complement strand
TCCACTGTGAACATCCCTTCGGCCTCTCCATGCCAGTCAAAGACATCGAGAAGGCCTAGCAGGACCGGTACACTTTCTCGCCGCCCTCAAAGGCCGCCGAAAAGCCGGTTCAGTGGTACATTTTGCGCCCGCGCTTTATACGCTCATGGTTTCAACCTGCTCGCTGCTGTTCTCGCTCTTCTGACTTTTGCGACATTCGTGGAAACGAATGGGCAATGCTGGCTCAGGCAGCAAGAGATCTATTTTGGGGCGCAGCCCCCCGCGGCGCAAAATATTCGAGGCTGTTTTCAGATCGTACTCGTACATTTTGACGAGCGTTCCGTGCTCGACTTCGTGCTTATAGGCATCATCGCCTTTCGGAAAAAGCGGCATCAGATCGCTACTGAACAGCAGCACCCTTCCAGTGCGTGGCGCAGTTGTTGAGGCTCCAAGCGGCGCAAGGTAAGAGAGAAACGGCGTTTTGACATCGAGCCCGTCACCCTCTCGGCGCACAATTGTGAACCCCCACTCGTTGTCGCTGTCGTGAAGAGGATAGGTACGGGAAACAGCGCAGTTTCCGATAAGACGAGGATGCCTGCGCGAAACGATCAACTGCAGTTTGCGTGTCCCGCAGAACCGGATCGCCCCCGTGCTCCCCTGACCATATTTCCCCTGCGCGAATTTGATCCGGATTTTGTTGCGCTTACCCAGGCTCAATAAAGTATCCGGAAACGCTTCCGGTGTTTGCCCTTCGCCAAGGTCGGCAACATTGACGCACGGCTTATGACCTTTTTGCTCGGTCGTGAAAACGGCGATGCTTTCGGCAATCTTCGTTCTCATCGTGGTCGGCCACTCTTCGACGCGCCCACCGGAAACTTTCAAAGTTCCGTTCCAAGTTTTCTCAATAAAGCGGTTCACCGCTTCGCGCATATTCTGGGGAGCGTTAACGGGATCTTCAGGAGATATTCCGGCAAGCATGCACTCTAGCATCAGTCGACTGTCGATCGTGTTGACCAGCTTTTCATTTATAGCAAAATCGGAGCGGGCTTGCTGATTACCCGCTCGATCCCAATTGAGTTCTGCATCTCCGTAATAGCGCCAGAGGCTCGTATCGTCCCAAAGCTCGTAAGCTTTCAGGATTTCAACTACGGCGTCTTCGCTATCTGCATAAATGAGTTTCAGGCACAGGCCCTTAATTTCTTCGTTCGTCAAATGACACCCCTATGTTTCAAAGCGTGAAGTCCACTTGTTCCTTGCCACCAACAGAAGACATGCGAGCCTTCAAAGCCTCGACCTCTCGGGTCAATGCATTCGCGATTTTTTTCACGTCTGCATCGTCAAATTCGTAAGCATTTTTATTGCCTAATTTTGCGATCACACGGATTGCTCTAATGGCGTTCCGCGTACGGCTTTCTGCGAGTTCCACGAACTTCTGTCGCTTATCTCCAACGTTAGCGCCATCGTCCTTTGGCGAAGACTTCTTTGAATTTTCAAGCATTTTAGGCTTTCCTGTCTGCTATAATTTTCACTCTAATTTAGAAGATAATTTATGCCAAGGATTGCGTCAATAGGGCGCAGCCAGCATGGTTTTTGAAATAATTCGCGATCTTCACGAGGCGTGATTTGCCATATGTCGCTAATTTCATGCGCTAATTTTGATCGCGATCACGGATTTCCCGCTTATCAATGCCGGTTTCCCAACAACGAAAAAATGTGATTGTCCTGTCGATGCGAGCAAACGAGGGCATTCGGCGCAGCCAATTAGCGCGTTCTTGCCGAGCAAAAGAGTGCCGAACCACGCGGAAAGCTGTAACGTCGCGTTAGGTGCTGTGCGGAGACGCGAAACGATGGAAAAAATAAAGCCTAAATCCGAAGCCGAATTGATCGCCACAGTCGCCAAAATTCAGGATGCCGAAAGCTGCATTCTGTTCGGTCAAAGGGCTTTGAAAGCAGGAATGATAGCCCTTGCAGCAGCGTGTGAGGAGCGAGCGAAAGCTCTCAAACCTAACAAGGCAATCGGCGTCAAGAAGGGGCTGCCAAAGAAAGAAAAAACTCCGATGAAGACCCACGTCGTCTCGGAACAGGCGCTTATGATTTTGATCGAGGACTACAAAGCAGGGTGCGCTCCCACTACGTACGGCGACTTGGCGCAGCGTTGCGGCTTCGAAGGCGGGCAGAACGTGCGCTGGTTCGGCCAAGTCACCGATTTGATCGACGCCGCATGTGCATTGGCAAACGTTCCCAGCTTTGCACTGGTCCGCGTTCGAGAGGCGAACGGCAACATCAATGAGGCGGCTTGGCGCAAGGAATACAGCCATTTGCGCGATCAGGTTATTGCGACCGCGTTAGCAGGCGTATGGACGGACGAAGATTTTACCAAAATCAACGATGCGCTGGCCGTTTTCTCAGCACATGCATTCGGCAACAAGAAAGCGTGGAACTACGTCCAGGGGTTGATCAACATGGAAAGCTGGGCGGCCTTGGCGCAGCACTGAGCCGTCGCAGTGACATCAACCACCTCATCATCGCCTTTAGCGGCCTACACGCTCCATTAGCGCCCTTAGTAACGTCACGCCGCTCTGACCTTCACTATTCTCATCGTACAATCGGATCGAGCACGGAGCCGCTTGCATAACCACGAAGCCGCCCATGCAGCTGCATTGCTTCTGCTTCGGTTAGACTAGATATGCAATCAGCCACCGCTCTTGTTCGCGGGATGCTGAGATCACGCATGAGGTATAAAAACTTCCTCGGCACGTATTTTTCCGCAGAATGATCCCGTAGATCAGCAAAAAGCTCTCTGAGAACGCGCTCGTGACCCTTTTGCTGCGCCGCAAGGGCCGGATTGTCGAGTATATAATGACGCGTAATCTGCTTTAATATCCTAATCTCGTCTTCAGCGGTGGACGTAACACGAATGCAACCTTCATTTTCGTTAGACGGAATGATGACCGAAACCGCGCCGACGTATCTCGCGATCAAGCTGGATGTAAGCGTCCGAATGCTAATCCGCTGTTCGGGAAGGGCTTCATACCCATCCAATTCAAAGATCGAGAAAGTGTCTTTCAGCCGAGCGTAAGCCTGTTCTAGGCGAGCCCTCGCATCCTGAGGAGCCCCGTTCCAATCCTTCGAAGCCTCATCAATTAGTTCCCGCCCTCCGGGCTCGTCGAAAACCTGACGCCATGGGATGAGCCGGCAGCGGTGAAAGTCCTCCAAGTCGTGGACTGAGTAAGCGATATCGTCGGCGAGATCCATAAGCTCGCCCTCTGCCGTTTTCTTCGCAGTAGGCCAGCCGTTGCGCGCGAAATCAAACTCGTCCTTTTCGCTTCGATAGAAGCCCCATTTCTTTCGTCGACTATCAACGGCGGGATCGCGGGACCACGGATATTTAATTGAGGCGGCAAGCGTTGCGCGGGTGAGGTCCAGCCCCGCAAAATCATCAAACCTCAGTGCCAACTTCGTCAGAATGCGGAGAGATTGTGCATTGCCCTCGTATCCGTCGACGTTGTCTGTAGACAAAACCAGCTCGTTTAAAACCGTTTCGCCATGGTGTCCAAACGGCGGATGCCCAAGATCGTGCGCGAGACATGCAGCTTCGACCACTTCCGGATGAATTCCAACCAGCGCGCTTTCGCTCGGATAATCGTCGAGCATTTTCTCAGCCAGCCTCCGGCCGACTTGAGCCACTTTGAGCGTGTGGGTTAGCCTCGTGTGGAAAACGTCGGCCTCTCCGGCCCGCACGATTTGGGTAACGCCGCCAAGGCGACGGAATGCCGAGCTGTAAAGAATGCGATCTCTATCACGAGCGAAGGCGTTACGCTGATCTTCCCCGACTGCCGCATGCAAGCGCGAGGCACGATGCTTCTCATTCCACCATTCCACGTCAGGCCGCCCTGCTCCGTTTCGTCGCGCGGATTAGAGCCAGGCCATCTCCTAAAATAATATCACCAGAGTTCAGCAGACGTCGAACCTCGCGTTTTACCAGAACATCCGCTACATCACATTCGCGAGAAACCGCTCGAACCACGGACGAGGGAGAGAGAGGCTGTTGTAGGGTCCTAAGGACCGCATCACGAATTTCTGCTTGCCTCTCTACTGACATGTTTAGCCTCCGCATCACGATGGCACCTTACCGCAAATGTGAAGGTTGGCCAACGTGTCTCTTTGGCCCGCGGTGGGGTTCCAAAAACACCTCATCCTGCGGTCGCGCCGCATGGCTCGAATGTTCAAGGGCAAACGTTGTCCGAGCTGAGGCAGATGCATACAGGCTGCTCATCCTTAGAACTCGACCGGCGAGAATGACCAATTTTCCGAGCCACTAAAATTTGGCGGTCGGGTTTAGGCCGTGTACCGGATCAAAATTGTGGAAAATTTCCGGACGCAAGACTATCAGCCCCGTTCCATCAATTGCAGCTAATTGCACAAATTGGCCACGGCCCAATGGACATGGCACCGCGCGAGGATCGTTGCATCAGTCAAGTTGCGTCCGTCGTCGGCGATTTTTTCTTGCCAAAAGGCGACGGCGAATTCTCGGGTACTCTGACCGCTCCATGCAAGGCGCGCGTTAGCTGCAACGTCTCAAGGATGGCCTTGGATACCTCTTCAGGGATCAGCTGCGGACCCGATCCTTCGAGGCTGCGCTCCAGCCTGTGAATAATCTCAGCATTCATTGTCCGCCCATTCGCCTGAGCCGCCTGAACTAGGCGGGCTTTCAGATCTGCGGGAAATCTGAGGTTTAATTGGGGATCAGTTCGGCTCATACAGTTGATATAGCACGGTGCTTGCAATTAGCAAGGAAGCGATGTATCACGGTGATATATTTTGCAATCAGGAGTAGCCAAATGCGCCAAAGAAGCTCCCTGTTCATACGCCTTCCCTCCGACCTACGCTCTTGGATTTCCGACCATGCGATTAATGGTCACCGCTCGATGAATGCTGTGGTGATAGAAGCATTGAGCATTTTGATGTTCGGCCGTCAGGAAGACGCGATAATGCGGAGGCATCTCGCCACCGTTCAAAACGTCTTGGGTTCTCCCGGAATGGACCCCGATTTGGTCGCTTCCAAACCACGGGTCCAGACCGTGCTCAGTTTACCCAATGAACCAGAACCGACCCCAATGTTTGTCATCGAAGGCGAAGAAATCATGGAGGTGCACCATCGAAGAAAGCAGATTGGTGCCAAGGATAAATCGTAATGTTCGGGCCTGATGAAAACATACCTTTCATCACTTGGACAGACGGGGCGATGTTACCTTTCCCGCGCTCGGCAATTATATTTTGGCGAACAACACCAATCGAGGCACCATCGTTCGGCAGTGCCTCATGCAGACCCGATCCGGCCATTCTCGCAATCGTCCGGTCGCTTGCACGTCAAGCCGCACGGGACGATCATGAGCAACATGTACGCGGTCGCAAATAGGGGTTGCAAATGTTACGGGCGGTCATTTACGCGCGCTATTCGACCGACCTCCAGAACGAACGGTCAATCGGCGACCAAATCGAATTGTGTAAGGCGCACTGCCAGAAGAAGAATTTTCACGTCGTTGACACGTATGACGATCAGGCGCGATCAGGCGCGTCGATCATCGGGCGAAGTGGCCTTCTCGCGTTGATGGACGGCGCGAAAAGAAAAAAATTCGACGTAGTGGTGGTTGAGGCGCTGGATCGCCTCTCGCGTGACATGGAAGACCTCGCGGGCATTCATAAGCGCCTGACGTTCGGCGGCACAGTGATCGAGGCCGTCAACGAGGGGCCGGTAAATACCGTATTGGTCGGCCTTCGAGGGCTTATCGGTCAGCTTTATAGAGAGGATAACGCCCACAAGATCAGGCGCGGCTTATCAGGGAGGGTGCGCGACGGCCTGTCCGCCGGAGGAGCACCGTATGGCTACCGAGCCGACCCCGCCGCCAAAGGAAAGCTGATCATTATAGAAGAAGAAGCCGTCGTGATTAGGCGCATTTTTGACGAGTTCGTCAAAGGCCGTTCCCCGCGAGCAATCGCGCATGGGCTAAACCAAGACGAGATTTCTCCGCCGCGCGGCCGAAAATGGAACGCTTCCACGATCAATGGCTCGAAACAGCGCGGTAATGGCATCATTCGTAACGCGCTGTATGCGGGAAAGCTCGTCTGGAACAAGGTCAGTATGGTGAAGGACCCCGACACGGGCCGTCGGCTTTCCCGGCCTAACGCGCCAGATCAGTGGCAATCGGCAGAAGTCGCCCAAGTTCGCATCGTCGAAGCGGAGGTGTTCGAGGCTGCGAAAAATCGGAAGCGCAAAGCGGAAGGCATAAGGCCATTTCTTCAAAAGCGCCCTCGTCGGCTGCTCTCTGGCTTGTTGCGATGCGGATCGTGCGGTGCAGGGATGTCCACCAATGGCAAAGACCCGACAGGACGCGTCCGGGTTCGATGCTCTGCCGCGACCGAAAGTGGTATCTGCCCCGATCCGAAGACCTTTTATCTCGACAAAATCGAGGACTTGGTGTTGAGGACCTTATCGGCTGAATTGCGCCACCCGGCAGCAATCACGGAATATGTTCGCACCTATCACGAGGAGCGAAAGAGGCTGGTAGCAGCTGCCGGAGCACTGCGCGGCACCCTCGAACGCAAGCTCCAAGAGGTTCGCCGCGAGATGGACCGTCTGATCGACGCCGTCGCCAAGGGCATTTTGACCCCCGAGTTGGTCAGATCAAAGATCAAGGACGCGGATCGAGAGCGCGAGCAAATACTTGAAAAGCTCTCCCAAGTGGACACGGTCGAGAACGTCGTTGTGCTACACCCCACCGCCCTTGCTCGATATGAGCGGCAACTTTGCGACCTGCACGCCGCATTCAATGCAGGGCTGGGTGCAGGAGACAATGCAGGGTGTGAAGCCCTTCGCGATCTGATCGACAAAGTGACCATCTATCGCAAGAACGACCGAGCAGGCAGAGTTCGCATCGAAATCGCAGGGAAGTTAAACGCCTTGCTTGGCGCTGATCCGCATCCCCGCGGACTGTGGGGAGTGGTGGTAGCGGAGGAGGGACTCGAACCCCCGACACAAGGATTATGATTCCTCTGCTCTAGCCGGCTGAGCTACTCCGCCCCCGAAGCGCGGCAAGGCCGCGCCCCAAGCCTCAAAGCG
>JARLIE010000053.1 GCA_031291875.1 Minisyncoccota bacterium | reverse complement strand
AGGCCGATCGACGAAGCCGGTTGGCCCGGTCGCCGGCGAGGCGAGACCGCCATCGCGAAATTATGAAGTTTCTGCGACGCCTCACGCTCAAGCGCGGCGGTTGCAAGTGTTCATGCTCGTCGTCGCAGAAACCTCATCATTGTGCGACGTATCGGAAGTGGCTCTGTTGAACCACTTTTCGCTATTTGGCGTGCTACAGCGACTCGCCTCACTGAGCGGCAGATGGACATTGCCTCTCAGCCGAGGGTAGTATAGAATATCTTCACCTAGGTTCGAATTCAGCCCTTGCGAAAAGAAACATGACCAAGATATCGATAAATGTAATTCTCGTTCTGGCCATTATTTACGTCGTTCCATTTATCGTATATGGACTCGCCTCGGCGTTCTTTGGTCTTCCAACGCCAGAAGGAGTGTCGCCACTGATGTTCTTGGTAAGCGTCTTAGTTTCCAAAATAGGCGCCTCCGTAGCCTTCGTTTTGATATTCTATTTTGCTCGCAACTCGTTTCGTGATCATTGGTTTCTCTATGCTATCATTTGGTGGACCATGTTCGTTATTGGTGAAGTGGGTCAAGCAATAGGACCTCACTATTCCTGGTCTTACGCAATCGCTGGTATTATTTCGGAGACGATATATTTCCCTGCTTCTTCATACGTTCTTCGCCTGTTGAGTAAAGACTGATTTCACCTCATCCTAAGAAATTGTCAGTACGTCTGTCGACTATCAATTCAAAATAGCCAAGCATACGTATGTCCCACAAAAGCCATCACTCTTCCCTTCTCTTACCATCTCTGAAATCTCGCGCTTACCGCGATAGCGGTTTAGTGCAACATTTACTATGCGACTTTACGCGCCGGAAACGCTGCGCAGAGAACGCGCGGAAAGAGTCGCGCGCGGCAACAAATCATCAAACTACGCATGGTAAACCGCCGCTCGATCTGTAACGGCTCGACATGAGCGACACGGCGTCCGCCGCGCCGCGCATGCCGAAACAAAGCCCATTCCATCACGGCGCCGGGACCTGAGCCCAAGCGTGCGCGGACGACGAGGTCGCGCGGGGGCTCACTTTGCCGACCCTCGAGAGACCAGGGTCAAGAGGCGGGCCATGTTTGCCCAGGCAATGCATTTTGCGACAGCGCCGTTGCGCCTCGTCAATGCCGTAGTGCTGTCGGGCGCGGCGGAGATTCTCACGCAACGCCGCGAGACGCGTGAGCAGCTCGGCCAACGACGGTTCGGCGGCGTCGGTCGCGCCTTGTGGATTCGAGGCGTAGGTCAAAGCGTTCATCACACATCTCCACGGCAGACTGCGCGTT
>JARLIE010000052.1 GCA_031291875.1 Minisyncoccota bacterium | reverse complement strand
TTTAGCGACGCAGATATCGAAGAGCGGAAATTCTGGAAGCATTACATGAAGGCTTATGAGCAATGCCTGGGCGCAACCAGTACAGACCATTCGCCGTGGCATGTGGTTCCGGCTGACGACAAGGAGAATGCCCGGCTGATCGTATCTCAGATTGTCCTCGATACGTTCGAGGAGCTCAAAATGACTTACCCCAAGACGAGCGCTAAGCGCCGCAGGGAATTACTTTCGATCCGCAAGCGGCTCGCGAAGTGAAAATTGATCGCGCTGACGGTTGCTTAACCCGAAAGTGAAAGAACTTCGGCGCGGGGTCCTTTGGCTTGCCGTCGAGTTGGCGGAATGGCGCGCGGAATCTCATCGGGCAAGGAGCTTCATGGAGCGCGCCGGTCAGAATATTTATGCGGTATTTGTCGGTAGGAGTCTGAGCAGTATTGATTATCCGGATTTACCTGTCGGCAGGCGCTTCCTAACCAGCAATTGGAGAAGTTAGATATGTCCCTCACCATCGCTCATATCACGCCGCTTATCTCACTTTTGGCTGGCATCGTTATTCTCATCGCCCCAGCTCTATTGAATTATATCGTCGCAATTTACCTGATTGTTGCTGGCGGAGTGGGCCTCAACGAAATCTATCATTTTGTGAGCTAATTTATCCATAGCTGACACGTGCTATCGGGGCCCTCATGCCGGGCTTCTCTCTATGTCATCTATGCACGGCCTCGAAGCGATCGTGCGAGAGACTCGCCAAGGGAACAACAGCCAATATGACGTCGTTGTTCATATCGGCGAACAGTTGTGCTGAGCAGCGTCGACACGAATACCAAAATATACAAAATATACAGTGCAAATTCGGCAAAAACGGTGATGACCGGGGGGACAGAGGTGAATTAACACAAATCTTGTTAGCCGAACGCTTGCGGGAAACCAAGGTACTCAGAAAGGCCGACGCACTGCGAGAAACGTCGATCGAGGCTTGATAATCCTGTCAGCTATTCATCGACACAGGCGATCTTCCCGTCGGATTGACTACAAACTTGAATGTTTCCGGTCCATCGGTCGATACGCACAATGCGAGTCTCTGACGTGAGGATATGCCATCGAAAGAGAACCGCCAATGCCGCTGCAATGATTATTCCGGCGACAACGATGCTAAAAGGAGTGCGATTGCTCATTTTTCAACCATGTACCCGTGGTAGGTTGGATGAAGTTGCGAGATGTGACCCAGCCGGCGACCGCATTGTATCATGGCCCGAAATGGGGACCAGCGAAGTAAATGGTAAGAATCGTGAAATACGCGCGCTAGGATCTGGGGTTCAACGACGCGACTAAAGGCATTCATCATTCGGCGACATTTGGGGTGGGGAATGTACCAAAAGGCCTTCAACCGTGAGGAATGCAGTAATGAGCGACTACATTTATGACGAGAATGGAAAGCAGCTCGCGTGGATCGAAAATGGCAATATTTTCGCCGTGGCGGAGGGAAGGGGAAAGATTGCTACCGTTCACAACGACCAACTGTACTCGCTGGAGGGGAGGCCTCTCGACCTCTTTATTGTCGGCACGGGCGTAGTCGGCTTGGACGGGAATCCTGCGACGCCGGTCGAATTCAGAGAACTCTGCGGAATCGAGTGAAACCCAGAGTTTCCTAACCGAGGCAAAAAGCAAATACGTTGGCGAGTAAATCTTCTCCAACTGAATCGCCACTTCGGTGACGAGGTGTATATTTGCTCCTTTTTTGCCTTTGACCTGAGCCCCTCGGCTCATCCTCGGTATCGCCTTCGCGATTCCGGCTTCAACCGTGAAGAGCGTGATTGCTCAACTGAAGGACAAGGGAACCGTCAGCCGCGGCTGGATTGGCGTTCAGATATAGCCTGTAACGCAGGATATCGCGGATAATCTTGGTCTGTAGAAAGCGGAAGGCGCGATGGTGGTAGATCCACAGGCCAACGGTCCGGCCGCGAAAGCGGGCATTGAATCCGGAGACATCATCACGTCAGTGAACGGCGAAGTCGTCAAAGGTCCCCGCGAACTCGCCCGTACCAACAGTAGTCTTGCGCCTGGCGCCGACGTCAAGCTCAACGTCTTGCACAAAGGCAAAGACGAGATCATCAATCTTACCTGGGTCAGTTGCCTGCCACGCAGGAAGCAAGCGTCGAGTCCGCCCATGGTTCGGATGTTCCACGGCTCGGCCTGACGATTGCGCCTGCGAATTCAGTCGCGGGTGCCGGAAAGACCGGCATCGTCGTCACCGA
>JARLIE010000051.1 GCA_031291875.1 Minisyncoccota bacterium | reverse complement strand
CATCAATTCCTTCACGGGACAATGCTCGTTTTTGTTTTCCCTGGTCTTTCAAAGCGGCCGCAGACGAAGACGCAGAAGCAGAAAGAGGAGCAGTTTCCACCACATTCGCTTTCTGCAGCAAGTACAACCGATGCCATTTACCAGATATGCGACCGCGCGCGCCAGAAATTTCTTCGATATCGTGCGTTCCAATAGACCATTTCGGCACAGCCCCTTTTTCAAATGCAACCGGATTACGAAGCGTGCGCACCCGATCACCGACGACCAGATCGGAAGCTGACGCCGCGCGTGATTGTGCCGCACGTGAGAGTTCTATATCTACAGACGATGCATGAGCCGGTTCGCTGCGTATGCCTGAGTGATACGAATGGTTGTAGCCGCGCGTTATCGATGCTAGTGCAGATGCCCAATTCTTTGATTTAGTTGCGGTCATGTGCTGCTCCAATTTCAGCCGCAGAGTTTGATTGAATCTCTCGACGATTGCGTTTGCTCGATGATCCCCTGGCGTGTGGAACTCCATGCGAATGCCTTGTGACGTGACCCATGATGAGACAACACTCTTAAACTCTGAGCCCCCATCGAATTGAATAACCGTGGGTTTCGCCGACGTGAGAATCGGTTGAAGTGCCACAAGCACCGTAGCTGCGCGTTTGTCCTTCAGTGGCGCCGTCCATGCATAGCGCGTATACACGTCGACCACGCAGAGAATAATATGATAGCCCGAGTTGAGCTGTGCATAATCTGGATCCATGAACATCAGATCGGCTTGGAGAATGTAGTTGGGCGCGGGCGACTTAAACGGCAAAAATATCTTAGGTTCGGTCACTGGCTTGTGAAGTTGTGCAACCTCTTGATCCCGAATGAAATCACGAACTTGTTTTTGGGTCACCGGAATTTGCTGGGCTCTCGCCGCCCGATAGAGCTTATTCGCCCCCATATAGGCTAATCCCGATTCAGGGCGATAATAGAGTTCTCGTAAACGTTCAGTCATATACTAGGTCGATCAAAAAATGGGGGAGATAATTTATTCCGCGTGTGCATTGAGTCGATTGTATCCACGTGCCACCGTGTCGTACTTATCGATGAAATACTGCTCGCGCTCACGAATCTGTTCCCAGGTGTTAACCACATCATGCTCGAGCACGTCGACGGAGAATGAATCTGCTCCGAAGCGTTGCACATCCTCGAGCACCGCTGATTTATTCTCCTCGAGAAAGTGCTCGACAATCCGATTCTTGTAATAGCGACGCGTCGATCCAACATACGCGCGACCGGTCTGCTTCTGCGTCAGTCGATAGATCCAGTACTTCATGATTCCTGTGGCCTCCGAACAAGATACGAAATTGATCTGAGATGCACGTGAGGCTCGTGACACAGCCGTGTACAGCCACTGTCGAAATTCCGGTCCCTGGGCACGCGACTCATCCGCTTCGTAAATAGTAAATGGCTCGGTGAACGTTTGACCCTGCGCACGATGGCACGTGATTCCGTAACACAGATCGAACATCGAAGGGAACTGAGCCAGAGGGACTTCGATGCCCGACACAAACGTGACCACTCCATCGCGGATCTTCTTGATCTTGAGTCGGGCCCCATTCACCACGAATACAAACTCATCATTGACGCGAAATCGGCTATTCTTGAGGCATATGACTTCGACCCCGGCGTACAGCTGATATGCTCCCGCGCTATGGAACGCCTTTAGTGGGGCGCCCATCTTTTGAAGCTCGTCGCAGTAATACCCATTCCAGGTTTCATTGATGTGGTCCATCACGACTTTGGTATGGGTTATCGCGATTGGGTGAGCTGTCGATCCATAACGCTTCTTCATATCACGGAGAAAGGCTTTCATGTCAGTACCAGCTCTGATCGCACGCAAATCTTTAATCAGGGTGGCTGCATCGGGATCACTCTCTAGTCGCCAGTTCTTTGTCAGCTGCAATTGACGGAATGAACAGAGATACATCCAGGCAAATTGCTTCGTCATATCATCGGGATAGAAACGATCCTTGACCGGTGGTAGCTGACAGCCCAGATCACCACTCATCACGAATTTGAGGTCGGGGTATTGCGTTTTGACCTTCAGGAGCTCGTTGATCATAAAGACCGAAAGCATGCTGACCTCATCAATGAAAACGAATCGAGTCTCGCCAGTGATTGCTGTTTTTGCGAGGCCCGCGTCGTTGTAGCCCAGCCCAAGCAGCTTGTGAACCGTCATTCCATCAATGAGTTGCGCCGCGTTGGCCGTTGGTGCTGCGGACAAATACGGAATGCCCTGACGCGTAAGCCATGCCTGCAGCCGCTTGATCAGCGATGACTTGCCCGTACCTCCCTCACCCCAGAGATACACGGAATCCGAAAGCAGCTGTTCGATAACAGGGTCGATGTTGACGTCCGCGTGCTGCTCAAATGGTGCCGAGGGGATGTATGTCCAAGTGGGAGACTCCAAAGTATAAATATCGCGGGTGCAGAACGCGTCTGGTTTGAGCAGCTTGCTCGGATGGTATTCACCGCGAAGCCCATCAACTTGGACCACGCGCGCATCTCCGAAATCGGTGCCATATTCAATTGCCACTCCATCCTCAACGACCAACCTATCGCAATTTTGATATAAGAGCTTGCCGCCCATTCGTTTACGACGCTTGTCCATCGCAATCGCCGAAAGGTCATAAATCGTTTTATGGATTGGCAGATAGTTGCTCTCGAAGTCGGCCGTGTTAGTATATTGCAATTCGATCGCAATGAGATCTTCGCGAGCCAATTCGTGCTGCAAATCATCGCGCTCATCAATCGCGGCCACCAGGTCTTTCAGGTCGGTATATCGCGCTTCCGTAGATTTGCGATAGATTGGTTCCACCGTGACATTGGGATTTCGCAGCTCACTCAAGGCCGTGTCCCATGACGTAGTGTAAAAGTTCTCACGCGTTGTCTTCTTCCAGCGCCCCAAATAACCGATGATACCATTCATTGCCTCCTTTCCGTGCACACCAAATAGAGCATAAATCTCGTTGATGTACTGCTGGAAAAACGTGTTTGGCAAGATAACGCTTGGGCGCAATACATATTTGATGTTGGCCTCGCTGATGACGAACTCGTCGAGACCAAACTGCACGCGCTCCTCGGAGTACCAGTCGTTTCCCGAGAATAGCTCGTTGTCGGTAGTTTGCACATAGTAGAAGCCCT
>JARLIE010000050.1 GCA_031291875.1 Minisyncoccota bacterium | reverse complement strand
GCGTATTCGCCAAAAGCTTACCATAGTAACCATAAGGCGTGATCGCCGTATACACACCTGAGGCGTAGCAGGTCTGCGCGACAGTCGTCACATACGAAAACGTGGATCCGTCCGCGCTAATGTAGACCATGTATCCGGTGGCGCCTTCAACGCTTGTCCACGAGAGATCGATCTCGAAAGACGAAACGGCGGCCGCCGTGAGCATCAGGGGCGCCAAAGGAGTCGCGTAGGCTTCGTTGCTTGGCAAGCTTTCTCCGCTTGAGGTAATGGCTGTCACTTCGTAGTAGTAGGTGGTTCCGCTCGTGACTGCGCTATCCGTATAGTTCGCCGACGTAATACCTGTCGCGAACGGTGTCGAACCTTCTCCTCCCAAAGACGTGCCGCGATAAATGTTGTACGAGGTCGCGCCGCTGATGCCCGTCCATGTGAGCGCCACCTGATTGTTTCCTGCGGTTGCAGAGAGTTTTGTCGGAACGGAAAGCGCAAAAACGGCGTGCGCCTCGTTGCTCATATCGGTCTCACCACCGGAATCTACCGCCGTCACGCGGTAATAGTATGTCGTTCCGTTCATGACCGTCGAGTCCAAGTAGTTCGTTGAAGTCACGCCCGTCGCGATAGGCACACCCGCTTCCCCTCCGGACGAGGTTCCGCGATAAATGTTATACGAGACAGCGCCCACGGAGGCTGTCCAGGTCAGCGAAATCGCCTGGCTCACCGCAGTCGCGGTCAGGTTCGTCGGCGTAGTAGGCAGCGTCGTTATGCTCAAATCATTGCTCGTTCCCGACGTGCTGTTCGGAGCGATAGCAACGAGATAGTAATCATACGTCGTGCCCGGAGTGAGGCCAGTGTCCGTGTATTCCCAATTATTTTGTTCAATCGAAGCGACCGGCAGGAAGAGGTTTTTGTCCGAACTGCGATAGAGCATGTATCCGGTGGCACCAGCTATTTCCCCCCAGTAGAGGGTCGTTTCTGTCGCGCCTATCTCAGGCGGAAAAGCAGCTTCTCCTAAATAGTACTGCCGTTGAAGTACAGGAGTATCCAGCGCCGTCGCATAAGCTTCGTTACTGTCGGCGCTGGCTCCGGCGGAATTCACAGCCGTCACCTCGTAGTAAGAGGTCGTTCCGATTGACGCGTTCGAGTCCGTAAATGTCGTCGATGTCACTCCGGTCGCGAGAGGAGTCGAACTCTCACCCCCGGACGAGGAGCCTCTGTAAATATTGTACGAATTCGCGCCCGAAGAAGCCGACCACGTCAGCGTGTTTTTCAGGCTACTGGAAGTCACCGTCAACGCCGTTGGGGCTGACGGAACAACAGCCGCTCCGTGGACGATATTGCACTGAGGAAGAGAAATATCGCTTATGCCTAGAATATCAATGAGCACAAATTGATAATAGCGATATGTTTGGGAAATCGACGCCGCATAGGTTCCTATCGACCAGCCGGACGGAATGGAAATGCTGCTCCAAGTCGCGCCATCGTCCGAGCCATATAAGCAATATGAGCCATCCGCCAGTCCGTCAGCCCCTGCCTCGACCTGCGCCTGAGTCGCCGAATAACCGCTGCTCCCCAAATCGACAAGTGCCGCTCCGCCCGTCGCGGTTACGCTAAAAGAGCTTGTTCCTGAAAGCAGGGCGTTGTCCTCCACCCAGCTAGCATCGCTCGCTGCAAGCGGGGAAACGTAATTGCCGTTTGCGTGATAAGCATGCGCTCCGTTAACGCCCGGATCCGAAGGGTTCGTCGTTTGGCTGACAGTATTGCTGGGAAAGGAGTAGCTGTAGTTCGGGATAGAGTTATAGGCGGTTGTGATGGCAACTACATAGTAGTAGTAGGTCGTATTCGCCGAAAGCCCTGTATCGGCATGGCTCAAACTGCTGTCTGTGTAAATACACGAGAACAACCAACCGTTCGTGCTCCTGTAAATTGCATAATTATAACCGTAATTCGTGGACGAAACATTGGACCAGGAAAGATCTATTTCGCTCGAGGAGACGGTTTTAGCCGCAAGCCATGGAGCCAAACAAGGAGTAACATAAACAGGGTTGCTAGGCTCACTTTCGCCTGCCGAGTTTACGGCTGTCACTTCGTAGTTATAGGCCGTTCCGTCGGCAGGCACACTATCCGTGTAAGAGGTTCCAGTCACTCTATTGGCAGTGAGATAATAAGAACCAAAATCGGTGTACGGAGAACGATAGACATTATAATACATCGCTCCGCTGGAGGCTGTCCATGTAAGCGAGACCTGTTGTCCCAACGCCGTCGCAGTCAAGTTTGTCGGAGCCGGCGGAAGCGAATCCGAAGCGCAGACAATATTGAATTGACGAATCTCAACAGCACGGTGATCTTGGATATCGTTACTGAATACTAATTCGTAATATCGATAGGTCGAAGGGTTAATAGCCACAGGGAAATAGATCGAATTAGGGTCCCAATCATACGCATTATACCAATCAACAGACGACCAGTTTACGCCATCGTCAGAGCCATACAAAGAAGAGCCATATAAATCGTCGCCTCCTGGGCTATCTCCCCAGAAGCTAACTAGCACCTGCGTAGAGAGTATGCCGCTTACCCCCATATCGATTAATGCGTATCCGTCCAAGTAGTCGGGTACAAAAGTGCTAGCGTCGTATATCAGAGCGTCGTCCCGAGCCCAATGGGGATCGTTCACATCAAGCGGCCACTCTCTTGTGTACGTCGAAGCGTGATAGGCTTTTTTCGTCACTGCGACTGACACTGGTAGCGCCAACGTCGTCTGGGAGACGTGGTTGCTCTGGGCGGAGAAGCTGTTAGTATCGGAGGCCGTTACGTAGTAGTAGTACGTCGTATTTGCGGAGAGCCCGGTGTCGTAGTAGGTCGTTCCGGCCACGACGTCGGCGATTGTAAAAGAGCTCCCGTCCAAACTCTTATAAACGGTATAGATCGTCGCGCCGGACACGCTGGTCCACGACAAATCGATCTCGGACGAGGAGTATGTCGTCGCTGAAAGCATCGGAGCCGCAAGGAGCGTGGCGAAGGCTTCATTACTCTTATCGCTCTCTCTCGCAGAGTATACGGCGGTCACTTCGTAGTAGTATGTCGTTCCACTCGTGACAGCCGTATCGGTATACGAAGAGGACGCGCTTGTCGCGTAAAGTGTTTCAACACCGGAAGATGTGCTGCGATAGATCTTATACGATGTAGCGTCTGGTGGCGCGGTCCACGTCAACAAAACATTCTGATTGTTGGGAACGGCAGTCAGGTTCGTCGGAGGCGCGAGCGACGTCGTCTCGCTGACGTGATTGCTCGGGAGCGACGAAGATGATGAAGCTGTAGCGACGGCGTAATAATAATAGGTCGTATTGAGTGAGCAACTTGTGTCGGCATAGCTCGTCGCCCCACTGACGTAGCTAAGCGGGGCGAAGCTGGAATTGTCCAGGCTTCGATAAACGATGTAGCCCGTCGCGCCGGTCACGCTGTTCCACGAAAGGTCGACTTTCGTTCCGGACGCAAG
>JARLIE010000007.1 GCA_031291875.1 Minisyncoccota bacterium | reverse complement strand
GTCAAAAGATTCCTCTCTTGCTTTCGCCTCAAGTAGTTCAGAAAGAATTTCCTTAATCTCTCTTTGATCTGCGATTTGTGGTATTCTTGTGTCTACAGCCGTTATCGTGCGTTGCAGGACATCTATTGCAGCATTCGTATTAATATTTGAAGAGTGGACCATGTCTCTAATTGCTTGAATACGCTTCGTTTCCTCGGCAGATTGCGCTGTACGCTCGCGTTCGCGATCTAAATCAATTTTGGCTAATGCAATTATCTTGTCCTCTCTTTCAGGAATAATCCGTTTTATCAAATGTATTATGTACTTCACGAACTCCGTCACGGGTATATCGTATTCAACTATTATTTTATGCGCTTCAATTGCCAATGGAATTAGTATGTCGAGGGGAAATGAGCCTTTTTCGGGTGCTTTGATTTTTAAATCAACATAGTTGCGATTGCTTATCCGTTTTGGAACTCGTCCTGTTCTTCTGAAATGTTCGATCGTGTTGACAAGCCGGGCCGCCGCGTAAGCCGCTCTCCCGTATTCGTAAAAATGCAGCTCGCCACGCTCAGCAAGGCCGCCATCAAAAACAATCGAAAATGTTTCCGTCGTGGATTGATCTTGTGCCATGTTTACGACCGATTGCCTCAAATGAACTGAGCGGACAATGTGATTCGCTTGGGAAATTCTGCAACGGTCCTGATCCGTTGACCATCCTCGAACAGCGCTTAATGCCTTAGCTCAACGGCTAAACGTCTTCCGACCCGAAATAATGCGCCAATCTGGCGTCACGAGAGCTGCCCTCGATCCGCAGCCGCCTCGCTCGCCCGAAGCGCTTGCGCCGCCGCACCTGAACCGGCGCAACTTCGCGATATTGGGAAAGAGCGTTTCGTCGGGCAACGCGATCACGTCGAAGGGTACGGACTCCGACCGCCTGCAATCGCGGCATGTGACGAACACACCTTCGCAGCCCATTGCTTTGAGGCGACCGATTGTCGGCGGGTTTGCGGGTTCGCGCAT
>JARLIE010000049.1 GCA_031291875.1 Minisyncoccota bacterium | reverse complement strand
TTCGGCCAACGGTCGGCCAACGTTCTCTTTTCTTTCGTGCGGCCCTGCTTGTGCCGCACTTCCCGTTCGCACGCTCGTACTGATCATACAGCGCGCTCAACGACACTACACACACACCCTCGGTATACTACCGGTCACACTATGCGACAAAAGTCAACTGGGTGCGAATCAAAGCAGGAAGGATGCATGAAGAAGGAGGGCGAGCCCATACGAGCGGCATACTGGACGATGATATGTGGATACGCCACCTTAATACGAGGCTCTCCTACATTCAGGATTTGCTTACAAGATCGACACACTCCGCCTTTGAGGGTGTTTTCGATGGATATCACACGTTTCGGATTGCTGTTGCTGTCTGAAAGCGACATACTCATGATCATGTGACTGTCACACATCATGCGCGTCAGTCTGAGTTATGTGCAAACTGCGACAGCTGTCGAGCTCGTGAAGGGCTCACAATGAAATTTGAGAATACAAGTTAAACGTGTTTTATTTATCTGAACACAAACAGTACCAAAAGAGATGCTGCCTGGCATCCACTGTGTGACCGAGGGTTAGGCTCGAGTCCTAACAGCCGTGTCGGGTTGAATACTACGCGGTTGTATGTACTTGGGTTCTCGGTGCTTCGAGAAGTGACCGCTGCTCGGCTTGGGGCGCGCTAGGCCCAACCGAGCAAACGGTCTGTGACAGGCGCTGATAGGATACGCAGGCAGGCTTGTCAGAGGTGAGAACATTGTATTTATTATCACACTCGTGTCCTCTGTACTCTACCTCTCTACTGGCATGTGCAGGGTGTGCACTGCCAGTCATTTATTCCAGTTGGCCATCTTTCGCCAGTCATTTATTCAAAGTCTTTGAATAACTGACTGGCAACGGTCGGCCAACGGTCGGCCAACGGTCGGCCAACGTTCGGCCAGCGTTCTCTTTTCTCTCGCGCGGCCCTGCTTGTGCCGCACTCCCCGTTCGCACGCTCGTACTGATCATACAGCGCGCTCAACGACACTACACACACATCCTCGGCATACTGCCGGTCACACGGTCGGCTAGCCGTTGTCGGCGTCATTCGCCGACCAACCGGCGCATGCAAATGCTAAATGCAGGCATCAAGCGAACGGAGCCAGGAGGCACGATACAATCATGTCCTGCTCCGATTCGTCATATATCTTACACTCTTGTCGTCTTCCTCGTATCGTGACTGTCACGCTTGTCACACGTGACCGTCACGCCCGTCACACACTGACAGTGCGAACCTAAGGCAGTTGCAGTCCAGGCGACACCAGAACTTTCGTGCCGAAGCTATCTGTGACCGGTAGTATACCGAGGGTGTGTGTGTAGTGTCGTTGAGCGCGCTGTATGATCAGTACGAGCGTGCGAACGGGAAGTGCGGCACAAGCAGGGCCGCACGAAAGAAAAGAGAACGTTGGCCGACCGTTGGCCGAACG
>JARLIE010000048.1 GCA_031291875.1 Minisyncoccota bacterium | reverse complement strand
GGGTGAAGCGGTCAACGCATATGTCGAGTGTCACCCAGTGTATCTCACTCCGCGACCGCATGATGGGAAAATCGGTGTGGTCGTCATAAATCGGAAACCGGACGCTGAGAATTTAATCCTGAATCGAATTGATCATCACTTTTGCGATAACTATCCACGACAACTAGCTCAACGTTTTTCAACACAGTACGTCTTTGATTCCATTTTTGTGCCCTGCAACGCAACAGCGATAAGCAAACTCGCGTCTGACAGGCCGTGCATCGGGATAAACAATATAACAAACGCGGAATTATTGCTCTCGCATGATACATATAAAGAAATTCAACTTGTCGAAAGCGCGCTCAATTTTGACTTTATCAACCGCGCGGAGATCTGTTTGAACTGTACGCGGCAATTGAACGCAATAGCATTTAGTGAGATAGATAATATTGTTGTGCCTAGAATCGAGCGCTTCTTTAAACGTATGGGAGAGGAAGGGCAAATTGCCAAATTCATAGCCAAAGAGTTCGAGTATCCGTTGATTGTGCGTGGCCTTTACGAAAACATGGGGCAAAACCTTCACCTTGTAAACACGATGCAAGAGCTTATAGACGCTTTGACGACAATACCCGGAACTGAAATATACGTCATTCAATTTATCGACAAGCCGCCAGGGCGTGAACATTTCCGTCGTATGCGTGCGGCGTTTGTTGAAAAAGAGCCAGTCATTGTGCGAGCGGACTATTCGCCATTTTGGATGATTCATGGTCGCGTCCCGCATTCGTTGGTCCCAGACTTTCGCTATTCTGGTGAGCTATACAAAGAGCGACCAGAATTGCTGGAGCACGCAAATCAGATCATGCGCAAACCAGAACAGGAGTTGGGAAAGAACGCTATCGAGGCTTTGCAGAATCTCGCTCACGTCTGCCCGTTAGATATTTTTGGTCTGGATTTTGACGTCGACGAGCATGGTAGGGTGGTGTTCTTTGAAGCGAACGCAACAATGAATTTCTACATAAATGCGGAGCCCGAGCTTCCCTATCCAGTCGCGCCATTTGGCGAATTGGACGAGAAAATGCACCGGTATTTTCGACGAATGAGTGGGCTGAATTAGCGTCTAATCGCTTGATTTGACGCTACTCCGCCACAAGCGGATTAGGGATTAGGGATTAGGGGATTACGAGGTTCGACATTACGAGATTACGAGATTACGATTACGTTGCGATTACGTTGGATTACGTTGACACTTGCATAAATCCCTAATTATGGGGCTGCGAGGACAGGATAGGACACCCCCGAGTTGGCCTGTCCCGAAACCGCGCCGCTTCGGCGCCCGTCGGACCCGGCAGACCTTGCCGTAACGAACCCTGTCGCCTCCGCCCCTCACCTCGCCCATAACTCCCAAGGTACCCCCCTCGTTTTGGACCCCAGTTATTATCGGACGGTGTTGGCGCGGGAACGAAAGTGAATCGGATCGCGAACGAAGCCGAATCGGCGGCGGCGCCGACTGGATCGAGGACCAATTTCGTCGCTCAAAATCGCAGGTACCTTGGGAGTTACCCTCGCCCACAAAATGGCGCCCAACCCCTTGATCCCGCTTCATCGCGGACACGGTCTGTCGCGCCGCCCCGACCGCCTCACCTCCCCTTCGCCGCCCGCCCCGCCACGTACGTCTCCCGCACCGCCCGATCGTCGCCCATCGTCATCACCACGAACAGCACCACGTCGAGGTCGCCTTGGTGCGACTCCAGGCGGTGGGCCATGGCGGGGTTGGCGTGGGAATCGAGGACGAGGAGGTCGGCCTCGCGGCCGGGCACGATCGCGCCGACG
>JARLIE010000047.1 GCA_031291875.1 Minisyncoccota bacterium | reverse complement strand
TGGTGCCTTGAGCACATAATTTGTCATCGCCGACTGGAGGCCGAGTTCGGTCTGGCTCCATCGGCACGCCTCGGCGTCTTCGAGGAAGTTGGTCGCCAGGTAGCGCAGGACGGCCGACGGGATGGCCGAGAAGGAAGTCGCGAGTGTCGGTGTGTGTCCCCCCGCTGGTGGTCTGTCCGTGGCTTCCATGTTTCGAGTCGGCGTGTGCTGCGGTGGCACAGTGCAGCGCGCTGCTGGTGTTCAGGCGGTGCCACCAGGTTTACGCTTATGAACACCGCGGACCATCACGTGTCAGTAGTAATAGTTGTTGTCAATGTATTTCGATGTTTAAGTACTTCACATGTGTTGTATTGCTCACGTAAAACGATCTCAAACGGCGCTCAGTCTCCGTTTGATCTCGCGTTTGAAACGGTTTTGCACAGTCAGCAAACGTCGAACATGAGTATAAACGATGTGTACATCTTTGTAATAATATGGCTATTCATGTCATATGGTTGAACGAGGTACCAACGTTTTATTTCAAGTCCACCGCGGCGTTTTTCGTTTTGTTAGGCGCTCCCTTTTCGCGCACTTTTCGGCCGCCTTCGTATTCGCGCACTCTCACAATAATGTTGTTGGAGTAGTCTGAAAGCGTTTGGCTGGGTCAACAATTACATCTAAATTATACTTATCGATATTGTTTTGTCACAAGCATCATAGTCCTTGCGTTTGAGATGGTCGGCACTACTTTACCGACCAAACGAAAAAATGTCGTCCGATCGCCTTCAAACTCACAGCATAGATAAACAATATCATTACAAGCATACTAATGTTATTCTCTGCATCTTACACCTTTTATCGACTGTGTCAACGTCGTTTGACTTTGACTGTTCGTGGCTTTTGTTTGAATTCTCTTTGGCCATCCTTTGAGCTTACGCCATCACTAACTATTCTAACATGTTACTAGTGTCATATACAATAGATTAGTCACGTTTAATCGCATGTCATGCTCAATTTGGCGCGTCAGAAAACAGGCTGAACTCCCGAGACAAAACCGCGAAAGCGAGCGCCAGCGAGCTTGAGCGGTGGTCGTCGCGCGCCTCACAGCTAAGGCAGTTAGTCTCAATAGTCACAAACCTAAGGGTTCCCCCCTTCATCCTGGAGTTGCACGACTCCACCCTAATGGCGGCGTTGACTTCAGCGAACAGCGCAGCTGGAGCAGAAGTTGAAGCAGGAAACTTCAGTTTCGTCCTTCTCTTTGCGCAGGTTTTTGTCCGACAACAACGCACCC
>JARLIE010000046.1 GCA_031291875.1 Minisyncoccota bacterium | reverse complement strand
GCGCGGCGCGCGAGCGGCTCGGTATTCGAAACGTCGTGGAGGCGGACACCACAGTGATTTCGCGTGTCTGGGACGGCGTCGAATCCGCGACGGGGTCGAACCTATAGGACGAGCGACACCATGCCGATGCCCAAGGACGTTCGCGTCATCGACCTACATGTCAACATTCCGACGAGCGAGCACAATAAGGAAGGCTACGACCGGTTCAGGCCGCTGTTGCGCGATCGCGAGAGCCTCGAGAATTATCGCATGCCGGCGCAACATTTCTTCAAGGACCCTCCATCGCTCGGTACCGACAAGACGCGCTATGTTGGTACGGTCGTCGCCGAAATGGACAAGCATAATATCGAGCGCGCGCTCATCGGCGTCACCGACAGCTTCGAGCATTTCGAGATCATCGCGGACCGCTACGCGGACCGATTCATCTTTGCCACGCCTGCCGACCCGAACGGGGGCGTCGACGAAATCCGACGGATCAAGCGAATGCATCGCGAGCGTGGAATCAAGGCTGTATCCTATTTCCCCGCCGGCTCGTTCCCGCAGATCGCGCTCAACGGGAAGGAGATGTATCCGATCTATGCGACGTGTTGTGAGCTCGAGATTCCGATTCTGGTCAATGTCGGTGTTCCCGGTCCGCGCATACCGATGGAAACGCAGAAGGTCGAATTCATCGACGAGGTATGCTGGTTCTTTCCGGAGCTCAAATTCGTCATGCGGCACGGAGCCGAGCCGTGGGTCGATCTCGCGGTCAAGTTGTTGCTGAAATGGCCGAACCTCTATTACAGTACGAGTGCTTTTGCTCCCAAGCACTACCCGAAGGCGATCATCGATTTCGGGAATAAACGGGGCTCTGATAAAGTCATGTATGCCGGCTATTTTCCGGCCGGGCTGACCTTGGACCGGATTTTCGCCGAGCTGGAGCAGGTACCGTTCACGGACGCGGTCTGGCCGAAATTTCTGCGCGACAACGCGGCACGGGTCTTTGGTGTCACATGACCGTATTTGACTTCTCAGAAGTGTAATAGTTCCGTATTCGGAAGTGGTTTTCGAACGAGCGGCTGGAGATTTGTGGAAATGAAGGCGAGGAAGGCGGTCGC
>JARLIE010000045.1 GCA_031291875.1 Minisyncoccota bacterium | reverse complement strand
CGCAGATCGCTTCCCATTTCACGAGCACAGATCAGTTGGAAATTGTGAGTGGTGCGTTCGAGAGAGATCATTTATGTGCTAAATGTTTCAGATAGTTAGGCTCGCATCAATCGTTTTGGTGGAGTGCGATATGAGAATCAGCCTGTGCGGAGCTCAGTCAGGAAACCGTGTTTTTTCGATGCGTTTATTTATCCTGCTCATTCAGAAACTGCATGATTCTCTCGAATAGGGCTTCCCCAAGCGCGCACTAGTTGATAGAAACGATTCATGCCATGTAAACAAAAAACGCTTCGGTGGATGGTCGTGAGAAACATCGATAACCGCCAGAAACACAAGATTTTGGCAAGAGTTTGGAGCGATGCATTTTTTTAGCTAGCTCCATCAATATTTGACTTCATGCGACAGCTTTAACGCAAGTACAATCAATTAGACCCGACTAGTACGACACACGAATGTTGATTCCGCGTGAAAAAAATTTTTTCGGTGCCCCACGGGACTTTGCTGGGACTCAGGCGCACTTTTCATCGCACCCCGACTCGCCCGCTTACCCGAATTCGAACAACCATGTCACACTGCAACATCTGTCTCTCTGAAGCCGGAGTCAATGCAACACTGCCTTGCGTGTGCGTTGATGTGAAGTGGCATGTGAAGTGTCTCGATCAGCTCGTGCAGCTGACAGGCAAGCTCAGCTGTCCGACGTGCCGAACTGACTGCACCTCGTACAGTGTCGACGTTGCCGCCATCGTTGCCAAAGGGAAAAGGAAGCGTGCACTTGCAGAGCGCAATGCCGAGCTACGAGATGGTGCGTTCGTGGTGTCGTATCTTGCAGGCATTCGAGTTACAGATGGAGAGGTGGAGTACAAAGTCGTTTGGCGAACTGCCGGAGTTCGTGTCGGCGCGCAGTCTACGTCTTGGCTGCATCGCTCGGAGGTCGACCGCGACAATGTCCAACAGTTTCACAATCGATATCTGATTCATGTAGTGGGTTCAGTGTATTGGAGTGATGATACACAGTACGAATTCGACGCTCCGCGCTTGGCAAGAGATGCGAGCGGCAAGCGGATTTTCGCCTGCCCTCATTGCGACAAGAAGTCAGACAAAGAGTCGAACTTGCGCGACCACATCACTGGAGTGCATTGCAAGAGCCCTTTTATGCGTTGCACGGTTGAAGGATGTGTTGTGTCTTGCAGTACGAAGACGAATTTGAAGACGCATCTCAAGAACGCTCACAACCTTGAGTGATCGAACATAAAAAGCACAACGGGTTTTCATCGTGTTTTGTCGATGGGCATCACTTCGTAATGTTAAAGAGACTTGATAACACATGGGAAAAAAGTTGGATAATTATTTGTAGCGATTTTGGAGTCGAACTGAGCATGCACGAGTGACCCTCTTCGGGACGGTCCGATCCGCCCTTAGCGACGATCGATTAAATTTAAATTAACCCGAAAGCTTCACTAGCGGCCTCAATGCACTCGATTACTCACGAACACATGTTAAAGCAATAGGATAAATATTTCCCGCAATTCTGGAGTCGAACTGAGCATGCACGAGTGACCCTCTT
>JARLIE010000044.1 GCA_031291875.1 Minisyncoccota bacterium | reverse complement strand
CGTTCCCATGATCAGCGAGGTACCTCCAGCTGAGCTGAGTCGATTGGCTGCAGGTGCGAGCAGGCCCGCCGAGGAAGATCGAATCGCATGAGGCCATTGTATGAGATGCGCTTGTACGATAGACTGTCCAACGTCCACGTTAATTACATTCCACTTCCACTTCCACTTCCGCCGTGAAGCTTTAAATTTGTTGTCATGCGCGGGTTGAGTTTGATTCTGGCCAGGTTATGGCAACTTCAATCAAGACAATCATGAATGACGATAATTCATAATCGATCGATAGTTGTTCGATCTGATAATTTGAAGTAGAACACGACGTTTCACCGGTTGTTTGTGAAGCAGATGCACACCGGGGCATCTGCGCGTGGATATTTCACAAAATGATAACATTTAAATTTACGAACCCCCCGCTTTCGAGCGTATAGCTCTTCAAAGGGATCTGTTCAATAGAATGGCTGCACATGCATTTTGTCGTAGAACTGAAGACTACTGTGGGGGAAAATGCCCCGGGCCTCGTTTATCGTCAAGCTTCGAAGATCATCGATCTTGTGCGACGGTCCCACCGATGAACTGTGACATCGATCGATTCACAGAAAATTGCCATCGATGTTGATCGATAACATCGCGACGACTTCGATGCAGCCAAATAAATTTCAAGTTTCACTCGACCATCGAACCTAGCTATAGACTTCGAAGTTCGACGAAGCTCAATCGACCAACTTGAAGTGGCATTTGCGTGCTACAACTTGAAGTTTGCCTTTCGGTGTCGCTCAGTGCCGATGTGGCTTCCGGTGAATCAGATGGCGTTCGATCCCGCGGGTCACTAGGAATTCTAATTCGAAGCCCGTGGCTTAAGCTTTCGAATTGGAATCGAAGTGGACCTCAAAGTTTCACCGAAGCATGACCATGTGCGATGTGCAACTGCAGCTGCTGAGCTTCGCGTGTCGCATGCTCCTGTCGACGGGGCGCTTCGGCGAGCTTCCATGAAACAAAGGGTGGCAGCGTGTCTGTGTTGGTGAATCAGAGCTGCACGCGCTCGAGGGAACAAGTGCAATAAATACTCTTCAGGGCCGACGGGGTGACGCGGCCATGATGACCGGTACCGCCGCTTGGCCAGAACAAAGGGGAAAGGTGATTGGAAGGATCGATCCGGAGTTGCCGCAGCGGCTGCGGTGGTCGCTCCGCGATGTCGTCCGACCCACCGACATCTGAACACCGACTCGGAGGCGGCTTACTCGTGCTTGCCAGTGGCACCCTCTGCGAGTCGGCTGGCGGCGGTGGCGAGTCGCGACGACTTCTCCTCCAACATCGCCGACGGGAATCGCACGGCGCGATTCGCCTCCGGGTGGGAGGCCGACAGGAAGAACAGGACGCACATGAGCGCGTTGAACGCCAGGTGCGACTGATCATGAGGACACATGTACAGGCGAAAGGAAGGACGACCGGAACACGAGTGGAGTGCGAGCGGCACGCCAATGGCATGGAAGGTGAGAGGTGTGTCAGCCACATGTACAGCTCGCTCATGCGCCGCCCATCCACCCATGATCTGTCGCGCGCGTGTCCGCCCGGCCCGGGTGTGTCCCAGTGGTGCACGGACCAGGGCGAACAGGGTCGACTCGTACTGGCCTTGGCGCTTCACGCCGGTGTAGCCG
>JARLIE010000043.1 GCA_031291875.1 Minisyncoccota bacterium | reverse complement strand
GATGCTTCAAAGCACGCAAAAGACGCCAAAAACACGTCAAAAAGCCGCTAAAAGTGCGCTAAAAGCACCTTTTAACGCACAAAAAACACGCATTTAGCGTGTTTTTGGGTAATTCTATGGTTCCACTGGCTCTGAAACGGAACTTTCCTGGGTTTTGAAACACTCGATTCGGAACTTTTCTGGGGTAAGTATCTCGAAAATCGTAACCACTTGGACGATCATTTCAACGTGTTTCGTAACCATTTAAGCGACCATTTCACCCTGTTTGGGTTGTATATTTGCGAACATTCAGCAGGTTTCGTAACCCTGGATGGTTCCATTTCACGCTGATTCGTAACCATCTAGACGACCATTTCGCGCCGTTTCGCAACCATTCGATCGAACGTTTCACGTTGTCGAAGTACCAGAAATGGTTACCTTTATCGCCCGTTTGGTGAGCCGCCTCACCCCAAAAATCCCCCTCAAAACTAAATCGATCCCCGCAAAACCAAAACTGAATGCCGACAGCCGAGACCTCAAAGCTGCCCGTCGCAACCTCTCCGCCTTTGTCTGTGATTCAATAGGAAAGATGGCCACACGGCGGAGAGATACAGTTCGGGGTCGCGCGATTTGGGCAAAGCGCAAGGCGCGCGAGTATGCCATGGTCACGCGCGCGCTGGCTTCCACTTCGCATCCCGTGCTGGTGCAGATTATCCCCATGCGCTTCTGCAACTTGAGCTGCTCGTATTGCAACGAGTACGACAAGGTCTCAGAGCCGGTGGCTCTTGAAGAAATGGTCCGCCGCATCGACCACCTCGGACGTCTGGGCACGGCCATGATCGGCATCTCCGGCGGCGAGCCGCTCACGCATCCCCAACTCGACGACATCATCGTGCGCATGCGCAAGACCGGCGCCATTGCCGGCATGATCACCAACGGCTATCTGCTGAACGTCGAACGCATTGAGCGCCTGAACCGCGCCGGCCTCGACCACATGCAGATCTCGATCGATAACCTGGTGCCCGACGACGTATCGAAGAAGAGCCTGAAAGTTCTCGACAAGAAGCTCGAAATGCTCGCTGATTATGCGGAGTTCCACGTGAACATCAACTCCGTTGTAGGCGGGGGCTTTCGCGATCCGAATGATGCGCTGGTAATCGGCAAGCGCGCGCTGGAGCTGGGATTCACATCGACGATCGGCATCATTCACGACGGCGATGGACAACTGAAGCCGCTGAAGCCGGATGAAGCGAAGGTCTACTACGAGATGACCAACCGCCGGAAAGTGAACTACTCGCAGTTTGACGATTTTCAGGCAGCGATTGCCAAGGGCGAGCCGAACGACTGGCGCTGCCGGGCGGGCTCACGCTATTTATACATCTGCGAAGACGGGCTGGTGCACTACTGCAGCCAGCAGCGAGGGTATCCGGGGGTTCCGCTGGCGAAGTATACGACCGAGGATGTGAAGCGGGAGTTTTTGACGGCGAAAAGCTGCTCGCCGAATTGCACGATCGGATGCGTGCACAAGAT
>JARLIE010000042.1 GCA_031291875.1 Minisyncoccota bacterium | reverse complement strand
TTTTGGCAATAGAGTAAATTTTTAACAATCGCAGGTGTTTGCGCAACAAAGACGGGGCGGCGTTTTGGCCGCCGCTTCTTTCCAGCTTCTTGGTGTTTAACTATTCGTTTGAGCTTTCTTCCTGTGTCTGCGAAGCGGCGATTACCTTGTCGTCGACGTCAACTTCTCCATCTTTCGTATCACCCTCCTGTTCACCGTCAACTTTTTCATCTTTTATATCTCGATCTTGGGGCTGAGCGTCCTCGTTGCTAACCCCTTCATCAGCTGCTTCGTCATCGTCACCCATTTCTTTTTTTGTTTCCTCGAATGCACTTTCTTCTGCAGAAATATCCTCAACATCGGTCGGCTGCACTTCTTTTGTGACGCCGCCTGCCTCTGTTCCGGAGATTTGCTCACCGGCCATCGAACGAATATCGATCTTCCAGCCAGTAAGGCGAGCTGCGAGGCGAACATTTTGGCCGCCGCGACCGATCGCGAGCGACTGTTGGTCTTCGGCGACCATAACCGTCGCGCGACCTTCTTCTTCATTCAATTCAATCTGGAGTACCTGAGCGGGCTTCAACGACTCCTTCACGTAATCGGCAGCTGTCTCGCTCCATTCGACGACGTCGATTTTCTCGCCTCCGAGCTCGGAGGTGACAACCGCGACACGTACGCCGCGTTGGCCGACGAGCGCGCCGACAGGGTCGACATGTTCATCGTGCGAAAAGACGGCGATCTTGGCGCGAGAACCCGGTTCGCGGACGATACCTTTGACCTCGACGATGCCGTTGGCCATTTCCGGGACTTCGGTTTCGAAAAGCTTGGTCAAAAAGCGTGGGTGCGAACGGGAAAGGCGAATGAATGTGCCCCGGACGCCCTCGTCCACACGAAGCAAAAGGGCGCGAACGCGTTCTCCTTGGCGATACCGCTCACCTGGAATCTGTTCGTCGTAGGGGAGGATGGCAGTTGCGCGACCGAGGTCGATAAAGAGGTTGCCGCGTTCGAATCGCTGGACGTGGCCAGTGACAATCTCGCCTTCGCGTTCACCATACTCTTCAATAATGGAAGCACGTTCCGCTTCGCGGACTTTTTGCATGATGACCTGCTTGGCTGCCTGAGCTGCGATGCGGCCGAAGTCTTCGCGGGTCTCGAGGGGGAAGGAGATCTCTTCGTCGAGTTGCGCGTCTCGCTTAATGCGGCGGGCATCTTCGATCATGATGTGCTGTTCGGGGTTGAAGCGGGAGCGGTGGTCTTCTCCATTGGTCGCTTCCTCATCTTCTTTGCGAACCAGGGTGTCGTCGACGACAATTTTCGCTTGGCGGAATTCCATTTCACCCGTTTCAGGGTTGAACGTGGCGCGAATGATCTGACCGCGCTTTCCGTACTCGCGGCGATACGCGGCGGCGAGTGCGGTAGCAAGAGCGTCGATAACCGAGTCGCGCGAAATACCGCGCTCCGTCTGAAGCTCATCGAGGGCTGAGTTAAGCGATTTTAAGTCGAATAGTGCCATATGGATTGTGTTGTAACTCTCAATAAAAATTCCGGCGCGAGCCGGAACAAGTGAGGCCAGTATAATGAAATGGAGAGAAAAGTCAATGACGCACAATACGACGTCAGCGATGCTATATAATTGTAAGCATGTACATTTCCGACGCACACTTGCGCTCGTTCCTTGCGGACGCCGGTCTCGTCCCTCAAAAGAAATTCGACGAAGCGGAAACGGAAGCGAAAGAAACAGGTCGTCCGGTCGGTGACATTCTAACCGCGAAAAACGAGATCGGGGTTGATGAGCTTCGCCGGACCTATGCCTATATCCTCGGAATTCCTTTCATCTCGCTTGTCGGCATGCAGATTAAATTCGATACGCTCTCTCTCATTCCAGAGCCGGTCGCTCGTCGCAACAATATCATCGCCTATTCGCACAAGGGGGAAGAGCTCGAAGTTGCGATGTTGGATACTGACGATCTTGCAGCAATCGACTTCATTAAGAAGAAGACACATCTCAAGGTATTGCCTCGCCTCACGGATGATGCCTCGATCAAGGCGGCGCTTAAGCAGTATCAACAGGGATTGAAAGATAACCTTGGTGACGTTATCAAGCGCGAAACCGATGCGCTTAAGGCGAAGGGCGTCGAGGTCAAAGATGAAGATTTGAAGCAAATGGCGCAGGATGTTCCTGCAGTGCGCATCGTGGATACGCTCCTTCGTCATGCGAGCGCTCAAAACGCTTCCGATATCCATATCGAGCCCCTCGAAGAATCGCTCCTCATTCGCTACCGTATCGACGGTCTTTTGCACGATGCGATGGAGTTGCCGAAGCATGCTGCCGCAGCGATCACTGCTCGTATCAAGGTGCTCGCTAATATGCGGCTCGACGAGCACCGTTTGCCGCAAGATGGTCGTTTCGGTACTGAATCAGGCGGGGAAAAGCTCTCGTTCCGTGTTTCAGTATTGCCCACCTATTACGGCGAGAAAATAGTTATGCGTATTTTGCGCGATGCGATCTCAGGTTTCACGCTGGAATCGATCGGTTTTCACGGCGTCGCGCTTGAACGCATGCACGAAGCCATGCGCCGCACGACTGGCCTGATCCTCACGACCGGGCCTACCGGCGCCGGTAAATCGACGACCTTGTATACCTTGCTTGATATTGTGAACACACCAGATGTGAACATATCCACGATCGAAGATCCGATCGAGTATCAAATGAAACGCGTGAATCAAACGCAGGTTCGCCCCGATATCGGTTTCACTTTCGCAAACGGGTTGCGCTCCCTCGTTCGTCAGGACCCGGATATCATCATGGTCGGCGAAATTCGCGATAAAGAAACGGCCTCGCTCGCCGTTAATGCGGCGCTTACTGGGCACCTCGTGCTTTCGACGCTGCACACCAACTCTGCTGCGGGAGCCGTAGCTCGTCTGCTCGATATGGGTATTGAGCCGTTCCTCCTGGTCTCAACACTTCGCGTGATCATCGGTCAGCGTCTCGTGCGCAAGCTCGCGCCGGAGAAAGACAAACACGAACTTTCGCGTGATGAGCAATCGGAACTTGAAAAGCTTGTCGACGCCGGGACCGTTTTACGCGCGCTCAAGGAAGAAAAAGCGGTACCGAAAGATGCAACCTGGAATAAAATTCCATTCTGCCAACCAAAAGAATCGACGGCCGCTCCTTCTGGATATCTAGGCCGCATCGGCATCTATGAGGTATTGCCGGTCACGAACACCATCAAGGAGCTGGTTATGAAGAATGCGACCGGCGACGAGATCGAAAAGCAGGCGAAGAGCGAAGGCATGCTCACGATGTCAGAAGACGGCATCTTCCGAGCAGCGCAGGGAATCACCACTATCGAAGAAGTTTTGCGCGTTGTGGCGGAATAATCCCGTATACTTATTGAATGCGTTTTACCTACACCGCCGAAAAGAATGACGGCGAGGTCTATAAGGGTATTGCAGAAGCGTCGGATCGCTTCGAGCTCTACAATGTCGTACGCCGAGAAGGCGGAAAAATTATCTCGGTCGAGATGGACCGAAGCAATAGCATACTGAGTATCAGCTATTGGAATACGCTTTTCGCAACCGTTAAGGAATACGACAAGGTCTTGATGGCACGCAATCTCGGCTCGATGCTCGGAGCCGGGCTCTCGCTCGCCCGCGCCTTGGCGGTTCTTGAACGACAAACTAAGAATCCGAAACTCTCCCTCATCCTTTCGGAAGTTGAGAGCGATGTGCGCCGCGGCGACACGCTCCACGAAGCACTCGCGAAATACCCAAAGGCATTTTCGCACTTGTTCGTCGCCATGGTCCGTGCCGGCGAGGAAAGCGGTAATCTCTCCGAAGCGCTGCAGACAATTTCCAATCAAATGGAGCGAACATATACCTTGAAGAAAAAGATTCGTGGCGCACTTTTTTATCCCTGTGTTATTTTGTTCGCCATTTTCGCGATCGGCGTGTTCATGATGATCGACGTCGTCCCTTCGCTCTCCGGCACATTTAAACAAATGAATGTCGCGCTTCCCACTTCGACCAAGCTTGTGATCGGACTCAGTGACTTTCTCGTTAGTAATAGTATTTTGGCCGGCGGCTTGCTCGTCGGTGTAGTCTTCCTGATTGTCATTTTCTTCCGAACGCAGTTCGGAAAGCGCGCGGGCGCTTACGCAACGTTAAAACTTCCGGTGATCGGGAATTTGGTGCGCGAAACCAATGCCGCTCGCACGGCGCGCACCCTTGCCTCGCTGCTCTCTTCCGGAGTCGATGTGATCGGCTCGCTCGATATCACGTCTGAGGTTGTGCAAAATCCGTTTTTCCGCGAAGTTATTACCGACGCAAAGAAGTCGGTCGGCCAGGGCGAGCCGCTTTCAGCCGCGTTCGCGCGTCGCGAAGACCTATATCCTCCCTTCGTCGGAGAAATGATGTCGGTAGGTGAAGAGACGGGCCAGGTTGCGGAGATGTTGAAGCGACTCGCCATTTTTTATGAGGAAGAGGTCGATGGGGCGACCAAAGATATGTCTACGATTATCGAGCCGATTCTCATGCTGGTGATCGGCGTTGCCGTCGGCTTTTTTGCGGTCGCTATGATTACGCCGATCTATTCGCTCTCCAACAGCATTAGTTGACGTGCATGACCCCTCGCCCTCAGAGCGGATTCAGTCTCGTCTCCACGCTAATTGCTGTCGCGATATTTTCGATGCTTGCGCTCGCCGCGTACAACCTCGAGGTTATTTCCACGAAGGCGCTTCGCGCATATCGAGAAAAGGAAGACGTGGCTGCGCTCGCCGATCAATACATAGAAGTCGCTCGTAATTTGCCCTATTCCCAAATCGGAACGATCAGCGGCAACCCGCATGGCGTATTGCCAGATCTCCCAAACTTGCTCACTGTCTCCTATAACGACACTAAGTATCAGCTCTACTACGACGTGACGTACGTCGATGATCCGGCAGACGGAACTGCCGCATCGGGCACCGATCCTGCGCCGAACGATTACAAACAGGTCAAATTGTATGTAAAAAATCCGGTCGACGGTCTCATGACAACCTTTTTGACCAGCGTGGTTCCACAAGGGCTCGAGGGGCTCGCAAGCGGAGGCGCACTCTCGTTACAGGTCATTAATGCAACCGGCCAACCGGTACCCGGCGCATCGGTCACGATAACCAATAGCAGCGTTTCTCCAGCAATCAACGTCACGCGAACAACGGATTCAACCGGCCATTGGATTGAGGTTGGGCTTCCGGATAGCACCAACGCCTACCACATCGTTGCTACAAAGGGCTCATATTCGAGTGATCAAACGTATCCAAGTTCGGTGAATAATCCCAACCCAGTGAAACCAGATGCGACCATTTCGAACGGCCAAGTAACGCAGATCAGTTTTTCTATCGATCAGCAAAGTTCACTTACCGTAAACACGGTCACTCAAAGCTGTCAGCCGCTGCCAAGCGTCGGAGTTCAGATAAGTGGAACAAAGCTTATCGGCACGAATCCCAACGTGTATAAATTTAATACCTCGTACACGAGCAATGGCTCCGGACAAGTGGTAGTAAACCCGATCGAATGGGACACCTACACCCCTTCGATCACTTCAGCTTCGTACATGATTTACGGGTCGTCGCCGATTCAACAGATCAATCTTTTGCCAGGGACTGCGCAACAATCGACACTTGTGCTCGGACCTTCGACGACTAATAGTTTGCTTATTATTGTCAAAGACGCGGCGACCGGAAATCCGATTCAGGGCGCCTCGGTCGAGCTCAAGAGTACGAGCCCTTCGTACGACAGTACCTTACTCACCGCAGGTAGTATTTTGTATCAAAACGATTGGTCGGGCGGATCGGGGCAGTACGATTTTTCAACGACCACCAAATATGCTCAAGACGACGGAAATGTCGACACGCAAACCCTTCCGACAGGTGTCCGGCTCGCGATGATCGGCGGTTCATATGCACCTTCCGGCCAGCTCACGTCTTCATCGTTCGATACGGGCACCGCGTCGAGCTCGTATACGACGCTCTTCTGGAACCCGACGTCGCAAAACGCCTCTACGTCCGTCTCGTTCCAAATCGCCACCAATAACGACGATCAGACCTGGAACTACGCCGGTCCCGACGGTACAGCGTCGACGTACTACACGGTCCCAGGCACTACTATCAATGCGGCGCAAAACAATGCGCGATACCTTCGGTACCGCATGTACCTCTCTTCCATGAGCACGACAACCACGCCTGTCGTGACCAACGTCACGGTGAATTATGTTTCGGGATGCGCCTCACCCGGACAGGCGATGTTCGCAGGACTCTCGAGCGGATCGAATTATACGATAGTCGTATCAATGCCGGGCTATCAAACACAAACCATTTCGAATGTGAATATCAGTGGTCGCAATACGCTGCAGGTTCAATTGAGTCAATAAAAATATGCGACGCAACAAAGGATTCACACTCGTCGAGACAATGGTCACTATCGTGGTTTTTAGTATCGTTATGCTGGCATCAGCAGCGCTGCTGAGAATCATCTTTATGAATTCGACGACCAGCCCGAACGCACTCAATGCCGTGGACCAGGCTCAGAGCGCGGGAGCAATGTTCGTCAATCAGGTGCGCGATGCGGCATATGGCAACGATGGATCGTACCCGCTCGGAGAAGCGTCCACGACGGAAGTGATTTTCTACTCGCCCTATGGGACGGGGAGCTCGACCACAGTGGATCGCATTCGTTATTTTGTAGCGAATTCGACTTTGTACGAAGGCATCACCGTGCCGAGTGGATCACCTGCATCCTATAATTTGGCAAATGAAAAAATTTCCACGCTCGTACAACATGTCGGCGGCGTAGGTACCTCAACCATCTTCTTCTATTACAACGGAATCTATGCGGGAACCTCTACACCGCTTTCGCAGCCAGTTAATATCAACCAGGTAACGTACATCAATCTCAAAATGAGTGTAGCGCTCTTGGAACAACGCAATTCGACCGCATCATCGGTGATATCGACTGCCGCCGCGATCCGCAATCTCAAAACAAATTTGGGAAACTGATATGAAACGTGAAAAAGCCCAAAGCGGAGAGTCATTGATCCTCGTGCTTCTGCTCGTGACGCTCGTTTCGCTCATTCTCACGCCTTTTTTCGGCGTTATTGCAAAAGAGCTTGGGGTCGCGAAAACGCGCATTGATCGCGAAGAGGCGTTGCAGATCGCGGAGGCTGGTATCGATTACTACCAATGGCACCTCGCACACTACCCGACCGATTATCAAGACGGTACTGGGAAAGCCGGCCCCTACGTACATACCTATACCGACTTGACCACACAAAAAATAATCGGTTATTACAGTCTCACCATCACGCCACCACCAACAGGATCGACCATTGTTACGATTCAATCGACCGCTTGGACGACGGATAACCCCAATGTGAGGCGTGTGGTCACCGCGAAATACGGCATTCCGTCGCTCGCACTATATTCTTTTTTGAGCAATGACATTATTTGGATCGGCTCTGGAGAGACGGTGAGCGGCGAGATGCAATCGAACAACGGCGTACGATTCGATGGATCGACCAATGCGCCGGTCATGTCGGCTAAATCCACCTATACGTGCCCTTCGTCGCAAGGATCGCCCTGCCCGACAACGGAGAACGGCGTTTGGGGTTCGGCCAACTCGAGCGTGAAAGCGTTCTGGCAATATCCTGTTCCGGCCGTTGATTTTTCTTCGCTGACGTCGAATCTCGCTACACTCAAATCGACGGCGCAAAGCGAAACGGGAGGGACGTACTATTTGCCACCGTCGAATGCTTCTGGCTATTCGCTCGTTTTGAATTCCAACGGCACAGTTAGCATCTATAAAGTAACGAGTTTGCAAAGCGAACCGACAGGATGGGACGTGAACAATAACGCGATCAACACAAGCACGGATTACAAAAATCGTACGCTTCTCTATAGCAACGAGCCTATCCCGGCGAGTGGCATTATCTATATCGAGGATAAAGTGTGGGTAGAGGGTACGGTAAAAGGACGCGTCATGGTTGCGGCTGCCGTACTTCCGTACAATTCATCGACCGCGCCATCGATTTTTATCCCAAATAATATTGTTTATGCTGCCAAGGACGGCACCAATAGCTTAGGATTACTCGCACAACAGAACGTTATTGTCTCGTACGCTGCGCCGCAAAACCTCGAAATCGACGGCGCGCTAATTGCGCAAAACGGAAGTGCCGAATTTCTCTACTATCAAAATATGACGGCGGTCAAAACAAAAATATCCGTGTTCGGTTCGATCATGACCTATGGCCAATGGACCTGGACCTGGATCGACAATAATAATAACGATATTTCCGGATACGCGACCACGAACGACGCATACGACAGCAGTCTCATGTATTCGCCGCCTCCTTCGTTTCCTTTCTCATCGGCGGGCTACAAACAATTGAGCTGGTATAGTAACTAAATGCGTCGAGCGTTTGCGTTTTTTTGCATCGTTTTTCTGTTCAGCTCTTCGAGCGTGTATGCGGCCAAGCTCGCGCCTTCAGGGAATGTATTGCAGCCCTTACCTGTAAACGTGCAACCTTCGATTTCCCAAAACGTACAGCGCTCAGCGACTCCGTCTGATGTGCAAAGCATTCAAAATAATCAAGATGGCGGGTCACAGTCATCCAATATCGATCAGCAAAGCACAGATCAAAGCGCGGTTCCCGCGACGCCGTATGCGCCTGCAGCTCCCTGGGGCTCAGCTACCATCCTTATCGTTTTCGGCGTCGTAGCCGTTTGTATCGTCGGAGGAGTCTGGTTGTGGCGATCGTTTTGAGAATGTCTGAAGCTCGCATGCTACAATCCTGAGCATGAAATCGATCCTCGTCGCGAATTGGAAGATGAATCCGCAGACGATGCGCGAGGCGAAAGGACTTTTTGATGCGACTCGCAAGGCAGCGGAATCTGCAAAAGATGTTTCGATCATGGTCGCGCCCCCGGCAATTTTCCTTCGGGAGCTCTCCCAGGCATACAAAGGAAAAAGAATCTCTTTTGCTGCGCAGAATGCTCACTTCCAGAAAGAGGGTGCGTATACAGGTGAGGTTTCAATGTCCCAGGTAAAGGACGCGAAAGCCGCAGCGGTGATCATCGGCCACGCGGAGCGCCGCGCGATGGGCGAAACCAACGAAGAAACGCGGGCCAAAATCAACGCGGCTATGGCGCAAAAGCTGCAGCCGATTTTTTGCGTCGGTGAGCACGAGCGATCGGGAGCAGGAGAGCATTTTCTCTTTGTGAAAGAGCAGCTTCGCGCAGGGTTGCAAGATATTGTTCCCGCTAATCTCGGTAAAATAGTCATCGCCTACGAACCGGTATGGGCGATCGGAGCGACCGAAGCGATGACTCCACGGCAGATGCATGAGATGACGATTTTTATCCGCAAGTCGTTGGTGGGGTCCCACGGCGATAAAGCGATGAAGATCAAAATTTTGTATGGAGGATCTATCGACGAAACGAACGCGCGCGAGATGGTTCTCGAGGGCGAAGTGCAAGGTCTTCTCGTCGGGCGTGCTTCAACCAATCCGGCAAAAGTTTCAGCGCTTATAAAATCGCTTGCATGAAATGCATCGATGAGGTGCCGGCGGGGGAGTTGTACGGGAAGCGCGTTATCGTGCGCGCCGACTTTAACGTTCCGCTCGACAACAGCGGCAAGGCCTCCGATATATTCCGGCTCAGAAAAGGTTGGGCGACGATTGAGTTTCTTGCTAAGGCGGGTGCAAAGGTAATCGTGCTCTCACACATTGGTCGCGATCCGGAAGAATCCCTCGCGCCGGTCGCGGAAGCGCTCAAACAATTGGGCAAGGTCGTGTATGTCCCGGATCTCCTCGGCGTTATGGCGCAGACGGCCGTACGGGCAATGACGGGGGGAGAGGTGCTCTTGTTGGAGAATTTGCGTCGCGACCCTCGGGAAACTGAAAACGGAGAGGATTTTGCAAAAGAACTTGCTGCGTACGGAGAGCTGTACGTTGACGACGCGTTCGCGGCCGCGCACCGCGCGCACGCATCGATTGTCGGTATTCCAAAATTCCTGCCTCACTATTATGGGCTTTTGATGCGCGACGAGGTGCGCGCGCTCAGCGCCGCACGTACGCCGCAGGCGCCGTCTTTTGCGATTCTCGGCGGAGCGAAATTCGAAACAAAAGCTCCGCTCGTGCGATCGCTCCTTGCGACCTACGATCATTTTTTCATTACCGGCGCACTCGCGAACGATGTGTATAAGGCGAAGGGATTTCCTGTCGGCATTTCAGTTGTTTCAAAGGAGTTGCCGAGCGCCGAAGTACTCGCTGATCCAAAATTTCTCGCCCCGATCGATGTGACCGTGGAACAATCTGATAAGCAGGCACGGGTCAAGAAACCGGAAGCCGTAAGCGGAGACGAAAAAATCGTCGACATCGGCCCTGATACCGTCGCGCTGATCGCCCCCTATATCGAGCAGGCGAATTTTATTTTGTGGAACGGTCCGACTGGTTTGTACGAAGACGGCTACACACACTACACGCAAGCGATTGCGGAGCTTATCGAACACGCGGTCGCGCGCGGCGCCAAGGCTGTGATCGGCGGCGGCGATACGATCGCTTCGATTGAAGAATCCGGCATCGATGAATCGAAGCTCGGTTTCCTTTCTACTGGCGGCGGCGCCATGCTCGAGTTCCTTTTGCAAGGAACCCTTCCGGGGCTTGATGCATTGAACTAAAACAGAGACCGCTTATAAAGCGGCCTTAATTTTCTCAAGGGTCGCTTCGGCCCCACCTTCATGGTAGGCGGGTTTTTGCACGAGCGGTTTTACGACGCCATCGCCTTTGAATCTGGGCACGACATGTACGTGCGCGTGCATCACATCTTGTCCGCCGTGCACACGGTTGTTCATTTTTATATTCAATCCGTCTGCGTTCATCGCTTTCTCGACCGCAATTGAAAGCTCACGAGTCAGATCGGCAATTGCGCGCCATTCCTCGGGAGTGGTTTCGAATACATTTTCCGCGTGGCGCTTCGGAATGATGAGCGTGTGTCCGGGATTGGCGGGATGAATATCCAAAAAGGCAAAAGCAAGCTGATTTTCAGCGACCTTATAAGAGGGAATAGTTCCCGCTACGATTTTGCAAAAAATGCAATCCTCCATGGCAAAGAGTATACGGTACAATCCCGTCAATGAGCAACGAAACTATTCCTGAGTTGGTACGCGCATTGCTCTCGAGACGAGGTATAGAAGACGAGCACGACATAGCGACCTTTTTGAAGCCTGATTACGATTTGCACACCCACGACCCGTTCCTGTTTCGCGATATGCAGGTTGCCCTTGATCGCCTGTTTCACGCACTAGGAAGCAACGAACGCATCGCCATTTATGCCGATTTCGATTGCGACGGTATCCCCGGTGCAGCTATCCTGGCCGATTTTTTTTCGAAAATCGGTTACACGAATATTGAAACCTATTTGCCGCACCGCGATCGCGAAGGATACGGGTTTCACTTCGATGCGATCGACGCCCTCGCCTCGCGCGGCGTGAAACTGATTATCACGGTTGATGTCGGCACAACTGCGATTGATGCGGTCGCGCACGCAAAAGAAAAAGGCATCGATGTGATCGTTACCGACCATCACGAAATTCCGGGAGCGTTGCCGGATGCAGTTGCGGTTTTGAATCCGAAGCTCGAGCCATACCCTTTCAAAGGGTTGTGCGGTGCCGGCGTCGCTTTCAAGTTGGTGCAGGCCGCCCTTCGCGAAGGGAAGAAAAGAAAAATGGCATCGTTTGCAGACATTCCTGACGGCTGGGAAAAGTGGCTACTCGATCTTGTCGCGATTGCGACAGTTGCCGACATGGTGCCGCTTGTCGGTGAGAATCGAACGCTCGTTTTCTGGGGTCTTCAAGTTCTTCGCAAATCCCAGCGCGCCGGGATCACCGCACTGTGTATGAAAGCACGTTTGCGAAAAGAACAACTCACCGAAGACGACATTGGTTTCACGATTGCGCCGCGCATCAATGCCGCTTCCCGCATGGACGATCCGGATCTGGCGTTCAGGCTTTTGACGACACGCGATCCGCAGGAAGCCGAGCTGCTCGCTGCGCTGCTTGAGTCGCTCAATACGAAACGCAAAGGCGCCGCCGGTGCGATCGTGCGAGAAGCGAAGCGACGTGTTCGCGATCGTTTTCGTGATGATGAAAAAGTCGTCGTGCTCGGTAATCCGGAATGGAAGCCAGCGCTATTAGGTCTCGCCGCCAACTCCGTCGTCGAAGAACGCGGCGGAGTAGTGTGTCTCTGGGGCCGCGACGTGAATGGCAGACTAAAAGGTTCGTGTCGATCCGACGGCACGTTTTCCGTCGTAGAACTTTTTACAACGGCAAAGGATTCTTTCGAAGAATTCGGCGGCCATGAACGATCGGGCGGATTTTCCGTTTCACATGAGCGCGTACACGACCTGCAGGAATCTCTCGCAAACGCGGCTGTAGGCTTGGCAGCTAGCGCACCAGCAAGTTTCACGCAAGAAGTACCCCAGTACGATCATCGTGTAACGCTCGCGGAAGTTTCTCGCGTTCTTTTTAATACCATTTCCGCGTTGGCTCCGTTTGGTATCGAAAATCCAAAACCCGTTTTGCTCGTGGAGGGCGCTATTGTCAAAACGATTAAGAAATTCGGCAAAGAAAACAACCATATCGAAGTGACGTTAGACGGCGCGTGTTACGCACCCGTACGCGCATTTGATTTCTTTCGACAGGAGGATCAATTTTCGTTCGTCCCGCAGCAGGGAACACGCGCCAATGTGTTAGCTACGCTCGAAAGAGACACATTTCGGGGTGGTCTCGCGCTTCGGCTCGTGGATATTTTGAATGTCTAACCAAACTGGTATTTTGTAAGCGTCGTGCTAGCCTTATGGGCATGGACACATTCTCAGCAGGGGCATGCATCCGATTCGGATGGGAAACTTTTAAGAAGCGACCATGGTTCCTGATCAGTAGTTATATTCTCTACATGATCGTCATCGGAGGCTTGGGAGCAATGTTGGCCCAAATTGGAAGAGATGGTGGCATGACCGGCGCACTAACGACTCTGGCGCGACTCGCGATTGACGTGGCGGGCGGCATCGCGGTCCTGCACTTTTTTCTTAAAGCTCACGATGATATTGAACACCTGAGCTTGTCCGACTTCACGAAATTTACTCCGTTTTGGACGTACGTCGGAACGGCTATTTTGTACTGGGCAATCGTAGTTTGCGGACTTGTCCTCGTGATAGTGCCTGGGGTGATCTGGGCGATTATGTTCGGCTTCGGGCTTCTCCTTGTTGTTGATAAGGGAATGGGACCGATAGAAGCGCTCAAAGAAAGCAAGCGAATCACGTACGGTTACAAATGGCAACTCTTCTTGCTGGGCATCCTTTCCATCCTTGTCGTCATACTTGGTTTCATTTGCCTCATTGTAGGAGTTCTCGTCGCGTATCCGGTCGTTACCATTGCAATGGTGCACGCATACCGCACGCTTCAGCAAAAGCAAACTATCCCTACAACGATGTAGCATGCCGACGATAGTTATCTACACGGACGGCGGCGCCCGAGGTAATCCTGGTCCTGCAGGTGCGGGTGTCGTTATTATTGACGGCGATACGAATCACGAATTCAAAAAATATCTTGGGAAACGCCAAACGAATAATTGGGCGGAATACGAAGCGGTTGCAATCGCACTCACCGAAGCGAAACAATTGGGCTTAACCGACCGCCCGCTTGAGGTTCGAATGGACAGCCAGCTTGTCGTAGAACAACTCACTGGCAATTGGAAAATAAAGGAGCCGAACCTCCAAACACAAGCTAGTAAGGTTCGTCATTTGCTCGCCGAGTTTCCCTCCTACCGCTTCAAATACGTTCCTCGTGCGCAAAATAAGGAAGCAGACCGACTGGTAAACCAAGCCATCGACGAAGCGGGCGAATAACCGCCTTGTTTTTCACTCCGAGAAAAGGTACTTTCATGAGAGTTCTGGCTCCATGGGGGAGTCAGGCGAAAGGAGATAGAGAATGTGTGACTACAGTCTTCATGCTGTTCGGTCTCGACCGGCGGTGGCACGGGAAAAATTGGTTTCGACCGTGTTTTTCGGCACGTCGACGCGCGGTTTCGCGTCGGCAGACGATCGCACTGTGGCCGTGTGCATGCTTCCGGGCACGGAAATCGAGTTCGAAAAGACGGCCAGACGGAAAGCCGCCTTTTTCACCAGGTCGGTCAAATCGAAGCTCGCACGGTTTCGGCAGATCAACACTGATCGTCTCGACACCCATCATGACGCTCTCGAGTTCGCGAACGGCGCGATCGTGCTGGTGACCGATCTGGCCCCTGACCAGAAGGCCACGGTTGTTCAACTTCCGGCCGTCGCGTCTCCCTCGCGACCGAATACCTCGACCAGTGCAATCGCGCTCGAGAACTCGGGCGGCGCCCTGCAGCACGATTCGCACTCCTGACACACAATGCTCTTTATTCACCCCAAAATCCGCCTCCGGGTCAAAAACCCGGAGGTTTACTTTTGATACAATGTTCAAACTATGGGGTCACGCGCTTTTTGGGCGGTAGTTTTTGGATTTCTCGGTGGAGTATTTTTACGATCATTTCTCTTACTTGGCTGGGGTTTCGTTCTATTTCTACTATGTGTGGCTACAGGATCGATTGCTTTGGGAAGTATCGATCGACCGAGACTCAAAACCGGTATTTTGCTTGGCATAGGATTTGTTGCCTGCGCGTTCGGGATCGCGAGGATGCAAATTGCTGGCGTACAAGGTGACCCGAAGCTTATCGACGATCTCGGCAAGACGGTGTTTGTGCAAGGATTCGTTTTTCAAGAACCGGACGCGCGGCAAACGGAGACACTGGTATCGATACAGGCGACCTCGCTCGTATCCGGCTCGTCGAGTAGCTCGATCAAAGGAGGGGTGCTGGCCGAATTGCCGGCTCATTCCCGCGTCTCTTACGGAGATGTCGTTGAAATTCGCGGGAAACTCGTGCTTCCGCAACCGTTCCAGACGGATACTGACCGAGAGTTTCTTTATCCGCAGTATCTTGCCGCGCAGGGAATTACCTATCAATTGCGATATGCACAAATTGTTTCGATAACAGGTAATGTCGGAGAGCCGCTGCAGGCCTTAGCGATTGCGATCAAAGAAACATTTTTGCGGGGTCTCGGAAATGTTATGCCGGATCCTGAAGCCGCACTCGCTGGAGGCATAACCGTTGGCGATAAACGCTCTATAGGTCCGGATCTTAGTAAAGATTTTCAGCGCGATTCACTCATCCATATGGTTGTGCTCTCTGGCTACAATATTACGGTCGTTCTGCAGGCAGCCGCGAAATTACTTTCGCGAATGCCGAGATTTATAGGATTTGGAGGAAGTGGCGCTATCGTTATTTTTTTCGTTTTTGTTGCAGGCGGTGCATCGAGTGCTTTGCGCGCGGCGCTCATGGCACTAATCGCCGTAGCGGCACGAGCGACGCACCGCGTGTATGTTGGAGAAAGAGTGCTGGCATTCGTTTCTGTTTGCATGGTTGTTTGGAATCCGTGGACGCTTTGTTTTGATCCGAGTTTTCAGCTTAGTGCTCTTGCAACACTGGGACTCATACTCTTCACACCTCTTTTTGAGAATTGGTTTAGCACAATCCCTGACGTACTCGGCGCACGCGAGATACTTTCGGCCACGTGCGCGACACAGCTTATGGTATTGCCTCTCCTTTTGTATCAAAACGGAACACTATCGATCGTGGCTCTTCCGGCGAATTTACTATCACTCTTGCCAGTGCCGTCGGCGATGTTTTTCTCACTGATCGCTGGTGTAGGAGGTGTGGTGTTCGGTCCTGCAGCAGTAGTGCTGGCGTTTCCCGCATACGCGCTTCTTTGGTATGTCATTTCCGTTGCTCATATGTTTGCCAGTTTGCCTTTTGCCGCTGTTTCGATTCCGCCGTTCAGTGCTCCATGGCTGTTTATTTCCTACGGCGCACTCGTTGTTTTGTTGTGGATATATAAAAGAAGGCGACCGACACCTGAGGTATCGGTCGCTTACTGAACTTTGTTCAACAAAGAGCTATTGTTCGGCGGACGAAGGGGTGCTCGGTTCTGTGCGAGAGACGACGCCTCCGGCATGAACAACACCGGAGTGCCCAACGTCTTCATCAAGCTTGTTGCACGTGTCGGTGATCCATCTCTCAGAGGCGAGCTTCGAAAGTTCGTCATGGCCGTCGATGATCTGACCGACCTTGCTCATGAAGGCGATTTTCAGCGCTCCGGCAAGAGATGCATCGATCTGGCTTCTTTTGATGACGCCGCTTGCGAATTCGAGTTGATTTACAGCCTTGTGCGGGTCAAATGGCTCGATATCTTCAATCACTCGCAAAAGCGAGTCGGGGACGGAATTCTTTTGAGGAGCCTCATTCACGGTACTTCTCCCGAGGTAAAGGGTTGTCACTGCGGATTCCGTTAAGAACCTAGCACGGGTGAGTTGATTTACAAACAATTACGCAAAACGGCGCCCGGAGGCGTCGTTTTGTTCCTTTACTTGAGAGGAGTTACATCGTTTGCGCGGGAGAGGCCGACATTGCCGGCATCATCTTACCGCGACCTAGCCACCAGCCCATCGCAACGGCCGGAATCACCCAGTAGCCGAGGAGAACGAGCGTAGACCAGCTCCAGAGGAACGGTCCAAAGTTCGGCAATACGCTCCAGAGCGTGGAAAACGAGGCGGTCTGTACCAACACGCCTGAGACACCGGTGATGAAGGCGACCACAACCGAAACCACGAAACCGAGGATTCCAAACCACAAACCGGCCATAAGGGATGCCGGGGCGGCCTTCATGTACCACCAGGTCATGATCGCAACGAGAATCATCGCGAGGATCACGAAAGTGACGTACTGAGCCGTGATGACGCCTGTTCCTGCGGGAACGAAGGCCGCGATCGCTGCTATAACATTATTGACCAAATAATTACCCAAAAATGCGACTAAGATTGCTCGTTCTATTTTCATAAGCTTTTAGCTATCGTAATGTGTAAAGAATAGCGCGGATACAGGGCCCTGCAACCGCGCTGTCCACATATGTCCGTTTGAGCAGAAGTCTATTTTGTCGCTTCCTCAAAGTGTTTTTCGACGACGCTCCAGTTCAGATTCTTGAAAAAGGCATCAATATACTTGCCCTTGCCCTGCGCACCCTGGTCCAAAATGAAGGCATGCTCCCAAACATCCAATGCCAGAACGATAGGAAGGGTGACAAAGTGCCCCTGATGCTGTTCGCCTGTGAATCCGATGCGAAAAGCCGACGCCTGAGGGTCGAAGTAGAGGATGGACCATCCCGGTCCTCGCAACATGCCTGCAATCTTAATTTGGCGTATTGCTTCGTCGATTGAGCCGAATTGTTCCGCTAGCGCTTTCCCAAGCTTGCCAGTGCTATCAAGGGGAGCCGGACCACCTTCCAGTTGGGGGAAGTAGTATTCGTGCAGCCGCATACCACCGAATTCAAAGCTGCGACGTCGGATTGCCTCCGAAAGCGCGTGTACGTTCTTGTCGGATTCCTTAAAGAGCTCGTCCATGAGTTCGGTGAGCGCATTGAAATTCTTCACATACCCCTGGTAGAGGCCTATGTGTTCATCCATCGTCTTTTGAGAGATTCCCTCCAGTGTCGGAAATGTAAAGGTTTTTGGTTCGTATTGCATAAAAAAAAGTATAGCACTACGCAAAATGAAAAGCTTATGAGAATTTTAATTTTCCATTATCTTCGCTCGATACACTTTTTGCATGCAGACGAGCGTCAGGATAATTGGCATCTTCCTCATGCTCACGCTCAGCGCTGCAGCGCTTATCTGGTACGTTGTTTTGCGCGAAGACCGCGGCGGAATCCTTACCGTTAGTGCCCTCCCTAGCGGATCAATTTTTGTCGAAACTCCGAGCGGAAGATCGATTTTGGTAGATGGTGGAGCTGACGACTCAATTTTACGTGAACTAGGATCGGTAATGCCGTTCTATAGCCGTTCAATAGATGTGCTCGTAGCACGAGCTCCGATTCCAGCAAGTGTCGGCGGATTTACAAGCGTGCTTTTGCGCTATCGTGTTGCGGCGATTATTCGACCATCGGCTCATACGAGTACGCCAGAGGTCCAGTCATTTGTAGGGGCGACATCCGAAGCGCAGCGAGGCGGTACGAGATTGCTAAACGCAAAACGCGGATTAGTCATCGATCTAGGAGATCAAACGTATCTCGAATTCCTTTTTCCGGATCGAGATGCCTCTCAACTGTCGGCACAGGGGTGCCTTATGTTCAGGCTTATATTCAAAAATACGTCTTTCTTCTTTGCGTGCGGATTGCCCGCACAAGAGGAATATCTCTCCGAACTCGATGGGACACGTTTGAGGTCGAATATTTTACTCGGGCTTGGGAATGATGCAGAGCTATTTCTTGGCTTTATTGGGCCTCAATTTGAGCTTGTGCCCTGCAGTTCAAGCACATCTTCCACTCTCCTTGAACCGGTAAAAATACAGCTGCTACGAGCATGTCCCGCGCCCGTCGTTTTCACGTCGGATGGACAAATGGTGACTCGTGAGTAGGATATTTTTAGGAGGTGCTCGCATGTATCTAGTTCGATGGATTTTCTTCGGTCCACTCGATCGCGGTCTTGAGCGATATGTCTTGCTGAACTCAGCCGTGATCGCACTCGGCAGTTACCTACTTGGTTACTACGTAGCTGCATTTGGCCCGTACTTTTTAGACCCTGACACGGCTATTCGGTACGGGACGCTGACGGTTACCATGCTCGTCTGCGGGACGTTCCATAGAAAAGTCGGATTTCGGATGCTGCAGTCGGTAGTGCTTGGTATCGGAGCCGGACTCGTGTTCCAGGCTGGAGCTTTTGGTTTCGAGCCGCATGTAGTCCGGACGCTGCTAGGCATATACCTTGTCGTGCGGTGTTTCGCGCTCGGACCGAAACACTTGCAACCCATATAAAAAGCGGCCGCGCTTTCGCGCGGCCGTTTCCCTTTTGAGTTATGCAAGTATTCCTGCTGCCTTCAGAGTTCGGTAGGCGCCACGCTTCTTCATGGTCTTAAGACCTTTAGTGGAAACATTGACCGTAACCTTCTTGCCGAGCTCCGGAATGAAAACAGTCTTCTTTTGGAGATTGATTTGGCGGCGACGCTTGCCCGTTGGATTGAATTTGGTTGCACGCGTGCGGTTGGAATAGCCGCCTCCGACGCGGGATCGCTTGCCTGTTATGTCGCAGACTCGTGCCATAAGTCGGCGCATCCTACCACGCACCTGCGGTGTTCGCAAACTCTTCGCTCAATCCACAAGCCAAGGAGGAAATAGGGGACTCGCAACGCGCTTTACAGGTACAATAGTACTACTTTATGGTCCGCTCCCGGCGTTCGCGGTCCCATGCGCTCTCTCGCATGAGAGGCCCGCGAGTGCTTTCGTTTATCGGGGCATTAGTGAGTCTCGCTCTTATTTTTGCCGCATATACGCAATTCACGCAAAAGCCTTTTGATTCGGTAGAGGTCGCGTTTGCGGACACTTCCACTCATGGAATGCAAATAATGCCGGCTTCCTGCCCCTCGAATCCCTTCGATACCGATGCGCCGAACGGCTGTAGTGGTTCTACACCGCTTTGTCCCGACGGTACCGGGGCACCCAATAACGACCTTACACAGTGTTCTTGCGGGCAAGGTAACACCTGGGCCTGCGTTTATTGTTCGGTGAGCATAAGTCCGAACCCCGCTTCGTACGCGTACTCTGGGACGCCGGTAACGATTTCCTGGAGCACCTCCGGTGCGGGAACTAGCAACACTCCCCGCACTCAAGCGTATATAAACAACATAGGGTACGTCGATTATCAGGGAACAACGTACGTTGCGGCACACGCCGCTACCGACTACTCCTGTTACTCATTCAATAGCGGAAAAGGGACCGGCCCTTGGTATAGCGCTGTTTCCTACGTGAACGCGCCTCCAACACCAAGTGTTTCAATTACCGCCGGCACGCAACAGTTGCAACTTGGGCAATCAACTACCATTACGGGCACCTTTGCAGCGGGATCAGGCGATGTTAGCGAAGAGACGACCTTCAACGAGGTTCCCCCAAGCGGAAGTGAATTCAGTATCCCCCGGTACAGCTACGATCCCAACAGTGGTACATACGGCAACTCATCTAGTATTTCCTATCCGTTTACGCCGACGACGGTCGGCTCCTATGTGTTCAAGCCCTATATTATTACTGCCTATTACGCCGGGTGGAGTGCGTACGGACAGTCCATTACCGTGAACGTTACCCCTCAAACTCCCGCTTGCAGTTTCAATGCTTCTCCCTCATCGGTTACGCAGGGTCAGAGTTCGACACTCACCTGGTCTTGCACCAACGCGACCTCTTGTACGGGTACGAATTTCTCTACTGCTAACCAAACGAGTGGTTCCGTTCAAGTTTCTCCTTCGCAAACCACCACTTACAGTGGCTCATGTACGGGAACGGGCGGTACCACGCCGATTTCTCAGCAGGTTACGGTTACGTGCCAGCAAGCTTGGTCTTGCAATGGCGGTACCATTATTCAAACCAACACCGACTGCTCCACAACAAATCTTTCTACTTGTACGGCGCCTCAGTATTGCCAAAATGGTTCGAATCAGTGTCTGTATCCGGCGATCACGGTAAATCAAGGTTTGAAGGTGACGCCGAATATTGTGCAGCAAAAAGAAACGACCCAGGTCAGCTGGAATGTTGCAAACGCGCAAAGCTGTACGGTCGTCGGCTCGAACAATGACGGGAGCTCGCAAAGCACCGATCAGAGTAGCCCTGGAGTTTGGAACGCCACGTCCGGAACGAAGACGTCGAGCGCCATCTCCACGCAAACGACCTACACGCTTTCTTGCAAAGCGTACCCAGGCAATCCTGACCTTTTGCAAACGCAGGCCGTTGATATCGCGCCCGCGTACCACGAACTGTAGCGCTAGGTTTGCTATAGTACTGCGATGGATCTCGTCAGCGCGATATTTCTTGTCGCCATCATCATCTTTTCCGCGATCATCCACGAAGTGACGCACGGCTATGCGGCAGATAGGTTGGGCGACCATACGGCCAGGTACGCCGGGCGACTTACCTTAAACCCGCTTTCGCATATCGACCCGTTCGGTTCGGTGCTCCTTCCTCTTATTCTCGTAATGACCGGATCGCCGATTTTTTTTGGTTACGCAAAGCCAGTACCCTATAACCCCTACAACCTACGTCCGGGACGTTTTTCCGAGGCGATCGTTGCAGGGGCAGGGCCGGCATCAAACGCGATACTTGCGATTCTTTTCTCAATCTTGATCCGTAGTAATCTTTTGCCCTCGCTCGCGCAGATTTTCTTTTTGATAGTGGTCGTAAACGTGATGCTTTGCCTCTTCAACCTGGTACCGATTCCTCCGCTCGATGGATCAAAAGTACTTGAAGCCTTACTTCCGAGGTCTATGCAATACGGGTATGCCAAATGGCGTCGGTCGATGGAGATGAATCCGTTTATAGGCATGCTACTCGTGGTTGTTCTCGTACTCGTTTTGGGAGACACCTACAGCAACTTTATTTACAGCATTGCGAGCGCCCTTGCAGGTATATCGGGCTAAACCTTGCGTCCGAAAGGGATTAATAGTAGATTACGGGAGCTCCCGTCGGGAGTTTTGTTTTGAAACTGTTTTAATTCATGGCAACCATCAATCAACTTACGCGCAAGGGTCGCACGATGCGCAAGAGCAAGGACAAAACCGTCGCGCTTTCGCGCGGTTTTAACGCGCTCAAGAACCGCCCGACCTTCTACACTTCGCCCTATAAGCGAGGCGTTTGCACCCGCGTAACGACCAAAACTCCCCGCAAACCGAACTCGGCCATCCGTAAGATCGCCCGCGTTCGCCTCTCAAACGGCATGGAAATCACCGCATACATTCCGGGTGAAGGACACAACCTCCAAGAACACTCGGTCGTCCTCGTTCGTGGCGGTCGCGTTAAGGACATCGGTATCCGCTACACCATCGTTCGCGGCAAGCTCGACACCGCCGGTATTGAAAAACGCCGCCGAGGCCGATCACTTTACGGAGCTAAGAAGCCGAAAGGAGCCAAATAATATCTATGCGACGCCCTGTTAAAAATCGAATGCAGCCGGAGCCGGACGAAGTGTACGGATCGTTTAAGGTTGCGAAGCTCATCAACTATGTGATGGAACGTGGCAAGAAGGACACTGCCCGCAAAATCGTCTACAAAGTGATGGAGGAGCTCAAAAAAGACGGCGACCCTGTCACGCTCCTTGAGCAAGCACTCGAGAACGCTTCTCCGACCGTTGAGGTTCGCTCTCGCCGCGTCGGTGGTGCCAACTACCAGGTTCCTCGTGAGGTCAATCCACAGCGACGTCTCGCGCTCGGCATGCGCTGGATCGTCGAAGCTGCCGAAGGCACGAAAGGAAAGCCGATGAACGAATCTCTTTTGAACGAGCTCAAGAACGCGATCAAGAACGAAGGCGTGGCGGTTCAAAAGAAAGAAACGACTCACCGCATGGCCGAAGCCAACAAGGCGTTCGCTCACTTCGCTTGGTAAGCTTCAAGAAAAAAAGCAAAACGCCGTACAACGAATGTTGCGCGGCGTTTTTCGTAAGGAACGAATCAGGTCAATCGGCACTCCAACTAACGCACCGTTTAGGGTGTTCATACTCGATTAACTCTGGGATACTAGAGTTATCGTTATGAGGGTACTACTCATCATCGGACTTATATTTTTCACCTTGCTGGCTATTCCCCTTATCGCAACGGTCATTGCAGCGCTCAAAGACGAGCTTTTCTTTTGAATAGTAGTGTCGCAGTTGAATGGATTGGAGCTGGTGCGTGAGCGACTTATTCTCTTGCGTTGCTTTTTTGCAAATTTCCGATACATTAATCGCACGCCGCAGGCGTTTTTATTTTTATCTATATGTCTAGAGACTACCCATTAGAGAAAGTTCGAAACTTCGGCATCGTCGCGCACGTCGACGCTGGTAAAACAACCACGTCGGAGCGCATTTTGTATTACACGGGCGAAAGCCACAAAATCGGCGAAGTGCACGAAGGCAACACGGTTACCGACTGGATGGAACAGGAGCGCGAGCGCGGCATCACGATTACTGCCGCTGCCATCACCTGCTTCTGGAACCCGACTTACATGGGAGCGGACACGTCTGCAAAGGTTCGTTTCAACATCATCGACACTCCGGGACACATCGACTTCACTTCCGAAGTGAAGCGCTCGATGCGCGTTCTCGACGGAGCGGTCGTTGTTTTCGACGGCGTCGCGGGCGTTGAGCCTCAGTCAGAAACCAACTGGCGCTACGCGGAGGAAGCCGAAGTACCTCGCATTTGCTACATCAACAAGCTGGATCGCACAGGCGCATCGTTCGAAAAGTCGTACGCCTCAATTCTTGAGCGTCTTTCCACGAAGGCGGTTCGTCTCCAGATCCCGATCGGCGCCGAAGACCAGTTCGAAGGCGTTATCGACCTCTTGCACATGAAGGCCTACAAATTTGAAGGCGAAATGGGTAAGAACGTGATTGCTTATGATATTCCTGAGCAGTACAAGGCAGATGCGGAAAAATATCGCCATGAACTCGTCGAGCGCATCGTTGAAGCTGACGACGCGGTCATGAACGAATATCTCGAGGGCAAAGAGATCCCACTTGAAACCCTCCGAAAGACGCTCCGAAAAGGTGTGATCGCGAACAAAATCTTCCCGGTCCTTACCGGTTCTTCGCTGAAGAACAAGGGTGTTCAACTCGTACTCGACGCCGTCGTCGACTACCTTCCCTCGCCACTCGATCTTCCGCCAGCGAAAGGTCACAACGCGGACACCGGTGCTGAAGAGGAACGCCCATCAACGGACGATGCTCCGTTCGCAGCGCTTGTCTTCAAGCTCCAGACCGACCCGTTCGTCGGCGCCCTTACGTTCTTCCGCGTCTACTCCGGTAAAATCGCGGCAGGAGAAACCGTTTACAACTCTGCAAACAACAAGAAAGAGCGCATTGGCCGCATGGTCCGTCTCCAGGCCGACAAACGCGAGGACGTAAAAGAGGTGTATGCAGGTGAGATTGCCGCCTTCGTCGGTATGAAGGAAGTAAAGATCGGCAACACGGTCTGCGACCCGGCGCACCCAATTATTCTTGAATCGATTGTGTTCCCGGAACCGGTCGTTTCTATGCGCATCGAACCGAAAACGAAGGCCGACCAAGAAAAAATGGGTATTGCACTTTCGAAGCTTTCAGACGAAGACCCAACGTTCCGCGTTTCATCCGATCCCGAAACGCTCGAAACCATCATTTCAGGAATGGGTGAACTGCACCTCGACATCATCGTCGATCGTATGAAGCGAGAATTCAGTGTCGAAGCGACGACGGGCAAGCCGCAAGTCGCGTACCGAGAAACGATCCAGGGCACGAGCGACGTTGAATACAAGCACATCAAGCAGACAGGCGGTCGCGGTCAGTACGGTCACGTGAAGATCAAGATGAAGCCGATGGAACCGATCGAGGAGGGCGCAAAGGTCAAAAACAACGTCGACCGCGAAGACCACTTCGAGTTCATCAACGACATCAAGGGAGGTGTTATCCCGCAGGAATATATTCCGGCGGTCCGCAAGGGCTTGCGCGAAGCGATGGACAGGGGCGTGCTTGCTGGCTTCCCGGTCGTGGACATTTCCGTCGACCTCTACGATGGCAGCTACCACGACGTCGACTCTTCGGAAATTGCCTTCAAGTTGGCGGCGATCAATGCCTTCCAGGAGGGTATGCAGAAAGCGAAGCCGGTTATCCTCGAACCGATCATGAAATTGGAAGTTGTCGTCCCTGAAAAATTCATGGGTGACGTGACCGGCATGATCAACTCTAAACGCGGTTCCATCGAAGCGATGGGCGAGCGCGGCCAGGCAAAAGTCATCACGGCGAAAGTTCCGCTTTCGGAGCTCTTCGGCTTCACGACACAGCTCCGCTCGGCCACCGAAGGTCGTGGCGTTCCCAACCTCGAATTCAGCCACTACGCTGTCGTTCCTCGCAATGTGCAGGAAGAAATCATCGCGAGTCGCAAGTAAATCCGTGTTTTGAGAAACCGCCGGTGAATGCCGGCGGTTTTTCTACGAGTGTGTACAAGTCATATATTTGACAATTTGCATGCCTATAATCATAAGTAATGAGTTTGAAACAGCTGCTCCTTTGGTGTGTTGGGTTGATCGCGCTGCTTTTTGTGCTCAGCGCCCCTACGCATATACGGCCGACATTTGTCGCGTTTCATTTATTGCCGGCGAAAGAGGAGGTCCGTGTTCCCCCAGCTCAGCCCATGTTTACGAACGCGGATAGTGTTGATGAGCAGGAAAATCAACCGTTTCAATTTCTTGTTTCGTACACGGATACTGGATTTGAAGCCCGTATAACCACCGTCGAAGTAGGAGAAACGGTCCGTTTCACTAACAACTCCACTGGGCAACTATGGGTAGCAGCAACAGGCACCCAGCTTTATCCAAGCATCCAAAATGGTTGCGGATCGAGCGCGCTCGATTCTTGCCGTTCGCTCCAGCCGGGTGAATTCTGGCAGTTTACGTTTACGAAAAAAGGGACCTGGGACTTCGTAAACAACCTCGATAAAACCAAGCAAGGAGCCATTGTCGTACTATGAAAAAAATACTACTCATCGCTTTGTTTCTCTGTATACCGCAGGTAACGCTTGCGGACGGCTCGCAGGTATATACCTCTCCCGGAACATACACGTTCACGGTCCCCAGTTCCTATAACTCACTCACCGTGCAGGTGTGGGGCGCGGGCGGCGGCGGCGCGGGCGGATACAGCTCAGATCTGTATGGTCAAAGTGGCGGAACTTCAGCGTTTGGAGGAGTTACTGCGTACGGCGGCGCGGGCGGCGGGGGTGCGGTCAACGCAACCCCAGGAACCTTTGGAGCAGGAGGCAGCGCAGGAGGTGGAGATGTAAATACCCCAGGAGGGAATGGTACATCCAACGGTTCGAATCCGGACATGTACGGAAATCCTGTGTACTACGCTGGCTCTGGGGGAGGAAGCCCGAACGGAGGTTCCGGTGGTAGTGGCGCTCAAGGTCAGCCGCCGGGCGGTAGCGTGGATAATGCTTGTACAGGTTGTTCTGGGTTCCCTGGCAATACTCCCGGTGGCGGAGGAGGTAATAACTATGCAGGAGACACTATCGCCTGGGGTTACGGAGGCGGAGGCGGAGGATATGCGCAAAAAACCTACTATTACGGTCAATTACCAGCGACGGTCACCGTTACTGTCGGATCGGGTGGGGCATGGGGCGGCTACTACGATTCGCACGGAGGTCTTGGTGCTCCCGGCGAAGTCGCAATTTCTTGGTCGGGAACTCCTCCGGTTCCCTCATGTTCTATAACCATCACTCCGAACCCGCTTACGTACGGATCCTCGGCGACCCTCAAGTGGTCGTCGAATAACGCGACAAGTTTTTACATAAACTCGATCGGTTACGTGGGAGCTTCGGGCTCGACCATCGTTTCACCAGGTGCGACCACCAACTACAATGGCTCGGTAAGCAACGCTGGTGGCAATGGGACATGTCCTGCGACTCTCACAGTGAATCCGCCTGCAACTCCTATGGCAACGATTGCCGCATCTTCTAGCTCTATCTACGCCGGCCAGTCGACCAACCTCACGGCGACTTTTGTTGCCGGCTCTGGAGATTCACTTACAGGAGACAATATCGACTCCCCGATCGGCACGGGCCTTGGTGCAGACACCAATCCGGGTCCGAAGTCGATCGTTTTTTCGACAACTACGCCGGGTACCTATACTTTCTATGCGCGTGCCACAACAAGTTACTATCCGTCATGGACAACGTATGCTCAAACAAGTATCACGGTGAATGCTGCGCCGCAGTGCGCTATCTCGCTTACACCCACCTCAATCACACAGGGTCAATCGGCGACACTTGCCTATTCATCGAGCAACGTTACCGGATTCTCAATAAATAACGTTGGCAGTATTGCGCCAAATACGACCGGATCAATAGTGGTTTCGCCAACACAATCCACCGATTACACTGGTACGGCTTCTGTTTCCGGATATTCAGCACAATGCGCTGCCGCGGGCACTATACCGCTCGGTACACTCACTGTTTCTTGTACGCCCGCGTATTCATGCTCAGGTCAAACAATTCAGTATACCGACTCGTCTTGCCATGTTACGACGGTGACCACGTGTCAGGCGCCGCAATTCTGCCAGAGTGGTTCTAGTCAATGCCAGTACCCGACTGTTTCGGTCACGCAGCACCTAAAAGTAGTCCCGAACCTTGTCTCATCCGGACAAAGCGCGCAGATATACTGGAATATCGATCCGAACTCGGCGCAATCCTGCACGGTGACGGCACCAAACGGTGATTCTTGGACAGGTTTCTCTTCGCAAACCGGAGGAAACACATCGAAAGCGATCAGTGCCCAGACAACCTACACGCTTTATTGCAAGCCGTGGGGGACAAGCCCAGCACTCAATGAGTCGCAAACGGTGAATTTGGCACCGACGTATCACGAGAGATAAGATCACAGTTCCTGCATGGTTTGTGCATAAACGATCGATACTATCTTTTAGTTGCTAGTATGACTGCATGTCGAATCTCTCCAAGGAGCTCGCAGTACTAGCGGCTGTTATAGCGCTTATCGTGCTTGCTCTATTGTTCTTAGGCGCACCATCGAGACAGACTCTAAAAACAACTCCCACGCTACCGCCTCCGTCGCAGCCTACAGCCCAAGATTTGCAAAAACTGAGTGAAAGTCCCGCGTTTCAGTATCTTGTCTCATACACCGACACGGGGTTTCAGCCTCAGAAAGTCACGATCAGCAAAGGGCAAACAATTCGCTTCGCAAACAACTCTTCAGACGAGCTTTGGGTCGCGTCCTTTGGTACCACCTCCACGAAGATTTATCCGGGGACTTCTTCATGTGGTTCGACGGAATTTGACTCGTGCGGACCGATCTCCCACGGTGATTATTGGGAATTTACCTTCCAACAGCCCGGGGCGTGGCAGTTCCAGAATAACGTGGATAAGAATCATAGCGGGATAATTGTCGTGCAGTAGAGAAGTTGTCTTGACGTGAGAGCTCCCTCTGTTAGGATATCGACACGCACGCTCCGTGCGTATTTGTTTGCGGCTCAGGGATTCGTCCCGGCCGACCCGCCCTGGCGGGGCCCAAGCTTCATCGTGCTGGCCTAGCGAACCAGCGTGACGCGGTGAAACGCAAGCAGCAAGTCCTGGAGCACTCAAAGCGTTGGCAATTCGGCCTCGGCCGATTTTATTAATTATAAAAAGTCATATATATGGCAGCAGAAGAATTCAAGCGCGATAAGCCGCACGTCAACGTCGGCACGATCGGCCACGTCGACCACGGCAAGACCACTCTTACCGCGGCGATCTTGAACGTGCTCTCGAAGGCCGGCAACGGTTACTCGGCACAGCTCAAGGGCGTCGATGATATCGACAAGGCACCGGAAGAGAAGGCTCGTGGTATCACGATCTCGCTCTCGCACTCTGAGTACGAGACGCCGACTCGCCACTACGCGCACGTCGACGCTCCGGGTCACGCCGACTACATTAAGAACATGATCACGGGTGCCGCCCAAATGGACGGTGCCATCCTCGTGGTCGCTGCGACTGACGGTGTCATGCCCCAGACACGCGAGCACATCCTCTTGGCACGCCAAGTCGGTGTACCGAAGATCATCGTTTTCCTCAACAAGGTAGACATGGTCGACGACAAGGACCTGATCGACCTCGTCGAGGAGGAAGTTCGTGACTTGCTCGACAAGCAGGGCTTCGATGGCAAGAACGCGCCGGTTATCCGCGGTTCTGGCCTCAAGGCGCTCGAGAACCCGGCTCCGGGCAATGAGTGGAGCGACCGCGTTATGGAACTCGTCAAAGCTCTTGATGAGTACATCCCGCAACCGGTTCGCGACCTCGACAAGCCGTTCATGATGCCGATCGAAGACGTGTTCTCGATCGAAGGTCGTGGAACAGTCGTTACCGGTCGTATCGACCGCGGTATCGTCAAGGTAGGCGAGGAAGTTGAAATCATCGGCATCAAGGACACTGTCAAAACGACAGTCACCGGAGTCGAAATGTTCAACAAGTCGCTCCAACAGGGTCAGGCAGGCGACAACGCCGGCGTGCTCTTGCGCGGTACGAAGAAGGAAGACGTGCACCGCGGCCAAGTTTTGGCCAAGCCGGGAAGCGTCAAGCCTCACACGGAGTTTGAGTCGGAGGTCTACATCCTCACTAAGGAGGAAGGAGGCCGCCACACACCGTTCTTCTCAGGGTACAAGCCGCAGTTCTACATCCGCACCACGGACGTGACCGGCGAAGTGACCCTCAAGGAGGGCGTCGAAATGGTCATGCCGGGCGACACCGTCACCTTCAAGGTCAAACTTGTCGGTCCGATCGCCATGGAAGACCAGATGCGTTTCGCTATCCGCGAGGGTGGCAAGACCGTCGGCGCAGGCGTCGTCACCAAAATCGTTGCTTAATCTTTCTAGATTTCGCACAACAAAAATCCCCACCGAAAGGTGGGGATTTTTGTTGTATACGATGGAAAATATATCGAAGTATGATGTTTATTGACAGACCATGGATGAAAATCTATATTCAGCGCGGCATTCCGCCGAGAGGAATAGAACAATGAGCGAATTTGCACACGGAATCAATCCTGGCCTCCCGTTGCCGGGTGATCCCAAAGACGCGAAGGTCGAAATCGAGGGAATCGGGGAGCTCAATTTTGATGATCCCCAGGAGTCCGTCGGCAGCCTGGTTTCTCAGGTGCTTGCGATGAATACAGGCAGGTCTCGTATCGGCAACTTCGACTTCTTTACGGTCACTGCCTGGGACGCCGGCCGCCACCACCTCAAGGTTAAGCTGAACGACGCGGAAACGGCGTAGACGTTCGCTTTATCGAAACAAGTGATAGGCCGGAGCAATCCGGCCTTTACTGTTGAAAGATTTGTATCAAACCGAAGATCGTTGCTTAATTTACTCAATTTTAGCGTCGGCTCTACAACTACAAATAGTTCTGTACTACAGACTCAGAGCCCAAGGGGCACCCTCGTAAAGCAGGCATCGTGATGAACGAAAGAAGATCCTTACAAGGACGATGATACAATCGTCACATGCGATTACCGAGCATCCTACATACCGAGCCACATGGAGGCGCTTCAAGTGCACAGCTCAATTGGCTGCGTGCGGCGGTTCTCGGAGCCGACGACGGCATCGTGTCGCTATCAGCTCTTCTTGTCGGCGTTGCCGGTGCAACCGATTCGCTTTCGCATATCCTGATCACCGGTGTTGCAGGACTCCTCGCGGGTGCCTTATCAATGGCGGTGGGGGAGTACGTGTCCGTTTCGAGCCAGCGCGACACTGAACTCGCACTTATTGCGAAAGAAAAGAATGAGCTCGCGACGATGCCGGAAGAGGAGCTCGAAGAGCTTACACGCTTGTATCAGCAAAAGGGGCTCTTGCGCGGAACCGCTGAGCAGGTCGCGAAGGAATTGACCGCTCACGATGCCTTTGCCGCACACGCAGAAGCGGAATTACGCATTGATCCGGATGAGCTCACCAATCCATGGCAAGCAGCGTTCGCCTCAGCGATATCTTTTACTGCAGGTGCGATTATCCCGATTTTGGCGATCACGCTTTCACCGGGGTTATATCGAATCGAAGCCACATTCGTCGCTGTCTTTATCGCGCTCGTGATCACCGGCATCCTGAGCGCCCGCACAAGCGGCGCCAGCGTCGCATCAGTCACGCTGCGCGTGGTTCTTGGCGGTATTTTTGCGATGGTCGTGACGTTTGGCATCGGCAGACTTTTTGGGATTGCGACAGGTTAAAGATTGTACAAAGGGCCGCACCGGTACACAGCTTTAGAACACAAGGGGCACCTCGTGAACTGTTGTCCGGGTCAAAATGACGGGGCAGGGAGCCTACTTGTCTAACGTTTCAATATATTAACTTGACTTATTTATAATTTGGTATATAATGATCGCGGCTTATAACTTGCGGATTGTTCTGCAAGGCCGACTGAGAATAAGGAGAGAAAAATGTTTCGCATGTTTCTTGCGGTTCTCGCGATCGCGCTTCCGATGGTCCCCGGTGTTTCCTCTGCGGCCCAGCTGGCTCCCGGTTGTGTGAAGGCGTACAAGATCTACGTCAGCGCGCCGGCGCCGAAGGCCTGGGTAACCGGAACCAGTCCCACCGGCAACGTGACGCACTGCGGGTTCGCGTACTCGCCGCGTGTCTCGAGTCAGGCTGATGCCGACAGGCTCGCGCAGGAATACTGCCGGAGTGCCAATAACGGCTTCTCCTGTGGCAGATAGCTCGTCGGCCGACGCTCTTTCACTCGAAAGGGACCGCACGCGGTCCCTTTTGCTTATGTAAAAAGCGCATCCAGTATGTCGCGAGATGATAAAGGCTACCATTCTTGCCTTTTTTATAATGATAGTGCATACTCCAATCGTTCTATGACAGCGGAAACGACAGTCAAGAAGCCGGCACGCAGCCGGGCCAAGAAGGGAGACGGCCCGACTCGGCTGCGCATTCGCGTTCGTGCCTACGAGCACGGCGTTCTTGATCGCTCGGTCAAGCAAATTATTGACACGGCAGCCCGCTACAATGCGACCGTCGTCGGTCCCGTTCCGCTCCCCATCGATATCAAGAAATACACGGTGAACCGTGCGGCCTTCATCGACAAGGACTCTCGCGAGCAGTTCGAGATGCGCATCCACAAGCGCATGATCGACATCCTCAATCCGGAAGCGAAGGTGATCGAGGCGCTCACCAATATCGACCTCCCGTCTGGCGTCAATATCGACGTCAAGATGATGTAAGAAAAAATAAGAAAAGCAGAACCGTCCCGCAAGGGGCGGTTTGATTTGCACTATGTCACGACATGAGGCAAGCTGCCTGTCAGTCGCAATAGAAATTGGAGTCTTTGCAATGGATGCGCGCTACACGCTCGAAGTCAGGTCGTGGCAAAAGGAACAGCACCTTCGCCATATCAGCGAAGGCGAATGGCTGCCGATGAAAGATGCAGACGGCAACATACTCGAGGGCATCGCAGGAAAGCCTGGCGTTGCGGGCATGAAGCCGGACGGATCCGAGATCGGAGCCGATTTCATCAAGATGGATCCGGGCGCTGGATTTAAACTCCATGTGCATGACGGCGATCATGAGATCTACTTCATTCTCGGGGAGGGTTTCGTTCATATCGACGGCGACAACATCCCGGTTCATGGAGGGCACGTGATCCACATTCCAGGTGAATATCCGCACGGCGTGTGGGTCGCGCCTGAAGCCGAAAGGCCGTTGATCTTCTTTGCGGTTGGACACCCACACAAGCACATTCAAGCTGAGGATCGTATGCGTCATCCTCACGAACGATAAACACAATACAAAGGCCGCGCGTCAGCGCGGCCTTTTGATTTGTTTGATTCGTCTGAAAAGAAAGACCAGCGTCGGAGAATAACGCTGGCCTTGGTTGTGGGTGATCGCATGACGATCACATGGTGTTGGCAAAGAGTGTCAGCTCCTCGCCGCCCACCTACAAATTACAGAGAACTAGATGAACTGTCAATGAGGCCGAACCGGCGGGCGGGGGCCCGTCCGCCGGCTTGGCGCTTACCTTACGGCACGTGCCTTTGCGATGCGGGACCAGAAAATATCCTGGAACACCGCAGGCTCTGAGCCCAGACTATCTGAAGAATCAGAATCATCGGGGACTACGCATACGGCGCTTTTGCCGAACGTCATGGTATAAGCCATAACGCCGCCCGAAAATGCTGACACAGTTCCGAGCAAAAGAAGCGCCAGTGCAATTACTCGCATAAATTCTCCTTACGCGAGTACTTCGGGCGCGGAAAACACTATGCATTCCGCTCCACCCTGCAGTCGATCCATGTGGAGCGACAAGGGATACTACCTTGTTTCTCCATTCCTGCCAAACAGGATGAGTTGCAAGGTGTCTTGCTATAATTGTGTCGCAATCTATGGACGCCATTGCCCTGGAATTTACGCATCACCCCTTCGCTGTACGATTCCGGCCTTGTGTGCGGGAGCCAGAAGCTTGGAAAAAAGAACTGCAGACAATAGCGACTTCAATCGTGAACGAAGCCGGATCGAGACCTATCATCGTTTGTTCAAGCGGTGGCATCGATAGTGAAGTGATTTGCCGCATTCTCTTTGACCTTGGTATACATTTCTCGGTGCTTACTGTCGCGCATGCGGCCGGTACAAACGAAAGAGATATATGGTATGCGAAAAACTGGTGTCAGGCGCATGCGGTTACACAAAAAATCGTTACCGTCGATATGGAAGATTTTTTCCAGCATCGCATCGAGACATACGTCCAGGAAGGATACGTGGCTGGTAATGTATTTCGGTATTTCCAGCTTTTCTTGCTTGAGACTGTTGAGAACATGGGCGGATATGCAGTACTCGGCGGAGGTGAGCAGCTTTACCACCTAGCTGATTCTGAACCTGCTGAGGCAGCTGACACGTATATAAAATTTGATTCAGGATTTACAGCCCCGCTGCATTGGATGCAGCGCCACAAAACAACCCATCGGCCATATTTTTACTACAGTATGTCCGAGGCCGTACTCGCATACCTGCAGATACCCATCATAGATTTCGCTGTCCGGCATCCGGAGCTGTTTCGGCACCATTCGAATAAGCACTTACTTAAGCAGCTCGTCATTAACTATCATTGGCCAGATATCCTCAGCCGTATCAAACTGAATGGATACGAACTGATTGCCAATCGACGTGCGCAGGTCCAAGCCGCTTTAACCGACCGTTTCGGTGCAGGACTCGAGACGTTCGCGCTTGGGGTAGAAGAAATGCGTGAGCAACTGCGTCCATCAAGCAAAATCATTCTCGGGTAGATAGTATTCCTCAGGCTCCATTTCTTTGTAAAAGGTGAAAGAGTCATCGACAAAGTTGTACATATCTTGTTGTACAAGCAGGTTAAAAAGAGAGCCGCGCTTTGTTTTGTTGTCACGATAGTCGGCATCTTTCGTGTAGCGGTAAATCACCTCTTTCGCGGTGAATTTGTATGAAACCCAGGTATTTTGTATTTTTTTGTCGAGATTCAGTATGCTCCAAAGCTGGAAGTCATCAGTCGAGTAGAACTGCACATAGCGCGTGCGCAGATATTCGGGCGTTATATTTGCGACGTTTCTTGGTCGGACCCGGATCAACATGCGAGTGTACACCGGCTGCCACTTCAGTGCGAAATTTAGCCACCAGAGGTACTGGAAATTCGTGCTGATCTCGACTGGGGCGGAGGCTCGTACTTTCTCAAATATATCCAAGTAAAAATCGACGTTCTCAGCATTGCCAGATTTCTCGGTGAAAAATTCAAGTAGACGATCTCTCCTGACCGGCTCGTGAATGATCGCTTCCCCATACCGCGAGATCATAAGACCGACTACATCGGAACCAAAAAGCTGATCGTTATGTTCTCCGCCAACCAGCATAAGATTGGTGCCGATAAGCTCAGGGAAGCGCACGGATGATTCGGTGTGTAGTTTCCCGTATATATGCTCTCGGTAGAAACGAGGGTATTCGTTTATCGACTCATCACTCATGAGCACTGTAATATTCTTTTTCTGTGTCTCAGTTGCATGCTTGAGAAGTGAGACGAGAACGAGGGTGCTGTCGATACCGCCCGACCACATTGTATAAATGGGGAGCGAGAGTTCATCCGCACGCTGCAGGATCTCCCGTGCTCGCTCATCGCACAGTTCTTCGTAGGTCTTTGAAAATGGTCGCACGGCGGGTATTGGAGAAAGCAGATGGCTCCGTATTGGCGTGCGCACAGTGCCTGTCCGATCGACCAGCGCCACCGAGTTGTCGTAGAGCGAAAAGAATTTAGAGAACCGATTGATGTCTGGATAGAGATTGCGATCGAGCGAAGCGATCTTGCGCGGATTATAGAATATAAGTGATGCTGCCATGTTATATATCACCGACAAAGAAATGGTCGGCATGAAACTCCCTAAGGAGTGCATCGATTTCTTCTATCGTACCCGCGTTGCGCATCGCGCGGAAATATTTAAGACGAGTGCCCTCGGATCGAATCAGGACATCTTCCTCCATCTTTGCCTTAAAGAGTATGTCGTCGGCAGCTTGTTCAGGAGCTATGCCGGCTGAATCTGCATATTGCATCACGAACGGGAACCGAAAGGGGTCATCAGTTCCAGCAGTTTTCTTGAATTCCAAAGCCTCCATTCGCTTCAATAAATGCGTCGTTTCTTGAAACTCAACGCCCGTTCGGAGTGTGTGGCGCGCCGCGCTCAAGTTACTCATGATATATGAAATCGCCTGCACCTTTTTGTTGGCGAGTTTCGATTTGGCCCGCATAGATTCCGTGATCAGGTGAGGTTGTGCAGGATAAAAGCGGCGGGTTTTAAAATCCCAGCGCCACTCCGGATATGCGACCGCCGACAAAGACGCAAGCGGGAATCTCTTTTGCCAGAAATGCTTCCGATGTAGATAGTTCGGATCTTCAACCGCACTTACGGGCAATGTGTCTTCGGTACATTTGCTGACGAATATAATAGCGGCGAGGTGTAGGTTGAGAGAAAGGAGCACATTCGAGTTCGAATCAATGAGAGCTGCATATGCCATAGGCGAATTATAGGTTTATTTTGAGTAGGGTACACCTTGACAGCGGTATGCCGTTATTTCTTTCGCAAGCAGTAAAGCTCATTTGCGACGGTCCGTGCGAATAAGAGTTTTGAACCGGCGTTATATGCGATTTTGGAAAGTATCCGCTCACTTGCTTGAAACTCACCCAGAAGATCTCCGCGTTCTGGATCTAGTTCGTAGAGCCTGCCGTCATTGGAGCCGATAAAAAGCGATCCGCTTGCAATGACCGGCGAACCGAAGATACGGCCTCGCGTCTCGAATGACCAGCGTAATTTCGATGTCTCGCAGTCGATTGCGTACAAATATTTATCGAGCGATGCGACATACACCGTATTTCCTGAAACGAGTGGAATCGAATATATGGATGCGCCAGTTTCGTAAGCATATGCTGGTTCGCCGGTTTGCGCATGGAGCGCATACAGTTTCCCATCCATTGATGCGACAAATAACAGCTTTAGGTCTGGATTGTATGCAGGGGTCGTTTTTATGTCGCTCTCGGTCGGGTACTGCCAAAGTTCAGCGCCGTCGCGTGCGTTGTAGGCATAGCAAACCCCGTTATTGCTCCCGATAACGACCATGTCTTCTTCGCTGACATACAATGGAGACGCATGCGTAAGCGAAGGCATTTTTCGTTGCCAGCGTCTTTCACCGGTGCGCAGATCGAGCGCGACGATGCCCCCTCGCTTTCCAAAAAGACCAAATTCAACTCCGATATACACGAGACCTAGCGACGCTGCGACACAAGGCGAAGAGCCGACCCAGTCAGCATCCACATACTTCCACCTTACTATTCCCGTTTTTGCATCGAGCGCATACACGACGCCATCGTAAGCACCGAAATACAATATGCCGTTATGCAGCGCGGGGGTAGAAAGAATGCCTTTCCCATCTGGATGTTTGCCGACGGTGAATTCCCAGGCAACGGCGCCGGTATTTTGATCCAGCGCGCGCATAACCCCATCATCGCACCCCAGATATACCAGAGAGTCGCCTAGTACGGGTGCTGATTTCTGAACGACCAGGTGAAAACTAGGATTTGGCCCTGTGTAGTGCCAGACTTCCTCGAAAGAGCTTTTCTTTTGGAGTCGATCATACAGGAGGGGAATCCCAAAATCCTTTAAGGTGAATAAGTAACGCATGGTTATGCCTCGATTTTCGAAAGAGGTATATGCGTCGTTCGCCCTAAAAGCGAGCAGAGAAAAAATATCTGTAACCTTTTTCCCCGTATCAGCTAGTACAGCCAGCTGTTTGTCGAAGGTGAAGCCGGTATTGATCAGATCATCCAGTAAAACAATCGGATGTTCGTTCAGTGTACCTTCTATCTGGCGCATGAGCCCTTGGCGCTTGCGCGACTTGCGGATGAAAAATCCATTTACAGGTGTGCCGCGTTCCATTCCCTTCATCACGACCGCCGAAACCAGGGAGATTCCCGCGGTTTCCATGGTGCCGACCTGAAAGGGAAGTTTCGATTCGTACAGTTCCCAGAATATTTCCGCGTACCTGTTGAGCCAATGCGGCTGAAGCAGAAGTGCTCGGAAATCGAATATCCAATCTGCTCGTCTTTCCGTTTGCTCTTGCTCAACAATCACCGCTCCGGATTGGCGCCGTACGAGAGCGATTGATGCGATCGCCTCATGTAGATCGGCATATTTTTTTTCCATAAGATTCTCCGTTTGTTTGTTTATATCATGGTCGAACCCTGTGAGCGAAAGCGACGCTTGCCCTCTTGTGATGAAGACGAACCACGAACGCACGGCATATGACGTTTTGCCGTCTGCGAAGGTATCGGATAGTCGTGGTCCTTAGTTTGGGAATATGGGTACCCGTCCTCGCCGGCAAAACGTCATATGCCGTGCGTTCGTCCGTCTTACGTACTTGACCTGTATCTCATCTGATGGCAGTATATCTGAAGGTGTAGCCCAAGAGGGCTTCACACGGCCTCAAAAAAGGAGAGGACTCATGAAACTGTTTCTGTGCGCGGTCGCGCTCGTTGTGAGCGCACTCGCTACGTCCGCATCTGCCGCCCAATGGTCATGCCAGCGTCATTTCGCTCTCTGTGCCAGCAAGGACAGCACGCTGGGCAACGGCGGCTGCAGGGCGCGCTTGCAGCAGGCGAAAGCGACCGGGACCTGGGTCAATCGGCTCGGCGAGTCGAAGCCCTGTAAGCGCTGATGCGACTTTGTGTCGCGACCGGCTGCCAATCGAGAGATTGGCAGCCGTTTTCTTCTGGCCGCATATCTATTTACAAATGGTTACCGTGTGCACCGACTGCTCTTCTGTTTCATCCAGGTCGAGCAATTCAGCGATGAGATTGTCTTCAAAGCCTGCGTATGGCCGGGCATTGATTTCAAGCGCGGTTGCGACAAGTAGAATATTTTCGCTCATATGTCCTGCTTCAAGTAATGCGTGCTGGTATGCCAGGTCGCCATATTTTGCAGCCGATCTTCTCCATACGCTCGTGAAAACGATAAGCGTAGAAAGGGGAAGTGATTCGGGATGCTTGGCGATACTTTTCATATCAAATGCTTCAGGAAGCGGCCAAAGGCGTTCTAGGGAATGTTCAGAAGGGTTGTAGTGAAAAACACTGGGGAGTTGGGTTTCGATAGCTGTCGAAATAAGATAGGTTTCAACAGGGTAAAGGGCTCCGCCGGAGGGATAATTTCTACTCGTCGTATTCTTCGGTCGTTTTCTTAGAGAGTGCCCAAGAAGCGCACTAAGTTCTACCAGCGTAATTGGTTCCTCCGGATTGCCCGAAACCGCCGAGTGACGGTGTATAAGCACATCTTGAAGGTTTTGTGCTATCGATACAGGCTCAGGCAGCAAGACGCGTTCCATTCGCTCGTATTTCTTATGCAGGCCAAGTGGCACGTCTTCAGCCCGATGTGTTGATCCGCGTCTCGTAAGTCGTGTGCGGCGCAGTTCAGCATGTAAGTCCGATAGAAAAGATGTCATGAGAATGGGTGAGGTCGTTCATCGTACGGCTTCTTGCGGGGAGTGTAGCCTGCCGAGATTGCTACATCGCGCCACCTCGATCCGCCGAATTGTCGAGTGGATTCATCTAGATACGTCGGATGGAGCTGGGGTATGAGAATCATTTCAATATGCAGTGATGTTGGATTCATTGCGGAGAGAGTCAACGGGACGGAAATGCACTCGAAATTCTTTTCACTGCACCACTCGATGATTCGACGATAGTGCTCCTCAATAGTATCGGAATCCCAGGCTTTGTGCTCGAACGCCCGTTCCGGTCCGCGCAACATAAATTCGAGGTGTTTTGCGTGCTCGGGCACGCCCCAATAATAGAGCCGGTCGCGATGGCCGACTTTCTCGACGGGGGTGCTTACGTCCCATGTATTGCCGGCATGTACCCATAGACGGTACCCACGGTGCGCTCTAAGCGCTTCCGTAAGAGCTTTTTGAACGGCTTGGGAGAGCGACGTATGCGCTTTGAGGCCAATGGTGAAACGAGGTGCCTGGCCGCTCATGTCTTCGACAACCACTGCAACAACATGCGCAGGTGCATCGGTCGGGAGCGGAAGGACGTGCACTTTCATTCTGAACTTCTCACAAAGTGAAAAGATTTTTTGCAGCTCCGGAAACTCGGAGCGGAGTGAATCAATAGAGATACGCGGCGTCGAGAGCTGATTGAGCCACATGGTCATGTATGCCTCCCGCTCAATAACCTCTAGGGCGCCTGCTAGCCTGGCGCCGATCTTTGTTGGCCAGGTTGCAAGGCCGTTCGTGTTCTGTTGTCGGATAAGGGGCTCTTCGGCACCCCCCGCCCAGTTCTGACGCCAAAGGCCTGATACTGTTTGCGCGGGAACGTATATTTTTGCGCCGCTTACGAGGGATGTGCCGCGAATCCAGAGATACTTAGCATCAGCACGGAGTTTTCTTGAAGGATGCAAAGCGCGTTGTTCCTCAGAATATCCGACAAAATCATGCGGGGAGACATACTTGCCTCGCTTTGCGATAGCTTCAGTCGTAGCTCGAATGGGATCCACAAAATAGTCATCTTGCGTCATCCATATATATCGTTCGAGCGCCTCCGCGAGGGTTGCATATAATGATAATTCGTCACTGTCCCATGTGGTGCCTCCAACCTGGTGGCTCGTTGGGTCATTGCAAATCGCATACCATCCTTTCATTCTCGGCTCATCGGGGAAATAACGTATTGGTGCAAGTTCCTGTATGATTCCGTGTTCTTTCAAGAGTGCCGCGAGCTCCATCGGCTCCAAAAGATCTGGCCGTCGAAACGGGATGGTTTGCAGCTCGCGTACGATGCGAACGCCGAGCTTTCTTTCCATAAAATCAGCAAAAGCTTTAAGTGCTTTGCTTGTTGTGTTGTTGCCGGTACGTGTATCACTGAACGCAATGGCATCAAAAATCATCCGTGCATCATACCAGCGGACAGCGGGAGCGCGAAGTATGCAATGTTTATCCACCGCCCGCTCTTGATGAACTAGTCCGTTGATGCAAATATCAGTTATATATGGCGGTCCTTGGTCGAGCGAATGCAGAGACGAAGCACAATACTTTTAAGAGACTTGTTGAAATACTGCTCGTCGTTTTGGGCTTTGGAATACTACTCTTTAGTTTTGTCTCAAAATCCGGTACGACAAAATCTTTCTCTAACACATTCGGAGTTGGCGTTGCTCATGCCGATGCGCCTGCTTCCGGCGGAAGTGGTTGTGTTTCTGGGGGAGATAGCGGATCTGCGAGTGGTAGTGGTTGCGGCGCAGACTGCGGAGGAGGCGATAGTGGTTCCGGTTGTGGGTGTGGAGGGGCGTGAGCCTTAAAGGTATGCACACTTTTCCCATTTGGAAACTTCTCGCGTGGCTGGTGGCGCTATTGCTACTAGTGTTGCTACTCGGACTCGGGATAACGTACTTCTCCGCGCTTAACAGCAATCAAACCAAGACGATAAGCGGTAGTACTCCTACATATCTTGTCCCATTGCTACAGGCGAAGATGGCGGGGGATGATCAGGCGGCCATCACCCAATACCAATCGATTTTGAATGATCCTCAGGTTACAAATGAGCAAAAGGCGTTTGCTGCAATCAATATTGCAGGTGTCGCATTCAATGTTTCCGGTGACGTTCAGTCGGAATTAAACGACGTTGATGCTATGAAGGGCATCGTCCTCGATCAAAATCTCTCGGCAAATACTCGTGCAACAGCAATGAGTATCTTAGGGAATGCGTACAACTCCTCCGGAAACAACATGCAAGTCTTCAATGAAGTGTTTAAGGGTGATCCGTTGTCAACATACCTCGTTTCGGGCAATCCACAGCTTTCCGATCTGAATGTGGAAGAAGCATCCTATGCTTTGAGTAAAACCAGCACAGCCGCTATTTATGTGGCGCAGATTGCCTCGGGACAATATTTTCAAAACCCTCAGCAATCTGCTAGTACAACGGCCGCGTATGCTGCGACTGCACAGCAGTATCTCGGGTACGCCGATACGCAGTCGACGATCGAAGCTCAGACGTCGTATTACACGAACAGTAATCGATATATGATCTACCGTGCAGGCCGGGCAATTGTCGCAGGCCGTCTCGCAATTGAGGTCGGTGCTCCGTATGAGAAGCTCTATCGAAATGAATTTCAGAACTTCTTCCAATTCGCTCAGACCCAAAAGAGCACGCTTGCTCAAGACGAGACGCTATCGGTTTTGTACCAATACGCAAAAATCTTAGCTGCGGACAAGGATGTTGCAGGCGAGAAGACGCAACTTGATCAGCTTGCGCAAGATTTGAACACGCTCGCGAACCCGGCGGCACATCCTCTCGGCGCTCTTCTCTTGCAAGCGCATGCGAATCGATCCGGAGCGACGTGGCTAACTCTGAAGGCGATGTTTGCGGTTTCGCCGAATTTCGCGGCTGCGGTCACGAAGCTTGTTACGGCTTCCTCTCCTTCGTCAACGTGACCGGGAAAAAGCGACAGGGAAGCCGGTATTCGTGGTTGCTTTACACGGTTCTCGCAATTCTGTTTTTAGGTCTACTTGCGACTGCGTACGCGGAGTCATTGCGTGATATGTATGAAATCGGTTCCACGATGCTTTTCCCGAATGCCGAGCGAGAATTTGGGTATGGAGAAGAGCATTTTGATGATACGAAACCGGAGGCATACAACATACGACTAGCAGAATACTTCTTTAGTAAAGCCGCGAAATCAGATACCGCGATTCCGTACCTGTACCATGAATTAGCCCGCATCGCGTTTCTCAATGCGGACTATCAGCAAGCACTCGTGGATATTAATTTGCAAATATCACTCCATGGCGACTCTGAGCCGAAAGCCTATTACGTGAGGGGGCTCATTGAGGGGTACATGGGTTTGTACGATGCCGCTGCCACCGATTACGCACATTTCCTTACGTTTGAGCCCCACAATTGGGCCGCAAAAAATGATGAGGCCTGGGTGCTTTTGAAAGCAAAGCGTTATAGCGAAGCGCTCGATGTTACGAATTCTGGTCTTGCGGACGTTCCTGCAAACGCTTGGTTGTTGAACTCGAAGGCGACCGCGTTGTTCGAGCTCGGGGAGTACAAACAAGCCCTTGATGCCGCACAAAAAGCATATACTTCTGTCGAAAATCTTACGCCGCAAGAATGGTCCATCGCCTATCCCGGAAACGATCCCGCCATCGCATCTGAAGGACTCGACGTCTTTCGAAAGTCGGTCGTCGACAATATGCACACCATACAGTCGGCTATCGCTTCAAGCACTGTACAATCTAAGTAACTATTTCTATGGAACACCTACGCCGTTTTAGCTCCTCAATTTTACCAAGATTACTCGCTGTCGCAGTGCTTGTGCTTATTGCCGTTTCGACCGCGCACGCGGTATCGCAATCGCCTAAGCCATTTGCATCGGTGGAAGTTGCGTTTACCGACAATTCCACACACGGCATGTTGATCATGCCGGCGTCATGTCCCTCAAATCCTGGAGATGCCGATGCGCCCTACGGCTGTGGAGGATATTTGGCACAATACACTCTTTGTCCGGATGGAGTGAATTTGGCTCCGAACAACGATGTGAATCAATGTACTTGTGCAGAGGGGAATACGATCGCCTGTATAAATAATCACCCTCTTTGTCCCGACGGCGTAAGTACTGCTCCAAATGGAAATGTGTCGCAGTGTACGTGTGCAGAAGGGAATGCAGCTGCTTGCACAAATGGTAGTGGTAATCCGGGAGGTAATGGAGGCAACTGCCCCGTTGGATACACCTTTGAAGCGAATGCATGCGCATTCACCGGTTGCCCTCTCGGTTATTCACAACAAGGCACGCAATGCATCTTCCAAGGATGTCCGAACGGTTACGTGCAGCAAGGTACGCAATGTGTATTCGTCGGTTGTTCTGCTGGGTACATTTGTTTGAACGGAAACCAGTACTACGAAAATGCGCAATGCAGCATTTCAGCTTCGGCAACTCAGCAGTGTAATTACGGCTGCTCCGGCGGAGTCTGTTTGCCGCCTCCTGCACCCGCCATTGCGACCTGGCAAGTAAAACCCACACTCGTAAAAAGCGGCGAGACGGCAGTGATTGCATGGCAGGCGCAAAATGTCTCGTCTTGCACCGTCGTAGGATCCAACGGTGACGGAAACGGAAGCAATAGCACCGGAACTTGGACCGGAACTTCCGGAAGCCAGGTCTCAAGCAAACTTACGGGACAGACGATCTATACGATTACCTGTCAGGGTCTCCCGGGATCAAATCCTGCGTCGGCCTCCGCCCAGACTACGGTAAATATTGTTCCGACGTTCAACGAACAGTAGCGTCGCTATCAACACTTCTGAGTCTTTGCGAGCGGGGGGACTTGCTAGGCTCTGGTACTATTGCGCATATGACACTCTCTCGACAGATGATAGGGGCCGTGGCGATCTTTGCTGTCCTCGCCTCAATCATAATGTTCGCGAACTCCGCTCATGCTCAAACCGCATCACTCGATCAGCTTCGCGCGACGATCAAGACGGAAATTATGGCCGATCCACGATCGCAAACCATGTCATCCGCCCAGATCAACGCGCTTGTGAACGCGCTTACTACTCAAGCCCAAAAACAAGGTCTCACCACCGCCCAGCTTACGTATCGACCGGAAGTACAATCGGCACCGTCTACTGGAGTTACGCAGTGCAGTGATCTTTCCTGTTCGCTCGCGCAGGCATTCGGCCTCGATGGATCGCTCCCAATCATTCCGGTTGCTCTTATTGTGCTCGCTGTTTTGTTCATCGCTACCTATAGCGTTATGCGGGAGATGGGACACCCTCACGCACAGGCGTAGTTGAAATCTCGGCATCCAGCCCTGGGATAAGCTTCTTGCCGCCTGCGGGCGATACATCTTTATATGCAAGGCTTTAGCCGCGGCCATCCTCGCCGGCAAGAAGCTTACCCCAGGGCTGGGTGCCCGCGTTGCTTTTTCAAATCGATCGTGTATAGTTCGCGCACCCAAGTCCGGATATGGACCAATGGTGAGCTTTTCAAAAGCCCGCCGTTGCGGGTGTAATTTTTGCAATATGAAATTCATGCTTGGTACTAAAGGTAAAATGACCCAGGTATTCGATGAGAAGGGGGTTGTTTCTGCTGCCACGGCAATCGTCGCGGGTCCGCTTGTCGCCACTCAGGTAAAAACAAAGGAAAAGGACGGTTATTCGGCCGTTCAGTTCGGTTTCGGCACCAAAAAAGAGAAGAATTTGAGTGCTCCTTTGAAGGGTCACCTCAAGGATCTTGCTCCGGCTCGTTACCTTCGTGAGTTCCCGGCAGAGGGCGTTGAACGCGGTGCGACGATGGACGTTTCCATCTTCGTTCCGGGCGATGTCGTCGCCGTTTCGGCAATTTCCAAGGGTAAGGGTTTTCAAGGCGTCGTAAAGCGACATGGTTTCAAGGGCGGTCCTCGCTCTCACGGTCAGAAGAACAAGGAGCGTGCTCCGGGTTCCATCGGAGGTGGTGGCCGCGCGGGCGGTCGCGTTGCCAAGAATATGCGTATGGCAGGCCGAATGGGTGGCGATCGCATTACGGTCAAAAACCTCCGCATTTTGCAGGTTGATCCTGCTACCAATACAATCTTGATCTCAGGTGCCGTTCCTGGTCGACCTGGCACACTTGTCGAAATTCGTGGCTAATATATTGAATATTATGGAAGCTCCTATCTACAACGCACAAGGAAAGAAAGCCGGCTCGGTGACCCTTCCGGAGACCGTTTTTGGTGTCGCATGGAACGCGTCGCTCATGCACCAGGTCGTCACCTCGATGCAAGACAACGCTCGCACGCCGGTTGCGCATGTAAAGGATCGCGGCGACGTTCGCGGTGGCGGCAAGAAGCCGTGGCGCCAAAAGGGAACTGGTCGCGCTCGTCACGGATCCATCCGCTCACCAATTTGGAAAGGCGGTGGTGTGACTCACGGTCCTAGCAAAGAGAAAGTCTATGCCCGCTCAATTCCAAAGAAAATGCGTGCAAAGGCCCTCTATATGGCGCTCTCCAAGAAGCTCCGCGACGGCGAGGTGATCTTCGTCGAAAGCTTCGGGCTTACTGCGCCGAAAACAGCGACTGCCAAGAAAGCTTTGACGGCCTTGAGCGGTATCTCCGGTTTTGAAAAGCTTTCGACAAAGAGAAAGAATGCAGCCCTCATCGCATTTCCTGAAATGAACGAAGCGCAGCAAAAGAGCTTCCGTAACCTCGGCAACGTCCGCACCATGAAGGTTTCCGATCTCAACCCGGTCGCTATCCTCGGCAACTCGATCGTCGTAATCGAAAACCCTGAAGCGTCCGCGAAGATCATTGAAGGTCGCATGACCAAGCGCGTAACATCGGAAAAATAAATCGTATGGCACTCTTTGGAACAAAAAAGAATACAAAAGAAACCAAGGCGGCACCGCAAGCTGAGGCCTTGAAACAGAACTCGGTACTGAATGCGAGCGGTATTGCCCACGTACTTAAGAACCCCCGCATTACCGAAAAGGCCTCTCTACAACAGGGGATGTCGGTTTACACGTTCGATGTTGCGCAAGACGCCACAAAGAATCAGATCATGTCGGCCGTTCGCAGTGTCTACAAAGTCTCTCCGCGCAAGGTTCGCGTTGTCCAGGTTCCGTCCAAGAAGACGCGCAATGTCCGCACTGGTCGCACAGGCGTCAAGAGCGGCGGCAAGAAGGCATATGTCTATCTGAATAGCGGGGAAACGATCACCATCGCGTAATTCCTATCTATTTTAGAAAAATTACTAAACCTGTATGTCTATCAAAACCTATCGTCCGGTCACCAAGAGCTTGCGCCAGATGACTCGCATCAACTACCGCGAGATGCTCTCCGGCCACAAGCCGACCAAGTCGCTCCTCACGGGCGCAAAAAAGCGCGGCGGCCGCAACTCCCAAGGCCGCATCACGGTGCGACACCAGGGTGGAGGTCACAAGCAACGTCACCGAGATGTCGACTTCAAGTTCGACAAAAAGAACATCCCGGCAAAGATCGCCTCGATCGAGTACGATCCGTTCCGCTCGGCATTCGTCGGTCTCGCGATTTATCGCGACGGTGAGAAACGCTATGTCGTCCTTCCGCAAAAGGTGAAAGTTGGCGACGAATTCATCGTTTCCGAAACCGCTCCGATCAAGCCAGGCAATCGCTTGCCGCTCGGCAAAATCCCGGTAGGTACCTTTGTTTACAACATCGAATTGAAGCCAGGTAACGGTGGCAAGATTGCCCGCTCTGCAGGCAACTACTGCGAAATTATCGCGCAGGACGCCG
>JARLIE010000312.1 GCA_031291875.1 Minisyncoccota bacterium | reverse complement strand
GACGACGAGAGAAGCAGGAACACCGACGAGACCAGCCGACAGGAAGAGAGGCCCGCCCCCAACGGCTGATTCGCCGAGTTGCTCACGCGGGTTAAAAATCGTATCTCCGATACTGGTCAGGAAGCCTGGTGTGTTCAAGACTCATTTGTCTTTCAACAAACAGAAGCGCTCCATTACACCCAAATGTGATCGAGTGTTCGAAAACCGAAAGTTCAATTTCATTGATTGAAGTTCGACTTCTAGGTGAAGGATGCATGTGTCATTGTGTGCACAATAATTCGATGTGTGCCTTGGAGCCATGTTTGAGCAGGTATCAGAAGCACACGAAACAGGAACAATTAAAATCACATAATCCGTGAAATTGCAAACAGAGAGGTTGACTCACATCTCCGTGTTGATTTAGAGCTCCGATCGAGCTCCGAGTGAATCTGATCTCCACTTTCTTGGACGAATCTTCTACTCGTACGCGCGAGTCACCATGAGCTGATCGATGTCACTGTGGCGCGACCGACCGCACTCACTCACCTGAATGCGAGTGCACGAGTGAATCCCACCACGGTGCCACTCGCCGCCGCTGCCACTGCCGAGAAGCGCAAGCACGACAAGTACGACGAGGAGTGCGCTCACCACGGGTGGAAGTTGATTCCCTTCGCACTTGAGTCGTACGGCGCACTCGGTACGTCAGCACGTCAGCTCCTCGAGCGCATGTCGGCTCACTACGTCGATCGATCGCCGAGCGAGTTCCTCGCACACGCCACACGCCTGCTGAGTGTGGCACTCCAGTCGGGCAATGCGCACGTCGCCGTGCAGGGTGTGACTCGTATGGCAACGCAGGCGTACTACCGCGGATGCTGTCCCACCGCCGTCACCATCCGCCCACCCGGTGTCAACCAACGCAAGCGCGCCGCACGCACCTTCACGAATCAGATGGCCAGCGGCGAGAGCATGCGCGCGATCTTCCACCGCGGTTATCAGCATGCGGCTGCGGCGTAAGCGTCGCGAGCCGCGCATCGCACTGTATAGCTTAGTCAACTATCGCATACGTCTTCCAGGGCGTCAAAAAAAAACACTGCATTGGTAAAAAAAACAAATCTGAAAGCAGATTGATAATTTGTTTGTTTCGTCTACTTTCTCCTTCATCAGCGTGATTGTTCTGGTCCCCTTCCTGTTCATTCATCTTGTCTGTCATTTCTTGCCATCGTTCTGCTTTCATTCTCACTTCCATTTTGTTCATCCTTCGCTTCTGATGTCCGTGTCCTCATGTGCCTGCTTTCTTGTTTCTTCCGACTTCCTTTTCCGCTCTTGTCGTCCTGGTAGCATGTGTTGCTGATCATGTCTTCTCTTCTTCTCTTCTTCTCTTCTTCTCTTCTTCTCTTCTTCTCTTCTTCTCTTCTTCTCTTCTTCTCTTCTTCTCTTCTTCTCTTCTTCT
>JARLIE010000311.1 GCA_031291875.1 Minisyncoccota bacterium | reverse complement strand
TCATTATGCGATGCTAGCAGTTTCGTCGCTAGCTGTTTGCCAAGACACAGCTCGATTTCCGCCGATTTCATGGATTCCTTGACCGACTCCCGCGCTTCCCTTTGCTTACGCAGCTCAGCTTCGCCGGCCAGTCTCTTTTGCTCATCGCGCTCCTTAGTGAGCTGCTTTGGGACCGCATAGCCGACAAAAGCCATGACCCCGCCGAGAAAAGCAAAGGGAAACACCGGCAGTCCCGGCATGATCGCCAAGAGGAACATGAGCAGAGCTGCGACCGACAAAGCGCGCGGATATCTGACAAGCTGATTGAGAACCGCCTTCTCCGTCGCTCCTCTTGTGCCACCCTTCGACACAAGCAGCGCTGCAGACAGCGAGACTATTAGCGCTGGAATTTGGGAAACCAAGCCGTCTTCGACCGACAATTTCGTAAAAACGTCGGCGGCTTCGCCGAGCGGCATATTATGCCGGGTGGCGCCAATCACGATCCCCCCGAAAATATTCACCGCCAAGATGATGAGCCCTGCTACGGCATCACCGCGCACAAATTTTGATGCGCCATCCATTGAACCGAAAAAAGAGCTTTCCTCTTCTAGCTCACGCCTGCGGCGCTGCGCTTCCTTATCGTCGATCTGTCCCGCTGAAAGATCGGCGTCGATCGCCATTTGCTTGCCGGGGATAGCGTCGAGCGTGAATCTCGCGCCCACTTCGGCGATACGCGTGGCACCCTTGGTAATCACGACGAAATTTACGGTGATGAGAATGGCAAAGACTATAAGACCGATGACGAAATCGCCGCTCATAACGAGCTTCGAGAATCCACCAATGATATAGCCAGCGGCCATCAGCCCCTCGGGGCCGTTGGCAAGAATCAATCTCGTCGTTGCGATATTGAGGGCCAAGCGCAATAGAGTGGCGACAAGCAGTACGGTCGGGAATGCGGAAAAGTCCAGAGGCCTCTCGATCCAAAGCGCGACCATAAGGATGAGCACTGACAACGCGATCGAGAACGCAAGGCCGATGTCAATTAAAAACGCCGGTATCGGCAAGAAGAAGATCGAAAGTATCGCTATGATTCCACAGGCAAATCCTATGTCACGCCCACTTTTGCGTTCTCCTCCGGCGGAACCTGTCAATAAGATTTCGGACATTCAGCTTCCTCAGGCGCGATAGCTAGGCCATTCTGTTGGTCTAATCTTGCGTGAGGGTGGTGGAGTCGGCCGATAGCTGACAGGAAATGCTCCATGTTGCTTGTCTGGTCCTCGTAACAAACACAAAACGCCAGATCGCTTTACGGCAGTTATACGCCAGCCGGTACCGAGCTCCGCCGGTATGAGGTATCAAAGCCATTTATTCGTACCAGATCCGCTGGAGCGTGCTTGCATCCTTGGCCTCATCCGGTCATGTTAGCCAACATGGCAATTTTTTTAGATCCTGCGCGCGATCCTGCGCAGTTTGGTACCAACAGCTTGGCTCGTCTCAACGAACGCTCGCGGGAAATATTCCGGCTCATTGTCGATTGCTATCTCGCACATGGCGAAGCGGTCGGATCGCGCCACCTTGCGCGGCTTCTGCCAACGCCATTGTCGCCTGCCTCGGTTCGCAATGTGATGCAGGATCTCGAAGAGATCGGCTTGATCTATGCACCGCACACTAGCGCGGGTCGGCTTCCGACTGAGCTTGGCCTGCGCTTTTTTGTCGATGCGCTGCTTGAATTGGGCGACATTAGTCGGGACGAACGCGAACAGATCGAGGCGCAAGTTAAAGCTGCCTCGCAGGAGCAGACTCTTGAAGCGCTACTTGGCGACGCGATGATAATGTTATCGGGTTTGACACGCAGCGCTGGTGTCGTCGTCACCACCAAGGAAAACGCGCGGCTCAAGCATGTTGAGTTCGTCAGGATCGAGCCGGAGCGCGCTCTCGCGGTGCTCGTCGACGAAGATGGTTCGGTCGAAAACCGTATCCTTCAGATACCTGCAGGCTTACCACCGTCTGCCTTATGCGAAGCTAGCAATTATCTCAATGCGCGTATCAGGGGCCGAACTTTGCAGGAGGCCAAGGCCGAGATCGAGGCCTCGCACAAGTTGGCGGAGGCGGAGCTTGGCGAATTGACGGCACGCCTTGTGGATGCCGGGCTGGCAAGCTGGGCGGAATCGGCCGGGCATGGCTCGCAGTTGATCGTGAGGGGGCAAGCCAATCTGCTCCAAGACCTAACCGCGATTGAGGATCTAGAGCGGATTCGTTTGCTTTTCGCAGATCTTGAAACAAAAAAGGACGTAATTGACCTATTGAACCGCGCCGAAGGCGGCGACGGAGTCCGCATTTTCATCGGCTCCGAAAACAAGCTTTTCTCGCTGTCGGGTTCTTCAATGATCGCCGCGCCATTTCATGACCGGGAACAACGCATCGTCGGTGTGCTCGGTGTGATCGGCCCGACGCGGCTCAATTACGCGCGTATTGTGCCCATGGTGGATTTTACGTCCAAAGCTGTCGCGCGCTTGCTGCAAACGCGATAGGCGTCCTAGAACAGAAATTCCGGATTTTCAAATATGTGCGCTTTAGCCACGCAGAGAGCGGGAATGGCGTGCACGCCCGCGCCGCTAGGTTTGGATCCTAGGCTGCTCTGTAGAAGAAGCGTCAATGGCCTCGTCTTACAGCGGTAGACCACTCGTTAAGTCCCGACCATGTCCCAAGTCATGTATCAAAATAGTTACTCTATGCTTTGCTTCCGGAATGCGCAATCTCTTTGAGCCTGAGCGCTTCTTTCTCGATCACATGA
>JARLIE010000041.1 GCA_031291875.1 Minisyncoccota bacterium | reverse complement strand
TCGCGTCAACAAGGTTCGCACTTGGCTCGTCAACGATTTCGAGCCTTCTGGTCCGGGTGCAAAGTTTGTTATGCACCTGTATCGGATATACGGAGAGCGCGTGGCAAAGGTTGTCGAGAAGAACTCGATCCTCAAGCGCGGATTCCGGAAACTGTTCGACAAGGCGCTCGCGAAAGCCGAAGCGAAGTACGGCACGCTTTAACTCGGTTCGACACATAGGGCGGCTATCGCAAGATGGCCGCCTTTTGCTTTTAGAATATATCCCTTCCTGTCGGATCAAACGGGCAAAGAAGACTCCTGAAGGGTTTGTAATCGCCGCAAAGTTCCCCGTGCCATCATTAACGAGAAGATGGTTCTAGTTTGCAATCGGAGAAACAGCGAAGACAAGGGATGCGATCCTACAGCACTACGCGGGCCGAGACCTGCGGGCTCGCTGGCGCGCAATAATCTAGTTTTCTTAAGGTATTACAGTAGATTTTTTTGTTTCACATCCTGGGCGGCTTGTATCAGATTGTCCGGCCTGCCAAGATCACGCCAATAATAATCATCGGCTTGAAAGGCGAGGATTTTTTCCCCGCAAACAGCGAGACGCAGATAAGAGGTGATGATGGAAAAAATACCTTCTTCAATCATCATGCCAAAAAGACGTGGAGATATAACATGAATGCCGGCAAACGCCAGCGGCTGGACCTTATGTGAAGATCGAACCAGTTCACTTTTCTGATCGTGTCCGGATTGACGGCCGCAAAGCTGAAGGTGCTCGTCGAAGAGGAGGTATCGAGATGTTTCCCTGTGTTGCACTGCGAGAGTGGCAAGCGCCTGATTGTCACGATGAAATTGCACCATGCGTCGGAGATCAACGGTGCTGATGACGTCGACATTGTGCAATATGAACGGCGTTTCGAAACCGTCCTCAAGGAAAAAATGGGCAGCCTTTTTCAGGCCGCCCCCGGTGTCGAGCAAGACCTCCTCGCGAGAAACTTCAATACGCATGCCGAAGTTATTGTTCGCTTTCAAGTACTCGAGAATCATGTCAGCAAAGTGGTGCACGTTTATAATCACTTCACGAATATCAAAAGCGCGCAAGCGCGAAAGCGTGATCTCCAACATCGTGCGGCCAGCGACTTCCACGAGCGCCTTCGGCTGATTGTCGGTGAGTGGCCGCAAGCGTGTACCGAGACCAGCGGCCAAAATCATCGCCTTCATTTGTTCATATTCTCCAACTCAAGATGTCGTACCACCACCTCCACTCGGTTCCTGTCAGTCAAACGTTTCGCCACTTGCTCCGCGAAATAAACCGAACGATGTTGGCCGCCTGTGCAGCCGAACGACACCGTCAAGCTCGTAAACCCGCGACCCTGATAGGTGTGCACGCTAGCATCCACCAGCGACATTACGCTGGCGAGGAACTGATGCACGCTTTCTTGCTGATTGAGATAATCAATCACCGGCGCGTCTTTGCCTGTGAGAGTTTTGAATCTCTCTTCACGTCCGGGATTCGGTATGCTGCGGGCATCGAAAACGAATCCACCACCATGCCCGGTCTCATCTTTCGGCATACCCCGGCGAAATGAAAAACTGAAAAGGCGTACGATCAGATTGTCTTTCTTGAAATTCAGGCTCTGCAATTTCTCTGAGGTCACCATCCTCGTAAAGGCATCCGTTAGTGTTGGCAGCGGGATGGGTAGCTCGACGTGCTGAAGCAGCCAACGCAGGTTTTTCAGCGCGTACGGCACGCTTTGCAGAAAATGAGCTTTGCGCTCATAAAAGCCGCGAAACCCGTAGGCGCCCAATGCCTGCATGATACGGACGTAAACGTAGGCATAGTAGTGGTGCATGAACACTTCACGCTCAAGCTCGATAAAATCAGCTAGTCGGTCGATATAACGATCGAGCAATTGCTGGCGCAATTCTGGCGGTAGATCGGCCTTGGCATCGTACAAAAGAGAGGCAATATCATAGTGAAGCGCGCCTTTGCGGCCGCCTTGATAATCCAAGAAAAATGGATGGCCGTCGCGCAACATGATGTTGCGCGATTGAAAATCCCGGTAGAGAAAGTAATCAAGGTCCGCGCTCAACAAGAACTTTGTCAATCGGCTGAAGTCGTCTTCCAGCGATTGTTCGTTGAAGGGGATGCCAGCAAGCCTAAGAAAGTAATACTTGAAATAATTCAGATCCCACGCGATGGATTGCCCATCGAAGACGGCACGCGGATAGCAAACTTTATAATTCAAATCGTGACCCGCTTCGATCTGAAAGCGTGGCAACACGGCCACAACTTTGCGATATGCGTCAACCGCTTGGGGAGCAAGGTTTTCACCGACACGATTGTTCGAGGCAAACTCAAAAAGTGTTGTGTCCCCGAGATCTTCTTCGAGATAAGCGCCTTGGCTCAAATCCTCAGCATAAATTTCTGGTACCGGCAAACCGTGCCCCCGAAAATGTCTAGAAAATTCGAGGAAAGCGACGTTTTCTTCGCGGACGTCGTACAGAACGCCGATCGCGCTGCGATCTTCGTTGGCAAGCCGGATGATCTTACGCCCTGAACCGCCAAGTTGGCCCTGGAGCGGCTGCACGCGCCCTACCGGCGAGTGAAAATGTTGTTCAAAAAGTTTTTTGAGAACGTCCATCAAGATCCCAAAACATTCTTGGAGAAGAGGGGACCGAGACCCCCACCTTCAGCAGCAGCCTTGAGACGGAGCATCAGATCCTCCCAAGTCTTCCTACACGAGACAAAGTAATCTGTTTCAGCCTTCCAATCGGCGTGCGTGAAACGAAGTTCTGTTTTACCGCTGGTTTCCTTCAGTTCGAACAATAATCTCGTGCCAGTCCATTCTTCGCCCGTTTGGCACATCCACTCCGTTGTCCAAGAAGTTGAATTCTGGATTGGCTTAAGACGGTAAACAGTCGCGGGGTTGTAAAACCTGGCTTCAATAATTCCGGTTGAATAGTCTTCGAGCACGTCAGCGGCCCACCACCGGGAAAATCCACTCCCGGAAGCGATTAGTGGAAAGACGCGTTCTCTTAGGGCATCAATAGAAATCGAATGTCTGATGTCGGCCATACTTTACGGCGCCCCTTGCGCCCAATTCCATTGTAGCAATCACAGAGATTGGGACCGAGGTCCCAAGGTGTAATCCAAAAACAAGTCTAGCCGCTCAGAGGTCAGGTGGCGAGTCGCTGACGATAGAAGGGTCGAATAAGGCACTTGGCCGGTTAACCCGGTGGTCTCAATGGGTCGACGCAACACCAGCTCGAAGTCTATCTCGCGGAGTTTAAAGGCCAAATACGATTGCGGGCGTCGATTCAAAGAAAACCCTGTCCTGATTAGGTCTAAGTGAGGGCACCCCAATAGATCGGTCTTCTCTGAAACGT
>JARLIE010000310.1 GCA_031291875.1 Minisyncoccota bacterium | reverse complement strand
TATGTTGGGCCGCTGTGCGACGCCATGGGTGACGTTTCTCGATATCGACGAGTTTGTGGTTCCGTTGGAGGACGCTGGCATTCACGAGTGGCTCGCCACCGTCCCTGACGACGTCTCGACAGTCCATGTCAACTGGCGTGGTTTCGGCTCAAGCGGGGTTTCGACTCCCGGCTACGAGTTCGTGACCCGCACCTTCGAGATGGCGGCTCCGGTCGAATGGGGAAACCACTGCCATTTCAAATCGTTTGCGCGCACTGCTCTCGCCAGGGAAGCGACGGCGCATAATATCGTGACGGAAAGTGGCCGTCATACGCTGTCGGATTTTGGCGATTTCGAAATGACGAATTTTGGAATCTCCGATCGCATCGTTTACCACCGAATTCAGATCAACCATTATCAGTGCAAGACCTTTCCGGAATTCCAGGCCAGAATGCGGAATGGAAACGGGTCCTTTCCTTTCGGCAATCCCAACCGCGCCCGTGACGATAGCTGGGAGCGCTTTCAAAAATTAGACCTCAATGCGGAACGCAATCAATCAATTCGCCGTTTCGACGCCGCTCTCGACGAGTCCTTGAGCCGTATCAAGAATTTTATCGCCTAGATCCGCGGTGAGGCCAAGCCTTGTACATGCTTCAACTGTACTTCGATCAGCAAAAAGTGCGACTATAAAGTCGCGTGACAATCAAACCATGTTCGATATCGTTCCGTCTGACTTTCTCTATGGGCTACAATGAATTCCTCAAAATTGAGCCAAGTGTCTCCGGGCAACTCTTTACCAAATGGTCCAGATGCATGGTTCCAGTTCGGGTTTTCGACGAAACGCCCCTCCCTCGCGGGGCTAGGATTTTGAAATCCGCCGGGCGGAACCTGATCAATGAGTTTGAACCTGCGATAGCCGGCGGCATACAGCATTGTCACCGGGTCGATCTCATGACACTCAACAGAGATGTACGTCGGGACTCTGCTGGAGCCTATTAGGTCTTTTAGGAAAAATTTCTCGTTTCCCTCAATATCTATTTTGCAATAATACGGAGTGCCATAAATATCTAATATATCGTTGAATCTAATTGTTTCAACGATGTGCTCCTCATAGCCGTCCGGAACATGCGGGTGTCTTGTTGTTCCGGAAATACCTTGCTGAATGCTGTTGTGCAGGAACGAAATATGAGCTCCAGAAACATCGGAAGCAGCTTTGTTTATTATAACAATGCTTCCGTCGTGTAATTCAGGCTGAAATCGTTCAATCAATGATGCGTATGCGACTGGATCGGCCTCAACTCCAACAACGTTGAACCCCTTCGCTAAGTAGTAAGCGCTATCGTTTCCTTCCGACATCCCTATATCGAAAATAAGAGCAGGCTTAGAATTGGACGCAATCATCTATGAAAACTCCTCTTTGCATTCCAGCCCAGAATTTCCGCAATTTGTCAAAATTGCAATAGCAGTAACGGGCGTCTCCAAAGCGAAAGTTACGGCGTCGAGTCGGCGTCGTGCACGTTCAAGTTGAGTCGTTTATCGAGAACCGGAGCTGCCTTAAAGCGCTGAACCATAACATCAAACAGCCGCTGAAAATCGGCGGCGTCCACTTCACCTGTTTCCAAAATCCGAAAGCTTCGATCGAGGCTTCCCCACGGCCTGCGCCACCCGCATGGGACCCCAAAAACCAATCCTTGCAGACGCTACGCTCGACATTGCGCGGTCGCCATTTTGCCGCCAGACTTGCCTGCGATGAGAGTGGCCCGTTTTCCCGAGGCTCCAATGATCCGCGCCGTTCGATTCGCTTCCCTGCTTTGTCTTGGCCTCGCCGCGCCGGCGTGGGCGGATGGCTTGCCGTTTTTTGCCGGGGGCGACGGCGCGGCGTCTTTTGCCCCGGCGGCGCCCTGGGATGCGGCCACGCCGTCCCATGACTGGAGTGGCCTGACGGTGGGGACAAGCGTGTTCGCTGGCATCGGCTCCGGTCGTGGCGGCCGGAATGGCTTCGGCG
>JARLIE010000309.1 GCA_031291875.1 Minisyncoccota bacterium | reverse complement strand
GACTGGAAAAATGCCGCCATGCGCACCTGCACGCACGAGTGGGGCGAGCTTTTTGGCGACATCGAACTCAAGGAGTTCCCCGATTGGCAGAACGATTTTCAGGGATTTCTCGGCGCCAAGCGATTATGGGAATGGGAAAATGAAGCGTGGCTTAATAAAGCCGGATATCTTTAAATTTATTTCCCCGCGTTGTACATCGCCTGAATCTCTGCCGCAGAAAGCGCGCGGCCGTAGATGCGAACATCGTCCATTAATCCCGAAAAATTATAACCATCCCATCGACACCCTATATAGGTAGGACCGTTAGCCGGAATACTTAGTGAACTACCTGATGTATATGAGTTTGCGAATGCACCATTCACATATAGCGATCGCGTGAGTGTTGAGGGATTATAGGTTGCCGCTATAAAGTACCATTGAGACGTAGACATGGAGGAGAAGGATGGAACATCACCATCATTGAAGGAAAAAGATAACGTTTGTCCATTTGTGTGAATATCTACTGTTTGATAGGACGTGTAAGAATTGGATAGGGTAAATATGAAATGATATCCGCTGAGATTACTTGGATTTATCCACATGGTAATCGTAAATGGATTTGACCAGATCGATGCGTATGAGGATGTAATATATGTGTTCCCATTAAACGTCCCCATCCAAGGACCCACCTTGCCAGGAGAGTAATAGCCAGAGGTACCTGCGGCTGTGCCATACCAGGTACCGGTGTTACCGTTGCCGGAATAGTCGTACGCTTGCGTTACTCCGGAGGTCCCTCCTGTTCCCTCGTCCATCGTCCAGAGGCCTACGAGGGATTTGTCTCCATAATCAAGGGGTTCAAGCTCCAATCCTGTGCCCTTCTCATAGACGCTTGCCAGGGTACCTCCATCACTTGAGATAACATCACTTGATCCTCCCATCTTGTATTTTGAAGATTCCATACTTGCAGTCGTCTCATAGAGGGAACCGTTCGTGTCATAGGTATAGTAAAGGCGTGAACTTGAGGTATTTGAGGGATCTATGGGAAGAGAACCGAAAGGAGCACCGGAACTGATATTTTGGAAATTGAGAGGGATCCATCCTTGTCCATTGGTATTTCTTGTGGAAGTGGACTTCGTGCAGTTGTAGGTGTAGCCCGAAGGTACTATAGGAAGATTCTGATTTCCGCAGGTCGAAGACGTATCGGAAAAAGAAGTATATACAACGGAAGAGGTTCCCATGCCCCCTACTCCTCCACGGTCTATCTGATACAGAGAAAGAGCACTGTTCAATGTTGCCATATCGGAGACACGATTTGCATCACGAGATTGCGCAAGCAATTGTGCGGGATTTAAAGTGACGACCACGACGACAGCAAGGATGGCAATGATCGCGATCACCACCAAAAGTTCGATAAGAGTAAAGCCGCGATGGAGGATTCGATTATACATGTGCGAATTCTTGATCCCCTACCGCCACACCGTCGTTATCGGCACCGACGAAGATGCCGTTATGGTCGGTAAGCTTGAGGTCGAAGGGGTCAGCGTGCCGATATCCGCTATCCATACGGTGCCTGAGCTATTGATATTGAAGATGTCGACGTCCCTTCCGAGCGAACCCGGAGCGCAGCCGAAGCTCGCCACATCTCCCGTTTCCGTGAACGGCAATGTGCCGGTGAACGGAGAACAGAGCGTACCGCCCCGAAGTTCGATGAGCCATACTTGGTCGGCGGGCTGAAGCCCTTTTACGGGAGCCGACTTCGGGAGATCCTGAGTGAGCTGCAGCACGAACGTCGAGGTTGCGGCGGGATTCGCCGGATTCGCGCCGCACAAAAGGGTCTGCGTTCCGGGGATCTGGAAGCAGGGGTCTTCTATACTGTTCCCTACCGTGCAGCGCCATGCATCGTCGCGGAACGGCGCCGCGATCGAGTTCGTCCAACAGGAACCCTGCGCCACCGGCGTCGAACTTGCGGGTTGCGAAGGTTCGTATTGAATGACCTGTGTCGCCGCCACTCCGGTAAGATCGAGCGCGGAACTTAAAGATATCGGACTCGCAGCAGAATCGGACGAAGTCGCCACCGGACCGATCACGGTCGAATTCGAGAACGAGAGAAATCGCATAATGCCGAGTGCCGCCGCGAGCACGATTACGATTACGATAATGGTCTTATAGATGCGATTCATTGAGTAGTTGTGGCCGCCTAACGAAATTTGAATGTGCCAACGATGTTGTGCATGAGCGCGGCGACCCTGGTCTCGTCGAATTGCGTAAGGCCGTACGATTCCGGATAGTTCGCGAGCTGGCCGGAATGAACGGTGTACTCGACAGCGTAACACTTCCCCGCATGAATCGTACGATAGCTCACCGTTTCATAAATGTTTCCCGCGCCGGCATCCGATGAATAGAAGACGGTGAACGGGACGGTATCTATCACTACGCTCGATGTGGCAACCGCAGGACCTGCAGTAGCATCAGCTGTCATACATTGCGCCATCGCATTATTGTTGCTGCTTGCACCCACGGTAAGCGTCGCATCACCGAAATTCGTCTGCGGTTCAAATGCCCTTGGCACGGTGAGGGTGAAGTATCTCACGCCGGAGACATTGCCGGCGTTCACGCGCCAGTCGGTCGACGGGGTTGCCGAATAATTGTCCTGCGTATCGAAATCAATCGGATATGCGATGCTGAATCCCCCGTTCGTATTGTTTGCATCGGTCTGCCATTCGGACGGGGTTGCGTAATATGCGGGTAGGGTCTCTATGGAAGTATTCGCTGCTGACGAAAGCAACTGCCGGTTCGCCGCGCCGACCAGCTTTCCATACTGCACACCGTAATAGAAGCCGATGAACGGCAAGGCGACAAAAAGAACCAGCGCAAAAAGCTTCGAATACCACGTCACTTTGTTCCATTGGATAACACCCATACCTTCCATTATACCTTTATTGAATTATCCGATACCATAGCGTATCATTGGGGCAGTTGTTTGAGTTTTGAGGAGGTTTTCATGAAAATGGACGTTGATCAGGTGCGGCTCGTCGTCAACATACTGTCGGCCATGCTGTTGGCCAAT
>JARLIE010000308.1 GCA_031291875.1 Minisyncoccota bacterium | reverse complement strand
GCCCTCAACGTTGCGGCAGCGCTGTGTGTCCTTGTTGTCGCGCCTAAAGCTCGGCCAGTTGCTCGCCGCGAATTTCATGATACGCCTGCGGGCATTGGAGCTGTGCGCGCTCCGGTGGGATCAAGTCGATCTGGAGCGCGGGCTGACCCACGCACGGCAGTCATCGCAATGGCAACGGAGAAATGCATTTTCTGCGGCGCTCAGCCGACCACCAAGGAACATGTCTTCTCGCGCTGGACACACAAATATATGGCTCCCCGTCAGCCTGGAAAGGCGCGGCTATCGATTGAGGATCAATTCGTCGACAAATCAGAAACGCGGCTCGTCAAGATGTCCGGTCAGCTCCGGGATTGGCAAGTTAAGTGCGTATGTGGTGGCACTGCTCGCACCTGCAACAATGGTTGGATGAAGTCTATCGAGGATAGAACAAAACCAATAATGGCCGATCTCATTCAAGGATCAGAACGGCGTATCACACCGTCGGAACAATCCATCATTGCGACGTGGGCAATATTGAAAACGATGGTCTCAGAGTACGCCGGAACGTATAAAGGGCATATTCATTATAAGCAACGGGAATATATGAAGCGCCATGCATTGGCTCCGACACGAGGATGGGCCGTGTGGATCGGGTACTACGATAGGTCGAATTGGGTAGTTGAATTTGTGTCACGACCTATGCTTCTTGTTCCCAAGAGCGTTGCGGAGAGGAGCAACGATTACATATCAGGGTACTTCAATAGCAATGTGACTACGCAAATAATTGGCAAGCTCTTTATTCACGTCATACATTTCCCTATGCCAAGCTTCATCAAATGGTGGCGGTTTAGGTTCCCACATCGGGGCGCGATCTTCCGGATTTGGCCGCCAGCTCAAGTCAGCATCAAATGGCCAAGCTCCGCGCTCGACGATCAAGCTGCCGAGCGGATTTCCGACGCTGTCTTCGCGCATATTGTCACTGCGCAAAAGCGACTTGTCGCGAATGCGCCGTCCGACGTGCGCGAGCGGTTTCTCCGCGTTTCTGCCGACTGGGCCCGACGTCTCAAGCGCTGACAGCTTTCCGTGCGATCGGCGAGACGGGTACTATGATGCTGGAGTGGATGAAGCGTTTGCGGCCTGAGTCGGGATCGGGCACTTGCGTTTGCTTCAGAGTAGGATTTCGTTGTCGAGTGGTCAGGATTCCGAACCGCCCGTTGCCGGACGAAATGCCTACAATACGCCCGATTCGATTGCATCTCGATACGTCCGACTACGCGGTTATGTATCGCGCCGAGCCGGGGTCAATGCCGGCACGTGTACGAGATAAACTCACGGAAATGGTCCGGAGCGGACGAATTGAAATCGGTCTGTCGTACCATGTGTTCTTCGAACTGATGCGAAAGGCGGAACCCGAGCATCGCGAGGATCGTCTGGAGCGGGCGAGATTGATCAAGGAGCTTTGTGGACGAAATGCGTTTCCTTACCCGACCGATC
>JARLIE010000307.1 GCA_031291875.1 Minisyncoccota bacterium | reverse complement strand
GCATTCGTTCCGCGCGGGTGTGGTAACCCTGATGTTCGAAAGCAATGCTTCGGAGGGCGAGCTCCACGTCCTCGCAAATCTGATGTCGCATGACGTTTCGACGGCGGCGCGCTCGTACCATCGCCCGCAGTACTCGCGTGCGGCCGTGCTCACCAACAGCAAGGTGGCAAACCTCCTCCTGCAAAACGCGTAAGCAAGCTTGCCGCGTTGAGTTCGTTGACTGCGCATACATTGCAATTCGCTTTCGATCGTTTGAGATGAGCCTAGACGCATGTTGCTAAGGTCGAGAGCGTTCAAATCGACATAAATTGCCTCGAGCAGAGCTGAAGTAGACAAAGGTGCCCCTGGTTGTCAAACTGTGGTACAAAGCGTGCCCAAGCTGAGCAAGATCACGGCTGTCGCTTCAAGTCTTCGAAAATCTCTGCATGGCACGACGACGTTCGATGGGCGAACTCCGCACGTCGATACTTCATGCTCGACCAGCGGGCGGTCACAGAAAAATGAAGACCAACCGGATCGGCATGGCGTCTCGATGCCAACAGACCAAGCGCACACATGCCGCCATAGGCTAAGCGTGCTCTTGTCGATCCAAGTGTGTAGCCTGGTGTCAAAATGGCATCAATGTGCTCAAGTCGTCGTAAGTCGGTTCAGGTCGTTACAAGTTGAACCAGGTAGAAATAGGTCGAGCTAGGTCGAGGGAGGTCGAACAGGGTCAAACCGAGTCGAGACAGGTCCTTTCAGATCGATCGAGGTTGGATACTGCCGAAAGAGCTCAAAGGACGACCGTGTCATCTGCGCGCTTGTCACCCTTGTTCGAACCTGGCATTGCTTGACAGAGCTGACATGAAAGTGGCGTCTTTTGTGCCGATGCTGCCTGCATCAGCCAACAAGACCTGCGACGACTACCAGAAACTTTTAAGTCTCATATCAAACCGCCAAAGTTGCGCAAAGCTGTCCAAGGTGGGATAAGAGTGCACAAAGCTGCAAAAAGTTGCTCAAGTCGCTTCTAGATTCGTCATGCACGTATAAATATTGATTGAACGTTATGTCTTCTAAGAGATATGTTGTTTACACACCCATCCAGTCTACGCTCGCATCGCATGCTGCTCGCGCATCGCTTGTAGCTCTTAGCCGCTCCAGCATCCACACGTATCGACGTGGTACATGTACCGTCCCAAACAAGCAGGCGGAAGCAGCGGCGCCCTTTTCGCTCCTCGGCCGGAGGTTGCCTCCAGACACACGTGGCACACGTGTAACTTGTGCACAAGGTGTGCCGTGAGGGCGTCGGTTTAGCATATCATTCCTTCGAACTCTGCGCTGGGGCAGGATGATCGTCTGATCGACACCAAGGCGAAGAGCGGCTCAAGGTTGCGCCAAATTAGGGTCAAAAACGAGGTCTTCGGGTGGGCAAGGTGGCCGACTCCTGCGATGGAATTTGGAGGGCTCGAAG
>JARLIE010000040.1 GCA_031291875.1 Minisyncoccota bacterium | reverse complement strand
ATCGACGGTGAGTGGTTCTGACACCCAGATCCAGTTCAACAATGGTGGTGCCTTCTCCGCGAGCAGTGCGTTCACCTTCAGTTCGAGTACGCAGAAGCTCACGGTGACGAATGCTTCGACGAGTAATCTTTCGGTCTTAGGCAACTCCACGCTTGGAAGCGCAACCTCTACCAATTTCTTTGCGACGACAGCGTCGAGTACGAACCTGTTCGCCTCGAGCGCGACCATTGGAACACTCTCGCTCGCAGCGCCGCTTTCGATTGCAAATGGTGGTACTGGCTCAACCACGCTCGGCGGTATATTGAAAGGAAACGGTACGAGCGGTTTCCTTTCAGCCATTCCTGGCATCGACTACCAGGTACCGCTCACGTTCTCATATCCGTTCGCCAATACCGGCAATACCATCTCGCTGGGTTTTGGGACGACGACGAGTAATACATGGAGTAATTTGCAAACGCTCTCGAGTGGATTTATTTCTAGTGCGTCTTCGACGGTGGTTGGAAATCTTACGAATACCGGAAGCTTGAAGTTCGGAACCGGCTCCACCATCTCCGGCACACTCGCGGGTGGTGGCGTTCTAACGCTCACCGCCTCCGGCGCTACCAACTCCGGGATCAATCTCGTTAATGATCTTGGTACACTCGCCGGTTTTAGTGACACGAGTAATACCAATCCAGCAGTCAATCAATTCTTCTTCAAGGCTGCCCCTACTGGAGCTGCATCCCAACTCATCGTCGCCGGACCAAGCTCGGATGCGAATACGAATTTGTACTTCGAGGTAAAAGGTGGTGGTGGGTTCTCGTTTATCAATACGAACTCTCCGAGCGTGCTTGCACCGATCAACGCCGGAACAGTAAATATCGGTAATGGCACGACAACCACCTACTACAGCTCTGGCAATTACGCGTCTTCGAGTCTCTATATCAAGGAAAATACGACGGGCACGGTAGCCTCCGGTTTCCAGCCGATCGCAACGATTTGGGACCCTTTGGATACTGCAGTGTGTCCTTCGTCTAATGGCGAATGCGCTGACCTGTTCATGAATCACGTTACGGGTAATGGCGCGTCCGGTAATCGTTGGAGTATCGATGGTTTGATCGGCACCAACGGTACGACCTCGTTGCCACTTTCTGTCGGCGGTATCCGCGAAACGGCAGATTCTCAAAACAACCTAGGCGGAACTTCGTTCTCACCCCTCACAGGCGACAATACCAGCGGCGCCTTATGGGGCGCGAACTTTGCAGTAAACGCCTATAGCGGCTCTACCTACCTCAGAAGTGTCATCGGCCAGGAGAACGATGTCGAAGTACAAAGTGGTGCTTCAGCATTGGATAAAATGGGACTGCAAATCGTGCAGGTTTCCGGAGATGCGATGCAAGGTGTCCGCGACGACATCGGCCTCAGCCTCAACAACCAAATCGGCTCTACGATTGATCCTCCCGGGTGGCAATACGGCATTAGCTTTGGCCGATCAATCGGCCAGTGGCCGATTGCCGCAAGCGGTACGCTTATTGCCGCGCTGCCAAATACGATCAACACTGGTGCTAATCCCCTGCACCTCAGCTACACCGCTGCCAAGGGTATAGATTTCGGTGTTGTTGATTTCTCTCAGAACGCATTCGAGAGCCCTGGCTTTTCTGTCTCCGGTACTGGATCAACCACTATCGGCTCTGCGGTGTTCGCGCCTACTTCCTCCGGCCTTTCACTCGATTTGACCACCGAGCAAATGACAGCTGCTGCGATCTCGTCTGCCGGTTCTGGATACAGTGTCGGTGACGTCCTGCTTGTTTCGGGAGACGGTAAGTTGCTCGTCACCTCCGTAAACGGCTCCGGAAACATTACCGGAGTTTCGATCGCCGTTCCAGGCTATCTTTCGAGCGCATCCCTTCCCTCGAATCCCGTTTCGGTGAGTGGGGGCGGAACCGGAACTGGAGCAAAATTCAATCTAACCTGGTCTACGACCAACACGCTCTCCATCAACCCCAGCGGCGGCAACGTCGGTATCGGTACGACGACTCCCGGTTCCGCTCTCGCAGTCCAAGGCGTTGGCAACTTCGTCGCAAATGCGACCTCCACCCTCTACGGCGGCCTCAATGTTTCGAGTGGCTGTTTTGCAGTCGCCGGTGTTTGTGTCGGCGGCGCACCGCTTTCGGGTAATAATACATGGACCGGATTGCAGTCGTTCAATAACGCATCTTCTTCCTTGACCACCCTCGGCACTACCTGGTTCTCGGGCATCTCTAATTCGATTCTCTCGACCGATCAAAACGGCAGACTTATCGCTACAACATCGATCGGCGCCAATCTTCTGAGCGGTGTGCTTGGCATCGGTAACGGCGGTACCGGCACTAGCACCGGCGGCGTCACAAACGGTCTCGAATATTACAACGGATCAACAGTAACTAATTCCGCAGCCCTTACCTTCGACGGGACAAATTTGTATCTGGGATCATCTACCGCCGCAATTTACATCAATGGTTCTCCTTTCATACGGCAAGGCGCCGCCCAAGCAAATACTCCTTTGTTCATAGGACTAGGAGCAGGTCAGAATTTTCCGTACCAAGATACTACGGCAAACTTTGCTACCGGCATTGGTAATGATGCGCTTCAGAATCTTTCTCAAGCCGCGGAAGATACAGCAGTCGGTGTTCTTGCCTGTCAGTGGATCACAACCGGAAACTTTGACACTTGTCTCGGCCAACACGCACTTGGCTTTGATGAGAAAGGTAGTTCCAACACAGTGATAGGAAACGATGCCGTAAGAAACGCGATGGCAAGCGGTGGGCTTGGCTCACTGGTGGCAGTCGGCAAGAACGCTTTAAGAAATGGTTCAATGTCTTACAATGTTGGAATCGGTGCGCTTGCTGGTCAAGGCGTCTCGGCCTCATACACATTGAGTGGTACGCCAACCACCGGAGATGTCATAAGTCTCACGATTTCATCGTCGACGATAGCGGGCTCTCCCTGGACAGCGAGCTACACCGTGCAGGGGGGCGATACGCTTCAAACAATCGCAAATAATTTGGCGACGGCGATAACTAATCTCTCCATTTCATGGAATGGAGTCAAATTGGGAACTTTGACATCGCCAAGCGGAAGTAACGCAACAACTACCATTGGAATCGATTTTCCGGGAACTGTAAGTTCAGGTTCGTTCTCGTTGAGTGGAAGCGTAACTGGAGCAGGTACAGAATCAATCTCGACCTCAACCGGAACTACTGGAAATTCGAACACATGGATCGGGTATCAAGCGGGAACAAGTGCCGGACTCTCGACCGCACAAAATAATATTTTCATGGGAGCGAACACAGGTATTTCGCTTACCACGGGCAGTCAAAACTCCGATATTGGAGTAAACTCCGGCCAACAAATCACGACTGGGTCGCAAAACGCAATCTTTGGTTTCAACGCGGGAGAGACTATCTCGACGGGAGGTGGCAATGTCCTTATCGGTTATAAAGCGGATGCGAACGCCTACAACGTTAACAACCTTGTTGAGATAAGTGGTAGTGCGACCGGGGGCGGATCCAACGGTCATGGCGGCAGCGGCGATGTACTCGTTGGCGCTCAAATGGGGCCGAATCTTACTGGCAATGCCGACCGTACTTTTTTGGGCTACCAAGCCGGCTATGACCTCACAAGCGGCACGGATAACACCCTACTGGGGTACGAAGCGGGAAAATATCTCAACCTCGCGGCTGGATATAATACTTTTGTTGGTTCACAGGCCGGTATCGGCGTCACTTCCGGCAACCAATCGAGTAACGGAAGCTACCTGGGTTACAAAGCTGGATTTAATGCGGCAACTTCCTCGAACAACAACGTCTTTGTAGGCATGCAAACCGGCTATGATGTCACTACAGGTTCGGAGAATATTTTGATCGGCAGTAATCCCAATACTGGCGGCTCGCACCTAACCACTGGTGGTGCCAACATCTGCATAGGCTTCAACTGTATCTTGCCAGGAGGATCAGGCGCATCGAATCAATTGAACATCGGAAACATTCTTTTCGGTACCGGATTGACTGCCACATCATCGAGCACGACCTTGCCCACAAACATAACTGGAAATATTGGTATTGGTACTACCACGCCTTACAGCAAGCTTGAAGTTTGGGGACCAGATACCGCGACGACATCCGCGTTCTCGGTCGTAAACAGCGCCTCCACCACCGTCTTTTCAATATTCGATAGCGGTAACGCAACATACTCCGGCTCCATCTTCCAGAGCTCCGACCAAAGACTGAAGACCAACATTCAAACGCTCAACGGCTCTTCCTCCCTCGCGAGTATTGAAGCACTTACTCCCGTTTCCTACTTCCGTATTGATCAACCTGGCTCAGTCGAGAACCTCGGCTTCATTGCCCAGCAGGTGCAAACGGTATTTCCACAGCTCGTCTCCACTACCTCTGCTACGGCACTTACGCCGGATGGGACGCTTACACTCAACTACTCTGGTCTCATCTCCCCCATCGTCGCGGCGATCCAGGAACTTTCGCGCGAAATCGCTTCGCTCGAAAGCACTGTCGCGGGATTCGCGCAATCAATCACGACGCATCAAGTCAACACCGACCAGCTCTGCATAAAAAAGAGTGATGGTGCAAACGTATGCGTCACCGGCGACCAGCTCGCGGCGCTACTTGCCGGTGCCGCGGCACCGTCCGCTGCTTCGAGCAACACTTCGGCTTCGGACAACTCCAGCGCTACCACCTCCCCTGTCATCCAAATCAATGGCAACAATCCAGCAACGGTGCAGCTCGGCGCCACCTACAACGACCTTGGTGCCACCATCACTGGTCCTGTCGGCGATCTCAACTTAGACATTCACACCTTCGTAAACGGAGTCGCAACAGAGCCCGTTGCGATCGACACCACACAGGCAGCAACCGACACGATTGAATACGTCGTGACCGACCAAAACGGTAGTACGGCGACGTCGACGAGAACGGTAATTGTTGAGGCGCCGGTTCAACAGACGATTCAGACTGAATCCGCATCTTCGTCCGAGGCGACCTCCTCTCCCGCTACTACCGCAGCAACCTCAACACAACAGTAACGAGTGAGTAAACGAGCCTAAAACTTCCCGTATTCACGTTGACTAAGTTCAGCGGCCCATTTGATAGAGCTGCTGTACCTCTTGAGAAGACAGGGCTCTGCCGTAGATGCGCACATCATCCAGTGCTCCGGGGTAATAGGCCGTCCAGGTGGGCGCGTAGCCGATATAAAACGCGCCAGTATCGGAGATGCTCGAAGCATCGGTACCACTGTTGTCGAGCTTGCCGTTGAGGTACCAAAAAATCGCACCATTCTTGCGCACGAACGTCGCGTAGGTCCATTGACCCGTCGGGATCGTACTGTTGGTAAGAAAGTTGTGCTGTTGGGTGATACGGATATTGAGTTGCGAGAGATGTCCCGAGTCTTGATAGATTTGCCAGCCGTTGTGCGAATCATCGGTCTTTTGTCCGATAATCCCGATCGAACCGGAATCCCACGGCGATACGGGTCGCATCCAAAACGATACAGCGAAATCTCCGGTACCGAAATTGAGTGCCGCTATGTTCGCGTGAGAAAGACTTTGAGTAGTATCGTCAAACTTGAGCGCTTGGCCAAGTTTCCCTGCCGTCGGCGCGGTCGTCGTTGCCGCGTTGTACCCACTCATCGTCAAGGTATTTCCATTGCCGGACATGTCGGTGATAGTCTTTGCGTTCCAATTAATCGTCTGGCCGTCGAAGGTCCAATACCCGACAAGACCGGCATTTATGCCTATCCCGGCCGTCGTGTTGGAGTGATCGATATTCACGCCACCCGCTTTGTACAAGTCCTGCACCTCTTGCATCGAAAGCGCGCGGTTGTAGATACGCACGTCGTCGAGCGCACCCGAAAGCACGCCGTCGCTCGTATACCCCGGATCTTCGCCCATATAGAACGTATAGCTGGGGCTCGTACCGGAATTCGTTGCACTACCGACGACAACGCCGTTTTGGTAGTACGTAAAACTTGAACCGTTCTTCACGATGGTAAGGAGCACCCATTGCCCCGTCGGGGGCGTATAGGAAATAACAGCGCCGTTGTACTCGAACGCGGAGGGCGTGAGTTTTATCCACGTAGCCCCGCCGCCGCCGCGATTGCCGATAATGACCAGGTTGGCGTGACTCGTTGCGTTCAGCTTCGCCCAAACAGACCACGTGAACGAGGTTGCCGAATTTTGTGCGGGAATGGTGTACCCGGTCGTGATGTACGTTGTCGATCCGTTGAACGAAAGTGAACCGCCGATTTTCCCCGCGACCGGAGCTGTCGACGTCGAAAAGCCCGTGAGTCGGCCGTTGTAGGCATTGCCGGAAACGTCGTTTGTAGCGCCCGTCGCCCAATTGGTGGTATTGCCATCGAGCGGCCAGTAAGCAACCAAACCAGAGTTGGTTCCAATTTTGTCGATCGAAAATGAGGAATTGATTCCGGGCGTATTGCCGAGCTGGAAGGTTCCCATTGCATACATAAGCGCAACTTCTTGAGGCGAAAGTGCGCGGGTGTACAGGCGCACGTCGTCGATCGAGCCATTGAAGTAACACCAACCGGTGCATATTCCTCGCCCGGCGCCGCCGTCATACCCGGTGCCTATTTGCGATACCGACCACCAGCTTTGTGCAAGCGTTCCGCTGCGCGAACCGACCAATATTCCGTCGAGATAGAGATATTGAATAGTTCCATTACCAACGAGAACCGCTTCATGCCACTTGCCATCGGTGACTGTGCCGGAGGAAGTGATAGCGCCGGCTGCGCCTGTCCAAAACTCGCCTCGTAGGGTGCCGGTAGGGTTGATGGCCAACGCCGGAACGAAAGACGACGGAGACGCCGTCGGGGCCGAGCTCGACTGACCGAACATCGCGCCGCCGGTTGCCTTCGTTTTGAACCATACCGAAATCGTTACCGTCGAGGGTTGGCCAAATGCGGTCGCCAATCCGATATAGGAGCTTGTTCCGTTGAATTTCAATGCGCCGCCGACCTTGCCGGAAATCTCAGAGCTCGTTGTGGCGAGCAAAACGAGCGTACCAGTATTCCCTCTTCCGGATATATCCTGAATTGTATTCGCCGACCAGTTGAGCGTGGAGCCGTCCATGCTCCAATAGCCGGCTAAACCGCTCGAGAGCGCGGAGGTATCGGGCTCGCCGAGGCGAATGTCGGCAAAAACAGAAAGAGGCGCGAGCACTGCGAGCGCCGTAATAGTGATGAAAAGCTTCTTTAGAGGCACCTGTCTAGTTTATCAGGTTCTGTCGAGGATTCTTTGAACGAGATTTTAGAAAGAATTGAGCGCTCGTTTGCCATACTTGCGCTGTCGCGGGGGCGCAGTGCGAGACGGGTCCTGACAAACAGTGTCTCGAGGGTGCAAATCCCTCTCCCGCGACTCCTTTGGTCCGTTGACAAGCCTAAGCTATCATTTATTCTATAGAAGTCAGGACCTGTCGTACGCACTTCGCGAGACATAGTGAAAACGTCGCTCATTCGGGCGACGTTTTCCTTTATCCAATCCTTTACTCTCATCTATCCCAATCTCGTCTCGATCGTACTTCCCTCTACGAGACGCCACTGTCCGCTCTTGAGCAGCGGTTCGGCTTTTTTGTATTTCATTTCCATTGTTTCGGTGCCGTTGGTGATCGTAACCTTGTCGTTGCGACCTGGTTCTTTTTTTCCATTGTTGCCCTGTTGCGCGGTGATGGCTTGAGCCGCCCGCGCGACTGCCTCCCCTGCCTGGATTGTCGTCGATTGCTGTCCTCCTTGCGGTTGCATCGCAAACGTCGGCAAAACCGCAATAACCTGCAAGATGTAGGTGTCCTCCATGCGTTGGAAAAGCGACAAGCCTTCCTTTTTGTATTCAACGAGCGGGTCGCGCTGCCCGTAGGCACGCAAATTCACTGAGCTGCGCAAATATTCCATTGCCTCAAGGTGATCGACCCAAAGATAATCGACTGTTTGCAAAAGGAATCGTTTGATCGTCGGGTAGAACGCGGCGCCGAGCTCCTGCTTCTTTTTCTCCACCATGTCCGCAAAAAGTTCGGAGGTGACCTGTCTTGCGTTTTCGGGCGCATCCGGCAGTGGAACAGTCAGCTCCGGCGCGCGCTGCCCGATTCGCTGCAATTCTTGGTCGACAAAGGACTCCGCTCCCGTGAGGAGCGCACGTCGTCGTGCATATACCGACTGGCGCTGGATATTGAGGACGTCGTCGTACGCGAGCACCTGCTTGCGCGCGTCGAAGTTAAATTCTTCGATACGCTGTTGCGCTCGCTCGAGCGAGCGCGTGATAACCGAATTATAGATCGGCTCATCCTCCGGAATGCCGAAGGTGCCCATAACCCGCTTGATGGTGTCGGAGGCGAAAATACGCATGAGGTTGTCTTCGAGCGACACATAAAACTGCGTTGTGCCCGGATCGCCCTGACGACCGGAGCGCCCTCGTAGCTGGTTGTCGATGCGACGCGCGTCGTGACGCTCGGTGCCGAGTACAAAGAGGCCGCCGATTGTTTTTACCTCTTCATACATCTCATCGCTTCCCGGGTTGCCGCCGAGCTTGATGTCGACACCGCGGCCCGCCATGTTGGTCGCGATCGTGACCGCGCTCTTACGGCCCGCCTGCGCGATAATCTCGCCCTCCCGCTCGTGATTCTTCGCGTTCAACACCTCGTGCGGAATTCCCTCTTGGCGAAAATGCGTCGAAAGCAGTTCGTTCTTCTCGACCGAGGCAGTACCCACCAGCACCGGCTGGCCCTTCTCGTGCAATTGCTTCACCGTTTTCGCAATCGCCTTCATCTTGCCGTTCTCGGTCTGGAAAATAAGATCATCGAGATCTTTGCGCTCTGTCTTTTTGTTGGTCGGGATGACAACGGTATTGAGCCCGTACACTTTGTAGAATTCTTCAGACGAGGTAACCGCGGTACCTGTCATGCCGCCAAGCTTTTGGTACAAACGGAAATAGTTTTGGAACGTGATCGACGCGAACGTGCGGCTCTCCTGCTGCACCGAAACTCCCTCTTTCGCTTCGATCGCCTGGTGCAAACCTTCGCTCCAGCGACGGCCCGGTTGCATGCGTCCGGTGAATTCATCAACGATCACAACCTGCCCTTCACGAACGACATATTCTTTGTCGCGGTGGTAGAGCGCTTTGGCGCGCACCGCCGTTTCGAGGTGGTGCACGAATTTAATCCCTGCGTCGGTGTAGATATTTTCGATACCGAGCGCCTTCTCCGCCTTCTCGATGCCGGCGTCGGTGAGTTGGATCTGTTTGCGCTTTTCGTCAACTTCGTAATCTTTGTCGTCGCCCGGCTCAAGCGTCTGCGCGATAGCGGCGAATTTTTGGTAGAGATTTTCCGCGTCCGCAACTGGCGCGGAAATAATGAGCGGGGTGCGAGCTTCGTCGATCAGGATCGAGTCGATCTCGTCGACGATCGCGAAGTGGTAGCCGCCGTGCTCGGCGAGTCGTTGGCGCAACTTATCAGATTCGTATTCCAAATTGTCGCGCAAGTAATCGAATCCGAATTCGTTGTTGGTTCCGTACGTGATGTCCGCCGCGTATGCTTCGTGGCGTGTGCAGGGGCGCAGCAATTCGTGCTCGACCTTAAATGCCCCCGCTTCCTTCTCCGTTTCAAGCGCAGTGTCCTGCGACGATTGCGCGAAAGTCGGATCATACACGAACGACGCTTCGTGATTGATGATACCGATGGTAAGTCCAAGCGCGTGATACACCTGGCTCATCCATACGCCGTCGCGACGAGAGAGGTAGTCGTTGACTGTAACGATATGAACGCCTTTGCCGGTCAGAGCATTGAGATACGCCGGAAGCGTCGCGACGAGCGTCTTGCCTTCGCCGGTGCGCATCTCGGCGATGTCGCCATTGTGCAGCACCATGCCGCCTATCAATTGAACATCGAAGTGGCGTTGGCCGAGCGTGCGGCGCGAAGCTTCACGAACAGCGGCGAATGCCTCCGGGGCGAGCTCATCGAGCGTTGCACCCTCCGCAAGACGCTTGCGGAATTCGACCGTTTTTTCCTTCAAGGCTTCGTCCGAAAGCGCCCGGAAATTATCCTCGAGCGCATTTACCTTGGCGACAATCGGCTCCGCCTTTTTGAAAGCCGCGCGGTTCTCGTCTCCGGTCAAAATGTTCCAAAATGCCATAGTCCGACCATCCTACCGCAAATTTCGGTGTTTTGCGATTACGCGAGTTATCGTATTTTCATACGAAAAACGACCCCGCGATGCGGGGTCGTTTTTTCAAACCTTAGCGGCGGGCCTTTTTCTTGGTCGCCTTCTTCTTCTTTTTCGTTGCCATGGTAGTGAAATTTTTTTTGAGTGCTAAGATCGACCCGCACTTGCGCACTACTACGCGAAAATGCGTTTTCTCTTTTAGTATTGCATGAATGCGAACAAAAAATGTTTTTTCATTTCGAAGTGTGGATAACTTTCATGATGCGGATGCATAAATAAATTTTGTGAAAATATTTTTTTGTAAATGTATAAAAAGCTTTCTATTTTTTAAATCTAAATCTTTCCGATGAAACAAAAAGCAAAAGGCGCAATCTAATTGCGCCTTTCACAAGTGAAAGGCGTACCGCGGAGGACGGGTGCGAGCTCCAAAGTGAAAGTCTTTTATGAGTGCCGCCGCCCTCCGCGCTACGCCCTTCTGTACGCGGAATCTTTACTCAGGGTAACACTGAACGCGGCATGCGCAACCACGTCGAAAATGAAGATTAAAAACCAAACACCCACCTTTACGGCGGGTGCATTGGCGACTTTCACATCTATGAACCGCACATCACACGGATGTGTGGCACTCACCAACCGATGATAGCACGGAGCTTTTGCGTCGCAAGTCTACTGAACCTTCGCGGTTCCGCTTTGGATGGATTGGATTGCTTGTTCGGCCTTGGTCGTTGCGCTCGGGTCTGCTGCTTCGGCCGCTTTCAATTCCACGATCGCCTGCTGTGTATTCCCTGCCGCGTAGTACGCGGCTGCAAGCGTAAAGTAGTTCTGGGTGTTCGTAGGATCAGCTTTGAGCGCTGCCTGCCAGATCGTAATGATCTTCGAAAATTCGTTACGAGCGCCGTAGGCGGATGCGATGCGAGGGTCGGCGGCTTGTCCGCTCGCGATGATCGGAGCGAGCAGTTGATCGGCGATCGAATCGTCTCCTGCGCCGATTGCAGCAGTCGCGTAGTAGATGCGCGCTTGCAAGTAATCAGGTTCGAGGTTGTACGCCTGCGAGAAGTAATTGAGTGCTCCCGCAGTGTCGCCGCGCGCTTCCGCGTTGAGACCGAGCTCGAAGAGAATCGTTTGCTTGCTGGGAGAAAGTTCGTGCGCGATTTGGAGTTGCTGCTGCGCGTCTGTGTAGTCACCGTACGAATCGAGCATCGTGCCGAGGAAAAGCGGGAAACGCGCGTCGAGCGGTGCCTCTTTCTCCTGCTGGAGCATTTGCTCGCCCGCGAGCGTGAAGAATTGCGCCTGCGTCGAAGTCGAAACGCCTTGCGCGCCCGCAAGCTCCGTCGCGACTTGCACGACTTGTTCTCGAGCCTCCTGTTCTCCAAACGCGCCGTAGCTAAGTGCCTGTTGGAAATCGGCGAGGTTTTCAGAAAGACCGCCAGGCTCCTGCGCCAATCCGGCGAGGATCGCTTTGTTTTGGAAGTAGGCGTTCGCATTCACGAGCCAAACCGTGCCGAGCGCCAGCAAGATCGCTCCGCAGAGCGCGACAGGCGCGGCCGCGGACGAGATCGAGGGATACAGAAGCGGTTTTGTTTGATCGGCGTCGTTGGAGCGCCACGCGATATACGCGAGCACTGTACCGAAGAGGATGTAGCTCGTAATGTTGTCGAATACAGTGAGGTTGTGGATGAAGTAGCCGGCAAGGAGTCCCGTCAGAATGCTTTTCTCGGCAAGATCGAATCCCTTGCTGCGCCAAAGAACCCAGAGGTACGCACCAAGAAGACCGAGGTACGAGAGGATTCCGAGCGTGCCGCCGGCGACCCACCAGTCGAAGACGATGTCGTGTACGCGGTCAAACCACTGTTCGTCCGGATACATGCGCGGATCGTAGTATTTGTCGAAGACGACGGCATATTCTTCCTGACCCCACCCGAGAATCGGGCGCTGCTTAATTCCCTGCCACGCGATGCCGACGTTCATAAAGCGTGCAGCGACGGTCGTTTCTGTAGGCGAAATCGCGACCAATCGATCGAGGAAGCCGACGGATCGCACGGCTGCGGTGTCGCGTGCGAGCCACAACCCGCCTGCCGCAACGATAAGAATCGCGATGCCGGCGAGGATGTACTTGCGAGCAGCCTTAGCCTGCGGCGCAAGGAACATGTAGATTAGTCCTCCCAAAACAGTACCGCCGACAAGACCGAAGGTCGTACCGCGCGTACCGGTGAAAAGCAACGCGATCGTATTGAGTACGATGACCAACATAAGCACATTGGCCCGACGCGTAAACATAAGAGCGCCGACAACCACAACACCCACCAGGTAGAGAATGATTGCTATTGCCGAAGCGGATGTGCCTTGAGAAACACTCCAGAGCAATCCCACGACGAGTGCGGCCGGCAACACGGCGCGCTGCCAGGTTTGCCACTGCTCTTTACCGCTTTGGTAAATGAGGAGTGTGGCGAGGAAGATGTGGAAGAGCATGTAGACCGCGAGGTAGATCGGGTTGCCGAATGTCGCGTCGATACGCGCACCCAAACCTGAGATGCCGCCCTCACCGAGCGCGGCGACGCCGAGGATCTGTAGGAAGCCGAGTAAATCGACGAAGATTGAAACACCGATCGAAATTTCGAAGAGGCGTCGCCAGAGCTTTTCAGCATTGATGACCGATGCCGCGACTACCGTGTAGAGGAAGAGGTGCGCGATCGTAATCCAGCCGTCCATGCGTTCGAAGTTGCTCCAGAAGCTCTTGAACGGGTTTACTCCCTGCGCGTCCGCGATCGCCATAATCACGATAAACACGAGAAACGCCCCGAAGATCCAGTTGCGCCGCGGGCGATACACCGGATTGATCAGCGCAAGCGCGAGCCACGCGAACGTGATCGCCTCAACGATGATCCTGAACATGAAATTCTTACCCGTAATGAACGGGAAGAACAATGAAGTAGCTACTATAAGGCAAATAAAAGGGAGCGCGAAAACGCCCACAAGGACGATCCAGCGAAGGATCTTCTCCGATAATGTCATCGCGGCATTATAGACTGCGATTTCTCACTCACCAAACACTGTTTTCCCCGCCTCCGCAAGCTGTCGAGACAACAAAGAATTTGCTACCGCTACTCCCGCAACAGGTTTTGGATCGGTCGAACCATATAAAATGGGATCACCTCTCCCATTATTAAGACTTCCGCCCGCCTCCTGCACGATGATTTGAGGCGCACACACATCCCATTCGCCTAAAGACGCCTCACTCCAGTAGAGATCAGCTGTACCCTCGGCGATTAAACACGACTTGATCCCAAGTCCACTTATACGTTTCGTGCGTACCCTTAATTTCTCAGCAACTGCAAGCGAGACAGGAGAAGGATGGTTGAGCGAAAGGAGCATGGAAGCATTTTCGGTCAAACCGGTTTTTGAAACAAAAATACGGGTGCGTATATTTTTTCGCTCCACAAATGCACCTCTTCCCTGTTCCGCGTACCATAGATCTCCTCGATCTGGGGCGTATACGACCCCGAGTACTGGTTGACCGTTTTCGATAAGTGCGACCATGACGGCCCAGTTCGGTTCACTGCGGATGTAAGAAGATGTGCCGTCGATCGGATCGATAACCCACGCCTTTCCTTGCTTGTGTTCCGGAATTTCTTCGCCCTCTTCCGAGATAATGGGATAACCGCTGGGAGATAGCTGCTGCACAAGAAGTTCGTGTGCACGTAAATCTCCCTGCGATACAGGAGTACCATCTAGTTTTGTTTCAATACCACTTCCGCGAACTAAGCAAGCTGCTTCACCTGCTTCTCGGCAAGCTTCAATCACAGCCTCAATATTCATACGGTTACAATCGTACAATACCGTGCGCGGCCAGGAAGGAAAAAATTTCTTCGGCTGCTTCTTCAGCGGTTTTCTGTTGAGTATCGATCGTCAACTCAGCGTTTTCCGGCTCTTCGTATGGATCATCAATCCCCGTGAAATGTTTAAGCAAACCAGCTCGCGCTTTTTTGTATAAACCTTTAGTGTCTCGCGCTTCACATGTTTCAAGGGATGCTTTTACGAAAATCTCTACATACGTTCCCTTCTTTTCAATTGAGCGACGATTTTGTTCACGAGAGTCACGGTAGGGAGCGATCGCTGCACAAATCGCAATTCCCCCGCTTTTCGCGATCTCGCCCGCAACAAAACCTATACGCGCAATGTTGATCTCACGATCCTCCCGTGAGAAGCCGAGGCCCTTTGAAAGATGGAGACGAACAATATCGCCATCGAGCAACGTGACTGAACGATCCTGTCGCTCCAATAGTTTATGGTACAAGATGTGCGCAATGGTCGATTTACCGGCACCAGAAAGTCCGGTGAAAAAAAGGACAACGCCTCGCTGCTGTTCCTTTTTGATTGCAATCCGTAATTCTTCAACAACCTCCGGAAAGGAAAACCATTCTGGTATTGCCTCGCCGTTTCGCAGCATTTGTCTAAATTTGGTTCCTGAAATTGTTTTTTGCGTTTGCCCAGGTTGTAATTGATCCGCTGCGATATATGCATTTTCGCTTTCGACATATGCGAACTCTTTCATTGGGACAATGACAATGCCAATTTCATTTTCGTGCTTTTTTGCAAGATTCTGAGCTGCATACGGATCATAGAAAGGATTGCCGTTGGAGTCGTTGCCTGGACCTGCATGATCACGGCCGACAATAAAATGCGTTGCACCGTAATTACGGCGAATGATCGCATGCCAGAGCGCCTCACGCGGACCACCCATGCGCATTGCTATCGGTAACAGCGACAAGACCGCATAATCCCCCATCCGTCCAGAAACGAGACGTTTGTAGGCGCGAACGCGCGAGACGTAATCAATATCACCTTCTTTGGTCAGTCCGACAGTCGGATGTACGAGTATGTTTGCGCCATGCTCTTTCGCTGCTCGGGTGACGAGTTCGTAATGCGCGCGGTGCATCGGATTGCGCGTTTGAAATGCGACGATCTTGCTCCACCCCTTCTGTTTGAAAAATTCTTTGAGTTCAGCCGGCCTACGGCGCAATTCTTTAAAGTCATGCACGGGAGAGTAGTTGATTAACTCCACGGGACCGCCTATATAAACAGCTCCCGTATCCTGCATCAGATATTTAACACCCGGATGCGCGAGATCTTCTGTTCCGAATACAAGCCGCGCTTCTTTTTTCTTATCGGGTGTATAGATCGATTCAACCGTGAAAAATGCGATCGGGTTGCCATAGGTGTCGCAGAGAATCAAACGATCGCCTATTTTGCGTCCATGGTCTTCCGGCTGATCAAGAACGATCGGCATCGGCCAAATGTCTCCACTCGCAAGGTGCATGGTCTCGACGACTGCGTTGTAATCTTTTTCATTCAAGAAACCTGTAAGGGGTGCGAATCCACCGCATAGTATCTGCTCGAGATCGAATCGCTGCCGCTCGGTCAGTGTGATGCGCGGGAGTTCAGTCAGCTCTTTTTTCTGTTCTGCTTTCACGATTCGATAATACTATAAACCTCTTGGATGCCAAGGCTATGTGCGTCCGTGATCGTCCTCAAGCCGAACGATGTCATTTTCATCGAAGTCACCGAGGCCGATCTCTACGATCACGCCACCTTTTTTGGATTCGAGACGATGCACTGCGCGTACCGGAACAGCGAACATCTGGCCAACAACGAGCGGAATGCGGCGCTCTTTACCATCGGCATGAATCGTCGCGATAGCATCGCCCTCGACGAGGGTCCAAAGTTCCGATCGGTGGTTGTGATACTGCAGGCTCAAACGTTTACCGGCCTTGATGTGTATGGTTTTCAATTTCCAACTTTTACCGTCATCCCATCCGTAAAACTCACCCCAGGGTCTCACCGAACGCATAAAGTTCTTACTCGCGTCACGAATCATCCACGAAGACGATTGAACCTTGCCGCCTGCGCCGACATTAAAAAGGGTTTTGATGCCGAGTTGCTTACACAAAATCGCCTCGGGAATATTTTTTGCGAACCGGTCGCCACCATTGGCGAACACTTGAGGCTTCAATTTAGTGAGTGCACGGCACACGCTTCGGTCGGGATCATTCTTTTTATGATCCGTCAGTACAACTTTATCTACATACGGGAACGCGCGAATAATCTCTGCGCGCTCTTTTTGCGGCATGAACACGAAACCCTTCTTTGATCGTAGCCAATGATCGTTGTTCAAAATTACAACCAATTTATCGCCGAGTTTCCGCGCCTCCTGCAGCATACGCACATGTCCGATATGGAGGGGGTCGAAACCGCCCGAAACCGCTACCCAAACTGGCTTTCGCGGCAAAGACGTAGCACACATAGACTTGCATACTAAACGTTCAACAAATTCTGACAATAGGCGTTCTATGCTACAGTTTATGCATGAAAACCGCTTTGATTACGGGAATCACAGGTCAAGATGGTTCTTACCTCGCGGAATATTTACTTTCTCTGGGGTATGCGGTTTATGGATTTGTCAGGCCCTCATCCTTCGATCCAAATGAAAAACTAGAAGATTTTCTTGGCAAAACCCCAGTTAAACTTGTGTATGGCGACTTACGCGATCTTACGTCTATCGAACGAGCTCTACGTGAGATCAAACCGGACGAAATTTATAACCTTGCCGCACAATCGCATGTAGGAGTTTCTTTTAAAGCCCCGGAAACAACTTGGGAGATAAATTATCACGGCGTAGGCCGACTGGTGCATGCAATAATGCACGAGGCGCCAAATGCTCGCCTCTATCAAGCTTCGACGAGCGAAATGTTCGGGTCTTCTCCTCCTCCACAAAGCGAGACTACGCCATTTCATCCAGTTTCCCCTTATGCCGAAGCAAAAATGCGAGCCCATCTTGATTTTATCGTTGGGTATCGTGAACGCGAAAATCGCTGGAACGCCTCCGGAATCCTTTTCAACCATGAATCTCCGCGTCGCGGTAAAACATTCGTCACTCGAAAAATTACCATTGCGCTTTCGAAAATAAAGCTAGGCGTTCAAGATATTCTCGAGCTGGGCAACCTGGATGCAAAGCGAGATTGGGGGTTTGCAGGCGATTATGTCAAGGCGATGCACAAGATACTTCAACAACCCGTGCCAAAGGATTATGTGATCGGAACTGGCGAGTATCATTCCGTGCGCGATTTTGTAAACGCAGCAGCAAAGACTCTTGATATGAGTATCACTTGGGAGGGCACCGGTGCGAACGAAATCGGCATAGACACCAAGACTGGAAAAGTTATCGTGCGCGTGAATCGTGAATTCTTCCGGCCTACCGAGACCAGCGATTTACTTGCGGACCCAACTCGTGCCCATAATGAACTCGACTGGAAACCGGAAGTAAATTTTGGGCAACTGGTGGAGATGATGTCACAAAGCGACTTTCAGAAAATACAAAAAACACTTTGATTGAGTTGCTTATGAATATTTCACGAAGTATGCAACAGGAGTCGGGTGCTGTGTCCTCACTCGCTTAGGCACCATTCGATCGAGCAAGAGTGCACAAGAGAATGCAAGGAAACGTATACTCCGTAATACCAGAAAGGGATTGAGTACGTTTATCGCAGAGCTACCTCTATCACCGAGCCGGTGTATCTCTATATATTCGAATCCGGCTTGTTTTCCAAGGCGCTCCAGACCTTCAGCTGTGAAACGAATATAATCATGAGGTTCAGGCATTTCGTTTACAATAAATGGAGACCCTAAAAACCACGAGCCGCCGGGCTTTAAGACTCTTCTTATCTCTCGCGCGAGCGATAAAGGGTCATCAGCAATATACAAAGCCGCGAAACAAAAAACGGCGTCGAAAGCCGCGTCTTCGAATGGGAATCTAGCATTCATGTCGAGAGCAATAACTCCTTCGCTTGAGGTTACATCAGTCCTTACGAGTTGGATTGTTTTTGGAAGAACAGAAAGGTACCCCGGGGCTTTCCCGCTCGCCACATCAAGTACCCTGCCGGTTACTCCCGCACAAAACGTTCTGATAGCGGCGTTCGAAAGTATGCGCCCAATGGATTTGCGAGCAAGGGCACCTTTCCATACGTCCCGAATACTTAATTGCATCCCATCAGTATACCTACCCTTCTGTCTAGCTCCCAAAGGCCAAAAAGGCTAGGATACAGGTATGTCGTGGATACGCGTGAGACTGGTAAAAATACTCCACTGGAGCGAGCAGTACACTAAAACTGACATGAAGTACCTTGCTCGCGGTGGATTTCTTTCATTGTTTTTTCAAGGCGTGAATATTATCGCCTCGCTCGCGCTCGCGGTCGCCGTTAGCCATCTCGTTTCGAAAGAATCGTACGGTATTTACAAATACGCTCTTTCAATTGTAACGATTCTTTCACTTTTTTCACTCAATTCTATAGGCAGTGCCGTATTCCAATCTGCCGCACAAGGATTCGATGGGGCCCTACGTCGGGCATTTTGGGACAACATTCGCTGGAGTTTCGCGATTTTTGTAGGGGCGTTCCTATTCGGAGCCTACTATCTGTTTACAGGTAATAGCACGCTTGGAATCGGGATATTTGTTGGCGGGCTGTGCACGCCATTCATGATAAGTACAAATTTGTTCTCATCATTCCTCGGGGGGAAAAAAGATTTTGAGAGACAAACGATCTATGGGATTTACGATAGTGTGATCCCCATTGCGATATTCGTCATCATTATATTTTTCACACAGGATCCCCTCATACTGATTCTTACCTATTTTCTTACTAACACTTTGGCGGGTTGGTTTTTTTATCGTCGCACAATTGCCGCGTATCACACCAGTCTTCACACTGAAGACCATGACATGCTTCGCTACGGTAAGCACTTGAGCGTAATGGGTATACTTACAGGTATCGCAAGCAACCTTGATCAGATCCTCCTGTTCCATTACGTGGGCGCCGCACAGCTCGCCATCTATAATTTTGCGACTGCTATTCCCGATCAGATTAAAGGGCCTTCCAAAACACTCGATGCCATGCTACAAGCGCAACTCGTGCACCGCACAGGAGACGAAATCCGCTCTGGCATGACCAACAAAACACTGTGGTATTTCTTATGTTGCGCATTGATCGCGATGACCTACATCGCAATTGCACCATATCTTTTTGCTCTCTTGTTTCCTAATTATGCAGGAGCCGTTTTTTACTCACAGGTATATGCACTCTGGATACTTACCGTTGCATTCGACCCGTACACGACATATTTGAGTGCACGTCGACTTGTACGCGAGCAGTATATATATAATGTGGCATATACGATCATACAAACCGTAGGAATGTTTATCGGCGTGATTTTTTGGGGCCTCTTAGGCATCGTAGTTGCTCGCGTCATTACTCGCCTTGCACTAGGGTTCGTGTACTATCTGTTGTATCGTTACGCAATCGCGCGCGAGACCTCACTCGTGATCTGAAGTGTACAGTCGCTCATACTCTTCAGCCTTTCGCTCCAGTGAGAAAACGCTACTGACTCTGTCGTAGGCCGCCTTCCCGAAGGCTCGCGACATCTCGGGATCTTTGAGAAGCCTAGTGATATGTTGAGCGAAGGTAGGAATATCGAAGGGGTTTATGATGTAACCCGTCACACCGTCAAGAATAAGTTCGCGCGAACCGCCAAAGCATGTCGCGATGGCTGGCTTCGAACATGCACCAGCCTCCAAGTTCATTGTTGGAAATGAATCGAATGAAAGTGTCGGAACAACAATGACGGCGGAGGCGTGATATGCCGCTCGAAGCTCTTCTCCCGAGATCCAATCGGTAAAAACGAGCCTTTCGCCAATACCAAGCTCCTCCGCTTGGTACAGCATGTGCCTGCATTCTTCGACCTTCCCTATAATCATGAGCTGCGCATCGGGTGCATCCTTAGAAACCTGCTCAAGCGCAAGCACTGTCTTACCTTTCCCTTTTACTCCCGATAGCCGTCCCCCAAATAAAATCACGGAATTGCCCAAATTGTGTTTCTTCTTAAAAGCGTCGATTCTCGTTTGCGGTAAATGCCATGAGGGAACGTCAATACCATTGTGTATCACACGTACATTTCCGATTCCATTTGCCTCTAGTGCTTGTCGGAGGGCATCGCTCACGGCAACGATTCTATCGACGTACGTATGCAGTACATATCTGATCATTGTGTTTCGTAAAGGATTGTACCGAAACCGATTTGCACGCAGCTGACGCCAGGCATTCACACGATAATTAAAAGTCTTAGGTATGGAAAGATCCGTCGGATCAATAAAATCCGTAAATTTTGTGTAGTTGAAAGCCTGCACATCATGGCAGGTTAGGATCACGCGGGCGCCGGAGCGTTTCGCTGCCGCGAGCGCAAAATATGAGAGATAGGTGTGCACATTATGGGCATGAACCACGTCTGGTTTGTATTCTTTGAGAATACGACCAAGCTTCCCGAGTGCGAAAGGATTCCAAAGACCCGCATACGCTTTAAAACGGAGGTCATAGGAACTCGCAATGCGCTCTAAGCGCAAACCTTCGAATTCCATAGCCCCAGCGTCAGCGCTATCGCGAACCGTCGTTACGACTAAAATTTCATGCCCTCGTCGTTGTAATTCCTTGGCTAGAGAAAAAGCAATCGCGCCGGCACCACCCAGGTGCTTGGGAGGGAAATCATCTTGCAGGACGAGAATTTTCATACGTGTCGTAATAATTCTGAGTTGATTACAAAGGCACATTCTTTCTTGCTTCTCATATGCATGAGAACCGACTCGAGTTCTGACCACATACCGTATTGTTCAATCTCCCATGAATGCCCCCAAATGTGAAATGCGCCGCCTTTTTTGTATGCTCGATCAAACGCTGCAATAGTAGCAGCTCGCCAATTTCTGCATGCTATGAGAGGTACACCGAGTGCGCGAAAACCCGCTAGTCGTTCATGCACTGGTCCGAACATGGCCCGAATTCCCACCCTCGGTCTAAACGGGAATGGGTACACTTGCAAAGTCGTCTCCATCTCAAACGGAACCCGAGGCAACTCCGTTGAAAACTGTCTTGTGGTGCGGGCGCCCAGGTACCCATACTCACCGACGAGATCGCGAATCTCGTTCGTATAGCTGCCGCGCGGATAGCAAAACATTTTTATTTCTTTGCCGAGAACACTCTCAAGCCAATCCTTACCGCCCGCGATCTCATTTCGAGCTTCACTGATCGATACAGTACGAAGATCCGGGTGTGTTAGTGTATGTGCCCCAACTTCATGGTACAGCGCAAGCTCCTGTACGAGTTGTGCAGAACGCTCGATCCCCCGAAACGATCGAGGTATGTAAAAGGTACCTCGAATACCATAGCTCTCTAAAAGCTTCGCAAGCTTTCTATCAAGAGCGTCGCCATCGTCCCAACTTGTAGTAACGTAGAGCATATTATTCAGGCTTTCGAGCTATAAGAAGATACCCGTGCGCGAAACGTGCATTTATCTCGCTTTTGTCTCTCCGATCACGCCAGCTCATAAGACCGAAATAGCTTCGAGAAAGGCGACTAAAAACCCGAGAATACCACCGATTATAGATATCATGTTTCCCGATAAGGTACCGCACTGTCATCTGGGCGCGAACAGTAAAATAACCTCCGCGCTTCTCGAGCACTTCAACACGAAACCCAGCATCTTCCGCTAGTTTTCGTAGCGAAAATTCTGTGAATCGCCAATAATCATAGGGTTCGTCATGGAGGGAATCAAAAAAGGCTTCCGTAATGAGTGCCGCGCCACCTGGGCGAAGGACACGAAAGAATTCTGCAAACGCGTCACGTAACCGGTATACATCACCGAGTACTTGTGTACAAACGAGAGCATCGAACGATGCATCATCGACCGGAAGTGTATCGGCGCTTCCTACAACGGTAATATTCTCGATACCCTCTCGATCAAGCTTTACGTATTCGGTTGAATCGAAAAGATCACGATAGGGCGGTTTGGGTCCTGATCCTACATCAAGGACACGACCGCGCACATAGCTTGAGTGCCGTTTGATTTGTTCGCGAAGTTCATGCCGCGCTGGTTGAAAAATATATGTCATACATGAATGAAAGAATGGTCTTCTTGGTGTTTGGCAAATTCTCGAAACCCCCTCATCCATAGTCGAAGTCGTGCGATTGGATAGTGCAGACGTTTAGAAGTGGGATTATGCATTTCAACCAGCAGTTGTCGAATGACAATGTTCCGCATGTCTCGTATAACTGCATATTCGGACCCCTCAATGTCCATTTTTAGAATATCGATTCGGCCATGTCCAAGCTCTTTCATAACAGTAGCTAGTCGTTTAACCGGAAGTTCGATCGCATCTCCATCGAATATAAGAGTAGAGAGATTTTTATTGGTGGGGACATTTTTCTTGGTGAAAAATGCAGACGTACCATCGTGATCAGAAATTCCAACTGGGAAAAACCTAAATGCATCCGGGAGTTGTTGTTTCGAGATCCATTCAATAGCATATGGCGTGGGATCGAACGCAAAAACCTTGCAGCCGAACTTGCGTATCAATTCGAGATCCCATGAGACATCATCTCCAACCCCGAGCGAATACACGATACTATTCTCACTGAGACCATCGGTTATGGTGTTCCATGCGCCATAGGATGGATTGCCGATCAGTTCTATATTCATAGAGTTTGGTACACGCGTTCGTATTGTTTCGCAAAATCCCGCTGGTCGTGTTCACACGCGAAGTCTCGCGCAGCTTCGCTCATTCGTTCGTAAAGCACTCTATCATGCAACAAGCGCTTGATCGCAGACGCCGTCGCTTCTGGATCTTTTTGCGGCACAAGAATTCCGGTCACTCCGTCTTTGATGGCATTTTCAATGCCGTTGCCTTTTGTGCCGACTCCTGGTACTCCATGTGCTGCCGCCTCAATAAATACCATACCGAAACCCTCAAAATGGAAACCTTGATTCACAGACGTTAATATAAAAAGTGCTGCATTGTCGTACAGTTGATTCAATTCAGAATCGGAAACACCTTTTTTGAACTCAACTGATTTTTCAAGGCCTAACCCTCGAACTACCACCCGGAGCTTCTCAAAATATCCGGAAGTCTCCGCATACGAGCCTACAATAATGTATCGAAGGTTTGGTAATTCTCTTTGTGCCAAGGCGAAAGCTCGAAGCGATACATCGTACCCCTTACGAGGTTTTACTGCACCGACACTCAAAACGTAATCGATTGCTCGTTTTTTTTCACTTGGCTCGTTCAATTTGAACTTCGATAGATCTATTCCAGGAGAAATGATCTCAATACGAACCTCCGGAACCTCTGCCCGAATGAGATCCGCCGTATATGCGCTGATCGCAACGATCAGCGCCGCGCGACGATATACCATTCGAGATAACCACGCAGTTTTGCGATTGTGTAGCGGAGCAACCGCATATGTTCCCTGAGCGGTAATAACAAGTTTTGCGTTGGAAAAAAGAGTTGCGATATATGCAGCAAAACCGAGAGGGTTCATATCGATCGCGTGAACCACATCACAACCCTTTGCCATTCGTATCGCCCGTAAACAATATCCAAAAAAACTGCCTTGATACGGAACTGTGATCACGACATGTCCAGCTTGGACAAGCCCATCTCGCAAGGTCGTTACATGGCGACCGGTGCCCATATTTGTACTCAATCCGTAGGCTAAAACGCAGATTCTCATGGGATGATGATAGCCTCTCCTGTGAGAGACGCCAAATATACCTAGATTTCCTGAGTACGGATGAAATCAAGAATTCGCTCGGATCGCTTTTCCCATGAAAATGCTATCGAGTCATATTTCGCCTTAGAAGCAATTAGTGTCGCTTTTCGAGGATTTCTTAAAATGTCGCTAACTGCTTGTGCAAGCGTAGCTGAATTGTCAGGCGGAATAATGATTGCATTCGTTTCATTGAGCACTTCGCGAATCGTGGGCAAATCGGAGGCAATAATAGGTCGTTCTGAGGCCATGTATTCGAACATCTTTACCGGCGACATGTGGTTTCGATAATGTGGCGTGTCAGGAAACGGCATAAGCAGTACGTCAGCCGCTTGTTGGAAGAGTGCTAGTCGCTCCTGTGAAGCATGACCGAACAGAAGTACCCGTTTTGATACGCCGTTCTTTTGCGCAAGTGAACGGTATCTTTGGATATCGGGCACAGAGCCACCAGCTGCAATAAATAGCACGTTCGATACTTGCCGAAGCGCCTCAATAATCGACCTGATTCCTTTGTCTTCACCCATTGTCGTGAAATTACCAGTGTAGAGTGCAATATGCTGCTCCATCGGCAACCCCAATTCCCGTCGAGCTGCTTCTTTATCGATTTGACGACCAAACAAACTAAGGTCAACCCCGCTTGGGGCGACCAGAATACTATCCGTAGTCAATCCCTGTTCTAGAAAACTATCCTTGAGGGCTTGTGAAATGGTGACAATCGCAAACGCCTTGCGACATAACCAGAAGAAACCGTTGCTGCGATCAAATATGTGGTGACATTCGTATACGACCCGAAAACCGAAATACGAAAGTATAATAAGTGGTGCTTCGCGCGTATAAAGTATAGTTCCGCGACGAGGGTGAAATAGTAAATATAAAAAAACACTCAGATAGAAATTCAGAAGCCGAAGCCAAAAGGCAATGCGGCCACCTCCGAAACGCAAAAAATCGATAACAAAAAGGTATCGAATTTTGAATGAAGGCTCTATACCGTACATTTCAAACACAGTTCCCTCTTTATGGGTTTTTAGCAGCGGCATGACCAAAGTGGTGGGTGTCCCCGCACGGGCGAACGCTGCGCACGAGCGTACAATCGTAAGACCGTGAGCTTTGCTGGTTGGCATTCTGACATTGGCGATATACAGAATTTCCATATCTAGAGCGAGATCCCAGTATGGGCCTTCAGTGATTTTAACAATCGATACTTGCCGAGTGATCCGTCGAGCGCCGCCCGAAACGCACGCCGTGTTGTCACCGCGTCAATTGCGATACGTGGCAAAAGGAACAAGTCGTCAGACGCTGTCGCTATGCCACGCTCAACAGTAACGGCAGCGCTCCAGTTGTTTCTTAGATGCTCCACAATCGAATGCGTGAATCTACCCCGCGGATATGCGAACACAGCCGCTGTTTTTCCAGTTAACGACTCGATTTTTTTTCGAGACCCTTCGATTTCTTCAATGGCGGCTTCAAGTGACACTTCATCAAGATTTTGGTGTGATTGGGTGTGTGGCATGAACTCAACAAGTCCTGAAGCAAGCATCTCCTGGATCTGGTTTTCGGTCAGAACTGGAAACTCCGCTCCGTTCGAATTGTGATAACTCTTCCCGAGAATATCTGTAATCACAAACCCTGTGGCCTTAATGGCGTAACGTTGCAAGATCGGAAAAGCGTGCGAGTACATATCTTCATACCCGTCATCAAACGTGACACATACGATATTTGATCTGCCCTCTTTTAAGACGGTTGGTATTTGAGACGCAAAGACACTCTCTACGTTACGTTGTCGCAAGAGCCGCATTTGCCACTCAAACTCGCTCGACGTCACGGAAAAGAATTCCGACGAATCGGAAATCGAGTGATACATAAGAATACGAATACCGGTCATATCAAGGACGCGCCTCGTCACCAAAAACCCACATTGCATTTTTTTTCCAAATCCACGGCATGAGCGAAAAGAGTACATTGACCTTCCAAGAACGCATCCAGCGGGAGTCGTAGATGACCTTTGCGCCATCCATTTTCATACGATTACTGTACGCGACATGATGTATCCCTTGGATCTCGTTTTGAGAGAGACCGGCTCTGGAGGCGATCGTTTGCAAAACGCCTTCCCTATCGAAGCAGAATTGTTCATACCCGACCGTGACAAACGGCAATCCCGAGGATCGCAATTCCCTTTCAAAATATGAATTGCCGCGAATCCAGGAATAAAAATGTCGCGCAAGCGTAAAACGTTTATTGCGTGCGCCAGTTACACCGTCTTTACGTTGCCAAGCTGCGCGGTCCGAGAGCACCCACCCTCGAACATCACGGACCAAAAAGATCACAAATGGATCTGCCTCGCCCCGCTTTTTGAGTTCTCGTAACACTGGCAATAGTTGTGTTTTCTTTGAGGAATCTACGAGAAACGGTGCTGCTTTCGAGAGTGGATGTTCGAGTATCTTTTCGTACGATGAAAGCCATGCAGGTTCCGAATCACTCACTGGAGCCGACGCAACGTCACTCCAAAATGGACATTCGGAAAGCGGCATTTCGCACGAGCATACATTCGAAACCCCCTCAGCATTGTTCGCGCTGTGACGAAACACATGATAACTTTCGCCGATCGCGAGGCCGCCGAAGCTTTTAGCAAGTTCAAGACTTAGCACAGTAGAACCTGTGTGACTGAGCGCGAGTATGTAGAGGATCTTCTTCATGATCTATTTGGAAGTACACTCAGTAGTGTAGCAACGTGCTTCTCGATAGAGAAGCGCTCGACATCTTGCATTGCCGTCGTGCCCAAACGAAGTGCGAGAGCACGATCTGTCGCGATGCGATCCATGGCGGTAGCAAGTGCATCTACGTTTTCGATAGGAACGATGAGACCGGAAAGGCCATCTCGAATAACTTCGCGCGCTGACGCGAAATCGGAAACCACGCAGGGACAACCGCTCGCCATCGCTTCGATGAGTACCATAGGCAAACCCTCATGGCGTGATGGAAGCACGAAACAATCAGCCGATTTCAGCAGTGAAGCGACATCCTTGCGAATACCGAGAAATTTGACTCGAGAAACAATTCCAAGCGATCGTGCCTGTTCTTCCAGGGCGGTGCGTTCGACGCCAGAGCCTACAACCCATAGCTGGCCGTCGGTTGTGTGGGCCAGCGCATTGAGTAAAACATCAACGCCCTTTTGCACGAGTAGTCGGCCGACAAACAAATAAGTAAAGGCAACCTTCGGAATTGGAGATGGATCCACGGATCGATACCTCGATAGGTCAATACCGTTCTCCACGACGACGATATGGGATCGCGCTATTCCATGTGTCACAAGCGATTCTTCAACCGCATTCGATACCGCCACAATCTTGTATGAGCAAATCTGTAAAATCCAGTCGATCAAAAACTGTTTTTTTGTTTTGACGCCATCGTATACATTATGCTCGAATGAAATCGTTCGAACATCGGCAACAATTCCGGCAATGCGCCCAATTGTGTTTGCGAGCCATAAATGTGTGAAAAGTACATCGGGTTTTGTGCGGCGTAAAAATTTGATCAGGGTCAGCCACGAGCTTAGATCAAGCAACGACCGAAATACAATGAGGTGCTTCGCGTGTGTCGGCAAATCCACGAGCGACATGAAAGAGTCTCCCTCGCGTTCGGGCGCGAGCGTGATCAAATCAACTGCAATACCACGACGGGTGAATTCACGGATCTGATCGACAACCAATCGTTCCGCCCCTGCGGAAACCAACTTATTGATGCAAATGGCGACTCTCATGGTTGTAGTGAGGCCTGGAGTCGATCGACCAAGTGCGTAAGTGAATGCTCGGAAGCGATATAGGCGCGTTCTTTCTGTGCGAGTTCGCGGCGCTCGTTCTCTCCCAGCTCGAGCGCGAAACGCAGCGCTTGCAGGACACCATCGATTGAATCGGAATGTACGAACAGATCATTCGGGACAATAGTTTTTATCACTTCGTTCTGTGCGACGACCACTGCACCGCAAGCCATTGCCTCGCCAATTGTTTTATCAAACGAACCCGAGGGGGTGAGGTTCACGTAGATTGCGTGTGAACGGAATAAATCTCTCGCCGCGTCATTCGGGACGGCGGGATGCATGTTGATCGTGCCCTCGAGCGCGAGCGCTGCCGCGTCGTTACGCACGTCGTGTGCGTATTTCGATCTTTCCTCCGTAGGAGCGCCCACGATATCCGCAACGAATGCAACACCTTGCTCATGCAAGGTATTCAGTGCTCGTACGAACACGTCCACGCGCTTTACGGGATCGAGCCGGCCGAGGAAAAGGATCGAGCGAGGCTTTGGTGGTTCGGCGCCGGGAGAGAAAAATTCGGTATCGATACCGAGAGGCATTTTTATTGCTTTCGGAAATTTGGAAACAAATGCCTCCGGAGAGGTGTAGCAAACCACGTTTGCGAGACGCACGCCGATCGAGACAAGAAGCCCCGGCATTTTGTGATTGCGCCAGAGTACTATCTTTTTGCCCCAAAGACGCCAAAGTATTCCGCCAAGCACGACGTATTCGGAGTTCATGTGCACGAATACGGAATCGTACTCGCGACGCAAAGCAAAAATATATCGATAAAAATTCAGGATGTATTTGATGCGGGAGCGCCCGGCTTCTTTGCCGAGCGAGTGCACGAAGACGTTCTTTGGCAACTCGTGCCTGCCCTCTTTCAAACAAACAACATGTATCGTTTCCGTTCGCTTTGCGAGCTCTACGATCCAACGGTGCATGAATCCGAGCACTGGATCGTCGAGATCGACCGACTGCGTACAGATAAGGAGCCGCATAGCTCCTAGTTTAGCGCTTTTTTGCCTTTGTTGCTTTCTGAGCTTTCTTCACTACTTCAGCGCCATAGACGCCTTCAAGCAGGTCGAGGTCTTTATTGGTCGAAACGAGGAGGTCGATATTTTTCGCCTCCATCGCCTCAAACACCTTGAGGCCAAATTTGTCCTCCGGAACATGCTTCTTGTAGTGCCGACGAAGCGCCGACATGTCCTTGATGAAGCAGCCACCGCCCGCGCCGCGTCCGCTTTTGTGCAAGGGATTGCTGTATCGATTCGAGATCAGCGGGTCGTGTTTAACCGCAGCGTTGACGACATCCCAATTCGCGCCGAGTTTTTGCGCGAGATCGTACATAAGGTTGAAAAGAATGACCTGCGTGTACCCGCTCGCGTTGTGTGTGTATTTGAAGATCTCCGCTTCGACGCTTTTGCAAATCGTGGAGTACGGCGCCTTCGGCAAAGTCTTCATTACCTTCTCGGCTGCCAAGTAGTGCTTAGAATCTTCAACCGACATACCGACGAGGTTCACGAACGGGTGCGCCGCATCGTGGATGTGCGTCGAGACGGAAAGAAACTCCGGCCCATAGAGCAACACGACATCAGGGAATTTCTTTTGCAGCATTTGCGTGGTGCCTGGGACGATGGTTGATTTGAGTACTGCGATCTTCCCCTTGCCGATAAGCGGCAGTACACTTTCGACGACGGAGATATCGAATCCATTCGGGGTTGTCGGAGTCCACACGGCGATAAAGACAATGTCGCACTCCTTGATCTTGTCTTTGTTTTTGACCCACGGTTTCTCGAGAGAATAGCGGATCACTTCGTAGCCGCGTTCCTCGTAGTTATCGGCATATGCTCTACCGATCCAACCCTGGCCGATAAATCCGATAAGAGGTTTTTTCGATGCCATAATCGCCGCATTATAAGGATAATTTAGGGCTTGTACATGCGCGGATATCGCTGCTATAGGCGCGCGCATACTCGCTAAAATCTGTGTAGGGGTAGTCTTTGAGCTCGCCGGTACGTGAACCTTCTTGGAACCAATTCCCGAGATTTTTTGGGAAATCTTTCTCGCTCGAAACGATCGCCCCTGCTTCGCGCGCGACGCCAACGTCGGTCGAAAATACCGGTTTGCCGGCAGCGAGTGCCTCGACGATCACGAGCCCGTATCCTTCGTAGTCGGAGGTGACTAGTACGAGATCGGCGAGCGGGTAGTATTCGACGCTCGATTTTTCTCCCTCAAAAAATACCCGTTCGGCCACCCCGAGTTGATGACTGAGTTGTGCAAGACGCTCGCGCTCGCTTCCCTCGCCTACGACGATCAAACAGGTGTCTTTCGGCGCTGATGCCGCGAATGCGCGGATCGCGAGCTCGACGTTTTTTTCTGGTTCGAGACGAGCAACAACAAGCAGTTTGTAGGCGAAGTGCTCAAACCTTGCGGCAAGTTCCGGGGCGATTTTTGCAGCTCGGATTTTTTCCAGATCGGCAAAGATCGGCAACACAGTGACTGCGGTATTCGGCAACGCTCGGGACAAGACTTGTTTTACTCCAGCGGAAACCACGCGAATTCGCTTTGCTCGTTTGAGCACGAACCACGCGATATGCACGCGAATCCGATTCACCAGCGAATGCTGCGTGTATGCCGGTGCGAGAAAATCGGTGTGGACCTGTACATGCAGGGGCGCTCGGAGGCGACGTGCGATAAGCCAAGCGACGAGCCCTGTTTCGAACGGATCCTGCGCTGAGACGACCGACGGCCGTGGCATCTTTTTTGCGATACGAAGCGCGTCGTATCCGTACCGTAAGCTCGAAGTCGAATTGGTCGGTGTAATGCTCAAATGAGTATCCGCGTACGGTTTCGCACCGTCCGAAATTTTCGAGAAGCCGAGTATATCGAGCTTTCCAAACGCTCGCGCATACGCCTGCTGCCGCTCAAATGCCGGCGAGCCGGGGTACAAAATCCCCCGCTTTGATCGGTCGGCCCCGATCTGCAATACCCGAAATTCTCCCGAGTCGAGTGTTTGCTCAAACAACGCGACATGCTCGTTTACCACCGTTTCCCAATCTCGATCAATATGGATGTTTGTGAAGCGCGACGAAAATTCTGCATACGCCGTATCGTCCGCAAGCGCTTCGAGCTTGGACGCAATATCGTCGACCGACGAAGGATCAATCGTCATCGGAAAAAGGTCGCGGATTGCCAGATAATTTTCTTTCGTGACAAGCGTCGGCAATCCGATCGCAAGCGCTTCGTACACCTGATTCGGTGCGATGTCCGTCCAACTCGGCAGCACGAACGCCCGCGCATTTTTCACGCGCTCGAGCACCTCGCGCAGCGACAATGACTCTTGAAATCGCACACGACTTGCACTACCAAGCGCCTTCGCAAGTGTCATAAGCTCTTCCTTGCGCGGCCCGTCGCCGATAATCGCGAGTGTGTATTCGCTCGGCAAGCGCGCCTTCGCGAACGCCCGCAACAGCGAATCGATATTTTTCATTACGATAAGACGGCCCCAAAAAACGAATTCTTTCGAAACCGTATCGCGTTTAATTTCCGGGACGCTCGGGACGGGATTTCCGATCGTCAAGCAGTGAGTCTGCGGCAAGCGGTAGTACCTCGTATAGAGCTCGCGCTGCGCATCGGAATTAAAAATGACGATCGAAGCTCCCGAGAGGACGTAGCGAATGATCGCGAAAGCGGGATAGTACGAAAGACGCCGATACAACCCTCGTTCGTAAAAAACTTTCAACGGCACCGGCTGCGCTCCGGATTCGAGATACTTTTGTTCCCAAAGATAATCTCCGCCGACTCGCACGATATACGGCGCCCCGCGCAGTTTCGCCGCAAGCGCGACAGGCAATCCTGCTGCGAACCAATCGAGGGTATAGACGATATCCGCTCCTTCCAAGGCTCGGTACGCGGCGCGAAAGAAATGAATTCGATTGATCAGCTTGCCGCGTCGCACGATCCGCGTGATCGAAAACGGCAAGGTAGCGTCTGCTTGCTCGCACTGCTTTTTCGAATACGTTACTACCTCAATACTCGAACCGCGCTCGGCGAGACGCGTTGCCAATTCGAGCGTGTAGGTGGCCGGGCCGCCTATATCCGGCGGATAAATGCCGCTCGCAATCACGATGCGCATTGAAGTACTCTATAGCAAAGAATGAGGGGGCGCGAGCGAGTCGCGTCCCCATCATGTTCATCAAAATCGGATTCACGGCATGTCTGCCATTCCGACGCGCACCGCCTGCGTGGAGGCCAGCTTCATGCCTTCCTTCGCGTACTCGTGCGCCATGTCGGTGATCAGTTCGAGATACTGCCTGAACCAGTATCCCGGGTCGCTGAGCGTGAGGAATGCCTGCATTCCCTTTTCGAAATCGTCCTTCGACGACTGGCACGCGTTGCTCATTACATACTCCTTCCTTATGTGGAGCCAAAATGGCACCACCTACTGGTAAGCAAACACCCGCGGCAGGAAAGTAGCAAGTGTGATTTTTGGATTACTTCGCGAGCCGCTCGAATATGCGACGCTTCATGTCGGCCGCGATCTTGTTCCAATCGTATCGTTGTATGACGAGTTCTTTCGCCTGCAGTACAACTCGCGAAACAAGTGCCGAATCATCCATATAGCGCTGTGCCGCGCGGGCAATCGACTGCGGATCTTGGACCTCGCAAAATAGCCCGGTTTCGCCTTCCGTTAGGAAATCGGGAATCCCGCCGACCCTCGTGCCGATAATCGGAATGCCGGCGGCCATCGCTTCGAGAAACGAGTTGCCGAGCCCTTCGATGAGGGATGGGCGAACGAAAATATCGGAAATCTTCAACAGCGCCGGAAGTTCGTCATGACCGACGTGCCCCGCAAAAATCACCCGTTCGGTCACGTTCAATCCGCGCGCGAGGTGTTCGAGCTTCTCCCGATCTTCTCCGTCCCCCGCGATCAAGAGTTTTACGTTGGCAGGCAAAAATTCGAGCGACTGGATCACGTCTTCGACGCCGCGCGAAAGCACGAGCCGCGATGCGGTGAAAAGAAACACATCACCTTCCTTCTTGGCGAATTTTGTCGCAAGCGCATGCAGTTTGGCCTCAGGAACGAGTGCCGTGAATTTTTCGATGTCGACGGCATTCGGGATGACCTCGACCTCGCCCTGGTACCCTATCGCGCGCACCTCACTGGCGATGTAGTTTGAAATCGTCTTAATACGATCTGCTCGCAGGTAGATTGCGCGGTAGGCGCGCCACATCGCTCGGAGTATCGGGCGGCGCGTTTTCATTTCCTCAAACGCGCGGCCGTCTTGCAGCTCAAGGAAATAAGGTATGCCCGGGTGCATTTGCTTAAAGAAAAGCGCGCCAAAGCCGGCTTGATTGGCCATCATCGCCCACACAAGATCGTAGCGATGCTGACGGTGCAATGACCGCGCTTTCAAAAATGAAGTGAGCGGAAATAAGATCTTGGCGACCTTGCAGCGCAGCGGCATCGAACGATCGGAAAACTTCGCGCCCGGCGACGAAAACCCGATGCGATTCACCGTGACGTTGCCGAATTTCTCGATCTTCGGCAAATTCGAATCAAGGCGCAACGTGATCATGTCGAACGAATACTCGGCGGAATCGATCCGATCGGTAATTTCTTTGATGGCGATCTCCGCCCCGCCGATAAAGGGGTGGTACGTGAGTGCAAAAATAAGGACCCGTTTCATTACCCTGAATGATATACAAAAGAATTCAGGCGCGCGAGCTGTTTGCTCGCGCGCCTCATTGTCAGGTTCCAAGATCAAAAACTTTCGTATCTTCGGGTCCCCGTTCTCCATATGAGGTCTCCGCAGGAACGGCTGAGAGCACGATTCGCGTCCGATTGTAGTCGCTCATTGAACGGCTCGAGAACGAAGTGAGCGCGTCGCGCAGCACGCGGGGTGCGTGGTTGGCCGATGAGATCAAACTGACGATCATACGGTCCCCGGCGAAATAGGTCTCGCAGTGTTTCCGGAGCCAGACCATGGAAGATGCCGTTGTCTCGCTCTGATGATCGAACGTCGATCTCGATTCGAGCCATCGGCGATATGTCTTCTCGTTTCCAAACTGCTTTCTGAAAACCTCGAAGTTCCCGCCGAAATCTTGCATGAGCCGGTCGAACGAGTCGTGGGCAAGCTCGAACATGTATTCCGATTCCCACTTCCCGCTCGCGGTTTTGGTACAGCCCGTCGACCAGATAATCTGATCGGCCCGCGCAATGCAGCGAGCGTACCAAATCGCCATTGGAATGCGTCCCATCGCGCCTCGCGCCGGTTCGCCCCAACACACATAGTCCCAATCATGGAATCTGCCGTTGCCTGGAGTTCCGTCTTTGTACGAAACCCCTGTGAGTTCCGGATATTCGGCGAGCGAATAGCCGCTAACATGAACAATGCGCTGCACGTAGCTCTCCTGTGGTAGTTGTGCTGAAAAAACTATAGCACAAAAATAAATATGTGTCTATTTCTGTTGTTTCTTTAATCCTTCGATATATTCACCAACGGTATGCTCGGCTTTCCAGCCGAACTCACGCTCCGCGCGCGAAGTGTCGACAACCGATTCCATACGATTGCCCGGACGCTCCGGAAGCATCACAATCTCGCTGCCGAACATCTGTGCAACCTCGAGGACCGAGTACGATTCATGACTACCAAGACCGTACTCGTCCCCTTGCCCCTTTTCTCCCACCATCAAAAGGCCGCGTGCGAGATCGTCGACGTGCGTGAAATTTCTCTTTTGGGTTCCGGGAGCGACGACGGTGATCGGCTCGCCCGCCCAGTACTGCGTTTTGAAACGGCCCATAACCGACGCATACGGCCCTTCTGATAATTCGTGCGGACCGTAGGCGTTATAAAAGTATGTGATCGCGAACGGCAAATCGAACCAAGCACCGTAGTTTTTTACCAGCTCGGTATTGGAGGCTTTCATCCATGCGTAGGGAGACTGATCGCGGCCCATGCCGCCGTCGGCGAATTTTGTCGACGAACCAGCATAAACGAGTTTACAGCCGCGCTTACGCCAATACTCGAGAACATAGTGCGTACCCAGCACATTCGACTGCCAGACCAACTCAAGATCTTTAAAACTCTGCTCAACGCGCGAATACTCGCCGAGGTGAAAAATGATCTTCGGCATTTCTTTGCCGAGCAGCGCTTCTATATCCTTCGTATGGCCCTCGATGTATTCGACGCCGGGAATATGATTTTCCTTCTTACCGATAAAATAATTATCAAGCGCAACCACACGGTACGTAGGTAGGAGCAATTCAATCAAGCGCGAACCGATCATGCCGGCGCCGCCGGTAACGATAACGGTCTCTTTTTCGGCCATGCAGGAACGATACACTTATTCCGACGTATCTTCAACGATATCCCATTCGCCCTTTTTGTAGTAACCGGCTGCCGCAAGCGCAGCGCCAGCAGCGAGCGCGATCGCGATGATGCCGGTCCACCAAAGATAGCTTGAGTTTGCGGAGGCAGCCGAAGCCGTTTGCAAAACAGTCTCGGTTGCATCCGTTTGAACGGCGTCGATGACTGGATCAGACGCCGTCGCGATCTGCTCGTCTGTATTTCCTGAATCCTCAGCCGATTCTTGCGTGACACTCGGAATCGAAACGGCTGATTTTGGTGATTTTTCGCGGCTGTGGGTCGCTTTTGACTTGGCACTAACAGAAGGTATCGGCACAATACTCTTTTGCACTTGAGATACCTGCTCGCTGCTAATTTCCGCAGAAGCTATTGATGAAGTTCCCATGGCGAGCGCGAATAAGCCGTTGGGATATTCGAGCATCGTGGAGGAGGAAGCGCGGAAACCGAGCGTCTGCGGGGAAATTTGCATCGACGAGCCGGAAAGTATTTTGGAACTTTGCGGGATGATCAACTGCGCGGCATACGGCGAATCGCTTTCGTGCACGATCCATTGAGAAAGATCGATATCGCGCCCGTCGAGATTTTGAATTTGTACGCCGCCATCCTGCAGCAGCGAGAACGAAAGTGCGGCCGGATTAGCCGTTACGGTAATTTGTGCTCCCGCCGCATTTTTGTTGTTCGCGATCTCAAGCGTGACCGCGTAGGTTCCCGGATACTCGAAATGATGGAGAACCGCTTCTCCTTCTGCGGTAGCACCGTCACCAAAGTTCCACATATAGCGCACCACACTCGAATCGAGCAACGTCTGAGATTTATCGTACGCGCTAGCGTCGAACTCGACATCGGCGCCGACGATGACCGTTTTGTCGCCTCCGGCATCCGCATACAAGCTCGGCGCGGGCGGTGGAACATAGGATGATATCGCAGGCTGCGTGATCGCTGCACTTGAGTCGGTCGAGCTCGATTGCGTCTGCGAAGCTGCGGCGGGATCTGCCCTGATAGGAGCGACGAATCGCGTAGAGGAATTTGTCGTTCCCGGCGTCGGCGCCGCCGCGATCCATGAGCCATCCGTTTGTCGTTGCAAACTTGAACCGTCGTCAGTGCCTCCCTGCGTCGGCGAATATGCGACAGTATCTAGCGTCGCTCCCGAGCCGTCGAGGAGTGTGATACCTGCTCCGTTATTACTGAGGCTCAGAGATGACTTCACGACGGAATACGATCCTCCCGCATATTCGCCGGAGATAAATTCATTCGGATCGCTCGCGATCATGAGATATCCTCCAGCGGGAATTGTAAGAGAACCGCGTCCGGTGCCGCCCCCCGGATCCGTAAACGTGTGATTTGATCCGTCATTGATGCGCCACGAACCCTTGCCGCTGCCGCCGAGCATCGTGACGTCCGCGGCGCCCTGGTTGTACAACTCGATCCATTCCCGGCCCGCGTCGCTCCCCTGCGGGTTGTACATGACCTCATTGATGACGACTTGCGCCGACGCAAAACCCGGCGAGAGCAGTAAGCAGGCCGCGATTGAATAGTGCGCAACATGACCCCGTTTCATCCGGCTCAGTATACGAACCGGCTATCATATAAATCTAAAGGCCCGTTCAAAAAAATCTGAACGAAAACGCGCCTACCTGCGGGTCAGCAATTACAGCTGATTGTCGCGATCATCCTTGAGAAGTCGGGCGAGAACATCCGGAGAGACTTCTCCGTCGTGAGCACTTGGTGCGGCGGCAACAGGTTCCGCAGCGGGCGCCGGTGCCGGAGCGGGCGTCGGCGCGGCAACCGGACGCGGCGTTTGCTTGGGTTGGGGCTGGGGATGGTGCGCTGGCCTCGCCATCTGCCGAGGCGGGACATTTGCCGGCGCTGTTTGCTGTGTTGGCTGCGGCGCCCTGTGTACGTTCGGACGCGCGGGTGCGGGAGCATGCCCACCTGCGTGAGTTTGAGCGCCTCCCTTTTCCCGCAATATCTCAAGTGGCGAACGGGCGGGCGGGGCGGAGGCGGAAGTTTCGGTACGGGCGGATTGAATGGCTGCTCGAAGCGCGCCGCGCTGTTCGTCGGGATTTGGTTTTGCGATAGGCGCACTTGCGGGTGCTGTGGGTGCCGCCTCACGGGGCGCTCCTTGCGAGTTGCTGCTTGGGCGCGGGGTAAAACCACCTCCCAAGATCGGGGGGCGTTTGCGCTTCTCCTCCCTCGGCGGTGGAATGAATTCCAGCTGTTTTTTGCCGATTGCTGCCTCGACTTCGGCACGAGTCCTTCCGAAGGTGGCGCGAGAAAATGTCACTACGTCGTTGCGATAGGAAATCCGCGGCGCTTCGATCGGCGGTATGGTCTCGGCGGAAAACGGCGGCGAACCGACGCCATCGATCATCAAGGTTAGGTAAATCTGGCCGAGCCCGAGCTCGATAAGATCTTCGGCTTCGAAGGTCGGTTCGAATACGGTCTTTAACACTTCCGCGTCGAACGGGCCGACGCGGAAACAAATGAGCGTACCGACGTTGCCGAAGACGGCGTCGCGCACTTTTTCTTCCATCTGTTCTATATATTGGTTGGCGAGCGTAAGCGCGAGCTTATATTTGCGCGATTCGGAGAGGATGTCGGCGAACGCCTCGTTCATCATCGACTGGAATTCGTCGACATAGAAATAGAAGCGCGGCAGGCGCGCAAGGCGTCCGGCGGATTCGTCGGCGCGCGACATTGCCGCAAGATAAATCTTGACCGTGAGCATGGAGCCAAGAAGCGAAGCGTTGGTCTCGCCCATGCGACCCTTCGAGAGGTTCACGATAAAAATCTTTTTCTCATCCATGATCTTGCGCAGATCGAACGACGATTTCGCCTGCCCGATGATATTGCGGATCAATGGGTTCGCCACGAACTGACCGATCTTGTTCTGGATCGCCGGCGTCGCTTCACGCGTATAGGTATCGGTAAAGTTCGCGAACTCTTCGGTCCAAAAGGCTTTCACGATCGGGTCGGTAATCTTTTCAACTACGGCGGTGCGGAATGTCTTGTTGGTGAGCATACGGTTCACGTCAAGTAATGTGGAATCCGGATACTCGAGGAGCGCAAGCAAGGTGTTTTGCAAAATGTATTCCATACGAGCCGACCACGCGTCGACCCAAATGCGCTTGAGCGCGCCCATGAGGCCGGAGACGACCAGGTGCCGTTTGTCGTACCCGACGTCTTCCATCACGTTGAAGCCGATCGGATAATCGGTGTCGAACGGAGCGAAGTACACGACGTCCTTGAGACGCTCGTGCGGAACGAAATCGAGAAGCTTTTCCGCGGTCGAGCCGTGCGGATCGATAAACGCGATTCCCTCGCCGTTTTGAATATCCTGGATCGCCATGTTTTCAAGCATGGTCGATTTACCCATACCGGTTTTACCGATCACATAAATATGCTTGCCGCGATCCACCGCGCGAATGCCGAACATCTCGCGTTTCCCTCGCGTGTGCGTGGAGGCGAAATAGGTAACGCGCCTGTCGTCGTCTCTTTGTTCGATATCGGAAGACATAAAAATAGAGTTTGCCCGAGATCGAACGTGCGATCTGCAGGAAACTTATATAAGTATAGCAAACATGCCCTCCAGGGCATCCCTGTAGTTCAGGGAACCTTGCGATTATTCTTCTCCGAGGTTGGTACTAGCTTCTTCGGTTGTTTCGGTGGGACCGGCTTCTGTAAACAGCTGCGCTTGGTCGGCTGCCAAATTGTGGCGCAAACCGCGGCGTCTGACGGCGATACCGAGTCCGATGATGATGATGCCGGCGACGAACGCAAAAAAGTCCGTCCAATCTTGCGGAAATTGCAGAAACGGCAAAACAGCGACGAATGCGCCGAAGAGCATAATGACCGTATCGAGGGTCATACTGTAAGTATACCCTGCCACAGTACCGGCAACCACTACTTATAGACAATCACCACGAACTCCCCCCGCACCGCTTTTCGGGCCGTTAAATCCTTTGCAATAGCGCGCGGCTCGCCCAAAAGAAACTCTTCGTGCATTTTTGTGAGCTCGCGCGCGACACCCACCTTTTCGATGCCGGCGGCGGAAAGCTCTTCGAGCAGTTTTTCGATGCGGTGCGGCGATTCATAGAGCACAACCGGCACAAGGCTCGACGCAATATATTTGAGCGATGTCTGCCGTCCCTTTTTGTGCGGCAAAAACCCGAAGAACAAAAATTCGTCGGTTGAGAGTCCGGCAATTGAGATTGCAGCTGCGAGCGCAGAGGCGCCCGGTATCGCTTCTATCTTCGCTTCCGGCAACGCTTCGCGAATGTTTGCGACGAGGCGCGCGCCCGGGTCGGAAATTCCCGGAGTGCCTGCGTCGGAAACGAAGACGACTTTCTCGCCCGCTTCGAGCCGTTCGATTACTTCATTCACTTTCGCGCTTTCGGTCGCCGCGTCGAGTCGCTGCAGGGGCTTTTTGATCTCGTAACGCGCAAGGAGCTTTGCGATCACGCGGGTGTCTTCGGCATAGATAACGTCGCACTCCTTTAGTGTGCGCAGCGCGCGCAGGGTGATGTCCTCGAGGTTGCCTATCGGCGTTGCGACTATAGATAGAGTACCCATGCCGCTGACACTATCACTGTTTCTATAATATAGAGAAGTCGCTTCAGCGGCCCGGTAGTGTGAGCCGCGCTAATCGGCGATTTGTTCGGCAACCTTGTAGATATCACCCGCACCCATCGTGATGATGAGATGCGAGGAATCGAACTGCAAAAGCTCGTCGCGGATCGCATCGAATGAATCGAGCGCAATGCAATCACCGCCCCGATCGGCCGTTTCGCGCGCGAGCACATGATTGGAAACATTCGGATCCGGTTCTTCGCGCGCCGCGTAAATCGGCGCGACGATCGCTTGATCGGCTTTCGCGAGCGCGCCGGCGAATTCGTGCAGCAAACTTTTCGTTCGCGAATAGAGATGCGGGTGGAACGCGACGACAATCTTCTTTTCCGGGAACTTTTCTCGCGCGGCTTCGATCGTTTTTTGGATCGCGGTCGGATGGTGCGCGTAATCGTCGTACACGATCGCGCCGCTTGGGGTTTCTCCTTTATATTCAAACCGGCGCCACGAGCCTTTGAAATCCGCGAGCGCGCGATCGATCGTTCCTTGTTTGATATCAGCAAATGCAACGGTAGCTGCAGCGGCGGCCGCGCGCGCATTCATTCTATTGAACTCGCCGATGAGGCCGAGTTCGGGCACATCGACTTCGGTGTAATCGACAATCGACGCCGAGACGTTTTGTATGACCTGCGCGATAACCGGATCGTGCGGGTTGGTGACGATCGCGCCGTGCGACGGAACCTTGGCCGCCGCTTTGCGAAACGTTTCTTTGAGCGATTCGAGATCCGGGAAGTAATCCGTGTGATCGAGCTCAATATTCGTGATCACCAAGATTTCCGGGTCGAGCTTGAGCAGATGATCCCGATATTCGCAGGCTTCGACGACAAACAGATTTTCATCGCCCGCAAGGAAGTTGGACCCAAAATCACGCACGATCGAGCCGACGATCGCGGTGGGCTTTTTCTCGGCATCGAGCAACAGCTTCGCGAGCATCCCCGTCGTCGTGGTCTTGCCGTGCGTGCCGGCGACGGCGATCGTTCGCTTCCCGCGTGAGATCTCGCCGAGCGCCTCGAAGTACGAGAGCTGCGGGATAGCGAGCTCGCGCGCGCGTTCGCGTATTTCGTTGTTCGTTGGTACCGCGTCGCTATAAATCAAGAGTTCAGTTCCTTCTGGCATTCCGCCGATCCCTACGGTCACCTCGATCCCCTTTTGCGCGAGCAGTTCAACGGTGGGCGAATCGTCGCGATCGCTGCCGCTCACGTCTTTACCATCGTGTTTGAGAAGCTGCGCGAGCGCCGACATACCGATCCCGCCGATACCGACCATATAGACGTGCTGGGGAATTTTCATAGGCCTACTCTAGCATTATAAGGAGCGCACGATCTTCAAAAACTCGTCGTTGCGCTCGTACTCGTTCTTGAACATGCCGAACGATGCGAACGCGGGAGAAAAAAGAATGACGTCGCCGGCGTGCGAACTTTTCAGTGCCTCCCGCACGGCAGCGCTGAGATCGTCGAAGATCGAGTAATCGGCGATGAGCGGCGCGATGCGATCCGTGCCGGTGCCCGCAAGCAAAATCACCCGCTTGCACGTTTTGGCGATTTCATACAAGAGCTCGTTCATCGCAAGCTGCTTGTCCGAGCCACCCATGATAAGAATTATTTTTTTCTCGCGCTCGTGCGAAAGCGCTTTCAACGCGGCGATCGTGGCCTCGGGTGTTGTCGCGTTATTGTCGTTGTAGATTTTTACGCCGTCGAGTTCGCGAACGAATTGCAGCCGACCCTCGACGCCCTCGAACGATTCGAGGCCTTTTTTAATTTCGTCATCCGCGATACCGAGCGCGCGCAGCGCGGCAACAGCGAACGACGCGTTCATGCGGTTGTGTTCGCCCGGAATTTGCAGTTGCCAATCCTCCGGAAGCGGTTGCGGAACTTGTGGCGCGATGCTCGGATGCGATGCCTCGACCTTTTCTCGTATTGAAGCTCCGATCAGCAAAGTGTCGCCTTCGTGTTGATAGCGAAAAATATTCGCCTTGTCCAAAAAATACGCTTCCATGCTCGGATAATAATTTTGATGATCTGGCATGAGGTTGGTGAATACCGAAACATTGGGAGAAATGTGCAGATCGCCGAAGCCTTGCAGCTGCCAGGAGTCGAGCTCGAGCACGCAAATCGTATCGTTCGTCACTTCGGGCAACAGTGCGAGCGTCGAAATGCCGCGCACATTGCCCCCGAGCAAAACTTTTCTACCGGACGCTTGTAAAACAGCGTAGATCATTTGCGTCGTCGTCGACTTCCCTCTCGTTCCCGTTACGCCGACGATTTCTGCGCCAAGCTCCGTCGCGGATTTTGCGAAAAGCGCCGTGGACATCGCGACCTGCACGCCGTTTTTCTTCGCGATTTCAATTTCGGGAGAAGTAAGCGGCACGCCGGAGGCCTTTATGACGAGATCAGAGTTTGTAAAATCTTCCGGGCGATGTCCGCCGAGATGAAACTCGATGTTCGTAAATTTTTTGAGTCGCTCGACCGACTCCGCAAGATCGGTTTCGCTCTTTTTATCCGTCACAACGACGTGCGCACCGCACTGCGCAAAGAATTCCGCGTCGCCGACCCCCCGACCGAGTAGACCTAGTCCCAAAATCGTGATGTGTTTCGATCTGAAGGGATCGCAAACGTGTTGCATTTGTTCATTCTACTCGAAAAGCGGGTTTATCCACACCTCGGAGAATGCCAGAAGTCGTCGTATCGGAGCGATAATGACAGTCGCATTTCCGAACACCCGCGCGCGCATCGAAAACCATGGAGAGAAATCCCATGGGTCCGAAAGCACCCGCAGCTAATCGGAAATCGGCAACCAATATTATTTTTAACAACTATATATATGACTCCCAGTGGACCCATCACCACGATCATCAAGCGAGACGGTACCCCGCAAATTTTCAATCTTGAGAAGATCGCGAGTGCGGTCCACAAAGCATTTCTCGCGACCCACACGGGCGATCGAGAGGCTGCACACAAGGTTGCCGAACACGTCTACAGCAAACTCCACCTCATTTGCGAATCAAATTTGCAAACGAAAGTGTGCGAAAACGGCGTCCCGACCGTCGAGGGCGTTCAAGACCTCGTCGAAGCCTCGCTCATGGAGCTTGGCTATCTCGAAGCGGCGAAGTCGTACATCATCTATCGTGCCGAACACGCGCGAGAACGCGAACGCCGTATCTTCAAAAAGCGCACGCACCTAAAGCCGTACGAATATCCGGAGCTCATCGAATACGTCACTGCTATCCGCCACTCGTATTGGCTGCACACGGAATTTAATTTCACGCGCGATGTACACGACTTCCACGTCAACGCCACTCCCGCGGAGCGCACCACGATCAAGAACACGATGCTCGCAATCGCGCAGATCGAGGTTGCGGTAAAAACATTCTGGGGCGACATCTACAAGCGTCTCCCCAAGCCGGAAGTGGGCGCCGTCGGATTCACTTTTGCAGAATCTGAAGTACGTCATATGGACGCCTACTCGCACTTGTTGGAAATTCTCGGACTCAACGAAGAGTTTAAGCGCGTGCCGAACATCCAGCCGCTTGCGCAGCGTATTTCGTATCTCGAGAAAGTCATCATGCGTTCGCGCGCCAACGAGGATCGCGAATACGCTGAGGCGGTTTTGCTTTTCTCGCTCTTCATCGAGCACGTCTCGCTTTTCTCTCAGTTCCTGATCATCATGTCGTTCAACAAACACCGCAACCTATTCAAGGGCATCTCGAACGCGGTCGAAGCGACCTCCAAGGAAGAACAGATCCACGGCCTCTTCGGCGCTGAGATTGTCCGCATCATTCGCACCGAGCACCCGGAGTGGTTCGATGCTGCCAATGAAAAAGTTATTTACGACATGTGCAAAGAGGCATACGAAGCCGAATGTGCGATCATCGATTGGATCTACGAGGAGGGCGAACTCCCCTTCCTTCCGGCTGCTACCGTAAAGGAGTTCGTTAAAAACCGTTTCAACGCTTCGCTCGAGCGCGTCGGTCTCAAACCGCAATTCACGATAGACCCGGCGCTCGTTGAAGCAACGCGCTGGTTTGACGATGAAGTGATCGCGACCAAACACGTCGATTTCTTCGATAAGCGTTCTATTAATTATTCAAAACGACAGGCGCCCGTCACTGGCGACGACCTGTTCTAAGTATCTGTTATATGGGAAAAACGTACGAACCTTGGTATTGGCTCAATGAAAACTCTCGCGCCTTCCTTGCGCGTGGCTACCTCGAGGAGGGTCAAACACCCGACGAGCGCATCAAAATCATCGCAAGACGCGCGGAGGAAATCCTCGGCGAGAAGGGCTATGCCGACAAACTCGTCGACTACATGTCTAAGGGCTGGATCTCGCTTTCGACGCCAGTATGGGCCAATTTTGGGGCCACAAGAGGCCTTCCTATCTCCTGCTTCGGCTCCTACCTCCCCGACAACATGTCTGGGATTCTCTACACCGAGGCCGAGGCTGGCATGATGAGTAAGTACGGCGGTGGCACTTCGGGCTACTTTGGCGCTTTGCGAGCCCGCGGCGGCGCTGTGAGCGCGGGCGGCGCTTCTTCCGGCCCGGTTCACTTCATGCAGCTCTTCGAGTCGATCATCGACGTCATCAGCCAAGGCAAGGTGCGTCGTGGTTCATTCTCTCCCTACCTCCCTGTCGAACACCCGGACATTATGGAATTCCTCGACATCGGCACGGAAGGCAACCCGATCCAAAAGATGACGCACGCCGTTACCGTCACCAACGAGTGGATGACCGAAATGAAAAACGGCGACGAGAAGAAGCGCGCGATCTGGGCCAAGGTGATCCAACGCCGCGGCGAACTCGGCTACCCGTACATTCTGTTCGTTGATAATGCCAACGAACAGCGTCCACAGGTCTACAAAGACAAAGACCTGAAGATCGTCGCGTCCAATCTTTGCAGCGAGATCATGCTCCCCTCCAACGAACGTCTCTCGTTCGTATGCTGCCTTTCCTCCATCAACGTGTTGCACTACGATGCCTGGAAAGACACCGACCTCGTTGAAACGATGGTCAAACTTCTCGACGCTGTCATCACGGAGTTCTGCGAAAAGCTTGAGAAATTGCGCGACTCCGACAAGGCGGAAGATCGCGAATCATTCCACTTTATGGAACGCGCATACAACTTTGCCAAGGAACACCGCGCCGTCGGTCTTGGAGTCTTGGGTTGGCACTCGTTTTTGCAGTCGAAAATGATTCCGTTCGAAAGCCAAGACGCGGGTAAACTCAACGCAGAAATCTTTTCGTCGATGCGCAAGAAGGCCGACGCCGCTTCGCAAGAGCTCGCGAAGAAATTCGGTGAGCCAGCCGTTCTCAAGGGCTATGGTCGCCGCAACACAACCACACTCGCGATCGCGCCGACTACCTCATCCGCCTTCATCCTCGGTCAGGTTTCGCAATCGATCGAGCCGGTGTGGAGCAACTGCTACGTGAAAGACGTCGCGAAGCTCAAGGTCACGATCAAGAATCAATTCCTTCAGGATTTGCTGGAATCGAAAGACAAGAACACCGCTGAAACTTGGGATTCGATCCGCGATCACGACGGTTCCGTACAGCACCTCGACTTCCTCACCGATCTCGAGAAGGACGTCTTCAAGACCTTTGCCGAACTCGACCAGGCAGTTGTTATCGAGCAAGCTGCGGTGCGCCAGGCATTCATCGACCAGGGCCAGTCGCTCAATATTATGGTGCCGCACGGCGTTGCAGCAAAAGACATCAACTCGCTCTACTTGCAGGCCTGGCAGCTCGGAATCAAGGCGCTCTACTACCAGCACTCAATGAACGCCGCCCAGGAGCTCTCCCGCAAAAAGGTTATCGAGCAAAAAGAATCGCTCAAGGCCTCCGGCGAATTGCGACAGCCAGAAGTTTGCATCGCTTGCGAGGCATAGCCGTAACACACTCTCCTTCCAACAGGCGGTCGAATGACCGCCTGTTGCGTTTTGAAGGGCACATGCTTCAATCTTGGAAGACTTTTGAACCTTGGAGGATCAAAGAATGAGTAAGGTCGCAAGCGAAATGGCTTTCGGCGATTTTTTCGGCGCCCTGCTTCCGAGACGCTCTTGGCGAGAACGGTTATTCTCAAGGCCCTGGCGGCCGTGGCCCTCTTTCAGAGTGCCTGAGTTTAAGCCACAGGTCTGGGAATGCCCGTCCTTGCACTGCACCATCGTCCAGATCGAGGATGTGAGCATAAGCTGGCAGCCGCTCGTTCCTGGCAAAGGGCATTTCGTGGACCTCGGATACGACAGTTCCGGCAAGCTCGTCGGCGTTCAAATCTGGGACCTGGTCGCAACGCGCAAAGCGAAGACCGACCGCTGAGTTCGCAGATACAAAGCAAAAGGGCACTCACTCGAGTGCCCTTTTTATGTATTATGCAGTATTTGCTCTTTTCTCCAGAAAGGCCCGAGCCTGCCGAAAGGCTTTCCCTCGATGCGAGATCACACTTTCTTCTTCGACTCGTAATTCATCGAGTGATCGCGATTCTCCTTCCGGCAGGAAAATAACGCCAAACGGCAGACTTGGCAGCAAGGTACCGCGTGGTTCTTCGAGAAGGGTACCTTTCAGCTCACCCAAAAAGTACGTTAGCTCCCCTTCCGGTGAAACCAGCGCGACGCACGTGCGAAACGTCGCCCGGCGATCCGTGACACCATGCATTCGCTCCAGTGCGTAGCGCATTCGCTCTTCTGCGCTCAAGTGTTCGCCTCCCCAATACGCGGCTTGGATCCCGGGCTCGCCACCAAAGGCGTCGATAAAAAATCCGGTGTCGTCCGCCATCACCCACATCGGCTGTGTAAGTCGCTCATGCGCGTACCGAACTTTCTTCGTTGCATTTTCCTCAAGCGAGGAGCCGTCTTCCACCGCTGCACCGGAAACGGAAACATCGTCGAGCGAGAGTATTTCAATAGCCGCGCCGGCAAACACTGCGCGGATCTGATCCATCTTATTTTTATTCCTGGTCGCCAAAACTACTTTCATGAGTGGCTTTTTTGTGATAAACCTCGAACAAAAATCATAGCAAACATTCTCGTCGAAATCATCAAATCGCAAAGACTCGAGAATGTGCCGGAGCGGCAGGAGTTGAGATCATAACTCCCTACAAGAAAGAACCGCGCATCTTCGGATGCGCGGTTCGATTATAAGAGCAAAGCGCAAAGGGTCAAAAATCCCAAGGCACCAAGCCCAAAATTCAACTTACGTGCACCGCAGCAAGATTAGCGCCGTCCCAGTCGCCGTCGAGCGGGCAATAGCGCCAGTGCCACCAGTCGCCATACCAATAGAGGCAGCGAACGAAGAGGCGGACGTCAGGGTGGCAGTACGCGGTTCCCCAGAAAGAGACGGGCGTGCCCTTCCACTCCTCGGGAATGAGGAGTGGATGTTTGAGCAGGTAGTCGAGCAAATTGGCGTTGTAGACGCTCTTGCCTTTCAGCTCCTCGCGGAGCATGTCGCCCGTCATCCACTTGCCATCTCGCTGCCTCTTCGAGCTATACAACACGACCTTCGTGGCGTCCCATTTGAAGTGACCGCCTTTTCGATGTTCCTCGACCTTCCAACCTTTGGGAACGAACGGATCGGTGTCGAGGTCAATCAAGTGCTCCGGTATCGTAATGGCTGCATATCCTAATCGAACCCGACGTATGTCTGCGAGGTTTTTCCCCTGGCACAGCCAGTCGATATCAGCGGCATCCTCGATACCATTACGTACAGCTGCTTGCTTGAGCTTGAAGGCGAGCCCAACATCGAACGTGAAATCGTTCATGAGTTGTCTCCTCTGCGACAAACAGTCCTTAATCGGACAAATAGTCGCGTTGCTAGCGGGCTCTCTCGTTCGTGAGAGTTTGCCATAGCAGAGCGAGGCCCAAATTTGAGCCGCTTTCTGCTGCGGCAAACTGCTTTGGATTGAAGGTAAGCGCTGCGATGACAAAGAGCACTCCGGCGAGACTATACAACGCTCAATATATGAGCGCCAGGCTCGAGAACGTGCCTGGTCGGCATACCGCGGTGGGCATGGGGAGACTCGAACTCCCAATCCTTTCGGAATGCGCTTCTGAGACGCACGCGTATACCAATTCCGCCACATGCCCGCGTTGCAGATAGTACCAAAAAAATCGGAGGGGCACAGGTCCCCTCCTTATGATCGTGACACCCTATCTCGATTCAAGCCTTCTCGCCAAATGCGATGACTCGCGAGATCTCGAGCTCGTTATTCGGCGAAGTTTCGAAAATGATCGTTCGTCCCTCCGCGGCCTCGACGTCGACGAAGCCCGAACTGTTCAGGCACGACTTATCCAGCACTCTGGACGGGCCGCCGTCTTCGACCTCAATACGCCATTGCTTTCCTTCTCGGGAAGCCACCCAGCCGGTGATCGTCCTACCGACTTTCGCGCGGTCCGGGTGAGACCTGCCCGCGGCAATTTGCGAAGCGCTCATTGGATATCCTCGCGTGTTGCGATCCGGGCCAATCCCAGATTCTTCTCCTACCCTAACGCAACGGGACTTGCTGTCAAATTAATCACACGTGAGAGCCGCCACTCACTCTATCGCTTGGATTTCCGCGCCCAATTTTTGCAACCGTTCGGCTAAATTCGCATACCCTCTATTGATCGGATACACATTGCGAAGCGTCGATTCCCCCTCTGAGGCAAGCATGCCGATCAGGAGCAGCGTCGCGGGACGAAGCGCCGGCGGCGCATCTACTTCGGCGCCGTGCAGTTTGGTCGGTCCCGTTACGAGCGCGCGGTGGTCGTCGAGCAGTTTGATATTTGCGCCGAGTTTATTCATTTCCAAATACCACTTGGCGCGGCCATCGTAGACCCAGTCGTGGATGAGCGTCGCCCCTTGGGCCTGGGTGGCCGGAGGAACAAAGAACGGCAAGTTGTCGATATTAATACCCGGGTACGGTCGTGCGGCGATTTTATCCGGCGCGGCGAGGAGCTTCGATGGACGAATTACGACGTCGGCAAGTACCGCACGGCCGTTTTCAGCGAGATAGCGCTCACCTATTTCGTAGTGCAATCCCATTTGCCCCAGGGTGTAGAGTTCCAATTCAAGAAAATCAATCGGGCAGCGCTGGATCGTAAGCTCCGAACCGGTAGTTGCGGCGAGCGAAACAAAGAACATGCTTTCAATCGGATCTTCGCTCGGGAATCCGACGATAGCTGCATTGAGATCTTTTACGCCACGCACAACAAGCGTCGAGGTACCAATACCGTCGATCTGTACGCCACAGGCCTGCAAAAAAACGCACAGGTCCTGCACCATGTAATTGGCGGAGGCGAACTTAATAGTCGTCACGCCCGGAATCTTTGCGGCCGCCATAAGCACGTTCTCGACGCCGGTGTCGGATGCTTCGTACATGACTATCTCCGTCGTGCGTTCCCCTTTGCCGATATTGCTTTCGACATGATAGGTGTGCGCCTCTTCATTGCCACTGATTTTGATGCCGAGCTTTTCGAGTGCATCGATATGCGCGCCAAGACTTCGTTTGCCCAAATCGCAGCCTGTGGGCGCCGGGAGCTCGAAGGAGCCGAGCATGTGTGCGAGCGGCGCGATAAAAAGCGCGATCGAACGGGTGCGTTCTGCAGAAGCGCGATTGATCGCGCCAAGGTCGAACCTTGTCGGCGGCGTAAGCGTCATGTCTCCGTTCTCGCTCCATTCGATCTGCACGCCGATCGATTCGAGAGTTTCGATAAGCCGCTTTACCTCCTCGATACGAGGCATCTTTTTCAGGGTGGTCGTTCCTTTATTGAGGATCGACGCGGCAAGTAGCGCCACCGCCGCATTCTTCGAAACATTGGTCTGTACCGTGCCCGAAAGCCTCCTGCCGCCCTGAATCCTGTAATTCATGGGGGCATTATACGCGCTCATTATTCATCTGTCTTTTGTGGTCACGGGTAATTCTTTTCTTCCTCGTGGTCACGGACATTTATTCGCCGTCGCGAACAAAATTTCGCGGCCCCGTCTCGCTAGCTTCGCCTGTTGGCGCGACATCGCTCCGGCCCGCACCTGTACAGAAAAATCCTGCACAGGCAGGATTTTTCAGTCAGGTGCGCTAGGTAGGAATCGGACCTACGACCTCTGTCTTATCAGGACAGCGTTCTACCACTGAACTACTAGCGCTACTAAGGAGTAAAATTGCGGCTTTGTGCTCGCAATTTCCCCAAAACGACGCACCTAAAAACTTTGCTACAAGACAAAGGCTTACGGCGCAATTCGCAAAAAGATAGTAGCAAAAATGAAGCGTTTATGCTACTTTTTGGCACGGATTGGCGGAACGGTCCTCCAATCTTGCTGCCACTAGGGAGAAACGGAATGGCTTCGAAAGGCAAATCACCGGGTCGACGTCCGAAAAGCGGCCTGCGCCGTATTATGCAGAAGTTCGAACGCATGGCGCGCGTCGCCGCTTTTGACAGCGGGCAACGAACGCCGAAGATCCGGCATGATCATGCCTCCACTCGTTGAGTTCTTCAGTTTCAAATGACAAAGCCGGGTTCGCATTCGCGAACCCGGCATTTTCTTTACTTCGGCAACTAAAGGATTCGGACTCTCCTATACTTACGTATGTTTGGAGAACTTCTTTCCGATCAGAATTCCCAACGCCGGAATCCCGAACAGGACGATGAGACCGACGATGCTCGCGGCAAGCAACGTGCGTTCAAGCAAGCTCCCGCGAGGCAACTCTCTCTTTTGAGGCAACTTCCGACGCGGCGTCGGTTCCTTACGAGGACCAGGTCCGGGCAAAGGACAAGGTCCCATAAAAGCCATAAACATGATCGTTCCCTCCTGCCCTCTTATGCGGTGAGAGCGTGACCTCATTCAGCCTAGCATCGTTCGGCCCAACGCAAAAGAGACCGCTTTGGGCGGCCTATTTTGTTTTGTAACACACACAGTACTTGGATTTGGATTTACACTCTTTTGTTCCGTCCAAACACTCGTCTTTGCGAGTTGTCAGGCATCATTTTGGGATGAATGCCATTTCCCTCATGTGCTCGATCGAGACACACGAATCGACTCGACTCGATCCACCACTAAAGGCAGAAAGGTCAATTTTTGAATGAATCCACGAGCAGCTTCCGCTACCCGTGCCTTGTTACGACTTACTCTTTGTCATTGAGTTTGCCTTGGTGCCTTACGAGAAGGCGCTTCGGGCACTCCCAACTCCCCTGAGTTGACGGGCGGTGAGTACAAGGCTTGAGAACGTATTCACCGTGGTATAGCTGACCCACGATTACTAGCGATTCCGGCTTCATGGAGTCGGGTTTCAGACTCCAATCCGAACTGGCGCCGCTTTTTGGGATTTGCTCCGCCTCGCGGCATTGCGTCCTTTTGTAACGGCGATTGTAGCGCGTGTGCAGCCCAGGACATCAGAGGGACATGCTGACTTGGCGTCATCCTCACCTTCCTCCCCCGTGAGGGGGCAGTCTCGCCAGACACTTATAACTGGCAACGAGGGTTGCGTTCGTTACCCCACTGAAGGGAACGATTCAAACCACGAACTGACGACAGCCATGCATCACCTGTCCTACACCCTCGAAGGCTTCCTAGCTTTCGCTAGGCGTGCAGTAGGATTTCTAGCCCTGGTAAGGTTCTTCGTTTAGCGACGAATTGAGCCACACGCTCCACCGCTTGTGCAAGCCCCCGTCTATTCCTTTGAGTTTTAGCCTTGCGGCCGTACTACCCAGGCGCTCAACTTAACGCGTTAGCTTCGCCTCCCAGAGGGTCGATACTCCGGAAAGCCAGTTGAGATAGTTTAGGGCGTGGACTACCGGGGTATCTAATCCCGTTCGCTACCCACGCTTTCGTGCTTGAGTGTCAGAAACGCGCCAGTCTGCTGCCTTCGCTTTCGGTGTTCCCCTGGATATCAACGGATTTCACCCCTACACCCAGAGTTCCACAGACCTCTCACGCTCTCGAGTCGTACCGTTTCGCGCGCACCTCCGGAGTTGAGCTCCGGGTTTTAACGCGCGACTAATACGACCACCTACGCACTCTTTACGCCCAGTAATTCCGGGTAACGCTTGGGGCCTCTGTATTACCGCTCCTGCTGGCACAGAGTTAGGAGCCCCTTATTCATGGAGTAACGTCAATAACTTCCTCCTCCATAAAAGATGTTTACGCGCCGAAGCGCTTCATCCACCACGCGGTATCGCTCGATCAGGCTTGCGCCCATTGTCGAATATTCTCGGCTGCAGCCCCCCGTAGGGGTATGAACCGTGTCTCAGTTTCATCGGTGGGGGTCAGCCTCTCAGCTCCCCTATGCGTCATAGCCTTGGTGAGCCATTACCTCACCAACTAGCGTGATACAACGCAGGCCGCTCCGGAAGCGAAAAATCTTTACTCTTGCGAGACCATCGGGAATTGTCCAACCTTTCGGCTGGTTATGCCCGACTTCCGGGTACGTTCCTACGTGTTACTACCTCGTCTGCCGTGGGTCTAAACCCACTCGACTTGCATGCCTTATCCATACCGCCAGCGTTCACCCTGAGCTAGGATCAAACTCTCAGTAAAAGTAATTTTACCTTCGAAGCGTCGGCCGAATGAATCGGCAACGAGAGGCTTCTAGAATTTGTTTCTTACTCTTTCTTAGGATGGACGGAACAAAAGAATGTGCTATCCGAACTATCCGTTCGGATACCATACTTTCCTTCCACTTACTGTTTTTTTGTGTGTTTACTTACCAACGATCGAATTGCTTCGATCTTGATGCGTACAATCTTCTTTATTCAGTTTTCAAAGTTCAACCATGCTCCGCCGACGTTTCGGTTGAAAGGCTCTGCATCGAGATGATGCTTGAGCGATTCTTTTGGAACCGCAAAGATTCCAAAGAAAAGGCCATCAGGAGCGATGGTCGGCCAAGTATAAGCGAAGTCGATTTCATGTCAAGCGCATGGCGTTTTCATGGTAAACGGCGCGCCAGATTGCTCTGACGCGCCCTCCGTTTAGGAGTTCTCCCTATAGGGTTTATGTATAGAGACACAGGCAAACGCGTACCGAGCTGTTTTGACTCGCTGGGAGGCAGGGACCATCCGTGTACCCTGTGGCCATGCGAGTCGATTGGAAGATCCCCTTTCCGGTGGGTCAGTTCACTTCCTGCCGAGCCATTTGTCGCTTTTAGTATTGTACGCCCGTTTTGCAAGGTGCCGAGAATTCATGAGGATAACAAAAGACCCTGAACGGATTCAGGGTCTTTGGTCGATAGCATCATCGACAGATCAATGTGCGGGCTTGAATTCCGATTCCTCGGCTTCCCCGCTGTTTGCTTCACGCTTGGTGAGGCGGTTCGGCCGCGTTCCGGTGCTCGGCTCACGCAATGATGGCGAGCACGTGTTGTCTCGTCCTCGAGACGGGTCAAGCTTCTTGGTCGTGGTCGAGTCAGTACCCATAGAAACCTCCAAAGATCGCCGAACTCCAAGCTACGTTCGGAGCGCTTAGTGTAGGTTGAAATCGACCTGCGTCAAGAAAAATCGCCGGCGCGAAATGCGCCGGCGACGATAATCCAAAAGATCGATCTCTTCTTCCTCCTTGGTTAGTCGATTCCATTTGCAATGCGAAACTCACCGGTGCGCAACTGATTTAATGCGCCGACGACGGCTTTTGCCATCGCGACGTCCATATTCCCATCTCGGCCGACGCCGCCATAGGTGCGGCCGTTGCTGGCAAGAACCACATTCGCCGTTGCTTCGGAGGCCGAGGGTAAATTGGCGGCCCTGAGGTCGTATTCCATCACCTTAAATCCCGGCGCGAGGATCTGAAGCGCTTTGCACAGCGCATCCATTGTGTCGGTCCCCGATTCCTCGAAGACGGTACGCTCGGGCCCGATATGCAACACGCCGCTCACGTTATTCTCGATCTTCGTACCAGAGATAATTCGGTACGAAACGAGTTTTATTCGCTCCGGTACCACCGGTTGATCGGCGGTCGTTTTCTTCGCAGCTGCTCGTGACATCTACTTTCCTTTCCTGGTTGCCACCATAGATTCAAAGAACAAGGCTCTTGGTGGAGGGCCTCCTTGTTTCCGAATCTTGAGATTTAGAGACAAGCAGAACCCCCACCGAAATCGGTAAGGAGAACTTCAAGACGAAGTACTTGATCCTGCTTAAAAAACATAATTTCACAATAGCTGACGAGTCATCAGTGTCAAGCAGCACAAGTAAAGAGCCGCCTGGAGAACCAGGCGGCGTCAGTATGTACTGTCACGACTTCAAATGCCGCGGAATTTTTCCACGAAGCCGCCATTCACCTGACTAAGCGGTTTGCCCTGTGTATCCGGATCACTACCTCCAGTCTCGCCCGCAACTGCCTGCATCGGCTCGTGCGGGAGGCCGGAACGCGGTTTGTGATCGAACGGCTGGTTGCTACCGATGCCCAAGTGTTCGGGAAGGAGGCCTGGGTCGTGCGTCTTTATTGCCATTGTTTTTGCCCTCAAGAACGAGTTGCCGATATCATCGAACATGACCGTCATGTTCGTGTACCGGGATCGAATCACCCGAGGTGGGCCGATCTCGATACACGAAAAACGTGTGCGCTGAAATCACCGTGAACTGTTTTAGGCCGTCCATCAAAAATGGTAGTCCCGCAGCTCTGCGGCGTCAAGCTACAGACGCACTGTTTTCATGCAGACTGACGAGTGGCCGTGCTACGGTAATTGACAAGGTTCATCAGAACCGATACTTTGTATGAACATGTTTCGTAGCGCGCAATGGTTTTATTTCTTCTATTTTAGAACCCATCGGGGTTTGGCATTTGCGCGGTAAGAGCAGAGACATTCGCAAACAACCAGGCCCCGAAGCGGGGCTTTTTTAGTGACTGTTATCTGGAATCTTTCCCGAAGACCGATCGAGCAAGATTCCAGATCGCAAAGCGAAATCTGGTACAGCAAGCCTGTAAGTTCTTAGTTCTTTCAAACAACCTAGAGCGGAGCGGAATATGAAGCTATTGGTGGTGTCCCACGCCGATACCGAGACCGAAGCGCTGCGTGCGGCAGACTTCGTCAACAGCGCAAACGGAAAAGCAGTGTACCTGGGAGCCCACAAGCGCGACTTATTGGTGAGCCTCGACGCGATTCGAGAGACGCTGGCCAAGGTCGACGCACTGGTCGTCATGCAGGGCAAAGCAAGTGGCAAAAGCAATGGTCGCGAGGAATCGGAACTGCAACGGGTCGAACGCCTCGCCATTCACGAAGCCTACGAAATCGGCAAACTCGTCGGCCTGATCGGCAACTGGAATTCACTGCTTTCACGTCACCTCATCAAGTCGTGCAAGTATATTCACCTAGTCGGGCTCTATCGCGACAAGATGGATGAATCTGGCGTCGCCGGAGAACACTTCCATTTTGCGCAGTTCATGCCCTTGAACGATTTCGGTCGTGACGGGCGCATGTTCATCGAGCGGCTCTTTTCTTTGCCGCGGAAATCTGCGGCGTGAAGCTCCACCCAAAGGCGAAAGCGCCGGAACGAATGTTCCGGCGCTTTTCTTTTTGCCTATTTTTTGCGACGAGTTTCGATCTCGGCCAAAAGCGGCGTTGCGAGGAAAATCGAAGAGTACGTACCAGCGATAATACCGACGAGAAGTGTGAGCGAAAAGGTTTGCGTCGATTGCGGACCGAGGAAATAGAGCGCGAGCAATGTAAGGAGCACCGTGAGCGACGTATTGATGGAGCGCGTGAACGTTTGACCAAGCGCACGGCCCGCTGTCTCTTCGAAATCTTCTCGCCTTCCCTTCTCCTGGTTGACGCGGAGATTTTCGCGAACTCGGTCGAACACCACGATGGTGTCGTGTACTGAGAAGCCAAGAACCGTGAGGATCGCCGTAACGAAGAGCGTGTCGACTTGAGCGCCCGTGAGGTGCCCCAAGAGCGCAAAGAAGCCGCAGGTCACGAGCACGTTGTGGCAAAGGCCGACGATCGCCATAAGGCCATACATCCACGAAGAGACCGGTTTGGATACCTTACGGAACGCAAATGCAATAAAGAGAAGGATGCACAAAAGGACGAGGCCGACCGCCGTGATCGAATTCGAACGCAGCTGCGCACCGATGGTCGGACCGATCTCATCGAGCGAAACGACGTTGGCTGGATACTGGCCGTTGATGGAAAGTATCGCGGGCAAGTTGTTGCGCTGTGCGTCGGTGAGATTGCTCGAACGAAGATCGTAGTCGCTTGCGCCGACTTCGCGGAGTGAATAACCAGAAAAGCCTGCCGTGTTGAGCGATTGCTCGAGTATCGCGGCACTCGGCTTCCTTGCGGGATAGGTGACATCGACGAGCGTGCCGCCGGTGAAATCGATGCTTTCGTGAAGTCCATAGAAAACGAGCGAAGCAATCGAAAGGATCACGACAATCGCGGTGAAGCTGAAGAACCAGTACCGATGACGAATGATGAACATATTATTTGAGGGAAATGCCGCTACTGAAAAGGAATCGCGAGAAGCCTCCCTGTGCTTTGAGACCGAGCGCATAGAGGAACGTGCGAGAAACCGAGATCGCAGTCAACATCGAGACAAGTACGCCGAGTCCGAAGACGAGTGCGAAGCCCTGAATGATGTCAGTCCCGAAGTAGAAAAGAATGACGGCAGTGATCATCGAAGAGATGTTGGAGTCGCGGATCGAGGGCCAGGCGCGCGCGAATCCATCGCGGATTGCCGCCTCCGCTCCCTTGCCGCTTCGCAACTCTTCCTTCATTCGCTCGAAGATAAGGATGTTGGCGTCGACGGCCATACCGATCGAAAGAATGAACGCGGCGATACCTGCAGCGGTCAGGGTGACGGGAATAACTTTGAAAAGTGCGAGTACGACAATGATGTAGAGCGAGAGTGCGACGCAAGCGAGCAATCCCGGCAATCGATACCAGAGAACCATAAAGATCATGACGAGACCGACGCCGATAAGACCGGCGAGAACGCCGCTTTGTACCGCTTGGCTGCCGAGAGTGCCGGCAACCGTTTCCGTCGAAATGAGCTGGATGGGGACCGGCAAGGCACCTTCATTCAAGCTGTCCGCAAGGTCTCTCGCGCTCTGCGCGGTCATGTTGCCGGAAATGATAGCCTGCCCGTTCGGGATAGCCTGCTGGATCGTTGGAGCCTCGAGCAGTACACCATCGAGAAAAATACCGAGCGGACGACCGATGTTTTGGCCGGTGATCTGCGAAAAGAGTTGTGCACCTTGCGTGTTGAATTGCAGAACGACGGTTGGTTCCTGAACGATCCCGCTTGCGCCCTGGAATTGCAGGCTCGCATTGGTGAGATCGGCGCCGGTCAAAACAGCCGGTTCAAACGCCGCATTGATCGACGTTGTCGAAGTATCTGTCGGGAGAGTCGCGCCTTGTTTGAGAAGTCGGAACTCCAGAACCGGCGTCTGGCCGATAAGCTGGATCGCGCGCTGCGTATCGGTAACGCCCGGCAACTCAACGATGAGTCGCTGCTGACCGCCGGAGTTTTCCGTTTGCACGAGCGGCTCAGCGACGCCGAAGAGATTGACGCGACGCTCGATCGTCTGCTGGAGCGCGGACATAGAGCCCGCAACATCCTGCTGCTGGATGTCGTTCAAGTTGGCCTGATAGACAAGCTGGGTACCGCCGGAGAGATCAAGACCGAGCTTAAACGGCCAAGAACCTGTCACCTGAGTGTGGTATACGAAAAAACCGACCCCGGCTCCCAGGACGATTATGAGCAGTGCCCACAGACGTCTTCCTAACATGGGCAGCAGTATACTTGGCGTGAAAAATGACGCAATAGAGCGACCAAACCCCAGATTCCCGTGCAGCGTACGGCCGCCACAGCAAAACTGGCGCCTCTTTTAGAGCGTGCTAGGCTTTTCCCAGAGGGTTTCTTCAGAACTTTCACATCCCACCAGAGAGGAATGGTCATGGACCTAGCGACGTTTCCCAAACGCAGAATCGACTTCTCGAGGCATTTCCAGGCGATGAACGCAGAGCTCGCGATCATGCGCAACGGCTATACCGAAGCACCGATCGAAAAGGACTTCTTGAAGTCGCGTTTCAATGTCGTTCGTACCGGTATGCGCAGGATCACGAACGATCCCGCGCTCCAAACGCTGTTCAACTGGCATATTCACGATTGCGACGCGTACGGAACGCACTACGCGCAAGAAGTCGGCCTCACGTTTCGAAACGACACGGAACGCAAGTGGACATTCCAGTACACGCCGGAGGCGTACTGCGCGCAGCGGTACGAGCAAAGCGATGTTGGTGCGTTCATGTCGGCCCTGCACGACCTCGACTCAAAAGCGCGGGAGATCTCGCTTCCACTTGCGGCACGTTTCGACGCGCGAAGGCTTGCGACGGAGCCGGCGCATCGGTATCCCGGCTCAATGGCGAAACGTATTCGCGAAGGCCGCTGTATCACTCGCGTGCTGCGCTACCCATGGAACAGCGCAAACGACGCTCATCCGCACTTCGATCGTTCGCTGTTCTCGATTCACTGGGGCGCAACCCACCCGGGCCTGGTGCTATTCGACAACGACTACAATCGCACGCGGGTACGGGACGTCGGTTTCGAATCTGTTCTCGTCTTTCCGGGCAGAAAATATGCTGCTATCGGCAGGGGCGATTTCGGATTTGGAACGCCCCATGGAGTGCGCAACGAGCGAACGACCGGTGAAGATCGCTACACCATCGTTTCATTCGTCCATCCTGTCGCGGACGGTGGCGACGTGGCATGGCTCTTGAGTCATCATGACGAGATCCAAGCGTTCGCCAAAACGCTTAGTCTCTGAGCCAACGTGGCCCGACCAAAAGTCGGGTCACTTCTTTTTTGCCTCGATGAGGTCGAGCAAATTTTTGAAAATCATCGCGATAGCGACGGGACCTATGCCGCCCGGCACAGGGGTAAAAACCGACGCAATCGCTTCGCAGGAAGGATCGCAATCCCCCACCACCTTGCCGCTTTGTTCCGAAGTACCGGCATCCAGCAAAACCACTCCGGGTTTCAAATGTTCTGGCTTGATAAAGCCCGGATTGCCGGCGCCACACACGACAATGTCCGCCATTTTTAAATCATCAAGAGAGCCTTGCTCGAGCGTAATGGAAGAGACGTTTGCCCCCAATCGTTCAAGCAAATGCACTGCGGGATTTCCCACGAGACGGCCGGCGCCCACGACGACCGCCTGCTTCCCCTTTGGGTCAACGCCCGTCTGGTGCAGTATTTCGGCGATGGCCCCAGCAACCGGCGCGTCGACGGCATGCTCCGGTGTCGCGGTCGAAATCGAATCAATATCTTTATCATCGGGAATGACGGACAGGACGGCGTTTACATCGAGTGTTCCCGGAAGCGGGAGCTGCACGATGATCCCGTCGACTTCAATCGCGAGCGTGCGGATAGCGGCGATCGCGCGATCAGTCGTTTCATGCTCGCCAAGATCGACACGTACCAGCTCGACGTCGAGCCGGTTCGCAGCACGAGATTTGATTCGCACGAACGATTCGATCACCGGATCGTTTCCACCGACGATGATTCCCAGCCGAGGCGCGCGAGCAACTGTTTTGCGCCGTTCAAGCAGCTGCGCATACACGCGCCCCGCGAGCTCTTTGCCGTCTATCCTCATGCAAGCCCGAATTGCTTTTTAAGTTCGGCGACCCCTTCTTCCAAGGAGACGGTCGGGATCCAGCCGAGCAATTCTTTTGCTTTGCGGTTGTCGGCTTGTGAATCGTGGGCCTCAACGCGAGGCGGCCCGTAGACGATTCCCTCTTTGCCGCCGTTGATGAGCTCCGCGAGATACTGAATAGTGACGTTGCGGCCTGCGCCAATATTAATGACTTCGCCTTTGCCGACTGTCGCGGCGTTTGCGGCAAGCATGTTGGCGTTCACCACATCGCGCACATTGGTGTAGTCGCGGGTGATCGTGCCGTCGCCGAATATCGTGAGCGGACGACCTTCCTTTTTTGCCAACAAGAAAGCGCCTACCGCGAGCGCGTACGCACCGGTCGGATCGAGCTTGGGACCATAGACATTAAAATAGCGTAGCGAGACCGTTTCGAGGCCGTAGATTCCAGACCAAACCTTGCAGAACAACTCGCCAACGTGTTTTTGCAATCCGTACGGATTGACCGGGTTCGCGATCATGGTTTCGACGAGTGGCAACTGTGTTTGCTCGCCATAGGCCGAGCCCGAAGCCGAATAGACGACGCGGCGAACCTTCGCCTGAACCGCCGCCGCGAGGACAGAAACCGTGCCGGTTATATTTTGGTCGGTCGTTTCAACGGGATAATCAACAGAATATTGCACGCGAGGAATCGCGGCTGTGTGAAAAACAACACTCGCGCCGTCGAACACGGGTTTGGTGGCGTCGGTCGAGCGGACGTCGAGTTCGTGATACGTGGCTTTGGGATTCAAACGGTCTTCACGCTTGCCGCCGGCATAATTGTCGACCACGTGCACTTCGTGTCCTTTTTCGAGCAACGCGTCGACGAGGTTAGAACCGATAAAACCGGCTCCGCCGGTCACCACTACTTTTTCCATCAATCTATTGTACATGAACCGCCGGTGCAGTTCTAGCGTCCGAAATAGCCGCCGAGTTATGACCCGCGCGCGGAGAGCACAATCCGAACGGTCTGGAAGATTATGTAAAGATCCAACAGAAACGACCGATGTTTGAGGTAGTAGAGATCGAACGAAAGCTTTTCTTTGGTCTCCGAAATATCATGCCCGTGGTGCGGATCGCGATCGTGCTTGAGCTGCGCCCAGCCCGTAAGACCAGGAGCAACGAGGTAGCGTGCATTGTAGTACGGAATTTTGGCGCTATAGACGCTCGCAATCGCCGGCAACTCCGGTCGCGGCCCTACGAGCGAGAGATCACCCCGAAGCACGTTCCAAAGCTGCGGCAGCTCGTCGATGCGAAGCAGGCGGATCCATTTTCCGACCCGGGTCACCTTGAGTGTACTTTTACCGCTTTTGCCGTAGCGACCTTCGTCGTTCCCGCTCATACTCCTAAACTTCACGATTTTGATCGGCTCCTGATACCGCCCGACACGGGATTGCGTGATGAAAATAGAACCGCCGTCGTCGAGTTTGATGGCCGCAATGACGAACGGATAGAACACGAGCGAAACGATTCCAAGCAGCGCCGCAACAACGAAATCGAGTGCGCGTTTCAGAACATCATAGAGACGCGACGTACCGATATTACTCAACACCCATTCGTAGTTAATGAGCGAAAGCGGTTCTCGTTCGAACACCTCTTGGTAGAGGTCGACCGCGTTCAGTAGTGCGAAGCGTTCTTTGTGAAAGGCGGCATCGTAGATAATCGGCAGCGCTGAAGAGACCGCACGATCCGAAAGATCAACGACAATGAACGATACGCCGGCATCGACGGCGAGACGGCATGCGCGCTGGATGACCTCGTGCGAGGGCGCCTCCTTCGTATCGATCACGTGATCAAAGATGAATTCGTACCTCCCGCCCTTCACTTCGTCTGCAAGACGTTTGGCGTCTGGACCGGAAGCGATCAAAACGCCGCGAATCTTCCTACCCGCGCGAACCCGCGGATAGAGTGAAACGCGCCAGAGAAAAATGAGTACGAACGAAACGACAAGATAGAGCAAAAGATTTGTTTTCGGTGCGATTCCGAATACAGGCGTTAAGAAGAAAAACAGCGCGGCGATCAAGATATTGATGATCTGTGCGTACATGATCGTCGAAAAGAGTCTGCTACGAAAAAGTGGCGTATGACGTGAGTACAATCCCGCAAGAAAGAACACGAAAATCCACACGATGAACAGAATGGAAAATGGAACAAAGTGGAGCCGGAAGAGCTCCGGAGACGGCGGCTGCAGGTAGCGAAGCGCGAGAGTGAGCCAAAGCGCGGCGATAAACACCAAGATATCGCCGATCAAAAGCGCTAGATACTCGCGCTTGGGCATTAGAGTCATAACGTGTATCATTTATGACATTAACTTAGGTATGAATCAAGCTCGCCGTAAGATTCTCTTTTTGATCACCAAGGGATTTTGGGGCGGCGCGCAACAGTACGTTTTCGACATCGTCACCAACCTCCCCCGCGACCAGTTCGACCCGGTCGTCGCCTACGGCTCGGAAGGAAAACTTTCTGAGGACCTCGCGATTGTCGGAATCAAAACATTCCGACTTCCTTCACTCGCAAGAGATGTCTCTTTTAGGTCGGACGTAAAAAGTTTCTTCGAAATCCTCGCTTTCCTTCGAAACGAGCGGCCAGAGATCGTCCACCTCAACAGCTCCAAAGCCGGCGCGCTCGGCGCGCTTGCCGGACGCCTCGCGGGAGTGCGAAGGATCGTTTTCACCGCGCACGGCTGGCCGTTTCGCGAAGATCGCGGGTTTTTGAGTCGCGTAGCGATTTGGTGCGCCTCTTGGCTTACCGCACTCCTTGCAACGGATGTCATTTGCGTTTCGGATGCCGATCTGGCAGCCGCGCGCCGCATGCCCTTGATCGGAAAAAAAGCAGTCCGAATTTATAACGGTATCGACCTCCACAAGTCGTACGGCAACGGGGACCTTATCCGCTCGGCTTTTCCGCCCGGCATTCGTATCACGGGTACCGTCGCCGAGCTCACGAAAAACAAAAACATCGGTTCGCTCATCGAAGCCGCGAAAAACGACCCAAACAAGTACCTTGCGATCGTCGGCGAGGGAGAAGAGCGGACGCGGCTGGAGCAAATGGTTCACGAATACGGCTTAGAAACGCGGGTCAAATTCTTCGGGTTTATCCGAATTGAAGAAGTGATTCGAGGATTCGATGTATTCGCGCTGCCCTCCATCAAGGAGGGACTTCCCTACGTAGTGATCGAAGCGCGAGCAGCAGGGATCCCGATCGAAGCGAATCGTGTCGGCGGCGTTGGCGAAATTCTGGACGCCAAAGACCTCAGCGAGTTCTCACTCGAGAACATGCTCAAGCGGACCACCTTGCTGTACCTCAAGTAGTAGGCGCACTTACAGCGCGCCGACAATTTCCGTTTCGTCGCGCGCTTGGAGCGTCGGGCGTGCATGCTTACGCATGCTCATCAAAACGCCAAGCGCGAAATACTCGGTCAAGAGGTGCGAGCCACCATAGCTCATAAAGGGCAATGTGGTGCCAGTGATCGGTAGCAGTCCCATGTCCATGCCAGCGTGCACAAGAAACTGTGAGGTGAAATAGATCGCGATACCCGCCGCAAACAGCATATCGAAATTATCCGCGCCGCGAGCGGAGATTGCGAGAATACGCAGGATGACGATCGTGAAAAGACCGATCAGTAGCAAGACGCCGACGAATCCCCACTCCTCCGAGTAGGCGGCGAAAATGAAGTCGGTCTGGTATTCCGGAAGGAATTGCAATTTCGACTGCGTGCCGTAGCCGATCCCCTTCCCGAAGATTTGGCCGGAGCCGACTGCAACCGTCGACTGGTATGCGTTGTACCCGGTCGTTTGAATATTCGTAAGCGGGTGGATAAAGGTGAGGATGCGGTCCTTTTGATACTGGTGCAGTCCGAAATGCCAGAGTCCCGTGAGAATCACGGCCGCCGTAATAAAAAGTGTCGCGAGGTGCCTCCAGGAGATGCCGGCGACAAGCACCATGCCGAGCCATATCGAAGCGATAATGATGGCACTGCCAAGATCTGGCTGCAAGAAAACCAAAACAAAGAGCCCGAATGCGTAGACGCCCGAAACGACGATATGCCGGACGTGTGCGATCTCGACGTGGCGCCGCGCAAAATACTTTGCCAAGACCGCCGCGAGCACGAGCTTTGCCGGGTCTGCAGGCTGCACGAAAAAGAGTCCCAGGTTGAAACGGTTTTGGCCACCTTTTACGACGGAGCCGAATACGAAGATAAGCGACAGGAGCGCGAGAATTGCGACGTACAAACCGGTCAGGATCTGCGTGCGCCGCAAGAAGGAATAGTCGAGGAGGCTGGATACAAAGAACACGAGCACCGCGATACAAATCCAGACGATTTGGCGGTCGAAGAAATCGTTCTGCACGGAGAAGCTGCGCATGGTGAAAAGCCCGAGCAAGGAAATCGAAAGTGCGGCGGCGAACAAATAAAAATCGATATGCGAAAACGTGCGAAATGCGCTCTTACGTTTACCGTGCAGCATACCGAAAAATTACTGCTGAGCGCTCGGATCGGGCTCAGGTTGAACAAGCGGGATAATATCGATACTGCCAACGGTCGCCGAGAAGGCGGAGGGCCAGGTGAAGTAGACCTGGTCGCTCGCGCCCGCGGCGAGCTTCTGGAGCGCCGTCTGCGACGTCGCGATCGCGTTGCCGCCCGGATCGAAGACCGTCGCAACGAAAATAATATTTGAAATATCCGAAACCGATGCGTCGGTGACTGTCGCTGTTACTTGCGAAGAATTCGCGCTTTGTGTCGTCTGAAGGTTGGAAATTTTGATGCCTTGGGAAAATCCGATCGCTCGCTCCCATACAAGCGCTGCGCCAAATTTGAGCTGCGCGTATGTCGGCACCCGGTTGCCGACGTTGATGTTTCCGGCGAAGACGGGTGTGACGCCGCCAGGCATGATGAAGGTCTGTCCGGTGAGGTCGGCGACGAGCGCGTTTTTGCTGTCGTACAAGGTGAATTCGTACGGAACTTGCATGACGGCGGCATTCTGATTCGGGTTGTCGATGTACGCAACCGCATCCGCGACCCCTTGCCGTACAAGGAACGTTCGCGCCCACAAAATACCTTGCGGCTGCAGGTCGGCTGGATTCAAAAGCAGGCAGGGACCGCCCTCATCGATCGCTGTTTCTCCCTGGTTTTGGATGCCGTCGTGGCACGTCGGTGGAATCGTCAAAAAATGGTACGCGAGTGGTCCGCCCACCACGATCGCAAAAAAAATGAAAACGCCGGTGAGGTACGCAATGCGTCGACGAGTCGCCCAAGTCATTTTTTAATTGTACTCGACTTACTGAGCATTGTAAGCCTGGAAACACTTGACCGTCTTAATAATTGGATATAACATCAATGTTATATCAATATATATGGTCGAATTTAATAGATTATGGAACAAACCGTCCGCATTGAGTTCTGGGAAGATGAATCGGGCGGCGGAAGATGTCATGTAGCTGAATTCCTTGACTCACTCGGAGAAATTGCAGCGCTCGAAATTGCTGAAATGCTCGAAGAGGGCTTCGATGGACGATATTTAGACGAACTGTTCCGAAAAGAGAAAATTCGTTTCCCTCAAGATGGACTCCTATATCTTCGTATCGAACATAAGGGAAAGAAAATCCGATTGATAGGATGTCTTCGCGGAAACAAAATTATTCTTGTACATGGGTTCGTGAAAAAGAAAATCGGTGATATTCCAAAAACGCATATCAAATCTGCTCGAGAGAGAATTAAGAATATACCTGAAAACTATGGACCTAAAGACCTACAAAACTAAGATACGTGAAAAAAACCCAAACATTGATTTGGAGATTAAACAAGACCTTGCTTATCAGATAGGTCGTGAAATAGAACGAAATAGAGTTGAGAGGAATCTTACACAACTGCAACTCGCTGAAGCAATTGGCACGAAACAATCTGGGATTTCTCGATTGGAAAACGGAGCTCAGTTACCGAACTTAACTACACTAAAGAAGATCGCTGACCATTTTAAAACCTATCTTGAAGTGCGTTTTGGAAATCCGAATTTCTTTACAGCAATAAATGATCAGGAAGTTTCCGAGAAATTGATTCCAAGTTTTATTCAACGAAACGATCTGTCGATCAAAAGTGCATCTTCAGATGCAAATACTGAGTCCCCGAAGGAAAGGCTTGGAACAATAACGGGTTACAGTTACATTCGCGTATGAATTTTAAAGAAATCGGTACAAAAAACCTCAGGCATCTTTTTTCCGTACTCTGCAGCTCTTCAGTATTGAGTGCGGATACAAACAACCTAAGCCTGAACAATCTGATCGAGAAATTCACGGTTCAAATTACCAAAGAAATGCTTGAACAAAAAAGACTCGAGAATGCAAACGGCTACGCATTTCCGTTCGAATTCGAGATAATATCTCGATTTTCAAAAAAAATAGATGACCCGGTAGCTTTCGAGATTAAATATGAATTTGTAAATCCAAAGGGCAATACTATCGCAGAGTTGCCTCCGAATAATTTTGGGATTCAAAAGGGTATTAAAAGTATTCGCATACGAAGTAAGTTCTCTCCTTTGCCCGTTGACGATAGCGGGGAGTACACGATTGTAGTTCTAATAAAAGAAGCTGGCGAAGAAGGCTTCACTGAGGTAGACAGAATTCCTCTCGAGATAAATCTTGAGTCAGAGGAATAGCTTTTTCCCGGCGCCTAGCTACTCTCGCCTTTCGACTACCATCAGCACAGAAGGGCTTAACTGCCCCGCCGGCAGGTTTGCCTGCCGAATAAAATGACGGAATGAGAGAATTCTTTGAATAGTTTGTGTTGGCGCCTAGCTACTCTCGCCTTTCGACTACCATCGCCTCAAGAGGGCTTAACTGCCGTGTTCGGAAAGAGAACGGGTGTGACCCCTCCGATGAAGCACCAACACAAAACATTCAAAGAACTTCGGCTGCGCTGAAAACCGAAGAGCGACACAAGAAATATTTGCGCAGAATAGTGCGTGCACTATTCCGGCAAAACAGAGAAAACAATTCGTTAACGCGACTCTCACAATTCCTTTCGAGAGTTCTGTCGGGGTATTAGTACGCCTCGGCTAAGTGCATTACTGCACGTGCACCTGGCGCCTATCAACGTGGTCATCTCCCACGGCCCTATAACGATTCCTAATCTTGGGGTTGGTTTCCCGCTTAGATGCTTTCAGCGGTTATCCGATCCCGACATAGCTACGGGGCGTTGCCACTGGCGTGACAGCCCCCAGACCAGAGGTCGGTTCATTTCGGTCCTCTCGTACTAGAAACAAATCCCCTCAAGAATCAACGCCTGCAGCAGATTAAGACCAACCTGTCTCACGACGGTTTGAACCCAGCTCACGTACCTTTTTAAATGGCGAACAGCCATACCCTTGGGAGCTTCTCCGCCCCCGGGATAAGATGAGCCGACATCGAGGTGCCGAACATTGCCGTCGATTTGGACTCTTAGGCAATACCAGCCTGTTATCCCCAGAGTAACTTTTATCCGTTAATCTTCGGTCGCATCTAATGCGGACCGTCGGTTCACTTTGCTCCGCTTTCGCGCCTGCTTGTCACGTACGACTCGCAGTCAAGCCACCTTTTGCCAATGCACTATCGGCACGGTTTCCATTCGCGCCTAGGTGACCTTAATAGGCTCCTCCGTTACTTTTTAGGAGGACAGCGCCCCACCGAAACTGTCCATCAGGTACTGTCTCTCTCATGTTTCTCATGAGAGGTTAGAAACTACAGTTGCAAAGAGTGGTGTTGCATTGACGACTCCACGAAGGCCGAAACCTCCGCTTCAAAGTCTCCCACTTACGCTACGCAGTGCACCCGTAATCCCAATACCAAATTACAGTAAAGCTTCTGGGGTCTTTTCGTCTAGCTGCAGGAAGGCGGCATCTTCACCGCCCTTGTATTTTCACCAAGCAAATCCCCGAGACAGTTCCCAAGTCGTTATACCATTCGTGCGCGTCTGAACTTACCAGACAAGGAATTTCGCTACCTTAGGACGATTATAGTTATCGCCGACATTGACCGGGGCTTATGAAGTGCCAGCAATCCATATTGCTATGGAAGACCGACCTCACTTGACCTTCCGGCATTGGTCAGGCATCACCCCCTATACTTCCTCTTACGAGTTTGCAGGGAGCTGTGTTTTTGGTAAACAGTCGCCTGGGAATAATTCTCTGCGGCCCCGCCGTATTGCTACGAAAGGGCGGACCTTATTGCTAACGTACGGTCGCTTTTTTGCCGAGTTCCTTGGGGATCTCTCACTTGTTCGCCTTGGGCTACTCGCCCTGAACACCTGTGTCGGTTTGCGGTACGGTTTGTATGTCGTTATGCTTAGAAGTTTTTCTTGGAAGCGCGCTCCTTTGAATTCCTTTCGACGAATCTCCAGTTCTCCCTCCGCCTCTCACTTATCATACGGATTTACCTATATGACATAATCAGCGGAAAGACCTCAATCCAATAAGAGGCTCAAAGTACAGCTCTCCGTCCCTCCATCGCACGACACACAAGTCACGGAATATTAACCGTGTATCCATCGCCTGCGGCGTTCGCCATTGGCTTAGGACCGACTAACCCTTCGATGATCTCCATTGCGAAGGAAACCTTGTTCTTTCGGCGTGCGAGAATCTCACTCGCATTGCGGTTACTCGTGCCAACATTTTCACTTCCACACGCTCCACCATGGGTCACCCCTTTGGCTTCATCGCGAGCAGAACGTTCTCCTACCACTCGACTCGTCCGAAGACGTGTCGAATCCGCAGTTTCGGTACCATGCTTAGCCCCGATCATTTGCGGCGCAGAATCTCTAAGTCAGTGAGCTGTTACGCTTTCTTTGAATGGTGGCTGCTTCTAAGCCAACATCCTGACTGTCTAAGAAATTCCACCTCCTTAAGTGCACTTAGCATGAATTTAGGGACCTTAACTGGCGGTCTGGGCTGTTTCCCTTTTGACGTATGGAGCTTCGCCCCCATCGTCTAACTGCCGTACTATGACCTCTGGTATTCGGAGTTTGATAGAAGTAGTGGCCTTGCGGCCTATCCACTTCTTCCAGTGCTCTACCCCCAGAGGGAACATACGACGCAAGCCCGAAAGCTCTTTCGGAGAAAACCAGCTATTACCGGGTTCGATAAGCTTTTCACTCCAACCCACAGCTCATCCCGAGGTGTTGCACAACCTATGAGTTCGGACCTCCATCCGTATCTCTACGAACTTCATCCTGGCCATGGGTAGCTCACCCGGCTTCGGGTCTGATACGTGCGACAAACGCGCTATTCACACTCGCTTTCGCTGCGGCTCCATCCGATAGGACTTAGCCAAGCCGCACGCATCAACTCGTTGGCTCATTCTTCAATAGGCACGCAGTCGCGGACATTGCTGCCCGCTCCTACTCCTTGTAGACATGTGGTTTCAGATCTATTTCACTCCCCTCACCGGGGTTCTTTTCACCTTTCCCTCACGGTACTTGTTCACTATCGATCTGAAGAAGTATGTAGCATTACCAGTTAGTTCTGGTGTGTTCACCCGAGCTATTCATGTCTCGAGTTACTCAAGAACTACAGCCATGAAGATGCTTTGATTTCGTGTACGGGACTATTACCCTTTGGAGTCGAGCTTCCCAGCTCGTTCCACTATCTAAGCATTTTGTAACTTCACCTGTTTCCAGCGCTGTAGCCTATACCCCCAACTACAAAATCGATTCACGATTGCTCGTGATCCGATTTTGTGGCTGAGTTTGTGCTCCTCCCGTTTCGCTCGCCGCTACTAAGGGAATGCCTGTTGGTCTCTTTTCCTCTTGGTACTGAGATGTTTCACTTCCCAAGGTATGCTCTCTCAAGCGTTTAAGTTGAGAGTTATCGAGGTTTACTCGATAGGGTTACCCCATTCGGAGATCCCCGGATCGAAGCTTGCTAAGCAGCTCCCCGAGGCTTATCGCAGCTAGACCGCGTCCTTCATCGCCTTCTTCAGTCAAGGCATCCACCACACGCCCTTACTCAGAACTCCCGCTAGGAATTCTGAGAACCGCGTATTACGTCTCGTGAAAAAACACCGCTGCTTTTTCACGAGAACTGCGCATCTTCCCTACAAGAGGAAGACGCGACTTGATGTTTTCTTTTTGCCCGCCTTACGGCGGATTCCTGCATTCCGTTCGGGAAAGACTTATAACCCAAACGGAACGTTTGATTCTTTCTTGTGTCGCTCTTCAGTTTTCAACGAGCAACATATGATTTCGTGCTTTTTCAAGCGTGAAAAAGGCCGCTTTCGCGGCCACCTTGGTGTGGGGGTTCCCCCCGCATTACGGTTGCCGCCTTTTCGCCCTCATTCCGAACACCATATGTGCTGCGGAGTATATTCGAGGCGTCATTTTCTGTCAAATCTTTGCCTTACCGGCAACTATCTTGCCGATTTTATAGGTAAGATCCCCACGGCTGAACCATGGGGATCTAGTAATTATGCGGCAATTAGCACCACAGAATGCCGCGAACGGAGCGTTTGGAGGCGGGTCAAATCTCCCCTCTCGTGAGGCGGAAGCGTTGGTAACGAGAGCGCCTCTTCGAGCGAGAACCATTCTTTCCCTTTTCCTTCGTCCAATCGCACGTTTCGTTGATGCCAGCTGACGAGAAAGGTGTAGTCGAGAATTCGTTTCTTCCCTTTCCTGTGCCAGGCGACACTGAAAAGACGGTGGTCGAAAGAGAAGTATCCGAGCTCCTCGAGCAGTTCGCGACGAAGAGCCGCGGACGCCGATTCCCCCGGCTGAGCTCCTCCGCCGAAGAACGCCCAACAGTTCGGATATATCCATGCCGATCTGTTGCGCAGGTGCATGAGTACTTTTCCGTCGTCGCGTTCAATAATCGCCGCCGATCCGCGTAGTATCGAAGTTTGCATGATCATCCCTCCTTATCCTAAAGAGATGGTGCAAAAAGCTTGAGCGTAAGTCAACCTCGCCGTAAGAATTTTTCTGCTTTCTCCAAATCTTCCGGCGCGGTTACAGGGAACCATCCAGTTGCGGCGACGCCATGAACCGCAACGGGGATTTCATGCGCCGCGACGATCATCGTTTGTGGAAGTCCCAACTCCGAAGAGCCAGGCGCTTTCGGAACAGGAGCGTGTTCGAATATTCGCGTGTCGAGAACACAGGCAGCCGTATTAATGTATCCGGGTCCGCCGTCGTGATCTCCTGCTTCATGTATCTCGCTTACGATTCCCTGCTTGTCCATGATGACCTTCGCGTAGGGTTTTGTTTCTTCCATTTTCGTTACCAAAAGTTGCCACTCGTTTGAGGGAGCGATGCACCGAGCAATATCTTCTTGCGAGTACAAATCGTCGCCGTTTAGAACAAGAAAACGATCGCGGAGAACATCTTCGGCCTGCCAAAGCGCGTCGGCAGTTCCACCGACCGCATTCTCTTGCTCGACATACAGAAGCGTTTTGTCGCCGTAGATCCCGCCAAAGCGATCGTGAATGACACTGCCGAGATAACCGACAATCAAAATAACTTCATCGACTTCAGCAGGTAAATTATCGAACTTATGTTCAAGCAATGTTTTCCCGGCGACTTCGAGCATCGGCTTCGGCAATCCCTTTGTGAGATCTCCCATTCGACTTCCCCGTCCTGCCGCGAGAATAACTGCCTGCATAAAAGGATTGTAGCAGAATGAACAAAACCGCGCTCACGGCGCGGTTTTGCAAACCCATACGAAGGGTTACTTACAGCTGGTGATGCGAGATGTCTGCGCGAACCTTTTCGATCGCGCGAGCCGCAGCTTCTTTGCCTCCCAAACCAAAGGCGAGACCGAAGGCGAGCGAGAGCGCGATGACGACTCCGGTGAAGAGCGTCTGCAAAAGATCGGTCGCGATGCCGAGCTGCGTCAAAGCGGCCATGATCGCGGTGATCCAGATTGCCCACTTCGCGACGGTGCCGGCGAAGTTGCCCGAGTGAGCGCCAGCAGCGCGTGCAGAACCGGCAACAAGACCGCGAACAACCTCGGCGACGATAGCTCCAAGAATAAGAATGAGCGAAGCGACGATGACCTGCGGCAAGTAGAGCAGCACGACCGTCTGCAAGAAGATGGTCACGCGAGTAAGGCCGAGGATGTCGAGCGAAGCGACGAGGAACACCAAGATGATGAACCATTCAACGAGCGTACCGAGGAACTTTCCGACGTCGAGATTGAATCCCGCGTGGTGAGCCGCTTCGTGCATGCCGGCCGCCTTAAGCGCCTCATCGAGCTTGAGCACCTTAACTACTTCAACGACGACGCGATACAAAATGACGCCGATGATCCATCCGATAAGAAAAACGATGATTGCCGCAAGGATATTCGGCAAGAAGGCGACGACGGTGTACCAGAGGTCGTTGAACGAGCCTGAGACCGCGTCTGCCGATTGGCTAACGATCATAATGAAGATAAATTAATTAAAAATGTAATAAATAAATTGCGCAGTTCGACCCGCTTGTACTGAATACAATAATGATAGCAGTCGTCCAATCGCTCTTTTCACCACGAAAGAGGCGGTGTGGATACCCGCACATGGCCTAAAAACGGCACTTTTTGTCGCCGTTAGAGAATTTTCGAACGATCGAGCAGTACGAGATGGGGAAAATCAAATGTGTCGCGTACCAAACGATCTTGAATGGTCAGGCGATAGCGAAACTCGGGAGTGGTAAAAACAGCATAACGAAGCTCACGACCAAAGATCGGTTCAAGCGCTTTGATAGCACGGGCAAGCTTCTCCGCGCTCATATCCTCCCCTGCAATCAGAATGTCGACCGGGCGAGTTTCGTCGCCGGTAAAAGAACCGGAAAGTACGATAGCACTTACTTTGCCGCAAGCCCGAAGCGTCGACACGACGTTCTCATACCGCATCGGCGATATCTCGCGAACGAAACTCGAGAGGGCGCGTGCATAGGCGAAGTCCGGATCGAACGACCATGTCTCCTCTTTTGCTTGTGCGGTCGCTTTGCGAGCAGTTCCGTTGCTAAGCACAATTGATGCTGTCTTTCCTTTTTTGAGGACTCCCCACTTTTCCAAAATTTTCACTTCTTTCGACGCTGCTTGCGCCGAAATACCTGCGCGCTTCGCTGCATCCTTAAGCGGAAATGAACGCTCTGCGTCGAAGGTGAATACGCGCAACAAACGAGTCCGGGCCACGTTGCCTCCCATGAACAAGGTCAAAAAGTCGTCTTTCATCGCCCACATGCTACCTCTATTTCCCTAGATTAAAAAGGCCGGGCTCCAAAAAAGAGAAAACCCGGCTTGTCGCCGGGTGTTGCTCTCGAAAAATCAGGATTATTTGAGCGTAACTTTGCCTCCGGCTTCCTCGATTTTCTTCTTCCATTCTTCGGCCTGCTCTTTCTTGACGTCTGTCTTGAGCACGACCGGCGCGCTCTCGACCATGGTCTTCGCTTCCGCGAGACCGAGGCCGAGCGCCTCCTTTACAACCTTGATGACCGCGATTTTCTGTTCGCCGATTGCGGTGAGCTCGACGGTAAATTCCGTCTTCTCTTCCGCAGCCGCGCCAGCTGCAGGGCCAGCAACGGCAACTGCTGCCGCCGAGACTCCCCACTTCTCCTCGATCGCCTTGACGAGGGTGTTGAGTTCCACGATCGTCATTTTCTCGACTGCTTCGATGATTTGTTCCTGTGTCATAGATGAGTACTAAGACTATTAATTTGTTTTGGTTTCCGCGACCTTGCTGAGTACCACCGCGAAACGCTGACGAGGTGAGTTCACCAGTTGGGCGAACATCGCGCGCAGCGACTGGAGCGGCGGAATCGTCGCAATTTCTCGCATCTCGGCTGCTCCCAAGAGCTTGCCTTCGAAGATGCCGCCGACAATACTGAGCCTGTCGGTGAGCTTTTTCCCGAACTCGTGAAGAGTACGGGCAGCGATCGTTACGTCATCGCCACCGCCGTAAGCGATCGCGATTTCACCTTCAAGCGGCAATTCCGAAGAATTGTGGCCCATGGCCTCGAGCGCTCGACGGATCAAGGTTTTCTTGGCTACGGTGTAACCAAGACCGTCCTTGCGCAAGTCGCGACGCATCGCGCTTTCCTCCGCGACGGTCACTTTGTTGAAGTGAACGAAGACGGTTGAAGCGGCGCCTTTCATCGCATTCTCGAGCTTCGTAATGATCTCCTGCTTTTGTTCTTTGGTTTTCGCCATATACGGAAAAACCTATTTTTAACCAAGGCTGTCACCTCTACGGCGACGAGAGAGTTTCGACCTCAGCAAGTCTGATATCCCGAAGGAATGCTCGCTTTCTCTGGCCTTGTGCTGCATATTCTACACACCGAAGCGTAAAGGTCAAATCGAAACTTGACCTGTATGCATCCAAATGTTACTATGCAACAAGCCATTTAGGAGGATCGGTAGATGGGCTATTGGAATGAAAAGTTCTTCCCTATCGTCAGCACATTCGCGAAGCTTTCCCCGGCGCGGCAAAAAGCCGTGATTGAGGAAGAGCACACCAGCGGCACCGAAGCTGCCGGCGCGATGGTTCGGCACCTCGGGTGCTACCAAAGCGAAGGCGTTCGTCTGTACGAGCTTTCGCAACCGGCGTACGCGACGGTCGAAATCGTGCGCGAACGACTCGGCGCGCCCGCCGCAGCTATCGTCGAAAGCGTGCTGGCCGGAGATACGAACTCTCTTGAGGGACTCGGTCCGGACGAACAGCGATACGCTCGTTCACTCGCCGGAATTCACGACATTCAATTGCCGTAAACAGTTCGCCGTGCCCGCCCAACTCTAAACCGGAAGTCGAAAGACTTCCGGCTTTTCTTTTTTATTGAATCTGTTTCAGCATCAGCGCTTCCGCAGCCGCTGCTTGCTGCGCAGCGCCTTGTTTGGCTGAGAGCGTTTGTACTGCAATCGTGACACTAAAAAAGACGGAGATAAATACGAGAAACACCACGAGGAACCTGAAGAATGAGCTGGTTGGCGACTGGCGCATACCTCTATTTTACACCTAGAGCGACGGATAGAGAGACGGCGTCCACATTTGATTGTCCCCTCTGAGCTCAGCCGTCGCAGAGAATCCGACATAGATCGTATCGGCCGGAATGTCGCCTTCGCATCCTGCGCACGCCTCTATATCGTTCTCATCGTCCCATAGGACCCAATGCGTCGGCGTAACCATTCGATAGGAGTAGTACCGAATGTATACCGGGAGCGATACGACGACGGTGCTGGTGGGTGCGTCGGGAACCGGCGTTCCACAGTCGCTTCCAAGCGCAACCACCTGCAAAGGGAAACTCGGGCCGCTGTTGTAGGGCGAGCGCAGGCGCAAGTGAATACGGAGCAGCCGCCCGACGTACTCGGATTTTTGATACGCGGGATCAAAGAGAACGCCGCTCGCATAGCCGCTGGTGCAGCCCGAGCGGATGATCGCCGTATCCGGAAACGACGGCGGCTCCCCTGCCCCATTTATTTTGACAACGCGCGAATCCAGCGTGCTCGCCGAGCCACCTATAGTTCCAGATATTTTAATACTCTCGTAGCTAGACAGGGCGGGAATGTCTTCCTCGATCGGGCTTCCATTTTCGTCCAGGGCAATGGCGTTATGTTGATCATCCCAAATCTCGAAGTGGGTCGGTGAGGAAAATCGAACGCTCCAATCGGTTACGCCAGTTGGCAGCTGTACCTGTAGAGTCGAAGAATTTTCGGGAGCGCTTTGTTCGCATTGATCGTCAAAGTATTGCCAGGTGATCTTGAAAGCGCGGCCGTCCGCGTATGCCGAATTGATTCTGAAGTGGTATTCAAGCAGGCCGCTTGGATACTCAGGATCGTCTTTCACGCCACTGAAGAAATAGCCGCTCGTCGCTAATGGCGATTGTCCGCAGGGATTATCGATTGCAGGTTCGTTGGTCGCGACCGTGGTCGATGTAGCTGTTGTCGTCGCAACAGTCATAGTAGTGGTCGATTGAGCAAGTGCGACCACGATCGAACGCGTCGTGGTTGCAGTGGTGTCTCCTGCTGTATCTGCGGCACCGAATGACACCGTCGTGGTGCCTGCGAGCAGCTCAAGCAACATACTCCAGCTTCCATCGGCATCTGCCCGGGTAGAAACAGTTGTCGTTCCGAAACTGGCGGAGATCGTCGCAAGCGGTGTCGTAGTCCCTGTAAACGCAATGGTCGATGTCGAAAACATACTCTGATCGAGCGGCGATGTAACCGCAAACGGCAGTGTTGTCGTTGCGGCGGACGGCTGCGAGGTCGTCGAAGTCGGTGGACCAGAATCTTCGGCTGTCGGAGCAGTCCATGAACCTTGGCTTTGTACGGTTCGCATCGGTGCCGGAGCTCCTCCCCCAAAACCGGGACTGACAGTGATCGGCACGGGCACAGGAATCGGGAGTATAGATTGAGTTTGTGATTGAGGGAGTTGAGTCGCTGGAGCAGGATTTTCGTTCTGATTGTTTTGCTGTTGAGCTTGTATCGGTGAAGCTATGGGCGTTGCAGGCTGAACCGTTTTCGATTGCGGAGTCGGGGGCGGATCAATATTTTCGGGAATCTCTTTGCCTGCTATAAGCGCCTCGTAATCAGCGACACTCAAACTTGAGCCGTAGAGCGCTTTCTCCACAGCGAACACGCCCGCCGCGTTTTGTGCGGTCGGTCTTGGAATCACCGCAAAGAATGCGTCGCTGAAAGCAGTATGTATGACATCGTTCCCGATCGTGTTTGCCTCACTGATCGCGGTAGCTGTTGAACGGATTGCGGCATCAATATTTGAAGCGAGTGGATCGGCGACAGCGAATGCGCTCTTTTGCAGAGCGTATATAGACCCAAGCTGCGGAGCAGCAATACAACTGTCGGATCCGGCGCCGTCCGCAGAAAGTGCTCCAAGCGCTCGCTTTATATCGGCGGCTATCCGAGCAGCCGCACCATTGAGATACACGCTCGGAATGTGCCCCGACCAGGTGTTGCTCGCGTCGCTGGCTTGTTCCAAAATGGTCACGTTTGCAGGGAGCGCCTGTGGCAATCGTAAATCTGCTTGCGATCCTCTGACAAAATTGATCACCGTATCATTTGAAGACGTGAGGTAGCTACCATTGCCCGCGACATGATCAGCGGGAGTTGCGAGTTCGTACACTCCTATCGAATTTGCCGGCGTGCCGCTTTTGACGAGATAGTCGTAGATTTCGTTCGCGTAAAAGCCGCCTTGCGAATGACCGACAAGCAATACTTTGCGAGTAAGTACCTGCGAAGCAAGTTGCGCGATAATCGTGAAGAGATCGTAATTGCTGATCGGTGAATTGATCGCCTGGCTAATAGATTCGATGGCGTCTCCAAGACCGCCGAGATGCGAAGGGTTATAGCCATTCAAGAAGGTGATGTTCGGCGAGCCTCTGTATTGCAGAAAGTCTTTGCGCAAAAGCGCCATGTCGTCGCTCGCCTCTTTTTGTGTCGTTTCAATGCCGTTTATATACACGACCGTCGCCGAATCCGGAGAACACGATGATGCAAAAACGATAAGTGGCACGCACCACAAGAAGAGAAAATAGAAAAGAAATTTAGTTGCCATAGCCCTGCTGCGAACTCACATCGCAATCGGGGCCGAATGAAAGTTTATAAGAGGTGCCGAACTGCTGCATCCAATCGAATCTCTCTTTTCGCAGATTCGTATTAATAACCAAGGCGTCCGTTTCTGTTTCGAAGCGAGAATACTCGCCGCGCGAAGTATCGTACAGACACCCGAAGCCTCGCTCGCGCTGTATTTCGGCTGCCGCCCAAGTGGCCGTGTCCGTCACTTGTGTCAGTTGAGTTTGGAGATCCATCGCGTACTGGAGCTCGGCGGCACGGATCGCGCTTGAGGTTGGGTGCCTAGCGAAAATCGCGAGCTCGACGTCATCACGGATGCCGTTTTGATTGGCGTCGACTCCTTGGACGGTCGCATCAATTGCGTTTGGATCCGGCGTGGGCGCAAGATGCGCACCAGCTACGTCATCGGGAGTAATCTTTTGCGCTTCGATTTGCGCAACCACTTCGCGGTCGAGACGCTCTTGATGAACATGTGGGTAGGCGTAGATAACCATCGCGGCGTATACGAGCGCGACAAAGATAATTGTCCAACGCAGTACTTTCCAAAGTTTATGCATGTACGCGAGTATGGCATTGACCCATTCATGCTTCCCTAAAAGCTTTATAAAGAAATTATGACGAGTCTCGGATATGGCCAGATAGCAAGAGTTCCTCTGCGGACCTTGCCTGACCAGAGGAACTTCGATTGCTACATTCTCGCTTGACCCCTAAAACGAGAATGTACTGCACACTATGCCAAAGGAGCCATCAATTCTTTCTAAAGCAGAAATAAAATTTTTCTGAAGTCTGTGGATAACTAAAACTCCTCCGAGATTAACCTTCGGAGGAGTGGAGAAATGCCAGCGCTATGCAATTTATTGGATCGAATTGAGCTCGGTCTGGAGGTTTTGGTAGCCGACTACCTGGGCGGTAATGCCTTGCCGAAGAATCGCTTTCGCGTCTGTTTTGTCTCCCTGCGCGAGATAGATCTGTGCGAGATTGTCGTAGAACGTTTCTTCGTGCGTCGGATCAATCTTTATCGCTTGCTTATAGTACGTGATTCCCTGCTGCGGTTGGTGCAGGTCGTTGGCATACAAATTGCCGAGATTGGCGAATGCGGTCGGATCTTTCGGATAGAGCTCGGTTACGTACTTCCAATCCGCAGCCGCTCCCTGATAATCGCCAGTGCTCTCGCGAAGAATGCCGAGCTCAATCCATGCCGGATAGCTGGCGGGATTCGAAGCAATAGCTGTTTGTACTGCCGCAAACTGACTTTCGTCTTGAGCCTTTTCGTCGGTACTGACGTTTGCTGAGTAGGTCAATGGAGTTTTGTAGTTGGGCGCTGCAGAACCGGTAATCGGCCTAATGGTATATCCGCCGACCTGCGTCGTGCTTGTGGGAGAAATAGTTACTACCGACCCGGTCGAAGTGGAGCTTTGGTTCGTCGAAGTAGCGGTCGATGTGGCTACCTGGGTCGTGTTTCGCTCCTGTACGACCATATAGCCGAGCAAAGCGATGATAACGAGGATAATAACCCCAATGACAATATTTCTAGTGATCGTGTTCATCGGCCAAGAATAATCCGAACACCGATTCGGCGCAACAGAACGAAAACAGGCTTTAATTTTGTGGATAGCGGCTTTCCACGCTGCTATATACCGTTTTGGATATGGCCGCGATCACACGCTCTAAATTGGGTACACTATTCCCTTTCGTCATGATGCACAAAAGATAGGGATGGTTTGGATAGTACACGATGCCGCAATTTTGGAGCTCCGCCCCGACCTGCTGACCCTGCAAATTCGGAATCTTCGCATCACCGAACTTTTCCGAGACGATGATGTTGTTGGGCACGCCCGAATCAATACCTCCGCTAAAGTCCGTCTCAGACATGAGTGCGAGAAGCTTCTCGGAATACTCCCGATCAAGGTAGGTTGAATTAAACAAGACACGCAAAAAGAGTGAATATTGTTGCACCGTCATATCGTCCGGATTATCCGCGTTCACCGGGATGCCGAGACTACTGAAAAGCTGCGAAAGCACACTGAGCTGCCCTATTGCGGCCAAATGATCCGCCAAAAGCTGTTCGGCGTTGTTGTCGGAATACCTAATCATGTGCCCAATCAACTGCTCGACGGTATAGGTATCACCCTTCGTGAGCTGAGTTGGCGATTCTACCTGCTCGCTTGCATCGAGGTCTTGGGAAAAGTTCGCGGTAATTTCTTGCGACAAGATAGAGGGGTCGTTCTGCGCAAGCGAGTAGTACGCCATTGTAAGCGGAACTTTTGTGAGACTAGCTGGATCATATTGTTCGCCAGGATTGATGGTAAAACCCTGGGCAGCTTCGATGTCGCTAAATTTAACTGCCGCAGAAAAAAGATCGCCCTGCTGCTCCTGAGCATTGATGTAATCCTGCACCTGGTTTTGCAGTTGAAAATACTGCGGGGAGTTTACGCCGTTGGTCGACGCAAGACCTATCAGCGGGTCAGTGAATGCATATCCCGTACTGGAGGCAATGTTACTCTCGCGCAGTGCCTGAATCTCAGGTGCACGAGGGGTAAGTACATAGACGCAAAGCCCGACAATAATCCCTCCTGCCACAAATCCTAAACCGGCAGCCTTTATGAGGGGCTCATGCTCTCGAACATTCATGCTCATAGAATAGCTCTTCTTATACAAACACAAAACCCCTCTCCTTTCGGAGAGGGGTTTTGTTGCTTACGTTGTCGCCGTAAGCACCGAACTCAAAATTATTGAGTGCGGTTCTGAGTGAGACCGATTGACGGCAATCCTGAGACGCCGTACGCATTGGTCCAATCAAGTGCAGCACCGGACGAGGTAGTCGTCGAGTTCGGCGACCAGACGAAGTTCGTGCTGACCGACGAAGACGCAACCATAATCGGAGCCTGGTCACCAGTATCACCCAAGAGAGTGGTCGCAACGTTGTAGGTGGTAGCACCGCCAACGCTCGAGACCGTACCCTTCAAGAGGAAGTACTCGGTCGTACCAGCCGGGATCTCAAGCGGCGATGTGAAGATCGTCGTTGCGGAACCCGGATTGCCCGCCGTGTAGTTCGTGTAACCACCAATACCCCCGGTCGTGCCGCCCGCAGGCTGCGAGAAACCGGAGTCAGAGTACACGTACAAGGACGGAGACGTAACAGCCGCGCTCGAAGAAGCGATGCTGAATGAGAGCTTCGAGATACCAACAGGGTTTGCCGAGTTCGCCGTGATGGAGAACGCGATCAAACGACCGTCAGAGATACCGTTGCTCGGCAAGTAGCTCGTGAGAGCGACCGTCGGATAGCTCGCAAACATCGCGATACCGTTGGACGGTACGTTCGATGTGGTGTAGCCAGTATCAACCGAGCTATTGCCCGATGTACCCTGAGCTTCTGCGAGACCGATCTTGAGTTCATGACCGCTCATGCCAGATTGACCGATACCAATCGCAGCAATGTTCGCCTTGAGGGTAAGAGTGGTCTGGATGTTTTGCGGAAGATTGAAGTTCGTGATCGTAGACGTCGCGATGTAGTAGTGACCAATCGGCGATTTGCCGCTGAAGTTGGCCGTACCAATCTGCGTCGAACCGTTCCAGATCGTGACGACGCCGTTGGCGAGGTCGGAGCTGGAAGCGTAATTCGAGTTAAGAGCAAGTCCGAGGTTCTGGAGGCTGACATTGCCCGTCGTCGGCTGGAGCGTGAAAGTTCCAACTGTGACGTTCTGTGTGCCACCAGAGACCAGCGCGTACGAGAGCGGGGTCGGGACGGAAGCAGTCATGCTTGCCGTACCAACGGTCATCGTACCCGAGGAGCTCGTGGTCGGAGTTGCGCTAAGAGTGTTACCCGAGGTCGCGCCCGTAACTGTAGGAGCGAAGCCCGAAGCGACACCAGCGTTGAAGGTTTCTGCAGGGAAGAGACCACCGCCAATGTTGCAGACGAGCGAAAGTGTAACAGTCGTGCCTTTCGGAACCGTAAGCGAGTTCGTGAAGATGAAGTTCGCTTCAAGACCGTAGATGCTGCCTGACGTGTTCTGAACGGTCCACTGGCTCGAACCAACCGATTGGCTGTTGAGCGCATTGCTGCCGTTGAACAATTGACAGTTCGTGAGATTCGACTTAAGCAAGTTTGCCGAAGTCTGGTCACCCGAAGTCGACGTCGCGTTAACAACGATCGGGAGTGCGTTCAAGCGAACGTCCTCACCCGACTGCGAGGCATCGAGTACGATGTTCGCAACCGTGTAGTTGTTGGTATTCGTCGTGATGTTCGACGATGCCGGCGAAGCCGAAGCCGAGATGTTGAGCTGACCAGCCTGCACCGTCATGGTGCTCATGGTGATGGTCGTGCTCGGGAGCGTTACGTAGTTACCAGAGGTCTGGCCGATAGCGCTCGACCACTGAGTACCTGGGTTCGTCGACAAGATGTAGGTGCCGCCGTTACCCGCGTTGGAACCAACCGTACCCTTAATGGTGTACGTCATCGGTCCAACCGGGAAGGTGACTGAGCTACTGAAAATGATTTTCCCAGTGCTCACATTCTCGTCAACCGGGCCAGCAACAACATTGCCATTGGAGTCAACCAAGGTAACGCTCTTGAGCTGGTCGGTGTTTGTGGAGCTGGTCGCAACACTAACTGTGACGCTGTTGACCGTAACAGGTTCACCAGTGAAGTTCGTCTGGAATCCACCGAGAATCTGATTCGGGACATTGATCGCAATATTCTGCGGAGCAACGGAGCTCGCAGTTGAGACCGTCGACAACGTACCGGCTGTAATCGACATGCTCGAGCCCTGGAAGAGCGGGTTCGAGTTGTACGAGTAGTGCGATCCGTGACTCGACGCAGTGTCGAGACAGTTCGTACCAATCGTGCCAGTTGCACTACATGCGGTCAAGTTCGGGCTGCTCGGCGTGATGCCGTAGCCGAACGTTTGACCAACGACGTAAATGTCGGAAGCGCGGTAGACGTCGAACTCTACAGTGCGACCTGCGGCAGTAGAGCCAGTGAGGTCACCCTGAATGTACGCATCAACAGACTGACCCTTCGGGATCAAGATACCTCCCGCGAATTGCGAAGTGAAGTATTTACCAGAAGCGTCAACCGTTACCGGGTAGCTCGTGCCGTTAACAACCGTCTTGAGGTTGCCAATGTCCTGCGAACCAGCAGAACCAGTCTGGTTCCACGTGATCGAGTAGAGCTTCTCGTCTTCAGCCGATCCAGCAGTGATGCGGAGGGCGGAGAACGTAAGGCCCGTTGTACCGATCGAATTCGAGCGGTAACCGTTCGGGTCGTAACCGGAGTTGCTGAGAGATGCAGTACCAATCGTCAACGACTCGTTGATCGTCTGTTGCGCGCCCGTAATCGGGAGCGAGCCAGAGACCGGAACCGAAGTATTGACACCGACAACCGAGACAGAAGCGATCTGACCAGAGTTACTGTTCGCGATCGTTTCCATATTACCCGCAATCGTGTAAGTCATTGACTGACCCGGATTGAGAGTGAATGTACCGCCAACCGTCGCCTGGTGGTTCGAGTTGAAGGTTTGTGAGTTGCCGTATTGGAGACCGTTCGAGTCGAGAAGAATAACACCAGCGAAGGCGTTGTCATTCGCGAGGCCCGTGCGCTGAACCGTGATGCCGTTGATCGTTACCGCGCTGCCAGTGTTGTTGGATAGCGTGAACGTCGTGAACGGAACGCGGCTTGCGTTAACCGGAGCGAGCGAGTTTGCCGGCTGGACGCCTGCGGTAACGGTGATACCCGCTCCCGAAGTCGTGCCAGTACCAGTACCAGTGCCTGTACCCGTGCCAGTCGTAGAACCGGCACAGATGGCATTGGCCTTAGCGCGGCTCAGAGGTCCCCAGTAACCCGAGACCGGCGAGATGCCGTTCGAGCTCTGGAACTTCATGACCGCAGCCTTAGTGGCCGGACCAAAGTGACTCGTTTCATTGCCCGGAGAACCAGCACCTGTCGCCGCGACTTGGAAGCCGTGACCGTTGAGGAACTCCTGGATCCACATCACCTGACCGCCGTTTGAGCCAACTTGCTCATTCGCCGAGAAGGTGAAGCACGCGCCGCCGGAACCCGTGGATGTACCAGAGCCCTGGAGCGATGCGATTTGCGCGAGAAGCGCTTGAACTTGTGCTTGGAGCGTCGACAGCGTCGAAGCTGACGAAGTGGTCTGTGCGCTCGCCGTGGTGGCGAAAGCAAGAACCATTCCAAAGCCCAAGAGCGCAGCCGCAACTTTCTTTGTTGCTAATGCTTTACTCATAGATTTTGTTTGACCTTTCCTCTCGACTTTCATCGAGAGTGCGCAGACGCTCGTTCGACGCGAGCATGTGCGCAAAGTGTGTCTTCTAAATTTTCTAATAACTGAAGACAACTAATAATGCATATCGTCTGAAGACAGATCTGAAATTTCTTTCATCTCAGCAGCGACGATATTTTGCTAACCCACCGCGCAGAGCGTGGCGAGGGTAGCAGCGAAGTTGGGAGGTCATTTCTGATAGGCGGAAAATTTCTGGAAAATGCAGATGTGCGGAATGCGCGGCGCGATAGCGGCGCGCAGCTTCTTCTCAATATTTTTATTAATGAAGAAGCGGGCGGGTATACCCCGCACGTTGTTCACTATTGAAATGTCAATGAACTTACGCGAGTAGCGAAACCGCTACTTGCGTAACGCATACAGTATATATGCGTCGCAAGCTTGGCCTCGGTTCGCTTGACTCCGTTTTGTGGATAACTTGTGAAGAAATGTCGCGCTCTTTAGCAAGAGTTTTCGCCAATTTCACGCCATCCTCACAAGCCGGAAAAGGATACCCTCCTCTCCTACTGGAGTCAATGCATATGACGCCTTAACGGCGCCGTTCTTTCTCAGTATTCATCTTGGCTTAATTTACGCTCTCAACTGAGACTAAAGTCAAATTCGGCTCCCGGCTCCCTCCTCTCTATATTATTGAACGAGCGAATACTTACTCCAACGCTTAAAACCATCCTTTTTGACCTGGCCGCTTTTCACCAAAGCGGCCAATTCGCGCTGAATCATCTTCTCGCTGTAATCAGGGAGACGAGCAGAGATATCTTTGATCCCAAGCTCACCTGCTCCCCGCAAAACGGACACGATCCCCTGCGCACGGGAGCCAGTAGGCTCTGTACGAGTGCTGTCCGTGTCCGTATTGTCTCTAACAACTTTCTTGGTGTCTCTTATGTCCTTTAAGACATTTCGGTCATATAAAGGACTCATATCGCCCATGATGTCTTCTCGCGTAAAACTAAAAACTTCCGAGAGCGGCGAGCGCTGAGAGGAGTTGATAAAGCCAACGAGTTCGTCGAGAGCGCCAATTACAGTGTCTGCATTTTGAAATGAGATGCGACCTGCGGCCGTGAGAATCCGGACGAGCGATATGAGTCCGCGAACCGCAGTTTCAAACGAACCGAGCGCGTCAGATTCAGCCGCACGCATTTCATCCTTGAGGTCTAGAACTTTCTCAAGAAGCGCAATTCCTCTGGATCGGATCTCTAATTTCAATGGTTCGGTTTCAGGGATGTGTCGAGTCAAAAGATAGAGCGCGGCGACGAGACGTTCGACACGGCGGTAGAGTCGCTCTGCGGCACGATTCTTCCCGAACGGATCGGTTTTAACGTGCTGAGAGTCAATAAATCGTGAGAAACTATCGCCTTTTTGGTTGTCTTTTATATCGTCCATGACGTGTCTTTTAGAGATAATCTCTATAAAGGACTGTCTCTAGCAGTAGCGGCAGTATATAAAGGACGTGAACAATAGACAAGCTTTTATCGCCCCCGGTCAAGCGATTGCCGTATTGGTGAGCCGTAGAGCGCTTATCCACAAGCGATGCGTGATATCATACGCGCATGAAAGAGAAGAAGCGTGCGAAAGTCGCGAAAAAGGCGAATGGCAAAACGAGTGCACAGCCGAAAGTCGTAGAAAAGCGAGTCAGTTCCGAAGCTCTTCGAGGCGTCGGTGCCATCCTTTTTCTGGCACTCGCTGGCTTTCTGATTATTGCGGAATTAGGTGGTGGAGGTGCCGTCGGTGAAACGCTTTTCTCATGGCTCTCGTGGCTGCTCGGAATTGGCTACTGGCTCTTGCCGCTCTCGCTCGCCATGCTTTCGGTACAAATATTTCGTTCCTTTGAGGAACGTTTCGGATGGGTGCAGGTATTGGGTCTCGCGGTCTTTTTGCTTTCGGCGCTTGGTCTCATAAATCTTGCTTTTCCGAGCAAGGGCGGCGTGATCGGCGCGAGCGTTTCCAACCCATTGGTTTCATCAGTCGCAACTCCGGCGACTGTCGTTTTCTTAACGGCATTTATGGTAGCTGCGCTCATCATCGCTTTTGACGCAAATCTCCCCGCGCTGTTTACGAGCATCCGAGAACGCTTCCAATCAAATTCTGAAGACGTCGCGTTCGGCGAAGAAGAGATGGACGAGGTTCCGGTTACCGGCTTCCACGAGGAAGAGGCTGCGGAAATGGAAGAACCCGAGCCGGAAGAAATCGAGCACGAGGAGGTACCGGTGCCCGAGCGAAAACCGGCTGTCAGCAGTTTCGCCGATAAGGCGGAATCGGATTCGGAAGCCAGCTTCCCTATTATTGCCGCGACCGGCAGCGCATACGAACCGCCGCCCGCAACACTTCTTTCAAAAAATAAAGGTAAGCCTGAGGTCGGCGATGTAAAAGCCAACATGAACATCATCAAGCGCACGCTACAAAACTTCGGTATCCAAGTTGAAATGGACGAAGCGTCGATCGGGCCCACCGTAACGCGATACGCGATGAAACCGGCCGAAGGCGTGCGCCTCTCGAAGATCCTCGCCCTGCAATCCAACTTAGAGCTCGCGCTCGCGGCCTCCCCCGTGCGTATCGAGGCACCGATTCCTGGGAAATCACTCGTCGGTATTGAGGTACCCAACATCGCCCGCACAACGCTCGGCCTCGCGCCGCTCGTCACGGACGAGCAATACGCAAATTCGGACAAACCACTCTTGATGGCTCTCGGCCGCTCGATTACGGGACAGGCGCACTATGCGGACATGGCGAAGATGCCGCACATGCTTGTTGCGGGCGCGACAGGCGCCGGCAAATCGGTCGCCATCCACGACTTTATCGTTTCTCTCCTGTATCGCTGCGGTCCAGAACGACTGCGATTTATCATGGTGGATCCAAAGCGCGTCGAATTGACCCTCTACAATTCAATCCCCCACCTCCTCACCCCCGTCATTACCGACCCGAAGAAAGCAATCCTCGCCCTGAAGTGGCTCGCAAAAGAAATGGATCGCCGATACGGCATCCTGGAAACGGAGCGCGTTCGCGACATTGGTTCGTACCACGCCAACGTAGTGGCCCCAGCACTCGAGCGCGGCGTGAAAGAGGGTCAGACCCCGCCAGAGGCCATGCCCTACATTATCGTTATCATCGACGAGCTCGCCGACATCATGCAAGCCTATCCGAGAGAGCTCGAAGCCGGCATCGTCCGCCTCGCGCAGATGAGCCGTGCTGTGGGTATTCACCTTATACTCTCAACCCAGCGCCCGAGCGTAAAGGTCATTACTGGCCTCATCAAGGCCAACATCCCCGCTCGCGTCGCATTGCAGGTGGCATCCCAGATCGACTCGCGTACCATTTTGGATACCGGAGGCGCTGAAAAGCTCCTCGGCGCAGGCGACATGCTTTTCCTTTCGGGAGAGATGAGCAAGCCGCGACGCATCCAAGCCCCGTATATTTCTGAAAACGAGGTCAAGAAGGTGGTTGCCTTTATCGCCAAAAACGCCGAAGGCACGCTCCCGAGCGAAATCGACTTCAGCGATAGCGGCAAGATCGGCGGCGGTCTTGAGACCGTATTCTCATCGATGGCAGATGAAGAGGAGGAAGACGAGCTCTACGCGGAAGCAAAAAAGACGGTTATCGAAGCCGGCAAGGCCTCGACCTCCTACCTGCAGCGCAAATTGGGCATCGGCTACGCGCGAGCGGCAAAGCTTATAGACATGCTTGAAGAGCGCGGTGTCGTTGGTCCCGCAGATGGCGCAAAGCCTCGCGACGTTATCGGGGCAGGCAATGCTGACGATCTGGTCCGAGCAGCCGAACAAGAAGACACCCAATAGATAGATAGAATGAAACGGGCGGCCAAAGGCCGCCCGTTTTACTGTCTCCTATGCCGAAAACCAGAGGAACTAGCGCGAAGCGTCCATGATCTATCTCACGCAAGTATTTCCCGCGTAACCAGCGAAGCTACCGACGCACCGCAATACTTGCCACACGCCCTTCCCTCCCTAATACTGGGCCGATGCTGCCCTACCGTGATAGTAAGCTCACCAGGGTCTTCCTCATTTGCTTCTTCATTGCTATCGCGCTCTATGCGTACTTCGAAGCGCGGGGCATTCTTTTTGGCCCAACCATACAACTCACACAAACAGCTACGCAAGTTTCGACTCCTTATGTAGAGATAACGGGAACAACCGCGCATATTGCGACATTAACGGTGAATGGACAGGGCGTTCCCGTGACCGAAGCTGGTGCATTCGATATTCCCTTCGCACTTTCGCCCGGATTCAACCGCATCGTTCTCGATGCGTCCGATAAATACGGCCATTCGACCGAAAAAGTGCTTCAAATTGTGTATTCAGCGCCTTCAGGGAGCTCGAGCCTTTCGACTACCACCGCGGCGACTTCTACGAGCGCAAATTCGACTATTTCGACGAGTTCCCGGCAAAGCGCCTCCTCGACCCAGCGCTAGCAAGCGACACTGCCCTCCCGGCGCCTATAGCTTCGTCCAGGGGGTGCGGTATACTGCCTGTGATCCCGCTATTACCTAATTTTTATCTATATGGCAGTTGGCAGCAAGAAAGAGAAAGCACCTCCGAAAGAAGTCGGTACCGGCACCGATAAAGACATCGAACGAGCCCTCGCGCAGATCAAAACCAAATTCGGCGACGAATCGATCATGATGCTCGGCGCGACCCCGAAAGTCGACGTTAACGCGATCCCCACGGGATCGATCGGCGTCGATTGGGCGCTCGGCATTGGCGGCTTACCCCGCGGCCGTATCATCGAAATCTTTGGTCCCGAAAGTTCCGGTAAAACGACGCTCTCGCTCCATGTCATTGCCGAAGCGCAAAAAAAGGGCGGCGTATGTGCCTTCATCGACGCGGAACACGCGCTGGACCCGGAATACGCAAAGAAACTCGGCGTGAAGATCCAGGATCTCCTCGTTTCCCAGCCGGATACCGGCGAACAGGCGCTTGAAATCGTTGAATCGCTCGTACGTTCTGGCAAGATCGACGTCATAGTCATCGACTCGGTCGCAGCGCTCACGCCCAAAGACGAAATCGAGGGCGACATGGGCCAGTCACACGTCGGCAAACAAGCCCGCCTCATGAGCCAGGCGTTGCGCAAACTCACGGCCATCGTCTCAAAAACAAAGACGATCGTTATTTTCATCAACCAGATTCGCATGCAAATCGGCGTCATGTTCGGCAATCCCGAAACGACCCCGGGCGGCAAGGCGCTCAAGTTCTACACCTCCGTGCGCATCGACATCCGCCGTATCGCCCAGATCAAGAAGGGCGACGAAGTCATGGGTGGCCGGCACCGCGTGAAAATTGTCAAAAACAAGATTGCGGCGCCCTTTCGCCAGACTGAATTCGACATGATGTACGGCGAGGGTATCTCTCGCGAGGGCGAGGCGCTCGCGCTCGGTGAAAAGCTCGGCGTCATCGAAAAGTCCTCGGGTAGCGTCTACACGTATGGCGAACACAAGCTCGGCCGCGGTTACGACGCCGCGCGCACGTTCTTGCGCGAAAACAAGCCCGTACTTAACGAATTACTGAAGGAGATTCGCAAAGGCTTGCAGGACGGTACGGTAATCCCCTCCAAGAGCTCCGGCAGCGAAGAATAGACCAGGGGGGGTCTCGCCTGGCAGCTTACGAAGAAGCGGAGAATCGCTTCCGCTTCAATTCAACCGCCTTTAGGGGCGACTTCTGTAATGGACAAACGGCATTTTTTGCATACAATGCCGCGATATGGCAATGATTTCCTACAACGAAGTGAAGCCGGGTGTCGCGGTCCTCATCGAGGGCGAGCCGTACGTTTGCACCTGGAACAACATTATGAAAAAGCAGCAGCGTCGTCCGGTCAACCAGACGAAGATGCGCCACATCATTAAGGGTAATTCTATCGAATATTCGTTCCAGCAATCCGATAAGGTTGAAGAGGCCGAAATAGAATCGCGCCCTGCCGTTTTCATTTATGAACGCAACGGCGAGTGGTTCTTCCACGATATCAAAGACAAGTCGAAGCGCTTTACCGTTACCGAAGAGCAGGTCGGTGAGAACGGCAAATTCCTCAAGCCTAACACCGAAGTCGAAACGCTTTGGTTCAAAGGCGCTCTTTTTCGCGTGAAGCTTCCTATCAAAGTGGAACTTAAGGTCACGGAAGCTCCGCCGGACGTTCGCGGCAACACCGCACAAGGCGGTAGCAAGCTCGTCGAGCTCGAAACGGGTGCAATGATGAACGTCCCCATGTTCGTAAAGCTCGGCGACGTCATCCGCATCAACACGGAGACCGGCGAATACGTAGAACGCGTGTAACCCGCTCTAGCAAATGAAAAACCGCCCGGGAATCCGGGCGGTTTTTCGTAGTTTTACTTTTGTACGTACGGAAGGAGTCCCATGAAGCGGGCGCGCTTGACCGCGGCTTCAACCTGGCGCTGCTGCTTAGCAGTGAGATTCGTGCGGTTGCGGCTCATGACGCGACCGTGCGGGTTGATGAACTGCTTCAAGAGGTCGACGTCTTTGTAGTCTACCTGCTGAATGTCATTTTGCGTGAGGATGTTGTTCATACATTATGATTTAAAACGGAATGTCATCCGGGTTGATATCGTCCTTCGGATAATCGATACCGGCGCCTGCGCCCATATCGTCCATCGGCTGTTCGTCGCTACTGCTGCTGTGACCACCGCCTGTTGAGCCAGAAGCGCGAGGACCGAACTGAACACGATCGGCGACGATCTCCGTTCGGTACTTCTTCTCGCCGTCTTTCCCCTCCCAGCTACGAGTCTGCATGCGACCTTCGACGAACGCAGAAGAACCCTTTTTCAAATACTGCGAGACGGTGTCTGCCTGGCGACCAAAGACGACGACGTTGTGGAAGTCGGTTTGCTCCTGCTTCTTGCCATCGCGGTCCTTAAAGGTGCGGTTGGTCGCTACCGAGAAGCTGCAAACGTTCATGCCACTGGGAAGCGCCCGTATTTCGGGGTCACGCGTCAGATTGCCGAAAATCATCGCCTTGTTGAGATACATAGTTATTCCTGCGTGAGATCTTCCAGAGCCTTGTCGAGATCAGCTTCAGAGACCGGCGCAGCCGGCTCTTCCGGACGCTTGGCCGTCGTCTTGATCGTGTCGGTGCGACGCACTTCGCGCAACTGCGGGGCCTTGAGGTGAGCGCGTGTCTCTTCGCGAACGGTGCGGAATACGATGTACCGGATGATGGAATTGTTGGCTTTGAGCGATTCATCGAGGGCCTGCGCGGCAGAGCTCGGAGCTTCAAATTTGATCCAGCCGAACGATGCGCGGTCGTGGTCGACGCGCTTGCCCTCCTCGCGGGTAGAGATTTCGTAGGCGAGGCGGGTCAACGACGGGGCTCCTTCTGCAATAAAAGAACCGCCTTCTTTCTCGATTTGCTGGCGGATAGCGGTAACGATCTTCTCGACTTCCTCCTCTTTTACGGTCGAAGAGACGAGATAGCCAACTTCATAGACGCGCGGAAGGCGCTCGTCGGAGACGATTTCCTGTGTTTTCTCAATACCAGCTTCTGCCATAAGTTCGGGCACTTTACCACAGGCGAATTCGCCGCGCAAACGCTAGGCAATTCCGAAGACCCTCCTGGCATTTTCGAGCAATTGAGCGCCAACTCGCTCTTCAGCATCGCCTCTGATTTCTGCGATCTTTTTCACGACATACGCGACGTATGCCGGCTCATTGCGCTGCCCTCGGTGGGGCACCGGGGTGATGTAGGGGGCGTCGGTTTCGCTCAGGATCATGTCGAGCGGGGCGTTTTTGACCACCTCATCGTAATCGTGAGTGAAGGTGACCACCCCTGTAAACGAGAGCGTGAAGCCAAGATCGAGGAACTTCCTAGCAATGGACCAATCTCCGGCAAAAAAGTGTACGTCTCCCCTCACGACGGCGTGGGCCTTGAGTACTTCGAGCGCGTCTTCGTAGGCACTGCGAATATGAAGCATTAAGGGCTTATTGAGGTCGTTGGCCACCTCGATCTGCGCTACGAAATTCTCGATCTGCACGTTCTTAGTGCTCTGATCAGCGCGATAGTAATCGAGTCCGCACTCTCCTATCGCGATCACCTTCGGGTCCGAACCCAATTCCTTGTATGCGCTCGCGTCGAATCGCTCGCCGCGCGACGTAAACTCCTTGCCACCCTCGCCGAGCTCTTTTTCATCATGATAAGACTTCGCCGTGTGGATCGGGTGCAACCCTATAGTCGCCCACACGTTCTCGTGGCTCTGCGCAAGTTCTACGGCGGCTTTGGAGGTATCAAATTGGGTTCCGACGATATTCATGCCGACGCCGGCATCCCCAGCACGCTTCATGGTCGCTTCCGTGTCGTCTTTGTAGGCGACGAAATTCACATGCGTATGTGCGTCGAAGTATTTCACGTCGGAAGTATAGCAAAGAAAGCCCCCGCGCCATTCGCGCGGGGGCCAAGAATAAAAGTGCAATCAAATTCGAGCGAATACGTACTCGTCTTTGTACGCCACTGCGTAGCGCGCGAGCGCGAGATACGGAGGAGCAATCGGATTGCGATCCACCTTAATGAGAATGAGCTCGATCTTATTCGAGCGCTCTCCAATCAAGAGCGTTGAAAACAACGTCACACACTCACCTTCGGACAACTGCAAACAAAGCTGCAACGTTTCCGACAGACTCACCGGCCGCAATCCTCTTTCCCTGGCCTTTCGAGCCAGATAGAATTTTGCGTTTTCATTGGTCAAACCGTGGGTACCGAATAGGTCCGGATCAACACCAAGCTGGCTCGCCGAGATCTTCACGAGCTGGCCGCGAAACGGTTCGAAAGGAAGTTTCGCACAAGCCTCGACATCTGCCTGCGACAGAAGATGATTCATCTGCCAACCCGCCTGCTTCGTTTTAGCAACGAGGTTACCGACAAATCTCGTTTCGAGACTTTCGAAACCGTCGCTTGCAAGCAGCATCCACGTGGGAATTAGCTGGCGGCGAGCATTCATAAACTCGCGGAACACGGTTAGAGTCGGCAAATTATTTTCTTTCACGCATTTGAAGAGCGAGGAAAGGTAGCCGCTGAAGAGCGTCTGTAACGCGCCTGAATCAAGATCAGCCTCATCAACCAGAGTTAGGAGCCTCTTGGCTTGTGAAAGCGTAGTGAGGTTGCTCATAGGTTTCCATCCCTAGTAAGCGCCACTCCCGAAGGGTAGCTGCCAGCGGGCTCGCGGAGTATTCCGTTTCGCCGTAGCGCACACCTGCCGTATAGAAGCAGCTCTGCGCTAGGGCGAAACATGAGTCAATGCACAATCTGTACAAGATAATGCATCATTACTATGATGCTGTCAAGCTCTACGGTGAAGCTTTTATTCTTTGCGCGGAAAGAGGTTTTCGGGCTTTGTATTCGTCTTGATCGCCTCCCAAATGACATGCCCTTTCTCCGGTATAATCGGCCACAACATGTAGAGAATCACGGCGAGCTCGATAACGAGATCGCGAATAATCGCATTTCCCTTCTCAGGGTCGGTCTTCACGAGCTTGAAGGGTTCGGTCGCGTTGATCTTTTGATCGGCAGCATGAATGCGTTCGGCGACAAGTTCCATCGCGCGACTGAATTCAAAATGATCGAGCGCTTCGCGATAATCCTGCGGGAAATCGAGCTCCGGTAGCTCAACAGGACCATCGAGATTCCTCTGCGCCAGCGTCATGACCCGCGAAACGAGATTGCCCAAGCCGTTGGCCATATCCGCGTTGTACGCCTCGGCAAAACGATCCAACGTGAAGTCAGAATCCTCGAAGGCCGAAATGTGTCTGGCGAGAAAATAGCGCAGCGCATCGGCCCCGTATTCCTGCACGAGATTCATCGGGTCGATGACGTTCCCGAGTGATTTCGACATTTTCTGCCCACCGCTCGTTATAAAACCGTGATAAAGAACCTTATCGGTAGTCTTGATTCCGGCCGACATAAGCATCGCCTGCCACATAATTGACTGAAATCGCACCTGGTCCTTCCCCGCCACCTGCATGACCTCGCCCTCCTGCCAGAATTTTTTGAAATTACCCTCGGCGTCTTCGGGCCAACCGAGTGTGGAAATATAGTTGGTAAGCGCGTCGAACCACACGTACATGACTTGCGATTCATCGTTTGGAACAGGAATTCCCCACGGCATCTTTTCTTTGACGCGAGAAATCGAAAAATCTTCGAGTCCTTGCTCGACAAACTTGATGGCCTCCTGCCTGCGCCACTGCGGCAAAATAACATCCTCCCGAGAAAGGTATTCGAGCAGCGGCTTTTGGTACTTACTGAGCAAAAAGAAATAATTTTCCTCTTCGAGCATAACCGGATCCATATTGGGGTGGTTGGGGCAGCGGCCGTTCACAAGATCCGACTCCTTGATGAACGCCTCGTCGCCGACGCAGTAGAGGCCTTTGTAACTTCGTTTCTCGATATCGCCGGCAGCGGCGCAGCGGCGCCAAATTTCTTGCGCGGCTTCGATATGATGCGGATCGGTGGTTCGGATGAAATGGAGATCGGGCGAAAGGTTCAGTGACTCCTTCAGCGTTCGGAACTTTGCCGCGTACTCGTCGACGTACTCCTGCGGAGTCTTCCCTGCTTTTTTAGCAGCCTCAAAGAGCTTTTGGCCGTGCTCGTCGGTGCCGGTGTTGAAGAAGACGTCATCGCCCCGCAGCTTTCGATAGCGCGCGATGATATCGGCCTGCACGATTTCAAGTGCGAATCCGATATGCGGATCGGCGTTCACATACGGAAGTGTGGTCGTCAGGTAAAAAGTTCTCATATTTTAAACATAGTTGCTCGTTGCACGACACTTGTAGAGGCTACGCATGTTTCTCCACGGCTTCTTCGTGCCGCTCCAGACGGCCTGTTTCGATATCTCGCACAAGCTCTTGGATGGTCGCGGCGGCAGGCACCGAAAGAATAATGCCCAAAAAGCCTGCCAATTGACCGCCTACGATAAGGGCGAGAATGACCAGCAAGGGCGGCACGCCAACGACTCGAGAGACAACAAGCGGGTAAATCAATTGGCTTTCAAATTGCTGGGCGATGATATAGATGAAAATCGTAATCACGCCGAGCGGGACTCCTCCGGTCACGAACGCGATCATAATCGCCGGTACCGCCGCAAGGATCGGTCCGAAGACGGGAATGATTTCGAAAACCGCGGCAATGACTGCCAGAATGAGCGCGTTGGGAACACCAAAGACAGTGAGCATCAGGTAGATCAAAATGCCCATAATGAAGCCGAGCAACAGCTGCCCCTGCATCCACAGGCCGATTTTATGCTGCGAACGGCGCCAAAGCCCGAGGACATACTTGGAATGCTGACGAGGAACGACAATGCGAAGGAAATCGTCTACCCCCGTTTCGAGCACGGCGAAGTAGAACGAAAAAATCATGATAAGGAAGAACGAAAAGACGCCGCCGAAAATCGTCGTTGCGGCCGTGAGCGCGTTGCCGAATGCCGTATTCAAATTGAATGCGGTCGTTATGCCGCTCCAAAGGTCGGCTGCCGTGATAGTTGAGGGCTCCGGAAGACCGAGAATCTGTGCGTATTGATTGATACTGCCCGCGTGCGTAAAGGTGTCTAGATACGTCGGAAGCGATACGACGAACGTAGCGAAATCGGCGAGCAGTGTCGGAACGAAGAAATAGAATATGACGAAACCGACGGTAAAGAGCGTGAGGTATACGATGATAACAGAAACGACGCGCGGAAACTTTCGCTTAATCAGCGCAGCAACCCCGGGCTCAACGGCAGAGGCGATCACGACCGCCGTCAGCACGATAAGAACAATGTCGCGAATCACATAGAGAAACCATGCGAGCGCGAGAATGAGGAGGGTTTTGACAATCGTTCCGGAGGTGATGGAGATCGTAGTGTCCTTGTCCATAGCGCCATCCTAGCATATTCAAATTCCTCAACGTCGAGGACTCGGCGGCTCGGACAGCAACCTATTTACGATGTTCTTGGATGGTCTTTTTTACCGTTTCCACTACTTCGGCAGGCGTCATACTTACCTTTTGGATATGCTGCAGGACACCGAATTGTTTGCTGCGTTCGACATCTTCGGGATCGACGAAATTTGAAAGCACGATAACCGGTAAGTGTTCCATACCGGGTGTCGCCCGCAATTTCTCCAGAAAATCGAAACCGTTCATGCCTGGCAAGTGGATGTCGAGCAGGAGGAGATCCGGCTTCCCCTCTTTTTGGAGCATCTGCAGCGCCTCTTCCGCCGAACCGGCTTGTTCTACCAAAAACGATTCAGCCGCAAACCGGCGAGCGATGATACTGGAAAGCAGTTGGTCGTCGTCGACCAGGAGCACGATTGGTCCGGATTTCGGTTCCATAGAGCTATGCAATGCGGGACGCAAGCTCTGATACCGCAACACGCTCCTGCTCGCCCGAATCGCGATCGCGGAGTGTGACAGTGTCGATCAATTCCGGCTTTTCGCCGAGCGTGTCGAAGTCGATGGTGATGCAGTACGGTGTACCAATCTCGTCCTGGCGACGGTAGCGTTTGCCGATGTTGCCGTTGTCGTCCCACATGATGCGCGGTTCGACTTTTTTGAGCAGTTGATATACCTCGCGGGCTTTCGCTACGAGTTGGGGCTTGTTTTTAAGCAGCGGGAATACGGCGGCTTTGATCGGCGCAGCAGCTTTGTTGAACGCAAGATAGATTCGCTTCTCACCGCCAAGCTCGTCTTCGCGGTATGCCGAAGAAAGAACTGCGAGCACTGTGCGATCGACACCAAAAGAAGGCTCGATGACATGAGGCGCGAACCGCTCCGCTGTCGCTTCGTCCAGATATGAAAGATCCTTGCCCGAAGCACTCGCGTGCGCCGTGAGATCGAAATCGGTGCGGTACGCGAGGCCGTAGAGCTCCTTGCGACCGAACGGAAATTCGAACTCGAAATCAATCGTCCGCTTCGAGTAGTGTGCGCGATCCTCCGGCGCGACCTCGAGCTCGTGTACTTCGGATTGGGGGATTCCTACGGCTTTGTTGAAGGCATGGACGTTTTGGCGCCACATTTCAAACGACGCTTCCCACTCGCCGGGGCGTACGAAATACTCAATTTCCATTTGCTGAAATTCTCGCGAACGGAACGTAAAATCGCGCGGTGCGATTTCATTACGAAACGCCTTCCCTACCTGCGCGATGCCAAAAGGCAACTTCGGATGGAACGAATCGACGACATTTTTGAAATTCACGAAGATGCCGCCGGCCGTTTCCGGGCGCAAGTACACGATGGATGCTTCGTCTTCCGGAACGGCGCCGACCTGCGTCTTAAACATCATATTGAATTGGCGAACCGGGCCGAATTCGCCGCCGCATTCCGGGCACCTCTGCCCTACTTGATCCGCTCGGAACCGTCGTTTGCACTTTTTGCATTCAACGAGCGGGTCGGAAAAACCGGCAACGTGGCCGCTCGCTTTCCAAACCTCCGCGTTCATCAAAATGGCCGCGTCGAGCCCGTACATGTCGTCGCGCTCTTGCACAAACATCCGCCACCAGAGATTTTCGATATTTTTCTTCAGCTCGATACCCAAGGGACCGTAATCCCAGGTGCCCGAAAGGCCTCCGTAGATCTCCGAACCGGGATAGATAAAGCCGCGACGCTTGCAGAGCGAGACTATTTTTTCCATTTTATCGTCCGCCATGCGAAAGAGTGTAGCGCAAAATAAGCGCCGCAGCTATTGGGAGACAACCGTAGCACTCGTAGGTGTGAAACCCGGATCAGTGCCGATATTCATGCCGCTCGAAGACTCGGAGACCTGCGAAAGATTGGTTGTAACGTCGCTTACACTCAGATTGACCGCCGAGGAGCTGGTCGCGGCGAAGGGATTGCCGGCCGACACCGGCGTCGTTGCGCCCGTATCAAGGCCCGAAAGGGCGATGTGCTGCAAGAGCGCCGGTTGGGAGCCGATTTGGGACGTCGAAGGGGTGAAGCCGATCGCTATCGCCGCCTGGCGCGGCTGGTTTCCATTGACCCCCGAATTTGGGGCGATCGTGCCGAGATTCCAGGTGACTTCTCCGCTCACCGGATCAACGGAGATATTTTCGCTCGCCGGAGAATAAGTGCCAAGCCACCGAACATACGGCGGGAGGTATGCGGTGAGTTTCGCGTTCTTGATCTGATCCGTCGTATTCGTTACCGTAAACACGATCGCATAGGTGGTCTCCGAGCCGGCCTTCGGCGGCATGGGGCCGGTCGAACCGAACGGATCGGCGTAGTAGAGACCTTGCGCGGCAAGTTCGAGTCCGCTCGTAATCCCAATCGTCTGTTGCGCTGTTCCCTGCAAGTTCTTTACAGCGCCTGTCTGATCGGTGCGCTGTCCGGCGGCACTCAGCGAGATCACCAGATGCGGGTTCGTGGTGTTCGTGAGCATCGCCGAGGTCGGCGCCGTGAAGGTGAACTTAAGCGTTCCAGAGCCACCCGCCGGAATGGAGGTCAAAAGTCCGTTGGTCGTCGATTGATCCCAATACATCGAGGCATCGCTTGATCGATAGAAACCATTGGACGAGCGTACGGTCGAGCCGTCGATCTGCACGCCGGAGAGCTTCGCGACAATGATGGCGTTTTGTATCGCGGTCGGCAGGTTGTTGGTGTAGTTGATCGAAACAGAGACACTGTCGCCCGGCGCGACGGTGGTTGTCGAAGAAGCACCATTGACCGAGATTGAAAGGCCGAGGAAGGAGCTGGTGATGTTCATCGCATAACTTTCGCTCGAAAGCGTAGTCGATAGGTTGGTTGCCGCGGAGGTTGATCCCGTACCGGTCACGATATTAAACGTGCGCGTATCGCCTGGAGAACCGGTCAGTGTCCCTTGGACGGTTACCGATTTCGATTGCCCCGGACTTAACGTACCGAGGTTCCAAACACCCGGCGCGCTCGAGGGCGGCGTCGCAGAGGTCAGCGAAAAGCCGAATGGATACGAGATCGAAAGCAGCGCGCCTTGGATCGGCTGAGTGGCGTTTGAGGCGACGTTCACTGTGAATTGAATCGGCTGGCCCGAAACTGTTTGCGAATTACCATCGACCGAGATCGAAAGCGGTGATGTTCCAAACTTAATGGCGTAGTCGCTCGAGGCGATGAAGACGCCGTTGGAGCCCGGCAAGTGGTACTGCAATTGGAATTTCACGTCGGACTGCTGGCCCGCGACCCCGGAAAAGACTGCCGGAATTTCGCCTTGAACACTTGCGCCGGGTGCAATCGTACCGAGATCTTGCGTGAGCGTTGGTTCATCTTGCGAGAGGTTGGCCGCCGAACGTGTGCCTTGCGGGAAATTGACGATCAGCGTTGAAAGGCTGAGCGGAACATTGTTGCGATTCGTCACGATGACTTGCAGCTCGGTAATGCCGCCGCTTTGCACTTCGGGCGGTCCCGAGACCGCAATATCGATATTTTGAGGAGAAGACGCGAGCGTCCCTCCGCCGAAGATGAAGTAGTAGCCAAAGAAGCCGAGTGCCGCGATAAAGAAAAGAATCGCAATTGCGAGCACCCACCACAGCGCTTTGCGTGCGATGCCGATTCCCCTCGGCGCGACCATTGATTGCGGAAGTGGATCGCTTGAATGCACAAAATCGTCGCCGACTACGTGTTGAGAAGGTTCCAAATTCCTGCGATCGCGAGCTGTCAGCTGCTCGGAAAGTCGTCGCGAATACATCGCTTGTCGCAAGCGATCGATCTTTTGGCTGTCTTCCGGATTCTCTCCTGGGCCCATGTCCCCTAGTATACCGCGAGGCCCAGCGAGGCGGTACGGTACTACCTCACCTTCCCTACTTCTTTTTCCTTCGCACGAAAAGCAATTCCTCCGGCAAGCGGAACAATCCTTCGTCGTTCTTCTTTTGCTCCATAAAATGCGCAATAAATCCGACGGTTCGCGGAATCACGAAAAGTGCATTGAAGAACTCCGTCGTTACGAGTTCACGCAATTCATCTTGAGAGAGTTGCTCGCACTGCGCAAAGATATCGAGCGCGAGCGCCGCCATGACGCCGTCGACATTCAAAATAAGGGAGCCGTTCTTTGCCGTTGTCACTTTCTCTACCTCACGGGCAAAATCGTAATAAGGGTGTTGCTTCAAGAGCGTCGCAAAATCCGCGAGTGCCGCGACACGCGGGTCGGGAATGCCGACCCTGTATTTGCGGTGCCCGATGCCGGCGAGAAGATTCCCGCCCTTCGTTCTTTTTTCGACGAACTCGGCAGCAGATTCGGCGCCACAGACGCCATCGAGCCATTGCCCCGCAGCAGCGTTCACTGCGCCGCCAAAACGGGGCCCGATCGTCAGAAGACCGCTCGCGAGCGATGAAACAAGGTCTCTGCCCGCGCGCGCCGAAATCATAGTATTGACCGCGCCCGAGACTTCCCCGCCATGGTCTATCAAAAGACCGAATACCGCCTCGGCAAAGCCAGCAGTACTTGGAGAGCGGAGCTTTCGATCAAGTAGTGACTCAAAAATCTTCGTCGCGAATCCTTCTTTTTGCGAAACGAGTTTTTTGGCTTTGACGAATATCGGAGTTTCGTCGAGATCGACGACCTGACGCGTGGAGAGGACGCTCGCACGGCGTTTTTGCAGCGCGTCCATGGGAAGCGCCATGTCCCGAACGGTCGTGCCTGGGAGTTTTTTCATGCGTGCGAGGAATTCCGGAAAGGTTTCTGGGGCGAGCGCTCCCGCCTTGCGCAGGGCGTCGCGTTTTGCGCGCGCGCTTTCGCTCGGCCGGGCGACGAGCGCTTTGGCGTGTCCAAACTGCATATGTTCGTCGAATGCCTCGTCGATGATCCCAGCAACATACGCCAACACCGGCTTCGTGAGCTTTTTCTTTTCGATCAGCTCCACGATCTCGTATTCATCGACGCCGCCGAGTTCGCCAAAATACACGATGGCTTTCGTTTTGGAATCGCTTTGCGCGAGCAGGAGCACCTCGGAAAGCGAGGTTACCGGGAAACGATCTCCACCAATCGAAATAGCGAACGAAAGCCGCTTCCCCGCGTTCGCGACCGCGCGTATAAGCTCGTTGGTCATGCCGCCGGAGGTGGAAACAACCGCAATCGTTCCCTCAGTCGCCAGCTTGGATGCTTCTAACATCGCTGCGTCCGTTCCACCGATCGCCCCCAATTTCAGATAGCCGGGCACAAGAAAGCCGACGCCGGAGGGGCCGGCGAGCAGCTTTGTAGCGCCAAAACGCCTAATGAGTTCGGTGGAATGCCGCTCGGGAATGTTTTCGGCGAAGAGATGTCCACCGAGCGCATGAGGGAACGTTTCAAAAAATGAAACCGTCGAGTCGAATGAACGTCGTCCAGACTGCACGTTCAGCATCCAGAAGATCTTGCCGCGCAGGCCTTGAGGAACTTTCGAAACGTCGGCGAAACACGGGATCAATAGTTCGGATGGGCCGAAAAAAAATTTCTGCGCTCGCCTTGCTCCTCCGATCACTGCCACGACCGACGGTTCGCGCTTGCCGCACACGAAATCAAAATCGAGGATCGACTGCACGATCTGCGGATGGTTCCCCAAAACAAGAATGCCCTCTTTCCCCTTTCGTGTTGCGTCGATAAAGTTCATACAGCAAATTTGATAGCATCGGCAACCGCACTTGTAATCACATCATCTGATCCGTGAATCGAGCCGAACAGCTTTTCGCGGTCCAAAAATGCACACATGAGTTCGAGTCCCGCTTTCTCATTCGGACCTCCTCGACGGACGAATACTTTCACCTTTTGTTCGCGTAGCTTGGGCGCAAACTCAGAAAGCGCGTCGATGATGCCGGCGAATGTTTTTTGAACGTCGGTAAAGTTCGCCACGCCCCCTGCGATCACCAGTGCCTTCTTCTTCGCGTTCGACTTGAGCATGAGCGCAATCACTTCTTTTGCATATAAATAGGTCTCTTGCCGCGTCGGACCGCCGCTGTATTCGCCGTAATTGCCGATGAGCTTCCCTGCGCCTTCAAGCTCCGCTTCGTCGGCAATGACGATCGAGCCGCCGCCACCCGAGAGCAGGAAAAACAGCGAACCGTTCGGGTTGATGACGGAGAGCTTGAGTGAGGCCGGCGTCGTGTTTTGTAATTCTTCAACGCGAGCTTCCGACTCATGCGCGGCTCTCGACTTCACGATATCGTCTTGCCCCCATGACGTAACGAAAAATTCTCCAGCACTGTCAACGAGGCACGCGGCATCGAGCAAGTGCGCCTTACCGCCTTGGATGACCAGCGGATTGATTTCAAGAAAGGCGAAAAAGTTTTTATCGAATACTTCCAGAACGTGTCGTAAAAACGTTTGCGGGATATTTGTCGCACTCGAAACTATTGCGAGATCTTCATCGTTCGCAATGGTATACGTGCCGACTTTCTCCGGATGTGTTTCGATGTCGATTCCGCCCTCGCCTGCATGCAGCACGCGAATCCCCTCGCGAACACGGTCGAGCGAAAGGTACTGTTCTTCTTCCGATTTGTGCGGGACGAGCGGTTCGAGCAGGAACTGCGAGAAGCCTTCCTTTTGCCAGAGCGCAAACTTCTTCGCCGCCTGCGCCGGCGTTACACCGACGGCAACAAGTCCTTGTTTAAAGCGCTTTTTGACGCCCTGGTCGACTTTGGCCACCCAGGTCCCGCCCTTGGGCATCTTTTGCTTTTCTTCAGTGCGAACCAAAATACCCTTGTACGAATCGCCAAGTAAAATCTTTTTGGCTCGATATTCGCTTATCTTTACGCGAGCCATACTACAACAACTTCATTTTATAGACGTTCGTATCTCGTTGTTCGAACCCTAATTTTTGATACAACGCGTTCGCAGCGACGCGCGATGATCGTGATGTCAGGTTCAGCGTCAGAACACCCTCTTCCCTCGCTGTTTTTATGAGCTCTTCCATAAGCTGCTTCCCCAGACCGCGACCGCGATACTCGTCACTCACAATCACGTCTTCGACCCACGCGGCGCGATTATCGATTTTCTGTTGAAGGTACAACGTTGCCATGCCGATGATGCGCTCGCCATCTTGCACGGCCAACACAAAAACCTGATCGTTCGCGAGCATCGCGTTTAAGTTTTCACGCGGATACTGTTTGCTCGACTCATGGAGCTCTTGTTCGAGTGAAACGATATTTTCCCACTGCGAATCGGTAACGGTTTTGATGTGGGAAATACGGAGCATGTCGAGAGCGTACCGCTACAATTGCGTTTCCGCAATCGCCTTATTGATCGAGTGTAAGAGCTTGTCTTTCATGGTTTCCGCTTCAAGAAGCGATTCGCCCGTATAAGCGGTATGTGTGAAAAGCGCGGTCGAAAGCGCCTCGCTCGAAATGTAGCCGAGCGCGAAAAGTGTGCGCGCGACGCAGACGATCTCGATCGTCGCCCATACGTCGCACTGCGCAACCATGAGCGCCTCGTGCGCTTCGGCGAGCGCCGCAAAGAGGTAGTCGTTCTTTTCTTCTCCGTGTACGAGCCGCAACACAAGCTCGGAAATTCGCGCAAATGTCGCGACGCCGCGCACGTCGCCACTCGTATTTTGCAGCGCTGTCGCTCCCGCCACGCGCCAACCACGTTTCCCCTTCACCAGCGAAACGCGTGCGCGCGCGTACTTTTGCAACGCGAACCGCATTTTGGAACTCTCACTGCGCACCGAGGAGGCGCGAGCACGCACCAACCCGAAGTCGCTCGTGTAGAGCGCGAACACCTTATCCGACTCGCCGTATTCGCGGCTGCCGAGAATAAGCGCCTCCGTGTGGTATTTCTGGTACATCCTACAATTCTATCGTGGTTGTGGTGGCCTTTTGAATGAGATCGAGATTCTTTTCGATAACCTTCCGCTGTACGTCCGAAAATTCGCCCTTATACGTCGCATGTTCGCCCGGCTTGAGTCCCCTTTCTTTGCGGAATGATTGAATCTCACGAATCGCGTCGCGAACGACACCTTCTTCTCGAAGTTCGTCGGTGAGATTGGTGTCCAGCGCCACCGTTTCGCCCTTCGATTCAACCCTCTTAACATTCACTTCCTCGGCGACGATCGTAAAATACTCCTCGGGAAGATTGGAGTCGGCGGGAATGGTAAGCAGCGAAAGGGGCTGACGAACCTTGATCCCCGCCTTTTCGCGCGCCTCCAGCGCCTGCGTAACAAATCCACGAGCAAGCGTCATATGTTCGATATTCTGATCCGCCGCGCCGCCAAAGAGCTTCGAGAGGAATCTAGCGCTCGGCGCGCTCGGCCAGTGCGCAAGATGCACACTTTCGACATCGCCGGTTTCTTTGAGTGCCTGCCAAATATAATCGGCCACGAACGGGGCGAACGGGGCGATGAGTTTCGATACTTCGCGCAAAACGTACAACGTTGTTGCAAGCGCCGCTTTTTTGTCTGCTTCGTCGTCGCCTTTGATGCGATCACGAGAACGGCGCAAATACCAGGTGGAAAGATCATCCACAAGAGCCGCAAACGGTCGTGTCGCAGCGGTAAGGTTGTATGCCTCCATTGCGCTCGTTACTTCAGCTTGGGTCTGTCGCAATCGCGCGACGATCCAACGATCGAGCACCTGAGCGCTCTCGTCGCTCGCTTCGTGCACCAACTCATTACGATAGAGCTGGTAAAAGGAAAGTACATTTTCAAGACGTGTGAGCACCCCTTTCCATTCCGCAACGCCTTTTTCAGAAAAGTTCAGATTTTCCGCCTGCATGACGGGGCTTGCGAGCAAGTAGAGACGCAGGGCGTCGGCACCGTATTTCTCGACGACCTCCATCGGGTCAGGGTAATTTTGGAGTCGCTTCGACATCTTTTTGCCGTCTTCGGCGAGCACGATACCGTTCACGATCACGTTCTGGAACGCGTTTTTGTCGAAGAGCGACGTCCCGAGCAGGTGTAGGTAGTAAAACCATGCGCGCGTTTGATCTTGTCCTTCCGCGATAAATTGCGCGGGAAATGTGTGTTCGAACGACTCTTTATTTTCAAACGGATAGTGTTCTTCGCCATAAGGCATCGAACCAGAATCGAACCAGGTGTCGAGCACATCGGGTACGCGCTTCATCGAGCCGCCGCAGGCGCACGGTACGAGAATCTCGTCGACGACGTGTTTGTGCAAATCCGTGACCTTTTTGCCGCTTGCCGCTTCGAGCTCCGCTGCGCTTCCAAAAACGCGCTTTTCTTTACACGTTTCGCATACCCAAATCGGTAGCACGCTCGCCCAGAAGCGCTGGCGCGAAATAGACCAATCGCGCGCGCCTTCGAGCCATTTCCCCCAACGCCCGCTTTTGACGTGTTCGGGCGACCAGTTGATCGGCTCAGCATTTTTCAAAAGTTCCACCTTTTGCTCTTCGACCTTCACAAACCAGGATGAGGTGGCGTAGTTGAGAAGCGGCGAATCACAGCGCCAGCAATGCGGATACGAGTGCACGATGTTTTGCTTTGCGAAGAGGAAACCATGCTCCTGCAAATACTTCAACACGGCGATATCAGCCGCGAGCCGCACACTGTCTTCGCCAAGCGGCTTTACCTCCATGCCGGCGAATGCTTTTACCTCCGGCTTGAACGTGCCGTCGTAATTCACGTGCTGCACGAACGGCAAGTTGTATTTTTTCAAAAGCGCCCAGTCGTCGGCGCCAAACGCCGGCGCTTCGTGCGCGATGCCGGTACCCTCGTCCGCCGTAACGAAATCCGCGGCGTAAACCTTCCAGCCATTCTCGCGATTCTTCAAATGCTCGTCGGTGACGTAGTAGTCGAACAGCGGCTCGTACTCCAGCCCCACGAGTTCTTTGCCCATAAATTGATGGCCCATCTTTTGATCCTGTATGCCGAGCGATTCACTCCGATCGAGCGCTGCGATATATTTTTTACCGTCCCTTTCAAAAACCCGGTAGATGATGCCCTCGCCTACTGCGAGCGCGACATTGCCCGGCAATGTCCACGGTGTCGTCGTCCACGCGAGCAGGTACACCTCGCCCGAGAGGCCGATCTTTTCGGGATTCTTTAGTTTGAAACTAACGCTGACCGCGATATCTTTCACATCCTTGTACCCTTCCGAAACCTCCTGTTGGCTCAGCGTCGTCTCACAACGCGGGCAGATGTGCATTACGCGATAGTCCTCGTATACCAACCCCTTGTCATAGATCGATTTGAAAACCCACCACACCGATTCCATAAACGGCATGTCCATTGTTTTGTAGGCGTGCTCCATGTCGGCCCAACGCCCGATGCGCGGGATGATTCGCTCCCATTCGTGCACATACGTGAGCACGCGCTGTCGGCACATTTCATTGAACTTCTCGATGCCGTAGGCGCGAATATCTTTTTTATGTTTGAAGCCGAGCTCCTTTTCGACGATGTTCTCGATCGGAAGTCCGTGGCAATCCCACCCCCAAACGCGCGGCACGCGATATCCCTGCATCGTGCGATAGCGCGGCACGACATCCTTGAGTACCGAAGCAACAATGTGGCCGTAGTGCGGCAATCCGGTCGCAAAAGGCGGGCCATCGTAAAAAACATACTCGCCCTTAAGAGCTTCTTTTTCTATCGATTTTTTGAAAATTTCTCGCTCGTCCCAGAACGCGAGGACTTCCTCTTCGCGTTTCGCCACCTCCGATTTTTGTTGATTTTCAGCCATTTGAATCTATGGTAGCAAAAAAATAAGGCCGGCGCGAAACGGCGCCGGCCTCATGGTGACTCTACCAGGCGTCATGCCTGCTGATTCGAATGTGATCTCTCTGAGGGTCGTACCCCATCGTTTCCAAGAGTTCCTCCAGGATGCGTCCGCACTGCGAATTGGTGCAGCTCTTCAGGACATATCTTCCGGCTATTTCTCCAGCGATCGTAACGAGATTTCTATCGTTCTTGACCTCTGAAAAGACAAGCCCTTCCATTTCAATTCCCCATGCTTTGCTTTGTGACGTAGCCCTCTGCCCCGCGCACGAACGCAACACGACTACAGGACGCGATACCAGCCCGCATGGTTATACCACACAAGCCGCAAGACGATACTGAAAGGCCGGTGCATTGACGCACCGGCCTGTAGGAAGAATGAATCGATACTTGCGCGGATGAGCTACTGCCGATCGTGGTACAGATAGTGCGAGTCTTTCCCGCTGTGAGTCAGCGTGTCGACGACTTTCCGCACTTCAGCTTCGGAATGGCGCGTCCCTTCGATAACCGCTCCCCCTCTGACGGCCAGAAAGAAGCGGTTGTCGCTATTCGACGCCTGCGTCGGCTCAGTCGCATTAATCATAGATTCCTCCCAGAAACAATGGGGCTCAATTACCCCAAAGCTCCGATTATGTTACACCACGAGCCCTATATTATGCAAGTGCCTCACCACCCTTCTTTTGATCGCGCTTTTGGAACCAGGTTTGCTCTATCAACCCGAGGTGCGCGAGCCGAGCCTCGATCGCGGAAGCTTTCCGACCAAACTCCAGTCCGATCTCGTCGTACTTTTTCTTCGCGGCGAACATGTTCGCGAGTTTGGCATCATCTTCCTTGCTCCAAGGCTTTCCCGCGTTCGGAAATTTTTCTCGCAGCGTTTCCAATTTGCTTTTTTGCGGTTCAAGAGTCTCGATCTCCTGCGGCTCGTGCGCACCGATCGCCCGCAAGAAGTTATGTTCCAACTTGTCTTTTTCGTCTTGCGGTAATGCGGCGAATTTTTTGCGCGCGGCGTCGGAGTAGGCACGGAAATGGCGATCCGCGGCCGCGACCCTCGGGTGCAGTTCGAGCGCTCGTTCGTTGAAACCTTCGAGATACAGTCCATCCAGAGTTCGGACGCGCGAAATGGCGACGTACCCTTGGCCATATTCGAATGCCTGAGAAAGATCGATGACCGCGGCATCGAGCGACATGCCTTGCGACTTATGCACGGTGATCGCCCAAGCAAGCCGCAGCGGTACCTGGGTGATCTTCGCAAGCAACTTGTTGCCGTCTTGGATCGCCCAATCAATCGGCTCGACGGTAATCGTCGTCTTTTTCGTCTTTACGATCGGGGCGCCAAGCGCTGTGAAATCGATCACCTCGCCAAGCGTGCCGTTCACGTACCCCGCATCGAAATTATTGCGCGTAAAAAGCACCTTGGCGCCTTCTTTGAGTTCTAGCCTTTCCGGAGAAAGGCATTGTTGCTTGAGTGAATCGACGAGATTTTTCGGTCCGCGCGAAAGCATGTGATAGACGTGCAGGTTCCCTTCAATCTTCGCGAGCGACTCTTGATTGATACGATCGACGTTGTCGTTGTGCGGATACAGACGTGTCGCGACTGTTGCCTCTGAATATGCGCCCGCGCGAGCCCGCAGCCTTGCGCGATGCGCGGCAGTTAGCGTTCCGCGGCGAAATTCGCCGAGTAATTGCAAAAACTCACCGTCCTCTTGCCGGTGCTGTTCATTCAAATAGCAGATAACCGGATTCGCTGCCTTCCACGCCACAGATTCAAAGGCAAATTTGGCTTCATCTTTTCTTGAAACAGGAGGGAGTTGGAAAAAGTCGCCGACGAACACGACCTGCAGCCCGCCGAAGGGTTCTTCTTCGCGAAGCGGCCTGCGGCGCAGTGATCGCAAGACGCGATCGACACTATCGAGCGTCGCCGCGTCGAGCATCGATATTTCGTCGATGATCAAAACCTTAGCCTGCACGATCCGCATCGCGGTTTTTTCGCGGCTTTGGATCAGCTCAATATCGTACTTTGAAATGTTGGATTTGATACCGATTCCACTCCATGAGTGGATCGTCATGCCATTGATATGCGTCGCGGCAATACCGGTCGAAGCGGTTACTGCGGGCTCTACGCCGCGCGCTCGCAACCACTCCACGTAACGATTGATGGTGTGCGTCTTGCCGCTTCCCGGCTCACCAGTCAGGAATACATTGAGACCAGTTTTCAGAATTGCGAAAGTTTCATCCTGCGTCATACATGCAGTGTACCCGCCGTAGAGGCGCGGTCTATCAAAAAACGTACTTAGGAGTAATTCGCTTGCGCGGGAGTCGCTGCACAGTATCTCACGAATCTATCAAAAGGCCACGCTCCATTGAACGTAATTCCTTGGGTCGTTCGAGGTAATCGGGAATCGACCGCGCGACCAGCTCCCAAAAACGGCTCGAGTGATTCATTTCCTGTAAATGGCAAAGCTCATGCACAACGAGATAGTCGGCCAAATGCGGCGGCAAAAAGAGAATGCGGTAATTGAACGAAAGAACGCCTTTGGGCGAGCAGCTTCCCCATCGACTCTTCTGGTTGCGAATGGTGATACTGGAGAACGGAAATCGATAGAATGTATTGAAGTACGCAATACGCTGACGTGCGAGGCATAGCGCGGTCTGTTTATATTTTTCGTACTGCTGCTTCGAGGGTTCGACCCGCGTTGTTCTCCGAAATTTTGAAAACTTCTCCTGCGTACGCAAAATCCACTGTTCGCACTGCCGTATGAACGTCTCAACATCGCGCATAGAAGCGCGCCGGGGTTTTGTGACGAGCACCGATCCGTCGCGTCGTACGGTGACGTTGATGCGCCGCGCGCGCCGGTTTTCGCGAATCGTGTAATCGATCATCGCGCTATTGTACCAATTCGATCGATTTGAAGGCCCGAAATCTACATCTTTTCGGGCGCCGGAATGCCGAGAATCCACAAACCGTTCTTGAGCGTTTGCGCCACAGCAGCAGTGAGCGCGACTTTATGTCCCGCATTCGGGGTACCATCGAGAATTTGCTCTTGCGCGTACCAGCTGTTGAATTCGCTCGCGATCTGGAGCAAGTAGTTGGTAACCAGATGCGGTTCGTACAGAGATGCCGCACGCTCCACCACCTCCGGAAAACGATGGAGCATTCGCGCCAACCCCAAGGCAGCATCTTGATATTCGCCGATATCAGGGGTGACCCCCTGCTCCTTCGCCTTTTCCAAAATTGCTCGCGTGCGAGCGTGCGCGTATTGCAAATACGGCCCGGAATCGCCTTCGAGCGAAAGCGCTCGTTCTCGATCAAACACAATGTCCTTGCCGGAGGCTTGTTTCAAAATTTGATACTTGATGGCCGCGACAGCAACCTCCTGTGCGAGCTTCTCATGATCGTCGGCGCGGCTTTCCGCAGCACGAACTTTCGCCTGCTCGATAAGGTCATTCAAGAGAGACTCGCCGGTGATCACGTCGCCGGTGCGGGAGGACATTTTGCCGCTCGGGAGTCGCATCATGCCGTGCGAAATATGCCGTATCTTGGCGGCGCTTTCGGGCATGATTCGCCGCATCACCGCGAGAACGACCGAAAAATAGTCGGCCTGCTCTTGCGCCGTGATAGTGATCGAAATATCCGAATTCCAGGTCTCGTCTTTGAGCTGTGCGAGTCCGAGCTCCTTGGTCTCGTACGTCGGCAAGCCTTTTGACGTGATGAATACGCGAGTGTGCAGCCCGTCCTGCTCGCCCTTGTAGACGACCGCTCCGTCGCTTTTTTCAAAGACATCCGAATGCGCGCCGACGAGCCCGAGACCGCGAAACGCCGTCTCGCTTTCAAAGAAGTAGTAATCGAATTTTGTGCCGAGGATCTTGTAGAGCTCTTCGAAGTGCGCGAGCGATTCTTTGCGGCCTGCGTCATACAACTCGTTTATCCGCTCGTCGTCTCGCGCATACACTCGCGCGTTGATGGCATCAATCTCTTCTTTGTGCGCCTCGTATTCTTTCGAGCCGAAGGCGTAGGCTTGCCCCCATGAAAGCTCCGGTTTTTGCATCTTTCCCCAAAGCGCTTTGGCAACGTGGGGCCCGACGTCGCCCTGGTAGTTGGCGCGTTTCGTTTGAGCTCCAGAGCATTGGACGAGACGCGAAATCGACTCGCCGATCGCGTTAGCCATGAGATGCCCTATGTGAAATTCCTTGAACGGATTGGGGTCGGTGTACTCGATCAGTATTTTCTGTCCGCCGAGCTCAGAATTGACGCCCCAGCCATCTACCCTGGATGCGCTCTCGAGCGACCGAGTGAGCGTCGCCGGGGCGAGATGAAAATTGACGAATCCCGGCCCTGCGATATCTATTTTTGAAACACCCGATACCTTCCCTATTACATCGACGATCTTTTGTGCGAGTTCGCTAGAATTCACTCCCGCCTGCTTGGCATATCGCAAAGCAACGCCGGAAGCGTAATCGCCATGAGAGAGCTCCGCCGGAAATTCAAGCGGAACGTCTTTGGACTCCAAAGCGACGCCGCATTGTCGCAGCGCCTCGGATAGGGCTTGTTGTATGGTCTTTTTCGCTTCCACGGAGCTATTGTACCCCGTCAGAATGCGGTCGTCTCGCCCTATCTCATCGGAGGCAAGGCTTTCCACACTAATTCGTGAATCTCTTCCGGCGAACGCATAGCGGCGCCCTTGGTGCATGGAACGACACGCCATTCTTTGCGCTTCGCTAACTCATGATAAAGATTTGCGACACGTTTTTGGTAGGCGACGTCTTTCTCATGCTGATCTTTTCGTTTTGAACGAATGTTTTTCTGCGCTTGTTCGACCGGCACATCGAAATAGATGACCCTGTCCGGTTTCGGAAGATGAAACTCCTTATAAAGCAGGTTTTCAATAAGTTTCAGGAATTCCGCTCGATTTCTGGAAGGAACTTTCGCGCCCTGGAACGCGAGCGTCGAGAAGATGTATCGGTCGGACAGCACTGTTCCCTGTTTGAGCGCCGCTTCAAGTTTCGGTTGCGCTGCGACGAAGTCCAACAAGTACGGCATTGCCGAAAGATACCCGTTCAGGCCGACAAAATTGCCAAACTCTCCAAAGAGCGCTCGGCGTACCAGCTGACCCGTCGGTGACGAATAGCGCGGAGCGCTAACGAGCGTGAAGCGCACACCTTCCTTCTTTAGTCGCTTCGCCAGCATGGCAATTTGCGTCCCTTTTCCCGCGCCGTCGATGCCCTCGAAGGCAACGAATTTGTTTTTCATATGCTGATTATGCAAAAAAGTCCCCGAATCGCTAGAGCGATTCGGGGACAGGTCACGCGCAAGGCGCCTTAGATTCGACTCGCTTGAGAGCGAAGCCGGGTCGATACGACAGCTCTCGTATCGGAGGTCCACGCGTCGGCTATCGTCACCCGCAGACACTTTCGTGCCAACTCACGGGGCTTCACGTTCTCCGGCATGATGAAGACATGCAGACGAGTAAAGCTTTTCGAAGTGTCGACGGCAACGACGTACTGGACCACCTCCGGCGTCTCGATGACGGCGCCGAAGATATCGCTCCAGGTTAGCGGGAAGTGGTAGCTTCGATCGGGACGCAGACGAGCTCTCACGTCGCCGGCAACTTTTCCCGTCGCCGTCACCAGGTATGCGCACTGAATGTGCCGATCAACACACGGCTGGTTCACCTGCGTGATCTTCTTGATCAACGGATCATCCAGATACTGCACCATGTGCTCTTCGCATTCGATGCGGCTTCGTAGCGGAACGAGGTCTATAAGCCAGGGAAATTGCCTGACTGCTGCCTGTGAAGTCGTTGAGATTACAGGCCTCGTACCGAGCCAAGCCCGGAGCTTGCGTCGCAGTTTTACTTCAAAGATCATGCTATCTCTCCTAGAGAACCAGATAGCAAAATTCCTCGTGTTACCGAGGAACTAAGCTGTCGTATTAAATACTACATTTATATCTCAGAGTCAATCCCCATCGAGCGAGCGGTGCCCGCGATGACCTTCTTGGCTTGCTCGAGATCAGGCGCGTTCAGGTCTTCCATCTTCTCTTGCGCGATTTCTTCAAGCTGCTGCTTGGTGAGCTTGCCCACCTTGTTTTGCGGCTTCGGAGAACCCTTCTCCATGCCAAGTTTCTTGAGGATAAGACGCGAGGCCGGCGGCTTCTTCACGATGAAGGTGAAGGAACGGTCTTTGTAGACCGTAAGCAACACCGGGACGATATTGCCCATAAGCTCGCGAGTCTGGTTGTTGAACTGGTTCACGAACTCGCCGATGTTGACGCCGGCGGGCCCGAGGGCCGTACCAACCGGCGGCGCAGGCGTAGCCTTCCCCGCTTCGATCTGCAATTTGATGATTTTGGTTACTTCTTTTGCCATAGAATTTCTGATTTAGAGTCGCTGTACCTGATCGGCTTCGAGCTCCACGGGAGTCTCGCGACCGAACATAGGAACCAACACTTTAACTTTTCCTCGCTCTTCGTCAATCTCGCCGACTTTTCCTTCCAAATCTTTGAACGGACCGTCGATGATTGAGACAGCGTCGCCCGGCGCAAGATCAATCGCGTGACGGACCTGCTCGCCCGTCGAGCGCCTCAGGATCTTGTCGACCTCTTCGACTGAAAGCGGAACGGCCTGGTTGGCGGTGCCGACGAAACCGGTGACCTGCGGCGTGTTACGAACGACCGACCACGCCTCATCGGTCGCGATCATGTCGACCAGCAGGTAGCCCGGGAAAATTTTCTCCTTAGCTTCCGTCTTACGGCCGTTCTTAATCTTGATCTTCTTTTCGGTCGGGACCACGACATTGAAGATGAGGCCGCTCATGCCAAAAGACTCGACGCGCTGTTTCAAGTTGCGAGCAACTGCGTCTTCGTAGCCCGAGTACGTGTGGACCGCGTACCACTGGCGTTCTGTTCCGTGTGTTTGTTTAGCCATACGAATTATTTGGTCGAGTTAGTCGAACCACCGTTGAGGTTGAAGGTGGGGTTGGCGCCGGTCGCCGTAGAGGTTGAAACGGTCGGCTGTTGGGTTACCTGAACCGCGTTGGAAGCGTTCGGATTGCCGCTCGAAGTAACGATATCGAGAAGCGTAATGCGAAGTCCGTAGTCGAGAAGACCGACGTACGCGGCAATGCCGAGCGAAATCACAACGACGAGCGCCGTGAAAACGATCGTCTGGCGCTGGGTCGGCCAGGCGACGTGGTTGAGCTCGTTTCGCGTATCTTTGAGGTATTGGGTAAAGGGGTTTGCCATACGTTATTTTTGCATTTTAAAACCCCCTGCGGGGGTTATTTCAGTATCATAGTCCTCTGCCGAGGGGGAGTCAAGCGGCAGCACTCAGTGTCCTGCCGCTTGCTCGTTTCTTAGTTTCTTACTGGATTTCGTACGTCACCGTCACGTCGTCCGTAATCTTGTTCTGGCCGGTCGGAATATTCGGAGCAACCTGCGATTTCATTGCCGCACCGTCTGCAGTTGCGTAAGCCATCGGGTAGACCGTTCCACCGTTATTTTCGTTAAAGCTAACGACACCGACGAGGTGTACGCCAAGCGCTTTCGCGAGATCATTCGCCTTAGCCTGCGCTGCAGCGATCGCCTTGTCTCGAGCCTGTGCCTGAAGATCGTCCTGGTTTGAGGCAGTGAAGGAAAGCGAACTCACCGAAGATGCGCCATTTGACCCGACGCCCGCGAGAATGGCTCCGGCTTTCGAGGTGTCGTGCACCTTCACCGTGAGCGTTTGACTCACTTGGTACCCGGTCAGCGTCTGCTTGCCCGGCGGACAGTAGACGACCGTCGTGCCAACCGCAGCGGGACAAGCCGCGTCGCTGTAAGAGTATTGCGGCTGAATCTCGTAGTCGGTCGTTTGAATATCCGTATCCGCGATGCCCTGAGCCTTGAGGTACGCGAGAATCGTATTGGCCTGAGTAGTCGACTTTGTTTGAGCCGTTTGGACATCGGCGGCCGTGTTCTGTACGGTTACTGTAAACGTCGCAGTGTCGGGAATCGCATAGACCGTTCCCTCTCCGGTTACCTGAATGGTATTGCTCGGCGAGATGCCAACACCGATATAGTGATAGCTCTTAACCGCGCTCACGGTAAGTACGAATAAAAAGAGCGCGAGCATTCCGAGCGCCGTGGCAGCCATGACACGCGGCCAGTGGCTGGCAGTAATAATCTCTTGCACAGATCGTTCTTCCATATGTACTCAGTATACACCCGTCAAAACCCGCCGATTGAACCGAGGCTTGTGTATGTTCCGATAAAACTTGGAAGTTCAAACAGGAGCGCAACCAGCGGTACCACGACGAATACGACGGTCACGATGATGGAAGCAATGATCGTCCAGTAGATAAGCTTGTAAAGTCGCTGTGCCATCGCATACACCTGCGTCATTTGTTGCTCCATCGCCATGAGTCGGCGGTTGAGATCTTCATCCATGCAAAAAGGATAGCATGTGGGTAGCGCCGGAGAGGAAGGGAATACTTTTTTCCGGCGAGGATGGCCGCGGTTAAAGCCTTGCATCAAGCTTGTATCACCCGCAGACGGTAAAAAGTATTCCTTTCCTCTCCGGCCACTCGATTGCCCTATGCCTTTTCGACGCTGTCTTTCTTCCCTGCAGTCACACGAGTCCACTCTTCCCAAATGAGCCACATAACGATGAGATCGAAAACCGTCAGCGCGATCATGCCGATGGAGAAGGTCATCAAGATTTGCATACATTGATAGACGACGAAGAGAACAAGGACGGCGAGCGACGCCGGGTACGACCACACATAGCCGCGCAAGAGTCCGAATACCAGGAATATCTTGATGATGCCGTGTGAAATCAGATAAATGGCGCTGTAATACTCGGCTTGCGGCGTGAAGTGCGCGGTAAGCGAGTGGAGGTGGCGAGCAAGAAAATTGTCGGGATCTTCAATGAGCTCGTCCCCGATCATTTTTTGGATGATTCCCGAAACGTTTACGAAAAGGAACAAGATGCCGAGGAGAAGCTCCGCCGCAGCATTCAAGCCCTTCAAGATCACGCCGATCTCGAAAAACTCGTGGATACGTTTACCGAAGGTAGGATTCATAGATTAGTTAGGGCAGCGGCACCGGATCGGTGCTGAAGATTGCGAGTGCCTTCGGGAAGAAGTATACGCTCATCGAGAAGATCGTGTAAGTGATGAAATAGGCCGAGGCGACATCGATCGAGTAGTGATAATGCCCCGCAAGTACCACGAGGGCCATGTAGAGCGACCAGGCAAGGAACGCATAGCGCAAGATCTTATCTTCCCAAAACACGAGCGCCATCAGAAAACACACGCCCACGTGTCCCGAAAAGAAATAATCCGAGCCGAAGAGGAAATGCGACATGAGCGTCCCCCAATCACCGTTGGGTGGCAATGTTGGAAACGGCCCGAGATGCGTGAGTGAGGTAAACACAGAGCGAATCAAAAAGAATGTCCCCATAGCGTAGAGTGAGAACGGCATGCGACGCGGGTGCGAAAGCAAAAGCAGCGCGATGAAAGCGATGAGAAGGATGGTGCCGTATCCGAAAAGCCCATCGACATCGAATGCCGGAATATTCGAGAGCACGATGTCGGTCACGTAATTGCTTGCGACCTGGTTGGCATAATTGATCGCGTAGAACGAAACGACGACACTCGCCGCAAAATAGAGCATCGAGGTGTAGAGTTCTGATCTGAAAGCGCGCTGGGAAAAATAACCGCGATATCGCGTCCAAAGCGCCCGTCTCGGCGATTTTTCAAAGTAGAGCGGAAGCTCAGTGCTCATGCAAGGTATACTACAATAATTATGCAAATGGTGCCTTTCCTCCCCAACTTGATCGCCTTTTTGGAGGCGACCAAATACCCTCTTTTTTTCCTTGGATCTTTCATAGAAGGAACGGTCGTCATGCTCACGGGGGGCGTCTTACTGCGCCTCGGGCAAGTCGAGTTCTTGCCACTCTACGTAGCGCTGATTCTCGGCGACGTTCTCTCCGACATTTTGTGGTACTGGGTCGGGTATCTTGGCGCGCGACGATTCGTCATGCGATGGGGTCACTTCGTTAATGCAACGCCGGAAGTGGTCGCGAAGCTCGAGCGCCGTTTTCACAAATATCACCTGCGCATCCTCGTGATATCGAAACTCACCATGGGATTCGGGCTCGCCGTTCCGATTTTAACGACTGCCGGAATGCTGCGCGTCCCCTTTTCTCGCTACCTCGCCATCAATGTGATCGGCAGTTTCGTGTGGGTCGCCGCAATTATTTGGGCAGGCTACTCGTTTGGTAACGTGCTTTCGCTGGTGCCTGAGCAGTTTCAGATTGGTTCGTTCATCGTACTGATCATCACCTTCTTCGTCGGCCTGAGGTACCTCAACAAAAGACTTGAACATGTCGATTGGTAAGTATGGAGCCCCTCTTTTTTTCATTCGTCATTCCCGCCCACAATGAAGAACGATACCTCGAGAGCACGCTGATACACCTCAAGCGTTTGGAATATCCGACATCGAAATACGAAGTGCTCGTGATAGAGAACGGATCGACCGATCGGACGCTCGCTCTCGCGAAAAAATTCGAAGACGGCAATTTTCACGTACTTCAAAGCGACAAGGGGGCCTCTCGCGCGAGAAACACGGGAATCGATCATCTTTCACCGCAAAGCGATTGGGTTATTTTTCTCGATGCGGACACCTTTCTTGAGAAAGACATTCTCAAAGAACTGAATGCGTTTCTTTCGCGCCGCACTGGCTACACGACAGGAACCGTTTCACTGCGTCCGTTCCCCGATACCGCGTATGCCCGCGCCTGGTTTTGGGTGCACAACGTCGGCCACATGCTCTCGAGAACCTCATTCACCATGCAACTCGTGAAGCGTTCGCTCTTCCCCCTTTTGCGCTACAACGAGCACATGGTGACTGCGGAGGATATCGACATGATCAGACAGGCCGAGCGTCACGGTAAATTCTTTTATCTGTGGACCAAAAACGCCTCGACCTCGATCCGCCGCTTCGAGGCGCTCGGCTGGTGGTACACCCTTTTCTACTGGACGTTCGTCGCGTTGCTTCCCGCGTCATGGCAGCGACGCTTCACCTACGAGGAGATCCGCTAAGTATGCCGGATCGCCAATCACTGCAGCGAAAGTCTCTTGAGATTGCTCGTATCGCGGCGCGGCATTTATTTCTTCCGATCAATGCGATTATATTCGGCGTCGTAATCCTACTTATTGTATTTGGCGACGCACAGGAAGGCCTGTTCCTGGGCGCAGTGGTGCTCGTGAATATCGCCCTAGGTTTTGGTCAGGACGTGCGGGCCTGGTTTACGCTCGAAAAGCTACAAATCCTGACCGCTGTGCGCATTCACAGGATCAACGACGACGGAACCGAGACCGAAGTCATGCTGCCGGAAATCCGTAAGGGCGATCGCTTGCGCATCAAACTCGGCGATCAGGTTCCCTGCGATTCGACACTGCTCCTTAGCAATGGCGTGGAGATCAACGAAGGCCTCATAACCGGCGAAAGCGACACGATCCAAAAGAAAACCGGTGACGAATTGCTCGCAGGAAGCGTGATAACCGCCGGCGGCGGGGTCATTAAGGTGGAAACACCATTCGCTGAAAGTCGCGTCGCAAAAATGGCGGAAGGCCTGAAACGCTATACGACCAATCCAAGCCCTATCCAGCTTTCGATCCAAAAAATTATCGAATACACGGTGTACACGCTCCTTGCGACAATCGCACTCGTGGTGATCCGAGGTGCACTGGTGCACGAGCCGCAACTTCGAATCGTGGAGAATATCGGCGCGCTCGCGAGCGTACTCGTACCACAGGGGCTCGTGGTGACCGTCACGCTGCTTTTCACGTTCGGCGGGGCGCATTTTTACAATCGCCACGTACTGCTGCAGGAAGTGAATGCCACGGAAAAGTTCGGTCATATTAAAAATCTCTGTGTCGACAAAACGGGCACCCTGACGGAAAACGAGCTGACGGTCGAGCGCATGCTGATCCCCGCTCACGAAGATCTCTCACGGGCACGAACATTCGCCGCCGCGTACGTGCAAGGATCGCAGGACTCCTCGCAGCTGGTAAGCGCGATGGAAAAGTATCTCGCGGGAGAGCAGGCGCCTGAGATCGCCGACACACTTCCCTTTTCTTCTTGGCGACAATATGGCGGCGTCTGTATTCCCGGCTCAAAGAGCGAATGTATTCTCGCGGGCGCGCCAGAAGCATTTATTGGAAAGCTCGAGCCGAGCGAGCGAGTGTGGCTGCAGGCAGTCATCGACGAGCAAACACGAGATGGGAAGCATGTTACCTGCATTGTGCGAGCGACCGAATCGACGCCGCAGGTGCCGCGGACCCTCGGGAGCGAGAAGCTCTCGATCGTCGCCGTATTCGTCCAAAGCAACAAATTGCGTGAGGGTATCCAGGATGCAATCGCGTTCTTCCAAAACCGTGGTGTCACTATCCGCGTGCTCACGGGTGATCACCCTGAGACCGCACACGTTGTGGCGCAAAGATGCGGAATCCGCAATGCGGACAAGGTAATCACCGGCGTCGAAATGAACACTTGGGATGTCGAGCACTATCTTAATCACGCCAAAAACTACACGGTTTTCGCTCGCATCAAGCCGGAACAAAAAGAACGAATCATCGAGGCGCTCAAGCAAGACGGCTTCACCGCGATGGTCGGCGACGGCGCCAACGACGCACTTTCGCTCAAGAAAGCAGACTTGGGTATCGCGATGGCCGAGGGCGCAGCCGCTGCGCGTCAGGTATCGGCGGTCATCCTCACAAAAAACAGTTTCGTCGAATTGCCCGGCGGCGTGCAATTGGCCGACAGCATGATCGAAAACATCGAGATTTACGCGAGTATTTTTATGAACCAGACATTTTTGAGCTTCTTCCTCTTCCTCATACTCACGCTCCTCAATCACGACTTCCCGCTCGCCCCGCTCAATATTTCGTACATCAACTATTTCGCGATCGGAATGCCAGGAGCGCTCGTCGCATACTGGGCGATTCGACCGCACGAGCGCACCATTGCAGTAAGTAAACGACCATTCCTCGAGCGAGTGCTGCCCTTGCCCTTCGCGCTCGCCCTTTTGCAAACCGCCGCCGCGATCGGCGTGTTCTATTTCTCTCTGACACATGGACTCACCTCAAGTTCCCTCCTCGTACTCTTTTTCATCGCGCTCGGCTATTTCTATTTCCTGCTCGCGCCGAGCTTCCACACCGGGAGGCTCAATTGGGTACAGTCTCTGCAGCTCGCGGGGCTCGGTATCTTCGAATGCATCGTGCTGCTGGTAACGCTGCAGATTCCGCTGGTCCAGACATTCTTTATGATCGCGCCGCCAACGGCTGCGGGAGCGTACTTCACGATCGTTCTCGCGCTCATCACGGCCGCGGCGATGTTTTTACTTGCGCTTATGTTGCTCCGTTATCGAACCACGAACGAAAGCAGGTAGAGCCCGGTACCGATCACGAGGAAAAGATAGTAATCGCGCGGCGCGATCCACCACCAGTGTTTACGGTGCCACCAAATCTTTTCTTTGCGGAAATTCTTGATGCCAAATGCGGGATTAAGCGCGAACCACAGAAAATCCTCACTGATGGAGAAGAAAAAGAAGTACGCGAATATCTGCAGCTCGATCATCCAGGACGGCTCTACATAGACGTAAACCGAGTGAAGCATGGAGAGGATAAAAATTTCCATCCAAATGTGGTATCCCGTCGCAGGCTTCCCACTGAAGAAGATGATGCTCGCCCAGTTGGTCGTCGGGAGCCGCCACGTCGGCAAATTCTCCGCCCAGCCGTGCTTCCCTTCAATCGCAATCTCCACTTTTGCAAAAACATACGCCGTCCAAAGAATAATGAGAAAGAAAAGCGCCGGACTCATACTCGAGATGGTACCACCCAAAAGCCTATGCGACTCGCGGCTGCGCACTCGAGCCCTGTTGCTCTCTGCGAGGGGCAGTGGTTCGAATCCTTAAATCAGGTGGAAGAATGTTCCGTCCGGTTTTCTTTTGGGTATACTAGGGCGACGTATGAAGATCAGCTTCTCGATCCCCGCCTACAACGAGGAGCAGCGTATTGCCCGGTGTTTGGAATCGGTCCAAAAGGAAATCGTTCGCGCCGGTATGGAGGGTCAGGTGGAGATCGTGGTCGTTAACAACGCCTCGACCGACCGCACGAAAGAGATTGCGCAAAGCTTCCCTGGTGTCACGGTTGTTGACGAACAGCGCAAAGGCTTGACCTTTGCTCGCCAAGCCGGCTTTGAGCATTCGCACGGGGAATTGATCGCCAACGTCGACTCCGACACGATGGTGCCACCGGGCTGGCTCGATACCGTCGTACGGGCATTTGAGCGCGACAAGTCGCTGGTCGCGCTTTCTGGTCCGTTTACGTACTACGACCTCTTCCCTCTCTCGCGCTTCTGGGTGACGTGTTTTTATGGCATTGGTTATATCACCTACCTCTTTAATAAATATGTATTGCGTGTCGGCGCGATGCTCCAGGGTGGCAACTTCGTCGTTCGACGCGACGCACTGGAAAAGATCCAGGGATTCGATACGTCCATCCGCTTTTACGGCGAAGACACCGACGTGGCAAGGCGCCTAAGCGCGGTCGGCAACGTTGTTTGGACCTTCCGATTGCCGATATATGCCTCCGGCCGCCGGCTCGCACACGAAGGCATTGTAAAAATGGGTATGCGGTACGCGCTCAATTACATTTGGACGACGTTCACAAAAAAACCGTGGAGCGAGGAGTATATCGATATACGCACAGACTGGCGCACCTAAGTGAAAGAGGTGGGCGTTTCGCATGAGTCATGCCTAGGCGATCAGGTAAGCTGATCTTGCCCACTAAGTCGGGGCGATCGCCGGGAATTGAACCCGGATTGAGAGCTCCACAAGCTCCAGTGTTAACCTTTACACCACGATCGCCATGCAAACAGTGCAGTTATAACAGATTGTGGACGATGTTGCGACCGCACAAGGTCGTAAACGACTCTACGCCGCCACCCCCGCTCGCGCAGGAACCTCCACTTTGACCCCGAATCCGGCCCAGAGCGCAACGATCGCGGCAATGAGATGCAGCGTGTTATTTGCGGCATTAACCGCCATAAGTCCTACAACAGTATCGCCTTGCGCGAAGCCGATGATCGCGGCAAAGGCGTACAGAATACCGAATACTTTGAAATACAGTCGCGGATAGGAACCGCCGACCCAAGCGGCCGCGATCGCCAAGAGCCCTGAAAGCAAATACAAAACGTTATTCATTGCAGTTACAGAGAAAACACCCAGCAGTAAATCCTCAGAAACAAACATCGGGATAAATCCGAGAAGCCCTATCACGACGAAAACAATGGCGTATGCCCAAGCGAGTTTTTGGATCATGGTGGTATGCGCAATTCCGCAGCAATTGGCTGCCGTTCATATATATTGTGACGCTAACGCCCGCGCCGTCAAGTCGAATCAGTGGGTTGCTATTTCGTGGCTGTTATAAGCTCCGGCGTGTCTGTCGCAGCGACAATGGCAAACGAGATTCGCCCGATCAGCTGTCCATACTGGGTAATCACGTTTACACGCCACTTTCCCGGGGCAGGGTTCGCTATTTCAGAATACCCCTCGTACCCCCCGTCGCGTCCGCCGATGATCGGATACTCGATCGTGGCTTTCGTAACCCAGGTACCGCCATCGTTGTACTGCCATTGGTGCAATATTTGCGTCGAAAGTCCGGATGGCGCGAAGATGGAGGTATACACAAACACATTGTCGCCCTGCACTTCGTGATAGGTCACATCAAATGGATAGATCGAGTCGTACCATGGTTGTTCTTCGCCACTCACGACGTAATCGCCGGTCGTCGTATCGTGCACAACATCGTGGTAGACGCCCGCATCTTTGAGCGAAAGCGGCAACGGCGGGATCGCGCTGGTAAAATACAGCGCGTTAAACGCCAGATAGATGATGGCGATGGCTCGCGCGCACGCAGTGAGTTGCCTACGCAACGGCGGTATCAACTTGAGCATCAGCGCGAGGAAGAGCGAGATCAGTACGAGTGCCGTGGCGCCGCTAAGCGCAAACATCCACGGACCGATCTTGTGGAATTCAACCGGCAAAAAGAAGATCAGGAACGCGAAGAGCGTCGTGAAAAGAATCGAGATCTGCACGGGAACGCGCACATAGAAGCGCGCGAATCGCTCGTTGCCCAACAAAAGCGCTGCGACAATCAGGACAAAAATCCAGCTCGCCGCGTAGCCTGCGCTTCTTGAATAGAGCGAGAGGAATCCACTGAAAAGACCACCGACCGCGAACTGCACGACGATCGGGATCGCGGGAGCCGACTCGACGAGAAATTTCTGCTTTATCTTCCCTGCCTCGAGCGCGTTGATGAGCAGGATCCCGGCACTTGAGAGCACCAGGTAGAAGATAAAGAGTGCATCGGTCGTCCAAAGATCTACGCGGCGCAGCAAAATGAGGTTGTCCGAAATGAATCCCGCGACCAGCGAGATCGGTGAGACGTAGCGCTCATACCAGTGCACAAGCTCCTTCACGTTTTTTGGGAGATACCGACGAATCATGCGAGTACTATAGCAGATACTTGACTTATTGCATCTTTGATGTAGAATTCCGGCGTTATGAATACATTCAAGAAACACTTCGCTGGCGCGATCGCGCTCGCCTTTATTGTGATGCCGGCGCTTGCGCTCGCGCAATCGTACGACAACGAGTCGGGAGAGGGTTCGTGCAACGACGAAATGAACGAATCTATGACCTGCGGCGGCACTACAGCGCAGTACTATTCAAATACAAGCCCGAACTACTATTCGTACCCGAATCAAAATTCGTACAACACTCCGAGCTCTGCGTACTACCCCACCTCCCAGTACTACAGTCAGCCCACGTCGTACCAAACGGCTCCGCAACAAAACAACTACACCTCCTACATCCCGAGCTCAGCGATGCCATATGTCGCGTACGGTCTCCAGATCGCGCAGCAGTACCAAAGCTACGCGGCACCTTCCTACAATTACTATCCTTCGTCGTCGCAATACCAAACTAATTCCAACTACGGCTATACGAGCGGATACCAAAACTCGACGCCCAACTACGGGTACTCCACCGGATACAACACAAACTCCTACACTTCACAGCCGCAATCGTACTCCTACCCTTCCGGTACATACGGTCCTTTTGGCACGCAGCTTTGCTACTGGTCGGATTATCCGACGTACGCGCCCTGCGGCAAAGACCCGCAGCAGTGGGTGCAAGATCCCTACACGGGAAATTGGTACTAAGGGGAACTGTCGCACCCTCAAATATCCTCGACAGCATGGGTACCGGCCTCGCGATCAAAATAGTTTTCATGCTTGTCGCGGCATCCTTACTCTATCTCAATAACGTAGAGGAAGAAGATACCGGATTCGGGGAATCGATGATTACGATTCGGTAAGAGCCTCGGTATCCCACCGCGAACGAGGATTTTGGAAAGCACAAAGCCGGAGTGTGTCTCCGGCTTTGGCAGTTTGGTGCGCAGGGGGAGACTCGAACTCCCATGCCCGTGAGGGCGCTACCACCTCAAGGTAGTACGTCTACCAATTTCGCCACCTGCGCTTCTCGCTCCAAATCGGAGCGTTGCTATTGTATGCGCTATTCGGATTTCTCGCCAGTCGTTTCGACCGCGTCGTTGGTCGGAGCAGTCATCTCTTCGACGATCTTTTCCTTTTGTGCCTCGCTTTCGTTGGCAAATTCCGCCTGCATTTCGTCGCTGGTCATCATGCGCGTGCGGCGCAACTGGCGGCGAGCTTCGCGGGCAACCTTCTCGCGGATGAAGTAGAGCTTCGCGCGGCGTACGCGGGAGCGCTTCACGATCTCGATCTTGTCGATCATTGGAGAGTAGAGCGGGAAAATCTTCTCAACACCGACGCCCGATAGGACGCGGCGAACAGTAAAGGTGCCCCCGGCTTCGCGGCCGTGCTTGCGGGCAAGCACCAAGCCCTCGAAGATCTGGATACGAAACTTCCCCTTTTCTTCGATTTTCTGGTGTACACGGACAGTGTCGCCGGCTCGAATATCGAGCCTGCTGCGGGCCTCCGTGTCGACCGGTGAAATCTTGAATGCCATAAGTCGCGGCACTATAGCATCAGGGGGCTGATTGGGCAAATTTTCCCTAGTCGACCGATGGCATGCATCGGTCTCGTTTGTTTTGTGGTCACGGATACTTTGCATCCAGATGCAAATTTCCGCGACCCGGCCTCGCTAGTTTCGCCTGCTGGCGAAAGATCGCTCCGGCCCGCCCCAAAGCACAAGGACTTGCCGCAGGGCACGTCCTTGTGTCATTGGTGCGCGCTAAGGGATTCGAACCCCTGACCTTCGCTGTGTAAAAGCGCTGCTCTACCACTGAGCTAAGCGCGCGCGGGATCAATATAGCAGATGTGGACTTAGAATCGAATAGTTACTCGGACACACCGTCATGGTCACGGATAATTTTGTCGCCAGCGAGGAGATTTCCGCGACCCCTGCTCGCCAGTTTCGCCTGCTGGCGAAACATCGCTCCTGAGTTGGAATGGAACTCCTGGGAAACCCACGGTTTTCCCAAGCCTTCCTCCACAGGGAACCAGCAGGTTCCCCGACCCCCTCCTGGTTCGATTCCAACCGAGGTCAAGTACTTCGTCATTGCCCTCGGTTGGAATCGAACCAACATAACCGGCTTAGAAGTCCGGTGTTCTATCCATTGAACTACAAGGGCGGGTGGAACCAAATCAGAATATCCGATATTTCTGCTTTTCAAAACGATTTACTTCGAAGGGTCGGCGACCACGGGGAGCGGTGACTGCGAAAGTGTCTGGTACGAACTCTGACGAGTATTGTACGCGTCTATCGTCGCTTGGAGCTGCGTCGCGGGCCACGGCGGTGTAAATACTGAAGCATTCGTGGGTGTCGCCTCCGCTTGGGAAGCAGCCTGCAATTCTTGGTAGCCAAACCAGAAAGCGCAAACAAGCGCAAGGAAGACGACCGTAAGCAACGCGTGCCAAAAGACCGGCGCGAGCGTGCGCAGCGATTCAGGTTCGCTGCGATACTCCCAGGCCTGCTGTATTCGAAACGAATGAAATGGATTTAGGTTCATGATGATAGTTGCGAGCTGGTCAGCACGTCGATACGCGAAGTGAGTTGCCACTGCGTGCTTTTGCCCGGAGTGTTCGGTTGTTCTTGAAAATCGAGCTCGCTCACCTTCGAGGCGAGCGGGAGCGATTGGAATAATTCAGCGGCCCGCCAGATTTGTGCGAACGTTCCGCTCGATTGTACGACAAACTCAACCTCGCTTACTCCGGCAGAAGCCGATGTCGATATAACGGTCGCGGATCCGATCGTACTTTGTACGCCGGCAGCTTTGCTCGCCGCGGTAATCTGATTAGCGATCCCGACCACGTCCGTCCCAACGGCCGCGTCGAGCGTCGAGCGCTGCGACACGCTGTTGCCGAGAAACGTATGGGTCGCGATTGCGCTCGCCTGCTTTGCGCTCTGCGAACTCACCGAAGAGATGCTTTGCGCTCGCGCGACAAGCCGCGACGAAATGTCGCTAAACAAGAACCAAACGCCAAGCCAGGCGACGATCGCGATCACGAACGCGGCAATCGAAAGTACGGTAAGTGAATTGCGCATAGATTATTGTGTGACTTTCATAGTGATCGTGAAATCGCCATTCTGAGAACCAAGGAGCGCGGAAACCGGGACAGAGACTTGGGTGAATCGCAAATCACTTTCCAGATTTTGACGAAACGTATTGACCTCATCAGGTGTCGCCGAGCGGCCAGCGAGGGTGAGCGTGGAGCCGCTGATCGAGTACGCAATGTTATCGATCTTCGTGCCAGGACCTTCTTGCGAAAGCGCTGCCAAAATATCGTCGAGTGATGACGTGGCAGTGAACGTACTAACGAGAGCAAGGAGCGCCTTGGTATGCGCAACGGCTGCAGCATCTTGCTTCGCGTCGATGCTACTTTGGGTTGTGTCGACGGTCGGGGTCGAGGAGAACAGGAGCCCCACTTCAGCCGGTGCGAGCGCGAGTGCGGAGAGCGCTGCCGCGCAAAAAAGCACGATCGAAAACATGAGCAAAAAGCGCGCGCGGAGTTCGCCGCGGATATTTTTTTGAAATTCTTGCGGAAGCAGGTTCATAGCATTAGCGCAGCGCGAGCCCGATCGCCGTTGCGTATTGCAGCGACGTACGTCGGTTGATGGGTGGAATATATTCCTCGAACGAACAAACGTGCTGCCATACGTTGGGCCGCACCACTTCAGCCTGCACGCGTCCCGCAATGTAATCGCCGAGACCTTTCAAATTCGCGCCTCCCCCGACCAAGAGTACGGTCGAAACAGGCGTCACCCGCTCGCCGCGGTCGTTGCGTCGTGTATCCCAGTAATTGAAATGCCTCGCCACCTCGCTGCCGAGCGAGCTTGCGACACCCGAGAGAACTTCCAAGCCCGATTTCTGACCCTCAGACGGTAAAAGTCCCTGTTCGTTTTTCCAAACGCGCAGCTGCTCGGGCGAAAGGTGGAGCTGCTCCGAAAGCACCTGATCAATGCGGTCGACGCCGACATCGACCGTGGAGGTAAAGATTGGAATCCCGGCCTTCAATACGGCAAGCCCGGAACGTTTGGCGCCGAAATCTACGAGAAGTGCGACCTTGGTGGCCTGCTCTCGCGAAACGGTCGCGCGGGCAATTGCACGGGGTTCAATTTCAAACGAAAACACCAAGAATCCCGCTTCAGCGAGGCAGTGCGCGTAACTCTCTGAGAGTTCTCGAGGAAATACCACCACACCGACTTCCTGGGACTCCCCTTCCTGCCACGGAATTATATCGAAATCGTACACGGCCTCCGCGGGAGGGATCGGTACTCGCGTCTCGAACTCAAACCCAATGAGATCGATAATCTCTTTACGGGTGGATCCGAGCGGGACGTTCATGCCGAAGACGAACGCCGGTTCCTCCGGCAACGCAACGTGCACGCCCGCGACCCGAGGCATCTTTCGTCGAACCGTTTTAAGCACCTCTATCAGACGGGCTTCGTCGTTGATAACCCCAGAAGAGACGACTCCTTCAGGGAGCTGTTCTTGGCCCCACGCTTCGACGCGACGTTTTCCCGGCTGCGTTTCGCTCAATACAATCCATTTGATCGACGCATCAGAAATGTCCACGCCGGCAGCGTGCGGCATGAGGAATTTCGGAGTCGGGAACATGCGCGAGAGCGTCTGGCCGACTCCGCTTGCGCGTTCAGAAAGAGCGCGATGCATCTTCAAATTATATCATCGAGCTGCACTCGCTTACTTGAGTTTGGTACCTGGGGGAATCTCACGCTCCGGTTGGAGGAGTGCGACGCCTTGCTCATCGGAAGCAGCGATCAGCATGCCCGCACTTTCGACACCGCGCAGCATGCGAGGCTCGAGATTGACGATGTACGGGAGTTGTTTGCCGACCAATTCTTCAGGCTTTTTCCAGAGCGCGATGCCCGAAACGATGGTGCGTTGTCCAAGCTCGCCGAAATCGACGGTGCATTTGATGAGCTTATCGGCATCCGGAACCATTTCGGCGGCAATCACTCGCCCGATTCGAATGTCGAGCTTCGCGAAATCATCGTAGGAGATCTTCTCTGGCATAGCAGGATTCTACCGCGAGCCGTGCATATCTAAAAATCTTTGCAAAATAACCGCTGCAGCTGCGGAATCATCATGCTGTCTTGCTCCGGGCGTATAGGGCGCGTAGCGCGAAGCTTCTATGGATGAAAAAACCTCAAAAGCAGGCGCAACCGGCTTGCCCGTCTCTTGTGCAAGACGTTCCATGAACTTCTCCGCTTGAGCCGTCACTGGGTTTTCGCCTCCGCCATGCGAACGAGTGTCGCCGACGACGATCCGTTCTATCTTTTCGGATTCGATGAGTTTCCCGAGTCCGGCAAAAAGCTTGTCATCATTCAAAAGTGTTGAGCGAGGAAACGCAATCGAGCCCTCGGCGTTCGAGACGGCAATGCCAATACGCTTCGAGCCGAAGTCGATACCTAAGTATTTCATTCGATGAACATAGCACAAATGCGAATCGCCTGCCTCGGGGTCAGGAGACAGGCGCTCGCTTGGAATTCTTGTGGAACCCCAATCGCTGGGTCCTTCTGCGCAAGAGGCGCGAAGGGATGCCAGCTATCTCTACTACTACCGCCTCGTGCAGATTATTTCAATCCGTAATCTGCACGATGCCCATCGCGCGTATGGTCGTGGAATCTCCATCGCCGAAGACCACCACCTGTTCGGAAGGCTGCAGAATTGTCCCGGGCGGAAGCTGGGTGAGCGGGCTTAAAAGCACGCTGGTGGTACCGGCGCCGTTTTCGTCCAAGAGCACGAATCCTCCCGGCATCATCGCAACAATCGTTCCGCGGTACACGTCGGGTATATGCTGTGCGCCGGTGCGATACATGATCGCGATCGGTGGCGGAAGCTCTCCGGGCATCATTGCCTCCCGCAAAATCATTTCATGAACGCGGGTACGCTCAATACCTAGCCCGCCGAGTCCAATAATGATCAAAATAGCGAGTACCGAAACGAGAAGCGGGGTACGGTACCCTACCCGGTACCGCCTAACCAATACCTCGAGAACGATAACGAAGACTAGAAGGAGTGCGAGGAGTATGAACGGCAGAGCCGCGAAAAACACGAAAACGCCGCGCATACCGAATTCAGGCACGAACAACGCGCCCGTTTGACGCAGGGTGAAAATCGCGAAACTTACAATGAAAAGCAGTGTGAACAGTAAAATCGCGACGCCGAGCGCAGCCAAAACACCCGAAAGTACGAACTTCCAGCGCGGACGCATTTGTACGCGTCCCGAGTGGATAGCGTCCATTACGCCCCGAGTAAGCGCTTTTTTGGGATCTTGTTCAATCATATAGGTTTTTCTTTGCTGCAACTTTCCGTAGCTGCGCCTTCCCTCTTGCGAGTCGCACGCCAACCGTCGACATCGGTATACGCAAAATATCAGCCATATCTTTGTAACTTACCCCTTCGTAATAATACAAAACCAGCGGCTCCCGATATTTCGGTTCTAGTTCGTCGAGGCACTGCTCGAGCAATTCCTTCGTGTCGCGCTCGAGTGCCGTATCGTCGGCGGTGTCGGTCGCCGCAAGATGCGGAAATACAACATCGAAATCTATGCCGAGTACGGGACCCCTGGCTCGCTTTTTGATGGCATTTACGAATTCATTGTGCGCGATGCGGTAGATCCATGGGGAAAAACGTCGCGTCGCGTCGAAACTCTGGATATTTTCGAATGCCTTAATGAACACCTCCTGGATGATGTCTTTGGCGTCGTCCGGATCGCGCAAGAATTTGCGTGCGTAGCGCGTAAGCTTGTCCTCATAGCGCTCCACGAGCGCACTGAAGCTTTCAACGTCTCCGTTTTGCACGCGTGCAGCGATCATCTCATCGGTTTCGTTCGTCATGAAGTTTGGAGGTCTTGAACCGCTCCGGTTCAAATGCCTGCAATCTCATAACATTGACGCTAAGTCCTGCCTTCGTCAAATCTTCCTGCAGTGTATCCACGTATTCCCCGGTCTGATCGTAACCAAGCGCGATTATGTCCGGCCGTAGCGCGCGAATATGCTCAACGTACCCCGCTTCGTCTCCTATCACCGCCTCGTCGACCAGCGGGTTCGCGGCCACGAGCGCTCGACGCTCGGTTTGCGAATGCCGCGGCTTTTTGCCTTTTATGCGTTCGACGTTTTTGTCGGTCGCGATCGAGACAATCAAGTGCGGCTCCTGTGCAAGCGCTCTTGCCTGTTGGAAAAGATTTTCATGGCCCGGATGAACCATATCGAACGTGCCGAACACCATGATCCGAGTCATATGGTTTGGAGGGACCTGCCTTCGGCCAGGGAGGATTCCTCTCGATTAACTCGAGAAAGCATGAACATGGAGAGCAGTAGAATCAACGTCCCTGCCCACTGGCCCGCATACAAGCCGAGCGTCGAGCCCGGCGCCCAATTGCCCGGTATGAAGTAGGCGTTGACGAATACAGCAGCGAGCGGGAAGCCAAGCTCCGCGATAGTAGCGATCGAGGCGCGGGTGTATTTGAGCCCGAAGTAATATAAATAGAGGGAAAAAACTCCCGAACACAGGGCGATGATAGCGATAAAGAAATAGTCGGTGGACGTTAGTGTCGCAAAATCGGGAAAGGTCCCCTGTACGCCGTTGAGAACTCCAAGAAAGACGAAGGCAACAACGAAACGCAGTCCAGTCATCGTTTGGAACGCTGCCTTTTGCAACACGTACTTGCCGAAAACAGTCGATGCGCCCCAGAGTGCGGCCGCAGAAAGCGCATAGAGCGCGCCGAGAAGGTTGGGGTTGAACGTTTCTCCCGCATACGTTTGGGGAACCAGGTTCGGGAAACTCACGAGATACGCGCCAACGAGCGCGATACTACCCCAAAGCCAAAAGCGCGGGTGGAGTTTTTCTCCAAGGACTGCCCATGCGAGTGCAATCGCGATGAGCGGCTGCACTTTCTGGAGCACGATAGCGACCGATGGATTCACGTAGTGGAACGATTCCGTAAAGAGAATCGACGCGAGTGCCGAGCCGCCGATTGCGATAAAGCCGACCGCAAGCCACTCGCGCCATGAGAGCTTTGTTATATCGTTCCAGTTGAAAAACAGAATCGGAAGCGCTACGAGACAATCAAAAAAATGCTCGCCGAACACGATGAAGTTCGACGAGAGCGCCAGCGTGAGATGCAGACGAAACGGAGCGTCGGAGGCCCACAGCATCGCCGCGACGAACACGATCAAGGGACCGAGTACCGCAAACGAGGTAGACCGCATAGCTACGAAAGCGCGGCTTCGAGCGCTGCGACTGCGGCTTTTTCGCCGTGGTTCGTCGCTCCGCTCGAGCGGACTTTCGCTTGTGCCAGATCGTTGACGGTGAGTACACCGAGCGAAACAGGAATGACGTGTTGTATCGAGAGATCCGTCAGGCCTTTGAATACCGCGTTCGCGATATATTCATCGTGCCTTGTTTCTCCCTTCACGATGCAGCCGATCGCAATGACTGCATGCGGCTTGTCTTTTTTTATCGCGCGAGCAGCGGCGAACGAAAGGTCGAACGAGCCGTATACGCGGCGAACCGTGATGTTTTTATCCTTAACCTTCCACTCTTTCAGCGTCCCGAGCGCACCTTCAACCATTGGGTCGGTAATGTCCGAGTGGAACCTGGAGGCGACAATGGAGACTTTGAGCTTCGAAGCGTCGCGAGCTTTTATTTTTTTCAAAAATTCTTCTGTTTGCATATCGGAACGGTATCACCTTCCGCGCACCTTATCCAGGTAGGCCCGCGAGTGGTCAAATTCGACATTGACCACATCGCCTGCTTTGAGAGTGCCGAGGTTCGTGTGTTTGAGCGTATATGGAATGAGCGCGACGGTAATGTTCGGGCCGTGTTTCTTCGCGATCGTAAGCGAAACGCCGTTGATCGCGATGGAACCGTGCAGCGCCGCCTGCCGCGCGAGCTTTGCGTTTGGTCGTATGGTCAACTCCCGAGAAGCTCCTTTCCTTGCGATCTCCGTAATCGGCGCTGTGCAGTCGACGTGTCCTTGCACCGGATGACCATCGATTGACTGGCCGTACTTGAGGGAGCGCTCGAGGTTTACCAATCGGCCTTTCGTAAACGAAGCCGCGGTGGTTTTGGAAAGTGTTTGCGCCATATATTCGACGTCGAAATACCCCCTTCCCTTTTTCACCACGGTCGAACAGATACCGTCGATATTCACACTCGCGCCGAGTTCGAGTTTCCAGCTTCGAGGTGCTTCGATTCGTGCGCGAAGTATTCTCTTCTCTTCTTCGAGCGCTTTGACGCGCGCGCTAGCCTGCACGATGCCTGCGAACATGGTTTACAAAGTAAAGTATTCTCGGATCTTTGCAACATCAGCGGCGATCGCCGTCTTGAGCGAGGCCTCGTCGGCAAATGTTTCGTCTTCGCGAATCTTTTTTAAGAGCTCGATTTCAATTTCCTTGCCGTACAAATCTCCCGAGTAATCCAGAAGATATGCCTCAAGAACACCGCGTGAAAGGTCGGTGTAGGCGGCGGCCGGATACGTTTTCGCCTCAATCGTTACATTGGCCGCAAAAATGCCCGAGACGGCATCGCCGTCGATTTTTATGTTAAGCGTCGGAAAACCGAGCGTTTTGCCGTACTCTCTGCCTTTTTGAACAATGCCCTTGTATCTCATTTCGGGCATCGTAGCACAGGCTTTGCGAAAGCCGACCCAGGAGAGTAGTATCCCCGCAGGACCGCAAGCGCGGTCACATCGTGTGCAACCAAGAGAGGTCCAACATGGACGATCTTACCTTCCACCCTGCCCTCGAACGCTTCAATCCGGCTCGGCGCACCCTCGTGCGCCTGGGGTCAAAAATCGAGAGCGCTTCGGCTTTCTTTGCGAAAGCGAACGTGACGATCCGGCCGGGATTCCTGTACGGGGATACTTTCAACTCGAAAGCTCCTGTGGCGTACGAGCTGATCAGCGCCCTGATTCGGGCCGAGAAGATTCACAAATCGACCAAGATCGTTGCCGCCACGAGCGGCAATACCGGCCTCGGCATCGCACAGCTGTGCAAAGCGCTCGGACTGTATTGCGAACTCGTGATGCAGAACGACACGCCCAGCAGCAAGGTCGGCGTCATCACGGCTCTCGGCGACCCGATCAATACCCGGCAGGTCACTTCCAGCACCGTGCAGTACGCACGCGAACAGGGAGAACAACCCGGCTGGTGCAATGTCGACCAGTATTCGGAGCAAGCAAACCCCATCGCGCAGATGAAGTATCTTGCCCCGCAGCTCTTCGACGAGAACAATGGAAGAATCGATCTCGTCGTCGTCGCCGGCGGCACGCTGGGCACGATCACCGGGCTGCAGCGCTATATCGAGGAGCATGAGCTGAAAACCAAACTCGTGCTCGCGTTGTGCGAAAACGGTCACGAGATCCCCGGAGCTCGCGACAAAGTTCGAGTGATGCGCGACGTGCGCTTCGCCACGCCGGATACCTTCGAGCATCAAATGACGGCGACGCGCTACCAAGCGTTTCTGGCTAGCTATGCGATGTTCCCGGAGGTCGAATGGACGCCGGGCGGCCCGACTTCCGGTCTCGCCTACTCGGTTGCCCTGCGTTTTCTGCACCAGCATGCACTCTCGGAAACGCTCGAGCAATTCCGCGGTCCGGACGAGAGAATCAACCTCGTGTTCCTCTGTCCGGACGACTACCGGCCCTACGGGGACTTGTACCGCAGCACCTTGAACGAACATCGGGACTTCTTTTCCTCGAACATTCCGATCGAGCGATTACTTGAAGCTTCCTGAAACCAACGCGGCGCGAACCTTCGGTTCGCGCCGCTTTCTTTTTGCCGCCCTAGAATACGAGATTCGCGATTGAAAGCATCGCTGCAAAAACCAGAAGCACGACAAGTGAGGTGAAGAAAAATTTACGGGCCCAGGCTTCAGTATGCACCGCAGCGAATCCTTGCGTGCCTCGCCAAAACCATACGACTGCCGCGATCTCCACTACCACGAGATACCAGTACCCGGCGTAACCAAGTACCGTGAGCGCGAGCACGCCAATTGCAAAGAGCACGATATAGATGAGCGCGCGAATATTAGTAACACGTGCGCCTTTTTTGAGCGGCAGCGTCGGAATATTCGCCGCAGCATAGTCGTCGAAACGAAAGAGTGCGATCGCAAAAAAATGCGGCATCTGCCAGAAAATCATGATCGCGAAGAGCATGAGTGCGACCAGATCGAAACGATTCGTCACGGCCGTGTAACCGACAAGAATCGGAACGGCTCCGGAGATACTTCCAATTTCCGTCGCCCACGCCGTGGTGCGTTTCAGAAGCGTGTAGGCGAAGACATAGACCGCGAAACCGACGAACGCGATGAACGCACTCAGCAGGTTCACGAAGGCGATGAGGAGAGTTAAGCCGATAAGACCGATGATTGTGGCAAACAGAAGCGCGTTCTCGTTGGATAGCTCGCCGGTTGCGAGTGCGCGATTCTTCGTGCGTTTCATTTTTCGATCAATGTCCCGATCGATAAAATTATTGAACACGCAGGCGGAGGCAATAACAAGCCCGAGTCCAAAGACGGTTGCAAGAAACACGATCCACGCATCCCATGAAACCAGTCCCCAACGCGAAGCGTACAAAAATGCGGCGATCGTCGTGAGCAAATTCCCGTATACGATGCCAGGCTTCGAGAGACGATAGTAGGCTTTGATCATAGGTTAGAAACCACCTTGGTCGTTCATATATTGCACCATCTGCGTGCTATCCGGCCTCATACGACCATTGAGATCGAACATGATCCAGAGTGATCCGGAGACGAGAATCAGCATCAAGAGTCCTGCAAACGAAAGCGCGAAAAGTCGCTCGCGCGTACTCGAGTCGGTTCCTATGTGGAGAAAACAATATACCTGCACGATGAACTGCAAAATTGCGGCACCCACGACTACTGCTACGAGCCACCCATGGGGCAGCGCGTTTTGCACGACGAACTCATACGCCGCGAATGTCAGCATGAGCGAGAGCGCGAAGCCGACGGCGTACGAACCGGCGATGTTGTGTGAGCGAGGCCAAGCACCGATTTCTTCGAAATAGTTTTTCATAGCACGCCCATCAGGTACACAATGGTAAAGATAAAAATCCAGATCACATCGAGGAAGTGCCAAAACATCGCAAAGAGCGCGAGCTTGCGCATATTCCCGCGGGAGAGTCCCCTGCCGGCAATCGCCACGACCATCGCGAGGAGCCAGAGGAGCCCGACGGTTACGTGCGCACCGTGCGTTCCGACGAGCGTGAAATAACCGGAGAGAAATCCGTCGCGAGCGGGTGCGAGTCCTTGCGCAAGAAGACGAGAAAATTCAGAAACCTCCATCGCGACGAACGCGGCGCCAAGCACGAACGTGGCTAAGAGCCATGATACCGTGCCCCGAACATTCCCTTCGCGCGCGAACAAAAGCGCGAGTCCGCACGTGAAGCTGCTTACCAAGAGCGCGATCGTTTCGATAAAAACATACTGCAAATCGAAAGTATTTTTGATCGATGCCCCGCCATACTCGGGCCCACGCAGTACGACGAAAACGACAAAGAGGCTCGCGAAGAGTACGAGATCGGTCATTAGGTACATCCAAAATCCGAAAACGATCGTCGAGTCCTTGGACTTTTCGTCGACGGAAAGTATGCCGCTGCGGTCGAATTCGTCGGTCATAGGCTGGTCGGATACTGCAGTCCCGCTTCGCGGTGTGCAAGCTGCGCGCCGCTCACTGCGTATTCGGAGTCTTCGTTGAAAACATGGACGAGCACCGCGATCGTTGCACCAAGCAGCGCGGCGATAACGAGCCACCAGATATGCCATACGGCGCCAAACCCCAGCAAGAACACAAAACTACTGACAATAACCGCGGCACCGGTATTTTTTGGCATAGAAAAATCCTCAAATTTTTGCTCCTGGGTGCTCGCGCCGTGTTTTTCTTCCCAGAACTCATCGCGCGAGTGCACAATCGGGAGGGCGGCGAAGTTGTACGAGGGCGCTGGAGAAGCGACCGACCACTCGAGCGTGCGACCGTCCCACGGATCGTTGCCGACGCGATTACGCTTGTAGTCGCGAAACGTCGCGACAAGCTGCGCCACCTGGCATGAAAAACCGATGGCTATAGAAATCGCACCGATGCCGGCGACGATAAAAAGGGGCTGCCATCCGAGCGAAGAAGAATAATGGTCGAGCCGTCTGGTCGCACCCTCAAAGCCAAGCAAGTAGAGCGGCCCGAACGCGAGAATAAAGCCGATCAGCCAGAACCAAAACGCACGAATCCCCCACTTTTCGTTCATTTTGAATCCGAATATTTTTGGAAACCAGAACGTGAGCCCTGCAAAGTACCCGAACAGCACGCCGGAGACGATCATCGTGTGGAAGTGCGCGACGAGAAAGAGAGAGTTGTGCAGCTGATAGTCGGCCGGTGGCTCCGCCATCACGACACCCGCGACCCCGCCGAGCGTAAAGAGCACGACGAATCCCATAAACCACAGCATCGGACTCTCGAATCGAATGCGACCGCGGTACATCGTGAAAAGCCAGTTGAAAATTTTGACACCGGTGGGAACGGCGATGACGGCCGTCATAATACCGAAGAACGCATTGACGTCCGCTCCCGCGCCCATCGTGAAAAAGTGGTGCAGCCATACGATAAATGAGAGCACCACGATCGCCCACACAGAGAATACCATCGAGGTATACCCGGCGAGTTTCTTCCCCGAAAAAACCGGCACCACTTCCGAAAAGACGCCAAAGGCCGGAAGAATCAGAATATACACCTCCGGATGTCCCCACGCCCAGATCAAGTTTACGTACATCATCATATTGCCGCCGAGCTCTGCTGTGAAAAAGTGCATGCCGGCGGTGCGATCGAGGTAGAGCAGCGCGAGCGTGACGGTGAGAATCGGGAACGCGAAAATAACGAGGGTCATGGAGCCGAGCACGGTCCAGCTGAACATCGGCAAACGCATCCAGTTCATCCCCTTCGTACGCATTTTCACGATGGTCGCAAAAAAGTTCACGCCCGAAAGCAGCGATCCTAGGCCGCCAATCTGTAGCGACCAGATCCAATAATCGACGCCGCTAGTCGGCGAATATCGCAATTCAGAAAGCGGCGGGTACGCGAGCCAACCTGCCGTAGAAAAATCGCCAAAAATGAGTGAGCAGTTGATCAGGGCCGCGCCGGCAAAGAAGAGCCAAAAGCTAAGCGAATTCAAAAACGGGAACGCGACGTCCCGCGATCCGATCTGCAGCGGGACAATCAAGTTGATAAGTCCGAACATAAACCCCATCGCGAGGAAAAAGATCATGATCGAGCCATGCGCCGAGAAAATTTCTTGAAAGTGCGTCGAGGTCAAAATGCCGTACGAATCGCCGACCGAGGTTGCCTGTTGCGCGCGCATGAGGAGCGCGTCGGAGCCGCCGCGCACCAGCATAACGAGAGCGACAACGATGTACATAACGCCGATTTTCTTCGGATCGAGCGATGTGAACCATTCGTCCCAAAGCCACTGCCAGCGGCCCAGATACGTAACGACGCCGACCACTGCGAGCACACCGGCGATAACGGTAAGCGCACCGAACCATGCGATCGCGTTTTCGGGCAGTACCGACCACGAGAGATTCCCGAAGATCAAGGTTTGCCAGTTCATGGTGTCACGGTCATACCTTGCGACACCTGCGGCATCGCCGATCCGGGATTCATATAGGTGGATTCTATCGCACCAAAGAGATTTGGTTCCGCGAGGTCGTAATACGCGACCGGATTATATTCACTTGGCGCCGCCAACATTATGTAGGCTTCTTGCGTAAGCGGTGTCGAAGAAGCTTTTATTGAAGCGATCCAAGTATTGAACGTTTGCTGATCTACCGCACGAGCGGTAAACGCCATGCCCGAAAATCCTTTTCCGCTGATGTTTCCGGAGAAGCCGTTGAAATCCCCCGTTTTGCTCGCTGCCAGGTTAAGCTGCGTTGTCATGCCGGGCATAACCATAACCTGCCCCGCAAGCTGCGGTATCCAAAACGTGTTCATCGGTGCGTCTGCCGTCAGATAGAAATGCACCGGCGTTCCTGCGGGAAATTCGACAAGATTTACGCTCGCGATTCCCTGTTGCGGATAGATAAAGAGCCATTTCCAGTCGAGCGCGACGACGTCGATCGGTATTGTGGCAACGTCGGATTCGAGCGGTCGATACGGGTCGAGCGCGTGCGAACTATTCCACGCGATGACGCCGAGGATAGCGATAATTACGGCCGGAACAAGCCACCAAATCACTTCCGCGAGAATGCTGTCATGGTCCCAATCCGGCTTGTGGGATTGCTGTGCCTGCGGACTGTCGGCCCGATACTTCCATGCAAAGAAAAACAACAAAAAGAAAACCGGCACAACGACCAGCGCACACAAAAACGTCGCCGTAATGATGATGTTTTTCTCGGCGAGGGCGACGGGACCAGCCGGATCGAGCACGGCTATGGTTGCACTTCGGACATAGAGGAACGTCGCTGCTGCAAGCGCGAGCACAAAAATACTCAAGAGAACGATCGTCGAGCGACGCATGTCTCTTCAGTGTAGCACCGCAGCTAGCCAGCATTCGGGCTATACTGGAGCCATGCAAGCCAGTGCTCAGGACAAAAGCTTCGCATTGCTGCGAATCGCATTTGGGTGTGTCTGGGGTATCGACGCGATGTTCAAATGGTTACCCGCGTTCCAGGATAATTTTGTCGGTTACATCAGCGACGGCGCGCAAGGCCAACCAGCGCTCGTGCAAACCTGGATCAACCTGTGGGTCACAGTCGCCAACATCCAACCGCACACGTTCGCTTTAGTCGTTGCGTTTGCGGAAACGGCGATCGCGATCGGCCTTATCTTCGGCATTTTCACGCGAATCGCCAACTGGGGCGGCATAGCGCTCGCACTCGCCATTTGGTCGACAGCCGAAGGCTTCGGCGGACCCTACGCTCCCGGCTCCACGGATATCGGAACCGGTATCATTTATATCTTTGTGCATCTCTCACTCATCGCAGGCAAATCGTGGCGAACGTACAGTGTTGATTCCCTACTCAAAGGAGCGTTCTCTGCTTCGAGCTGGTAGCCCTTACACCATCGCTTCGGCGATTTGCTGAGCCGAAACGCGTCCTTGCGCGCCCTTTGGTTGTTTGATGACCAGCGCACCGAGCAGCATCGCGAAGAACATAAATCCTGCAGCGGTGAAGAATGCCGCATTGAATCCATGTACGAGCGCGGTTGCCGGATCCAAACCGGTGCTCGCAGCCGCGACCGAAGTCGCAACCCCAGAGAGAATCGAGAGTCCGAGCGCGCCGCCCATTTGCTGAGAGGTCGTAATGAGACCAGAGGCAAGCCCCGCTTCGTGTGCCGGCACGCCAGAGGTCGCTGCCGCGATGACGGGCATGAAGGTCACTCCCATTCCAAGCGGTACGAGAATGAAGGTTGGAAGCAGGTTGAGGAAATAGTCGCCATGGACCGGAAGGAACCCCATCAAGAGCATTCCTGCCGCAGCAAGTAACGGACCGATAATGAGGAATCGCTTGAAGCCATAGCGCTCGACGAGCTTCGGAATACGGGTGGACATGACTGCGAGGATGATCGGGAACGGCAAGTAACTCAAGCCTGCGATCGCCGGTGAGTAGCCGAGCACGTTTTGCAAGTAGAGCGTCGTTAGGAAGAAGGTTCCCAACATACCCGCGTAAATCGGAGCCATCATGAGATTGGCGCCGCTTACGTTTCGAATCTTAAAGATCGAAAGCGGCATGAGCGGGTGCGAGCTTCGAGACTCGTTGTAGATGAATCCCACGAGCAGCAAGACGGCGAGCCCCAGGACGCCGAGCACCGGGAACGAAAGCCATCCCCATGCCGGACCCTGGCTGAATCCGAAGACGAACGCGATCAAGCTAGAAGTGACGAGTGTTGCTCCCGGCAAATCGAGACTTTTATTGCGCTCTTCTTTTTCGTGTTTCGGAACCATACGCAAGATTAAGATTGCATCGACGATACCGATCGGAACGTTGATAAAAAAGTTCCAACGCCAGTTGACGAATTCAGTGAGAAAGCCGCCGAGTAGTAATCCGACAGCTGCACCCCCTGTCGCGACAAGAGTCCAATACGCGAGCGCGCGGTTGCGATCCGGTCCTTCGCCGAAGGTCGTAAGCACGATTGAGAGTGCGGAGGGAGACATAAACGCGGCTGCAAGACCTTGAATTGCTCGCAAAACTATCAACTCAGCTGCCGACGAGGACATGCCGATCAGGAACGAGGTCGAGCTGAACGCGATGAGACCGGTCAGGAGGACGGTTCGTCGTCCGTAAAGGTCGGCTGCGCGACCACCTAGAAGGAGGAATCCGCCGAAGGCAAGCGCATAAGCCGTGATCACCCATTGCAGCGAGCTATCGGTAAAATTGAGCTGAGATTTGATGACTGGCAACGCAACATTCGTGATTGAAATGTCCAAAACAACCATGAACTGAGCCACGGTTACGAGTAAAAAGACGATCCAGGGCGAACGCCCTTGTTTGGTGTGAGTAGCCATATACTTGAGTATATCAAATATTTTACTATTCAACAAGTGAAGTTCCCATGTATTGACTAGGTCAATCAAAGTCGTATAGTGCTTGTATGAACTCCCCTGCCGTCAAAGAAAGCACAAGCTGGCTTCTCCTGAAGATTTCTCTGCAGGCCAAAAAAGAACTTATTCGTATCGCCGAAGAGTACGACCTCTCCGTCATGCAGCTCTACACGGTGCTTTTCTTGGAAGATCACGTGCAGGTTCCCATGCACTCGATTTCGACAATCTTAAGCTGCGACCCTTCGAATGTAACCGGTATCGTCGACAAGCTCGTCGGAGCCTCCTACCTTGAGCGCGCGGAAAATCCGACGGATCGTCGCGTCAAAACGATTATGCTGACAGAAAAGGGCCTCGCTTTGCGAGAAGAGATTGTCACGCGCATCGAGAGTTCAAACGCACTCCAACTTTCAAACCTTTCCGAGCACGAGAAAGCAACGCTCAATACTTTGCTGCAAAAAATCGCGCAGTAGTAGGTACCTCCTGAGGGATTTCAATATTCGGGTCCGTCCTGCCGGAAAATTCGGCGAATGTAATAGTTGTAGACGAGAACTATCGGCAAAATCGGACCGATCCCCCAAAGCATGAACACTTGCGTTGCCGGTGATGAGGCCGCCTCGAAGATAGTGACGTTCGGCGGCAAAATATACGGATAGACACCGACGATCATGCCGACAAACCCGAGCGCGAAAATCGCCATACTGAGGTAATACAACTCTCGCACGTGGGTCTTCGTGAGTACGTTGTACGCAAACGCCGCGCAAACAATCGCAATACATGCGGCTATGACATAGAGAATGTATGCGCTTGGTAGTACCGTCCAGCGGTCGAAATACAGATAATTGGCATGCGGAAGAAGGAGCGCGCCGGCGATAAGTGCGCACGCGGCGATGACGGTCGCACTCGAGAGTTGGAGCAGCGCGTTCGGCGAAAGTTCGTATGACGCGAAGTTGATAAGGCGCGTATAACCGAGCACGAGGTAGCCAAATACGATGCCTAGCGTAAAGAGTGCGGTAACCGGCGTCGCCCAGTCTAAAGGTCCACCCGCAAAGTGACCGTTCGCAATCGAGATACCGCTGATGAAACCACCCAGAAGAAACCCCTGCCCCACGACAGCGAGGAGGCTCGCCACCCCAAAGAGAAATCGCCAAAGCCGCTGTCCGCTGCTGCAATAAAACTCGTACGAAGCAACACGCAGTACCAATCCGACGCCGAAAACGAATGCAGGAATATAGAGCGCATTGAGCGCGATGCTGTACACCATAGGAAATGCGCCGTAGGTCGTCGCGGCCGCGATAAGCAGCCATGTCTCGTTGGCATCCCACATCGGCCCGAACGCTCGCATGATCGTTTCTCGCTCGTGTTCGGGCTGCGGCACGAGCGAAAGCATGCCGATTCCTAGATTGCCGCCATCCAGTACCACGTACAAGGCCGCTTCGAGGCAGATGATCGCGAACCAAATTTGGGCGAGTAGCGTCGGGGTCATGGCAGCGGCGATACGAGATCCGGACCGGATCGAACGATTCGATAACTTAGATAGATGAATACGCCAGCAAATACCAGGTAAGCGGCGGTAACAACGAGCGTCGTCGTGCCTACCTCGTAACTGGTGAGTCCGATTGAGACGCTGTCTGCGGTACGCATCAAGTGATATACGGTCCAGGGTTGCCTACCGATCTCGCGCACCATCCAACCAGCTTCCGTCGCGATAAAACCAAGCGGAATCGACGCGACCCAGCATCTAAGCCAAGCACGATGACGTGCAATACGCTCGGACGACAATCCCCCTTTCCACCACAAAACGATGCTCCAGAGCGCGAGCGCGACAAGCAAAAAACCAATCACCATCATCAAGCGAAAACCATAAAACGTAATGACGGCTTCCATTTCGCTTGGTCGATCGCTTGCCTGAAAATCGTTCAATCCTTGCACCGTCCCCTCCATCGAATGCGTCGTGAGGAGACTCAATCCATTGGGGATCGAAACGGCGAATGCGTTACCATTGTTGGTCGAATTCGGCCATGCGACCACATCCCATGCCGCTCCCTCACCCGGAGCGTTCGTGTCCCACTGTAATTCAAGCGCCGCCAACTTCTCCGGCTGATACTGAGCGACGACGAGTCCGCTCATGTCACCAATCACTACCTGCAGCGGCGCGACAAAGAGCGCGATCGCAAGACAATACACGAGTGTTTGTCGAAAGAAATCTCGAACCGGACCCGCTTCAGTTGTTAGTAGTTGCCATGCCGCGATGCCGCCGATAAGGAAGAGCGAGGATTCGACGCACGCGCCCATCATGTGCATAAACGAAACAACGGAGTCGGGATTAAAAATAGCCTGCGAGTAGTTCGTAACGACGATGAGTCCGTTTTGAACGGTTATTCCCTCGGGCACCTGCATCCAGGAGTTGGCGACCATGATCCAAAAGGCTGAGATCGAGGCACCGATAAAGACCATAAAGGTCGAAAAAAGGTGCATGAGCGGATGAACCCGCTTCCAGCCGAATATAAGTATCGCGAGAAATGCCGATTCAAGCGCGAAAGCGATCGTAGTTTCAAACCCAAGAATATTACCCATAAAATCACCGGCCGCCTGCGCGAACTGCGACCAATTGGTTCCGAATTCGAGCGAAAGTGGCAGGCCGCTCGCGGTGCCAATGGCGAACGTGAGCACAAAGATTTTTGTCCAAAAACGCAACTGACGGTAGTACGATTCTTCTTTGGTATAGAGCCACATGGACTCCATGACAACCATATAGAGCGCGATGCCGATCGACATAACCGGCCAGAGAATATGGAATGCGGCCGTATCGCCGAATTGTATTCGCGAGAGAATGAGCGGGCTCATGAAAAAAGAATAGCACGCACAGTGCGTGCTATTTTTAGCCCCTTTTAGAGGACTTTAGTGTCCCGCTGTCGCGATCGCAGGTTCCGGTACTACCGATTTTCGATTCGGGAGCCGCAGCGAAAGAATGAATGCAAGCACAGCAAAGATGATGCCAACGAGAAGCGTATCGCGGCTGGCGTTTGTCGTTGCGGTTTTGGAAATCGAAGCAATTTCGTTTCCAAGCGAGGGCGGGATGCCGATAGTCGCCGCTCCGGATCCGCTTCCGAATTCAATGCTCGACGTCTCGCTTTGCACGGTTTGGATGATGCCAGGTTTTTCATTAGCAGGAATGACCGAAGAGGTCTGCACACCAGTTGCAAGATTGGAACTCAGCGTGGTGAGTAGCACCGCCCCCATGATCGCGGAGCCGAGTGATGCGCCGAGTTGGCGCAGGGTGCTGTTCACACCCGAGGCTTCTCCAGATTGCTTCACGGAGACGGCCGAGAGCGTCATGTTGCTTGCTTGCGACATAAGCAGACCCATTCCAAGACCAAAGAGTAGTAATCCCGGCACGAGCGCCCACGCGCCACTCCCAGTCCCGACGCCAAAACTAAGGGCCCAAAAGGCCACCGCGTCTACCATGAGTGCCACTTGGATAATCCGCTTCGGAGTCACGAACTTCGAAAGGTATGCCGTGAAAAACGAAACCGCGAGCAGTGTGAGCGACATCGGGAGCATCGCAACGCCCGTTTGTACGGCAGAAAGCCCGAGCACGCTCTGGAAGAAAACAGGGAGCGCAAAGCTGACACCGGCCTGCCCCAGCGAGAGGATGGCGACGATCATAGCGCTTCGAATAAACACGGAGTTTTTAAAGAGTGCGAGCGATACGAGCGGCGTCTTGCCGCTCTTTTCACGACGACCCTGCCAAAGTGCGAACGTTCCGAGCAAAAGTAAACCCAGCGCGATGCTCGGAACGACGATAGAGACGCTGCCGAGAAAGCCGAACGATACCGATCCGATCGTGAACACCTGCTTTGCTGCGAGCCAGCCGTAACTGGAAGACTCGATAACACCGAACACTATGAGGAACATTGCGAGCGAGGAGAGCACGACGCCGAGATAATCGAGCTGCGGTTTCTCTTTCGTATCTCGCGCTTCTTTGATGACGAACGAGCCGAGCACGAGCAGTGCCGCAACAACGAGGTTGATACGAAACGCCCAGCGCCACGAATAGTACGTGGTGAGAAAGCCGCCCACGACAGGGCCGAGCGCGGCACCTGCGCCCGCTATACCGCCCCAAACGCCAAAGCCAATTTGGCGATCGCGACCCTGGTAATTGGAAACGAGAAGCGATGTGGTGGCGGGTATCATAAGAGCCGCGCCAATACCTTCAATGATGGCTTCGCCGAGAATCATCATGCCCACCGACGTGCTGATCGAGGTAATAAAAGATCCCAGCGCGAATATGGACGCCCCGAGAATAAACATTCGCTTGCGTCCGAAGAGGTCGCCGAGTCTACCGCCGGTAATCGTGAATGCGGCAAGCATGAGCGAGTAGGCGGTGATAACCCATTGAATGCCTTGGATGTTGGTATGCAAATCGATGATGATCGTGCGCAAAGACACGTTCAAGATCGTGGTGTCGAGAATAATGATGAGGAGCGCAAACGCGAGGACGACAAGCGGCATCCATTTGCGCAATCCGGTGCTGGTGGTGGTGTCTATCATAGAGTAGAAGTTTTATTCGTTACCGCTTCAGCGATTTTCTTCGTAAGGGCAACGTAGGTTTTTAATTCTGTGTCGCTCAAGATTTCAAACATGACGGAGAGGCGGGACACGTGTTCCTCTCTCATTTTTGCGACATGAACGGCTGTCTTTTTGCTCATGGTAAGCGTGACGGCCCGTCGATCCTCTGCACTTTCCGCGCGGTCGATATGGCCGGCTTTGACTAGGGCGTCAACAAGCTGCGTAGCGGCGCTCGAACTAATGCCGAGTGTCGCGGCTACTTCTTTGACCGTGAGGGGTCCCTGCCGTAAAAGGCCAAGCACCGCCCACTGCGAAGGGGTAATATCCCCTTTATGTGAAGCAACCGGACTCAAAAAACGCTTAACGGGCCGGAGCTCTTGGATGAGCTGATCGATAAGTTCTTTTCGGGTGGTCATAGAAGGTAAGACGCTTACTATGTAAGTAACTTACCTAATTACAGGCAAAAGTCAAACTACCCTTTCTTTCTTGCTTAGGCGGCGAAACTACTTACAGCCTTCTCCTATGCGATTGCCAAGTGCCCAAAAACGAAGGCATGGCCAACAAAAAGTAGCGCAAGCATGAGGCCGACGAGTGAAAGTCCAAGAACTATCCTGTGCGGGTGCTGACGCTTGAGTTCAATACCAACCTCAAGGAGGAGCGCAAGAATGATGATCGCTGCGATGATCACATAGGCGATAGTGAGATCGTTTTCGGGTGAAGTTATCAAGCTAAGAAAGAACAATGAGATTGTGTTGGGGGCCGGCGTCATATCTGCCAAGGCAACATTTGCCACTACCGTGCTTGCCACATTGCTATTCAGATTTTCAACCGCAATGAAATTTGCGTCTTGAGTGATCACCTTCAGATTCTGCTTGTGGATTGTTGCCCCGTCGACTTTTGGGGATCGTAAGGTAGCACTGCTAGCCGATTGCGTAGTCGTAGCAGACACGGTTGCACTCCCCTGTGCCACTACCGGGGCTTCTGTTGCAGTGTTCGCAGCAGTGGTCGGGGTTCCAAATTCTTGCACGACAAACGTCGTTTGCTGCCCTTTGTACATACCCTCGGCGGTAGCAATACCGATCTGAGTGAAATGAATATTTAGGATGTTCGCGCGATGCTCCGGCGAATTCATCCATGCGGTATTCACGGCGGTAGAATCAGAAAAATAGACGGCAAGATTCTCACCCGCGTATACAAAATTGTATCCCGCCTGCGTGAACCAATACCATGGATCGTACCCATCGGGAGACTCATGCGCGAAATATCCCTTGGCAACCATATCGTTTGCTTTCATCTGCGCCGCCGCTTGTAGCTCGGGGCTTGCGGTAAGGGGCGGCAGATCATTTTGTATGCGGTCAGAGTTGGCAAGATCAATCAGCGTCGATACAACGACAGCGGCGACTTGAGGCGAACGGTTGACGACGAGGATGCGCTGCATCACTACAGAGAGAACAAACAGCGCGACGATCGTGAACGCGACGACGCTCGCCGTTTCGATACGCAAAAAGAGTGGCTTGTATCTATTGCGTTTGTTCGGGACGAAGTAATGCGCGAACGTCTTCCAAGGATCCATAAAATACAGTATGGCACGAGCGGCATGGTTGTAATCCTCCGATGGCCTCACCTATCAAAAGCCCCCTGGGTAGGGGGCTTTTGGCTACTTCGATGGTGTCGGCTTCTCTTCGTTTTTCTTTTTATTGTCCGCTTCCATCTTTTCGCGATCTTCCGCAGCCTTCTTATCTGCGATCTCTTTCTCTTCAACGGTAGTGAGTGCCATAGTTTATTTTTTGAATTTGTGTAATTTTTCATCGAACTCGTACTACGCTCGCACGAGTTAAGTGTGTTAGATGAATCGAACTGCCGGGCTCTTTCTCTTGAGAACGAGCGCCGTAATGCTAGAGAGCGCAACCAATCCAGAAAGAGCAAGCGCAAGGTCATTCAATGGAGCGGTCCCACCTGCACCCGTATCGGGACTCCCCGGAACAGCTGAGCCAGAAGCCGAAGAGCCTAGTCCGAGTGGTCCAGTGGACGCGCCGAGTACCTGTCCTGCCGGCGTTCCAACGGTGCCTCCGGAACCGACGATCGGGCCGTTCCCCCCGCCGCCACTACTTCCACCTCCTCCGCCACCTCCCGCTGAGGATCCGCCAGTTACGGTACCGGAGAGTGAGCCGCTAGGATTAGTTGTGCCGGTTATCGTGCCCGTTGCGGTAGAACCCGTCCCGGTACCACCAGTGATCGTTCCGGTGACGATGGAACCACCGCTTGTCGAACCACCAGTTGAAGTAAGGGTGCCGGTTACAACAGAAGCGGATGCGATCGTTGTGCAGCCCGCGGTGAGCGCCACGACGATCGTGGCGCTCACCAGTAAGTTCCTAATGATGTGAGTCATACAGTTACTATGAGCGATATTACTGAAGTGTCTGAACGCCGTAATTTGTCGTGTACGAACCATTCACCGTGTTCAGAGGAATCTTCACCTGTACCAAAACCTGCACGTGCAGTCCCGGTGTTGAGGTGGAGAGGTTACCGATCATGTGGAGCGGTGACGAAAACGTGTTCGCAGCGCTAATGGTGACCGGAGCCGTGTTGGAGGCCTGCGCAGAAGAAATCTGCATATTGCCTGCAACCGGAATTGTGTCGGATGCCGAGTCAAGCCAGTTCGAGAACTCCATTGAGAGATTCGGTTCGCTTGTCGGTACCGTGATGTTGAAGATGTAGCTCCAACCATTCGCATAGGTGCCGTCAGCAGTTCCGCTCGTTTGTACCGGCGTAATCGACGTCACCGCGAGGGTGCCACCTGGTTGGGTGCCGCCAGTTACTGTTCCGCCAATCTGGTAGGTGTAGTGGTCGGCCGAGCTAGTGGCACTACTGCCTGCCGGCGTCGTGACCGTCACATCAACGATACCCGCGGTCGTTGTTGCGGGAGAGGTCGCTGTTATCGAAGTACTGCTTGTCGTTCCCGTAATTGTGGCAAGGGAAGAACCGAAGTGTACTGCTGTTGCACCAGTGAATCCGGTGCCCGTAATCGTTACCGAGGTGCCGCCAGCTGTTGTTCCTGATGTCGGAGCAATAGAAGAGACAGTCGGAGCGAGCGCTGTGCCACTGCTAGCGGTCGTGAAGCTTAGAACTGCACCCGGAGACCACATGCCACCGACATTAGCCCAGGCAGCGAAGTAGTAGGTTGTGCTTGCCGTGACTGTAGGAAGTCCCGTCGCTGAGCTAAGCGCAGCTGAGAATGCGGTTGCTGCCGCAATCGGACCCAAATCGGCAGTGGAGTAGACACCGGCCGGAATTGTCGCACTAGCCGTGCTGAATGTGCTGGTGGAAACCCAAAATGAGTGGCCGGTCGCTGCAGAGGCTCCCATAAGCCCATTAAGAGTTGCGTCTGTGGAGGTCACTGAACTTGCCGGAGTGGTCGTCACTGAGGAGTTTACCGGTGTCATGTACGTGAATGCACCCGTCGAGGTAGTGGTTCCCCCATCGGTGTTGGTGACGACAACGTTTTGCGAACCAGCTGTACCGGCTGGCGTCGTTGCCGTAATCGACGTGGAGCTCGCAACAACGACATTCGTCGCTGCCGCTCCGCCGATCATCACGCTCGCACCGCTATTGAATTCGGTGCCCGTGATCGTGATGGCGGTGCCTCCCGCCGTAGACCCTGAAGCCGGATTGGCACTCGTGATCGTCGGCGAAGAAACAGTGGTGAATTGCACTATCGAGCCAGGCGACCAGGTGCCGCCAACATCAGTCCAGGCAGCGTAGTAGTAGGTCGTGTCAGCTGTCACCGTGGGAAGTCCTACTGTCGAGGAAAGAGCGGCAGCGTATGCGGCACCTACCGCTTGAGGCCCGAGATCCGCGGTCGAGTAGACACCTGCCGGCAACGTCGGAGTTGCTGTTGAGAAGGTGCTCGTTGAGACCCAGAATGAGGAAGCAGTAGCGGCCGTATCGCCGTTTGTTCCGTTGAGGGTTGCGTCACTGGTTGTAATGTTCGTCGGCGTGCCGGTCGTCGGGGCAGTTGCGGCGAACGCGAGCGGAGCAACTGCCCCGAACGTGCCGAGCACGAGCGCTGAGGCCGCGAGCATCGACAAGGATTTAGTAATGCGTCTTAAAATTGTTTTTTTCATGCGGATGGTACTTGTTTTGGTAACGTGGAGCGTACTAGGAAATACGCAAGGATAACGCGGGCGGATAGCCCACTGGTAAAAGGAATAAAGGCAAGACGCGCCAGCCTTCCGATGATTGTTAGTGCAAAGGAGAGATGAGCGAGCCGAGACTCTCGGCTGACTATTTCCGGATTGTACACGTACGCGACAACAACAAATGTGCCGCTTTGGATTTAGAATACGTTCGACGTATTCAACGTACCGTATCACCCATGAAGCAAGCGTGAGGCCAGCGCCTCGCAACACTCACCATGCCTTCACCACACGCTTGCTACGATAGGCTCTACGGTATGGAATATCTCTTTTTGACCCGCAAAGAAAGTAAAAACACACAAGCAAGCGAAGAATTTTTCCTTGTCGGGAACCACACGCTCACAAAATCAGGTGCGCGGTTGATGGCACCTGGTTCGCCAAGGAGCTATCATCGCAGATCCGTTTCCCTCTTCGATAGACAGTGGTGGTAATTTTATCTTGCCGTTTTAAGCGACATTTTCTTGGACTTCTTAATGGGATTTATTCCTTTGTTTCTCACCTTTCCTTCGAGACGGGCAGGTTTCCACATAGCGTGACGTTCATCTTTTCGATGCGTGCGAATTTCTTTCATAGGAGCGCAGTGTACACGTTCGCAGATGAATATATAGTGGGGAGGCTCATCATTAAGTCTTCACCTAGCTCTCATGCAGAATAGGTATACTATTGAGTGAGTGATGGACAAGCGCGAAGGGGTTCGAGACCCCTTAGGCGACCCAAAGGATGGTCACATACTCACACGGGCGATCATAGACACCATTCGCGAGCCGCTTATAGTACTCGACGAAGAATTGCGAATTATTGCCGCAAGTCGCTCTTTTTATAAAAAATTTGGCGTATCGCATGAGGCTACATACGACAAAATGTTCTACGAACTTGGAAATGGCGAGTGGAATGTACCTGCACTTCGGAAATTACTTGAACAAGTAATTCCAGAACATACGATTGTTGAAGACTATGAGGTCGTCCACGATTTTGTAACCCTCGGCAAGCGCACGATGCTGGTGAATGCTTGCGAAATTCGGTACGAAAACGGAAGAAAGAAAATGCTTCTCTCGATCGATGATATTACAGACCAACGAAACATTGAAAAGGAGTTAGAAAAGTTAATCGAACAAAAAAATCTTCTCTTACAAGAGATGCGGCATCGTATTGCAAACAGCTTACAGTTAATTGCCAGCATCCTTCTTCTAAAGGCAGACTCGGTCGGTTCGGAGGAGGCACGCCTGCATTTGACGGATGCACATGAGCGGATCCTCTCGATTGCTACGGTCCAGCGGCATCTTGATCCGGTGGGGTTGTTGGCTGACAAGGTTGAGGTCGGACCGTATTTGACCGGACTGTGTGAAAGTCTCGCCAAATCCATGATCGGGGGTCGCAAACCTATAGTTCTCGAAGTGGCGGCGCAGGCAGGTCGCGTGAGTTCGGAGCAGGCAATTAGTTTTGGACTTGCGACCACGGAGCTTGTCATAAACGCCCTTAAGTACGCCTTCCCGCGCGGAGAAGGAAAAATCCTCGTGAGTTTTCAAACTAAGGGTGCAGGGTGGAAATTGACCATAGAAGATAATGGCGTCGGGTACATTAAGAACCCCGACAATCAAGGGCTCGGGACAAGTATCGTCGCGTCCCTTGCAAAACAGCTCAGTGCCGAGCTAGTTGTGATAAGCAACAGCAGCGGGACCAACGTATCGCTCTCCTATCCCAATACCAAACTTTTCTGACCTATAGCAAAGACTAGCTTTATAGATGCGGATGAATGCAGTTACCAGCACTGCTTTTCAAGAAAAATCCGTTGATTCAGCGTCTCCGATAAAAACTATTGGCGGAGGGGATGAGATTCGAACTCATGGTGCCTTGCGACACTCCTGTTTTCAAGACAGGTGCAATAGACCGCTCTGCCACCCCTCCCTATGTGCTTGCGCATCCAGTTGTACCACGAACCTAGAGTCCGAAAAACTCCACGATCTTGTGCGAAAGCGGCTCCTTCATCGGCAACTCTTTGGCATGTTGTTTGAGAAAACGACGAACGAGGTGTGAATCGATGCCTTCGATCGGGATAATGAAATTCGGCGACATGAATTTTGTGGTGTCGACGAGCAAGAGCGGACGCCCCTTGTGATGTTCGTCTTCCACCCAAAACGAAATAATCTCATCGTACCGATGCAAAATACCATTGATGCGAATTCCCCTATCGGAAATTTCGAAAGTCGCGAGCTCGGGCGGCGTATTGGCAAGCAAGCCGAATGCGAATGCCGCGATAAGAATCAAAATTCCAAAGAGCGTGTCTTGAAAGAGTACGCTGAGTGCTGCGCCGCACACAGCAATAATGCCGAGCGCCCAAAACCAATCGGCTCCTCGCTCGTTGAATTCGTGCTCGTACGCGCTCCAGCGCAAGACGTGTCGTTGCGGCGGCATCGCTTCTATTGTAGCACCGGGAATTTATTGGCCGACCGTAAACGGGTTCGCGGTGTAGCCGTAATCCAAGTAGTTCGGTCCGACAGAACCGGATGGAACGGATGATCCAAAATACGCATTCGGCGGCGTGTAGACGGAAGCTTCAATGCCGTAAGAATTTCCGGCAACGATATCTGCCGCACATGGCGCGAGAGAATTTTGGTCGCACGAGCTTCCTGCCGCCGGCAATTGCCATTGGTAGGTGCCGCTCATTGACTGATTGCTAGCGATGAGTGCTGTCGCCTGCTCACTGCGTAGGTCGATGAGCCAAAGGGCGACAGCCGAGTTGCTCGGAGGATTCGAGACACTCCAGGTGATCGTCGCCGTGCCGCCATGATTGACACTTTGACCGTCGATAGTTGAGCTGACGTTTACACTCGCGGCGGTCGAAGTCGCGCCAATCGTAACGACGGTAGACGCAGTCTTCGTTTGACCGCCGAGCGTTGTGCAGGTCAGATCAAATTCCGTGCTGCTACTGAGCGCATCACTCTGCGCCGCGCCGTTGACGTTGGTATTGCTCGCGTTTTGTTGCGTGAAGCTCGTGTCTTGCGGACTCGATATGACGCAGGATTTCATACCGGCGGTGACCCAGCCGATCGTTGCGGTTTGTCCCGACGGTACCGATTGCGGATTCGCGACTAGATCAATTGCTGGCTGGTTGATCTGGATGTGACATTGCGCGCTCGCGTTCTGGCCGTTGTTGGTGCAGGTGAGACCGTAGCTCGCAGAGTTGGTGCCGGAGGGCGGAGCTTGGACGGTGACCGTTGCGGAACCAGACATTTGATTATCGGTCGAGAATCCCGAACCGGTAGATGCCGTCGCGTTCGTGCACGAGTACGATATTGCGACCGGTTGTCCCACATCGGCTATTTGCGGCGAACACGAAAGCTGCGGTGTCGGCGTCTGAGCGATTGTGGAATTTGTGGGTACACATTGATAACCGGTTACACAGCCATTGCCGCTTGCCGAAACAGGCTGCGCTGTCGAACCTGAAGCGCAGGTCGGAGCCGCAGGCGGTGCTGCGCACGCAGCACCATTGGAACCGACGCCATACGGAGTCTGTTGTTGCTGTGCACACGGCTGCGAAGTGCCGTAGGCGTTAGCCGTGCTGTTCTGCTGGACATAGGTAGTCGAATACGTACCGGTGGTCGGATTGTAAACCTGCACCGGTACCAACGACGTTCCGTTGCCGCCAGTGTACGGATTTTGGATCCCGGTTTGCGCACATGGAGAAGATAGCCCTCGAGTGAGGCCTCCAAGCAACGACGTAAGCGCTCCAAGGCTGCTGCCAGTGCTGCCGTTTGTTTTTGGCGGTTGCGTAGTTACTGAACTCGGTGTCTGGGTTGTTACGGTTTGAGTGCCACCCTCCTGCGCGACACACTGACCATTCATATACGTGCCCGTTTGGCCGTTGGCAGTGCACGTTCCCGTCTGCGTTTGTTGTTGCGTTGCACCACATTGGCCCGCACTATTCATCACTTGGCCATTGGGACAAGGCCCCTGAAAGCCAGCCTGGGTTTGGCAGGCGCCTGTGGTTGCGTCCATAACTTGTCCGTTCGGACAAGGTCCTTGAAATGCTTCACAAGCGCCTGTACTTGCATTAATTGTCTGACCATTCGGACAAGGTCCTTGGTATCCGCTTTGGGTACCGGCGGTCGCAAGCGCTGCCTGACACGCAGCCGAATTTGCGTCAGCCTGACAGGCGGGCGGAAGGGTTTGGTTTGCGGTAATCGTAGAGTTGCCTGCACTCGATGAATTTGGAGTCGCCCCCGAAGACGGAGTTTGACTTGCGTCCGGCGTCGACGCCGTAACCGACCCCTGTACCGGTACGTCCTTTATCCAACAAGCGTCTGCCTGAGGGGCTCCCGGAGTAGGATTGGTAAACGTGACGCGGCATTTCCAATTTTGTAATGTATAGGTGTTATTGGCTTGTTTGATGTAAGTACATTTGTAACCCGAAGATAGATTTGCAGTTTCAGGCTTTCCGTTGACGCAGCTCGTTCCGGCACGAGAAGAAACATTTGGAGAAAGCGAAAGAGAGGCAGGCAATCCAACATACTGGCCTTGGTACAAATAGACTCCCGGCTGCTGTTTTGCCTGCTCCAGCGCCTGCGCATCTGTCGGACATACCTGTACGATTTTCGGCGCACTCACGGCGTTTTGGCTCTGGGTGACTGGAAAATACGCATCGAATTCAGAATAGGTCGGCGAGACTGACGACGTTTGAGCGCTTACCGTGTAGTTGAAATCCTGGCCGTCTTGGCAAGTTTCATCAGATTGAGTAACCGTTGCGGCAGCGGCAGGCAATGATGAGTTTGTTACCGAGTTTAATTGAAACGCATTGAGGCTGAGGGCGATCGCTCCGAGCACGGCGGCGAAAACAAGCGCCGCGATAATGGAAGTTCCGCGGTTCGTGCGCGGCGATGAATACATAGCTCCATGATACTTCCCCTTTTCAAAAGAAACGGACTATAAAAAGCCAAATGTGGAAAAGCCAGCGAATTGTGCTACATTTTCGTGGTTAGTGCGCTCCCGTAGTTTAATGGATAGAACGCAAGCTTGCGGAGTTTGTAATCCAGGTTCGATTCCTGGCGGGAGCACAAGGATGAACAAGCAAACTGCTTTGCTTGTTCATACACTTGTGCTGGCCGGAGCGATGTTTCGTTAGCAAACGAAACCAGCGAGGCGGGGTCGCGGAAATTCTCATTCGTCGGAATGAGAATTATCTGTGACCAAAAGTGGTAACAATTCCCTAGTACCCACACCCGCAATCATTCCCGTAAGAATAGTCCGGATACGAGTAGCCGGTGTCGTAACCATACGAACTATCATATCCGTACGAGCTGTATCCATAGCCACCGTAGGAGGAGTACGTGTAGGGATAGGAGTACGAGTAATAACTCGATGGGTAGTAATAGGACGATGAATATCCGTAGGAGCTCGGGTAGGTATAGCTATAGGATGGGTATGAGTATTGGTATGACGGGTACGAATACTGGTACGAGGGCGTGTAGCTATATGAAGAGCCTCCGATGTAGTTGTACGGCGCAACAGTATAGCTAGGAGAAACGCAAACAAAACAACCACCTGCCCCGCTACCGACGATTGTCATAGCAAAGGCGCTAATAGGTAAAAGAAGGGTCGCAACAAGGGTCGCGGAAACGACAGGTAACATTCGCATACAGCGATTATACCTCCGATTATGGTGGAGTTGGGATGAAGAGAAAAACGGAGCGACTATTTGGTCGCGAGCATCTTGGAGAGCTTCGACTTCATGCGAGCGGCTGTGTTCTTCTTGATGACGCCGCGCTTGAGGGCCTTGTCGATCGCCTGAAAGACCTCCGGGAGCTTGGCTGTCGCGTCCGCGCTCTTGCTCGTAGCGATTTTGCGGAACTCCTTAACACCCGTCTTCATCGCGCGCTTGCGGCGCTCGTTGTAGACGCGTCGGCGAAGCGACGCGCGGGCTGCTTTTTTGGCTGAACTTGTGTTTGCCATACGTGGCGAGGATAGTACACGTTATCCGCAAAATATCAAGGGTTCCCCTTTGGTTTTACTACTGTAAGCTGTTGCTATGATCGGTCATCTAGAAGGTACCGTCCGTAAGATCTCCATTGGATCAGTAATCCTCTCCTGCGGGGGCGTCGGGTACAAAATTGCAGCAACCAAAGAGTCTTTGGCCAGGCTACGCCTCAATGAGACAGCCGCGCTCTGGACACACCTTGCCGTACGCGAAGATGTGCTCGATTTATATGGTTTTTCGACGGAAGAAGAGCTGCATTTTTTCGGTCTCTTGCTTATGGTTTCCGGTATCGGTCCAAAGTCCGCACTGGCCATTCTTGATATCGCCTCAGTCGAGACACTGCGATCCGCGATCGCAGCGGGTAATTCCGGCTACCTAACAAATGTCTCGGGCATAGGCAAAAAGACGGCGGAAAAAATCATTCTCGAACTGCGCGACAAAGTCGGCGTTGCACAGAGCGAGACTTCCGCGGCGATCTCAGGCGACGAAGAGACTCTTGAGGCAATGCGGGCGCTCGGCTATTCGCTCCAAGAAGCCCGTGATGCGCTTCGTAAGGTGCCCATGGAAATCAAAAATCCTAACGAGCGTTTGCGAGAAGCGCTTAAATCCATAGGCAGGTCATGAAAAACACTCTCAAGCAAATAATTCCGCCGCAAGTTTTGCAGGCGTACCACCTAACGCTCGCCTATGTGGGCGCTTTTTTGTACGGCTTCCCTTCTCGCAAACTGCGCGTGATCGCGGTGACGGGAACCAAAGGAAAGTCCTCGACGACGGAAATGATTAACACCATTCTCGAAGAAAATGGCGAAAAAACCGCCCTGCTCAATTCCATTCGCTTCAAGCTAGATACCAATTCCGAACCGAACCTACTTCGCATGTCGATGCCGGGTCGATTTTTCATTCAAAGTTTTTTGGCCGACGCGGTACGAGCGGGGTGCACGACGGCCGTCCTCGAAATGACCTCCGAAGGGGCCAAGCAATATCGTCATCGCGCGATCGATCTCAATGCACTCGTCTTTACCAACCTCGCCCCTGAACACATCGAATCACATGGATCATTCGAGGCTTATTCGAACGCAAAATTCGAGATCGGCAAGCAACTCCAGCGCTCAAAAAAGCGCCCTCGAGTTATCGTCGCCAATGCGGACGACTCGGCTTCGGGGCGCTACCTTACGCTTCAAGTGGAAGCGTCTCTACCCTATACACTTTCGGCGCAACAGCCTTACGAATTCAGCGACACCGGCGGATACTTTACCTTTGAGAATGAAAAGATAGCGATCGATTTGCCCGGCGAATTTTCTCTCAAAAACGCGCTTGCCGCAGCGACCGTCACCCGTGCCTTCGGCGTTCCTGCCTTCGTTATCGCAAGAGCGCTTTCGAAGCTCGGTTCGATCCCCGGCCGAGCGCAGCGGGTCGAAGCCGGACAAGATTTCACCGTCATCGTCGACTACGCCCATACGCCGGATTCGCTCAAGGCGTTGTATGACGCTTTTGCGGCCCGAAGGAAAATTTGCGTACTTGGATCGACAGGGGGCGGTCGCGATAAATGGAAGCGCCCGGTCATGGCAGCTATTGCGGACGAACAATGCGAAGAAATAATTCTTACGGACGAAGACCCGTACGACGAAGACCCACTCGAAATCGTGCAGCAAATGGAAAAAGGGATGAAGCGCAGTCCGACCGTCATCATGGACCGACGTGCCGCAATCGGCAGAGCAATTGAGCTCGCGAAATCGGGCGATGCCGTTCTCATAACTGGCAAAGGTACCGATCCGTGCATCTGCATCGCGAATGGAAAAAAAATCCCCTGGAGTGACGCCCAGGTCGCGCGTGAGGAAATAACGCGAATACTATCCAGTAAGCAGGTATAATTTAGCTATGGTTCGCACCGTGCTGTGGTATCTCTTCTGGACACTGATCGTCGTCTTGGCACTCATTTGGTTTGTAAGCGGCGGCATCGAAAAGATAAAGGCGGCAACAGGTTCGTTCTCAAGCCCCCTAGGATCGCTCGCCTCCGATCTCTATGGCGGCGGTGCAGTGCAGCTGCCCTGGGCAATACCGATACCGCAGGGTGCGGATATTTCAAACCTCACTGGCACCTCGGACGGCTCTTCGCAGAACTCCCAATCTCAGACATTCGGCAACGCTTCCCCGTATGTGAACGACATCGCTATTTCCGCCGAAGGCGCAACTGCTTCCGATCCCCAGCAAGAATATCTCGCTGTGCAAAACATCGGACAATCCACGATCGATATCAGCGGATGGTCTTTACAAAGCGCGCTAACGAGCGCTCGTGCTTATATCCCCCTAGCTGCAAGCTTTTTCCGCTTGGGAGAACTTAACTCCCAAACGGCGCTCCAGCTCGCGCCAGGCGGTGTTGCCATCGTTACGACCGGCCGCTCACCGGTCGGAACCTCCTTCCGCGAAAACAGCTGCAGTGGCTATCTCGAGCAGCTGCAACAGTACACGCCGCCGATCCAAACACAGTGCCCTTCGCCAAGCGATGCGGCCTCGCAGGCGGCGCAATACGGGCAATCATGTGCGAGTTTTGTTTCTTCTATCCCGTTTTGCACATTCCCCCAAAGCCTGCCGAGCAATCTCTCGACACAGTGCCAGGCGTTTATCCAAAACACACTCTCCTACAACGGCTGCGTGGCGACCCACCAAAACGACAATACTTTCGCCTCGAACAATTGGCGCGTATACCTCGACGGCTCCAAAGAGCTTTGGAACAACAGCCACGATACGATTCGCTTGCTGGATTCGCAGGGAGAAGTCGTTGCAGTCACGTCCTATTAAAAAGAAATCGCCCGCTTGGTAGCGGGCGATTTTCTGTTCCCTCTTTTATTTACTGGTGGCAGCAAGCTGCTGATCGATGGTTTGCTTTACTTGCGCGTAACTTTCAGCACCAGCAATCCATTGGTTGCCGATTAGGAACGCAGGCGTTCCTTGTACGCCATCTTGCATGCCTTCCTGTTTGTCAGCATCCATCACGCTTTGATACTGCTTCGCATTCGTCGTCGCAAGCTGAACGACTTGTGCCGTTTGGGCGGCAGTAAGCACGCTCGCGGTTATCTTTTGGATCTCCGCAGGGGTTGCCCAACCGGTGTTTTCTTCCCCTTGATTGGTGTAGACAGCTTCGTGCCATGCCTCAAACTTATCCGGTGCAACGGCCCAGACGGCGCGTCCGTAATGGCCAAGCGTGTCCGAATCGGTGCCGAGGAACGAGAAGTCCTTGTAGATGATTTTTACCTTGCCCGTATCGACGTAATCCTTAAGAAGCTGCGGCATGACCGTTTGTTCATTCTGTTTGCAGAACGGGCACTGGTAGTCGAACCAATAGACGATCGTGAGCGGAGCATTAGCGCTGCCGACGACCGGATCTCCGTTACTTTTGACCGAGTTCGAATTAATGTTCGCCGTGGTCGAGGGTTGCTGTGTAGTCGCAGTAGTCGCTGTCGTGGTGCCGCCCTGATGGCCGATAACCAAAATCGCGCCCGCCACGATGATACCGGCCACAACGATCGCAACTGGAGTATATAGATTGGGGTTTAATTTCTGCATGGTGAAAAAACAAATCCTGTAAAAGTAGGTTTAGTATAGCAAGCTTTGCGTAAAGAAGTGCCATTTTGATGATCCTTGCCTCGTACCGCCCTGACGGTACGAGGCTTCCTTTTTGTCTATATTTTAGCTATACGGAACTATCCATCCTCGATGTTCGTCACGGATATTTTGCTCGCCGTCGCGAACAAAATTCCGCGACCCCGACTCGCGGTCGCATCTGCTGATGCGACATCGCTGCGGCCCGGCCATGTAATGAAAAACAGCGCACAAGCCCTGTTTTTCAATCATGTCCGCCCGGCAGGAATCGAACCTGCGACCGTCTCCTTAAAAGGGAGCTGCTCTACCGACTGAGCTACGGGCGGTTGCAGGAAAATATAGCACTAAATTGCTCTTTTTTTCCAATCCCTCAATCCTAGTTCAAACCTTAGAGCGGGAGGTCGACTCCCCATGCGCCTGCACCCGAAAGCAGGAGCGAGAAGCAAATGACGAAGAGGAGCGCTGCAGCTGTGCCGGAAATAGCCATGTATTTGGGATATCGTCGCGCAAAGATCACGTGTTTGAGGGCGATAAGCATGCCAACGATAGCGACACCTTGTGTGTAGAGACCAATCACGAGCATGAGACCGGAGATGAAAAGTATTGCCGAACCTAGGATCGTCAGCCATTCGGGAATATGCCCCACGGGCCAGAATTTCGCTCGCTCCAGGTCGTCTCGCTCGACCATATATCGATAGGCCATATAGAGGAGCGTGCAGCCGGCCGCAACCCGCACCAGGGTTGTCGCAAGCGGCGCAAGGTACAAGAGTCCGGGAAACAGCGAAAGGGTGAACATGCGTGAAGTATACACCGTATGGTACTGTGCCGGCATGCAAAAAGCAGTACTGCTTCACAACATCCGAAGCGTCCACAATGTCGGCTCAATCTTTAGGACCTCGGACGGCGCGGGCGTATCGAAGGTGTTCTTGAGCGGCTACTCGCCCACCCCGATCGATCAGCATGGCGTTGCGCGCAAAGATCTCTCGAAGGTTGCGCTCGGCGCGGAAAAGTTTGTTCCCTGGGAATATGAAAAGAATCCGTACCAGGTAATCCAGAAGCTACGCGAACAAGGATGGCACATTGTCGGCGTCGAACAAGACACCCGATCGATCGACTACCGTACCTTCAAGCCGAAAAACAAGCCGGTTTTGTATATTTTTGGCAACGAAGTACGAGGCATGTCCCCCGCCTTGCGCGCGCACTGCGACGAAATAGTCGAGATTCCTATGAACGGCAAGAAGGAGTCGCTCAACGTCTCCGTGAGCGCGGGCATCATTCTTTTTAGTGCTTAATTCGAAATCGAAACAGTGACGTAATCCGTGATCGGATTACCGGCGGAGTCGAGACACGAGATCGTATAGGTAGTCGCTGAGGTGATTGGGACGGTGGCCGCTGCGCCCGAGAGAGAAGTGCCACTGAAGCTGCCGTCCGGCGAACTCTCCGTGCATTGAGTAACACCCTGCGTGTTCCAGAAGACGGAGGTGCGTGTGCCGAGTGGCACCGAAGCCGGAACCGCCCAAATCACCGCTTGCGGCGGAACGCTTGGGGTGGATGTTGCGGCCGTAGTTGTAGCTTGTTTTTGAGTCGTCGGCTTCGTGTTGGCGTGCTGCGTCAGCGTGACCTGCGGCTGTGTTTGTTGCTGTTGTGTTTGTCCGACCTGATAGCCTCCCCACTCACAAAGACCGTCGAAGAATGTCGGCGGAATTATATTGGCGAGGAAGTTGCTCGCCCACGGGCGACCTTGACACATTTGACCGACGACACCTTGTGACTGATTGTTGATTGTGTCCGATCCATAAAAGCCTGAGGTCTCGCTGTTGTTTGCCGAGTTAACCGTTTGCGCAAAAATGGTCGCGCCGTTTTGACTAAGCAAGATATTACCCAAGACACCGGGAAAATTCGGGGAGCTTTGTCCGCTTTGCGTCTGAGATGAGCTGCTTGCAAACAAACCGCCGACACTATTGAAAACATCCGAAAGACTTGTGGCACCGGAACTGGATGATCCGCCTGGGTTGGTAACAGAAACAGTCACGCTGCCCAGAGAATCGCCGAGTTCATCGGAAAGCGCTGCAGTATAGGTGCCTGCAGTCGAGTAGGTGTATTGAATACCGTATACGCAAGTTGAAGCGGTGCTGCTAGAGCAGCCGTTCGAAGAAAGTGCTTGCGCGCCGCTACCATCTCCCGGGTCTACGGTGTATGAGTGGGAGCTGCTGACGGAGTTGGTTGTAAACACGACTGAAAGCGGTGCTGAACCGGATGTCGGAGACGCCGAGAGCGAGGCGCTGACGTTGGACGAACTAGAACTACTGCTTGATCCGTTCAAGGCATTCAAAAGATCTTGCGCGCTTGTATTCGATGAAGAGTTGACACCGGTGGTGTTGAGAAGACTCGACGATGAGGGCACGTAGTACACACAAGGATTGATCCCAACCTGTGTAGGATCGGAAGTCGGCGTATACGAAGTGCAGGTGGTACCTGTCGAGCCAGTGCCCGAACCCGAGCCGCTTCCACCCCCGCCGCCACCGCCTTTCGCAAGTTGACCGATGAGCTGACCGATTTGACCCATGAGTTGACTCAAGCCGCCTGTTTGCGCATTGCCTCCACTGAGACCGCTCGCAGAATTCGATTTACAACCTAAGCCGAGCATGCATTGACCTTGTACACTGCCGCCCGGAGGTGTCGCGCCACAAGGCACTACGGTCGCTCCCGCTGGTGTGCAGTTTAGTTGCGGATTGTGTTGTTGTGCGGCGAGCTGGGCAAGCTGGGCACACGTCGCGTTACACATTGCGTCAGCGCCAGCTCCCACATTCGAAACATCGGCACTTGCCATGAAAGGTGCCGCAAAGAACAATACTCCGATGCTGGATGTCGCGATCAATGCGCGAACTCTTGTCATACTGAAAATAGTATCACACCTCCGAAAGCACAAATTGCTCAAGTGAATATTCGAGGTCGAAACCTTTGCGACGCGACTCATGCGGGAGTTCAGCAAGCCGCGCAAGTAACTTTCGCGCGCGTGCACTATCGCCGCGCGGATTCATAACCATCTGTTTTGCCGCCCAAAAGAGAAATCCATGTACCGCCTCCGGCGCTTTGCCACCCGCGTATTCATGCATAAGGCCTACCCAAAGCGTCTTTTTGTCCCCCTTCTCCAGCGCGAAGCGAAGTTTGAAAATAGCGTTATCTTGAGCCTTTTTCGGAGCATCGAACACTTCTACCGCTTCCGCATATTTTGTCACTGCGCGCTTTGTGGCTGCGTCGAGTTTTTCTTCAAAGATAAAGAAAACGTCCTCAGAGGCTTTCATCGAATCGAGACTTGCGACCGTTCGCTCTTTAAGCTCATCGTTGGAAAAGATCCCATCCAAAACGATTGCACGCCGCTGCGCAAACATACCGCCTCCTCCCAGGGCTGCGGCGAGATCAGCTATGGTGTGTGCATCCGTAATGTGAACGCGCGCGTATCCTTTTAGCTGCGCGATCTTCGCACCCATCGCGTCGCGCGACTTCTTTCGATCGGTACCGAGAAACGCGTACAACATATTATTTTTTGAGTCGCTTCGTTGAACCCCAGTTCTCCCCTATCGCGATCTCGGCGACGATAGGAACTCCGGAGAGCGCTTTTTGCGAGACAACGTTCTCCATGATCGAACATATCTCCCGTGCGATCTTCTCGCTTTCGCCCTCTTCGATCTCATACACAAGTTCATCGTGAACCTGAAGCATGAGTCTCGCCTTCTTCTGCCATCCATTTTTCTCGATGACTCGATCCGCCTCAATCATCGCGAGTTTGATGATGTCGGCCTGCGTGCCCTGGATTGGCGCATTCACCGCCATACGTTCGGCCTGCGCGACGATTCCCGGCAGCGGCGACCGGATGCCCGGGAAGTACCGGCGACGCCCGTAGAGGGTTTCCGTATAGCCATGCTGACGCGCCAGTTTCTTCTGCTCCTCAACGAAAGCGGCAAGGCCGGAGAAATTCTTGAAATACTGCTCCAGAAAGTTCGATGCTTCCTCGCGAGTCGTTCCCATGCCGAGGTTCGCCTTGAGCGCGTTGACGCCCATGCCGTATAGGATCCCGAAGTTGATCACTTTCGCTTTGCGGCGCATTTCTTTATCGACTTTGTCTTGCGGCACACCGAAGACGTGCGAAGCGGTCGCCGCGTGCACATCTTCGTTATTTTTGAAAATAGTGACGAGGTCTTTGTCGCCGGAGAGACCCGCAGCGATACGCAGCTCGATCTGCGAATAGTCGAGCGAAGCAAGCACGAAGCCCTTGGGCGCGGCGAATGCCTCGCGAATGCGTCGGCCATACTCTGTCTTGATTGGAATGTTCTGTAGATTCGGATTTTCGCAGCCCATGCGACCGGTTACGGTGCCCGACTGCAAGAACTGCGCATGCAAACGGCCGTCTTCCCCGACGAGCGAAGGCATTTTGTCGATATAGGTTCCCAGCAGTTTTTGTAGTTCGCGATACTGCAGCACGTCGACGACAATCGGGTTTCCTTCCGCCATTTTGAGCAACTCATCTTCCTTGGTAGTGCGAGCGCCGGTTGCCGTCATCTTCTGTTTGCCGCCGGAAGAAATTTTTAGTTCGTCGAACAATACCGTCGCAAGCTGCTTCGGAGAGCCGATATTGAATTCGTGTCCCGCGACGTCGTAGATACGGGTCGCTATCGCGGCGAGCTCTTTGTTGTATTCGTGTGAAAGCTCGGCGAGATATTTCGTATCGAGGTAGATACCCGTTTCATTCATCGAATGAACAACCGGGATCAGCGGCTTTTCGATCCTGTCAAAGACTTCTTGTAGTCGTCCTGTTTTTTTTAGTTCCGTAAAAATGGTTTTTTTTGCTGTTTCGAAAGAGTCAGTATTCTCGTACGCCAAAATATCTTCGAGCGTCGGTGTAGTCGTATCCGAATGGAGCAGCCAGAGTGCGATTGAGGTTTCCTCGAGAGCAGTCGGGTCGACGGGAGCGCCGCCCAAAACAGGCACCGCTTCCTGCCCTGTCTCCTCGCCGACCAGCGTCGCGACGCGTTCCTTGATTGAGCGGAACTCGAGTTTGTCGCACAGTTCCATAATGCTTTTAGCATGATGTGCGATCTGCCACTCTTCGCTCGGCAACGTGAATTTGATTGGTGCGTCTATCGAAATAGTGGCCAATTCCTTGGAGAATTTTGCAGCTTCCTCGTTTGCCGCCATAAGTTCCGCGTAGCGTTTTTGGATCCCAGCTTTTTTTGCGACGGTTTCCGCCCCCTCTTTTTTCAACGCCTTGTAGATATTCTCGATCGTACCGAATGTCTGAACGAGTTTCATCGCGCTTCCCTCGCCGACACCCGGCACACCTTTTATATTGTCGGAGGAATCTCCCATGATGCCCTTAAGATCCGCTATCAACGGCGGTGCGAAGCCGTATTGCTCACGAATAACCTCTTCGTCATAAAACTTCATATTGGTGATGCCGGTGAGCAACCGATAGACCTTCACTTGATCGTTGACCAATTGCAGTAGGTCTTTATCTCCCGTCACCACGATAACGGAAATAGCTTTTTCCGACGCCACTTGTTTGGCGATAGTGCCGACGATGTCGTCCGCTTCATATCCAGCCGCGTCGTAGACAGGAATGCCGAAGGCGCGAAACACCTCTTCCGATTTGATGAGCTGTGAAATGAGCGCATCGTCGATCTTCGCGCGGGTCCCTTTGTAGTCTTCATAGACCTCGTGCCGGTGCGTTTTTTCCGCGCGGTCGCGCGTTGCGACGATAAAATCCGGCTTGAGATCGGCCACCGACCGCAAAAGCATTGTGGTTAATCCGTACAATGCACCCGTAGGTTCTCCTTTGCTTGAGGTGAAATCGGGCAGCGCATGGTATGCGCGGTGGATGATCGCGTGCGAGTCGAGGAGCACGAGTCGCTTCATTTCGCTAGCCTCGGCTTTCTTTTTTGTTTTCTTCACCGCCATTGATTGAAATAGTACGCTCGTCGCCGTGAATGTCGAATCGTACTCGTACCGCCTCACTCGGGATAAGCTCCGATACTTTTTCCGGCCACTCAAGAAGAATCAAATTGCCTGGATCCTTTAGAAACTCTTCAAAGCCGAGCACCTCCAGTTCGTGCGAGCTTTCGAGCCGGTACGCGTCTATATGAATGAGTCGCTGGAATTTCTGTCCCGTAAGTTGATAGATCTTTTCGATAACAAAGGTCGGGCTGGTGACATCCTCTCGTACCTCGAGTACCTCGGCCGCGGCCTGAACAAACGTCGTCTTGCCCGCCCCCAGATCTCCCGAGAGAGCGACGATAACCGCCTGCTTACCCGGTACGATAGATTCGACAAATTGCGCCGCTAGTGCCTTGAGCTCATCAACAGTAGTAATCCTGATTTCCATACAGCCATTGTACTGAATAACGTCCCATGATTGAATGCCGCCGGCACACTCATGGAGGATGGTCATGCTTTGGAATGATATTCTAATTACCGTCGTCATTGTCATAGCCGGAATCGGTTTGGGCTACATTAGCTCAAGTGCATTTTCGGCCTTCGCAATACTCATCTTCGGCGCGCTGGGTATCTTCTTTCTGCAGTTGGGCGAAGGCGCGAATGCAGTGCTAGATCCGGGAATAGCGACTCTCGCCTCGCACGTGTTTATCGACCTCGCCGGCGGCGTCGTACTCGGTATGTTCTTGCAAAAACCTTGGCGACATTAAGCTCGCCAAACGGCGCCTGAGAATTCGGGCGCCGTTCTTCTTTGATGCGTTACAATACTTGCATGACCGTGTTCAATGAGAAAAAACAAGACGAGCGCCTGAAAGAGCTCCGGTTGCGCGAAGAAGAACAGCTCGCCGAAATGCTTTCAAAAAAGTACGGCATTGAATACGTCGACCTAACTTCCAAAGCAATCGATACCGATGCGTTGCGTCTTATCGCAGAACCGGAAGCGAAGCAAACCGAAGTCGCGCCGTTTCATAAGATAAACAAGCAGCTCTGGGTCGCGATGCGCGCGCCGGAGCGGCCGGATGCGTTAAAAGTAATCGAAAATCTTGAGCGCCTCGGCTACCAGGTGCGTCGCTTTATTGTTTCTCAAGCCTCCCTAGAGCACGCGTGGGATCGCTATCACGACATTTCGTACGCGACCGAGACTGAAGCCGGTATCCTCACGCTCTCCAACGAAACAATCTCGGAAATGATGCAGAAGCTAAAAAAGCTCGCTGATGTCAGCGCCGAAATCCAATCACACGCCGGCTCCAAAGATACACACCGTATTTCACGTGTACTTGAGATCATCATGGCAGGCGCGCTCTCGCTCGGTGCGTCCGACGTACACCTCGAGCCGCAGGAAACAGAAGTTCGCATGCGCTATCGTCTCGACGGCGTCTTGGTGGAGGCGACAACGTTCGACGTACCAACCTACACACTGATTTCGTCGCGTCTCAAATTGCTCGCAGGCCTAAAGCTAAACGTCAAAAATGCGGCTCAAGACGGGCGTTTTTCTATCGTTGTCGGCGGCAAAGAGATCGAAATTCGTACCAGCGTATTGCCGGGCAACTACGCCGAAACGATCGTTATGCGTGTTCTCGATCCGACAACAATCGCACTCCCTATGGAGGCCCTCGGATTCGATAAATACCTTATGGAGATCTTCAATCGGGAAATCGCGAAGCCCAATGGCATGATCCTCAACACGGGACCCACGGGAAGCGGTAAGACGACGACGCTCTATGCATTCTTGAATAAAGTCGCATCCTCCGAAATTAAGATCATCACGATCGAAGACCCGGTCGAATATCACCTGAAAGGAATCGTGCAAACGCAGGTTTCCAAAGACTACTCCTTTGCAGAAGGATTGCGCTCGACGCTACGCCAGGACCCAGACGTCATCATGGTGGGTGAAATCCGAGACCCGGAAGTCGCCTCGACGGCGATCCAGGCGTCGCTCACTGGCCACCTCGTATTCACGACACTTCACACCAACGATGCCGCGGGAACCTTCCCTCGTCTTATCGACATGGGCGTGAATGCGGACATTCTCGGCGCAGCCGTGACGACAGCAATGGCGCAGCGCCTCGTGCGACGCCTATGTCCCTATTGTCGGCAGGAGGTTCCGATCGAGGGCAAGGATCGTGAAACTATGGATCGACTTTTGAAAAACATTCCACACGGAGACGAGCTTCCGGAAAATCACGATAAAATGTGGGTTCCCAAAGGCTGCGATAAGTGCGGCGGCATGGGATACAAGGGTCGTATCGCGGTCGTCGAAGTCATTTTGATGGACTCTCAAATAGAAGATTGCGTTCGCCACTCGTCGAGCGAGCGGGATATCTGGGCCGCTGCCAAACACCAGCAAATCCGCCGCATGGCGCAAGACGGCGCGGTGAAAATCCTGCAAGGAGTTACCGCGCTCGAAGAACTCGCACGCGTCGTCGATCTCGAAGATCAGGTGATGCTCGAGACTATTGCCTAGATTTACACCACAACACCCGATTGCGTGGAAGCAATCGGGTGGTATCTTTCGGGTAGATTCTTGCATCTTCGGAGATGCACACTATCGGGCAATGCTTTTGTAGAAAAGTTGCGGCAAGATCCTAAGGATAGAGCCAGCCAAAACCGACTCGTCCTTGGAAGAACCACCATTGCCCGATACTGCGCACCTCTGTATCGGCCCCAATAGCTTTCGCGATTCGGGGTAAAATAAAAAGCGCTCTTCAGCGCTTCTGGTGGAGAGCATATCATATATAAATGGATTGTCAAGTACGCCTCGATTTCCCGCTTTGAGCGCGCAGTTGAGCCGAACCCACATGGCAAATGAACAACACATACTCGAAAAGTCTCCTCGTTCCCTCGATCAGGCTCTCAGGCCGGGCGAGTGGAAGGAATATGTCGGTCAGGAAGCGATCAAAGAGAACCTCCAGATCCTTTTGCATGCCGCTAAAGGTCGCAAACACCAGCCGGAACACGTGCTTTTGTACGGTCCGCCCGGTCTTGGCAAAACGACGCTCGCGAGCCTTATCGCCAAAGAAATCGGCGCCAACTTGCGCGCGACTTCCGGCCCCGCAATTGAGCGCGTTGGGGATTTGGCGAGCATTCTGACCAATCTTTCTCCTGGCGACGTGCTCTTCATCGACGAAATCCACCGTCTCAATCGAACGATCGAAGAAATTCTCTACCCCGCAATGGAATCTGGAGTGCTCGATATTGTGATCGGCAAGGGTCCTGCGGCTCGTACCGTACAGCTCGAGCTTCCGCCCTTCACGCTCATCGCAGCAACGACGCGCATCTCCATGCTTTCGGCACCGCTTCGTTCGCGCTTCTCGGGCGGTACCTTCCGCTTGCAGTACTACAATCATGAAGAAATCGCCGAAATTCTTCGCCGCTCGTCAAAAATTCTCGGAATCGAGGTGGATTCGGATTCACTTATGGAAATTTCCCGCCGCTCTCGCGCCACTCCCCGCACGGCCAACTATCTCCTGAAACGGGCGCGCGATTTTGCCGAAGTCTCCAACACACCGCTCGACGTGAAAACGGTAAAAAAGGCGCTCGCGCTCCTTGAGATCGATGAGATCGGCCTCAACCAAACAGACAGGGACATTCTCACGGTCATCGTTGAAAAATTTCAGGGCGGTCCGGTAGGGCTCAAGACCATCGCGGCGGCATTGTCGGAAGAAGAAGCCGCTATCGAAGAGGTACATGAGCCCTACTTAATGCAAATTGGTCTGATCGACCGAACGCCGCGCGGTCGGATGGTGACGAACAAAGGCTACGAGCATATTGGCGTCTCGCGTCCTATCGACGAACAAAAGAGTTTGCTGTAACGCTTACCTTCCCGGGCAATCCATGTCCGCACGGCAAAGCATGCCGCCACAAAGGTCGCACTCCATTTTCCAGAGCGAATAGCTTCCCGATCCGGCGAGCGCGATGCCGAACGAAACGAGCATCAGGTAGAGTTCGAGCTCATGCGGCTGATACCCGTTGAAACCGCCGGTGATGAAAATCGCCACCAGCATTTCAATGCCAAACGCAACGCCAAATACACGGGTGAAGATTCCGAGAATAAGACAAATGCCACCGATCACTTCGAGATACGCAATGAAGATGCCCGTCGGGCCGCCAAGCCCCATATGCGTGAACATGCCTTCGACGCCGGAGAGATTGCTAATTTTCATCCAGCCATGCATGAGGAACACCAAGCCCGTAGCGAGACGAATGAGTAAAAGGCCGAGAGCGCGATTGCGCGTTAAACGGCTCAAACGATTGATCGTAGCTTTCATAATTTTAATGAGTTTGGTAAACGAATGCATTGTATCGTATATTTCTGCCATGTCCGGACACAACAAATGGGCTCAGATCAAGCGACAAAAAGGCGCGGCCGATGCCGCGAAGAGTAATTTGTGGGGAAAGATCGGCAAGCGTATTGCCGTTGAGTCCAAAAAAGCCAATGGCGACGTGAACTCCCCCACCTTACGGACGATGATCGAAACAGCGAAGAAGGCGAATATGCCAAAAGACACGATCGAACGCGCAGTCGCCAAAGGAATTTCGGCGGACGCAAACATGCTTGAGCAAATCACGTACGAAACCTACGGACCAGGAGGTTCCGCCATCATCATCGAGACAGTCACCGATAGCCGCAATCGCACGGCGCAAGAAATAAAACACCTCTTGAGTGAATTGGGTCTCGCCCTGGCTGCGCCCGGCAGCGCCTCGTGGGCATTCGAAAAGACCGCCGAAGGCTGGAGCCCTAAGACAACCGTTCCTCTTTCCGAGGCAGATACCGAGGAGCTGATGAAAGTGCTTGAAAAAATCGATGCGCATGACGATGTCGAAAACGTCTATACAAACGCTGAATAGCTAAAGAGGCCCGTGTTGCGGGCCTCTTTCTTGTTCCTCTATTCGGGAATATGTGTTTGGAAGCAGACCGTGCCGCCCGGGCAGACGTACTCCCAAAATAGATCAGCGTACGCAAGTACGTCAATCGGACATCTGCATTTGTAGACTTTCAGCTTCGGCCCCGAATCGGAATTCGGAGGACAAAGGCCGAATAGCTTGATGTAATCCCCGAACGTGATGTGAGCAGCCGCGATTGCGAGCTCCTCATACTGATTCGAAGAAAACGTTAGGGCTTTATTGGTTGGAAATAGCACATTCCCTCGCTTTGTTGTGAACAGCTAATCAAACAATAACATATAAATGCTACTTTGGCAACATCTCTATAAATTACGACTATAATTCACTTATGCGAGTGCTCGGTATTGATCCCGGATATGGCCGCTGCGGCATGGCCGTCATCGAACGGGATAACGGTAAAGACACCCTTCTTTTTTCAGAATGCGTCGAAACCAAAGCTGCTGATGAATTCGTCTTTCGTCTCTCTGAGGTAACGAGGCGCTGCGCCTTACTCATAACGAAGTACGAACCGGACTGCTTCGCGATCGAAAAACTCTTTTTTAACACCAACCAAAAAACCGCCATGCGTGTTGCCGAAGCTCGAGGAGCGCTGATCGAGTGTGCGAGCTCGCACGGCGTGGAGGTATTCGAATACACGCCTGCCCAGATCAAAAATGCCACAAGTGGTTTTGGAAGAGCAGACAAAAAGCAGATTGCAGCAATGATTCACTTGCTTATTAAGATCGAAAAGACTATCAAGCACGACGACGAATACGACGCCATCGCAGTTGCTATAGCACACCTCGCATTTGCGAGAATCCCCGCACGGGTAGTTTAACGAGAAAAATCGCGCTAGAATGTGATAAATGAGAACGCTTAAGAAAGCGTGGCGCAGTTTCAAGCGCCTTCTCGGGAAGACTCCCGAATGGCTCCGTCTCACGGGGGTCGCCATCCTCGCGCTTATTCTTTTTGGTATGGGAGGAATTGTCATTTGGGCCTCATTGGTGCCGATCCCGACCATCAGCGATTTCCAAAATCGTAGAGTTTCTCAATCAACGCAGATTTTCGATCGCACGGGCAATGTTTTGCTCTACGACGTTCACGGCGAAGAGGAACGCACCTCGGTTCCGCTCAACCAGATAAGCCCCTATATCCAACACGCGACGATCGCGATCGAGGATCAAACGTTTTATTCGAATCCGGGCATCGACCCGACTTCGATCATTCGCGCGCTTCTCGCCGACTTCACGCATGGCTACTATGCGCAAGGAGCTTCCACGATCACACAACAAGTCGTGAGAAACGCGCTGCTGACCACTAACAAAACGCTTACTCGTAAGGTTGAAGAGGTTATTCTTGCCCTACGCCTGACGCACTCTTATTCCAAGGATGACATCCTTTCGGCCTATTTGAACGAGACGCCGTACGGCGGCCCAATCTACGGCGTGGAAGCCGCATCGCAATATTTCTTCGGTGTCGACGCTGGGCAAGTCGATCTCGCACAAGCGGCGTATCTTGCGGCACTTCCGCAAGCACCGACCTACTACTCGCCCTATGGCGGCAATCGTGCTGCGCTCGATGCACGAAAAGACGTCGTGCTTCAAAAAATGCTTGAGCAAGGTTACATCACAAAAGACGAATACGACCAGGCGGTTGCCGAAAAGGTACAATTCAAGCAAGAGAGCACCTCGGGCATCAAGGCGCCAAACTTCGTTTTCTACGTTGAGGCATATCTCGAACAAAAATATGGTGCCGACGCCGTGCAGAATGGTGGACTCAAAGTCATCACAACACTCGATTATGATCTGCAGCAATACGCTGAAAACGTCGTTGCTTCCACCTCTGCACAACGCCAAGCTGACTTCAACGACTCCAATACAGCGGTCGTGGCTGTCGACCCAAAGACGGGACAAATTCTTTCAATGGTTGGCTCGGAAGATTACTTCAACGACACTATCAACGGCCAGGTAAACGACGCTCTCGCCTTGCGTCAGCCAGGCTCGTCGTTCAAACCATTCGTCTATGCGACGGCCTTTGAAGCGGGATATACGCCTGATACGGTTGTGTTCGACCTTCCGACGCAATTCTCCCTCAAGTGTTCTCCGCAAGACAACACTAATAACACATCGCCGTGCTACTCTCCCTCAAACTATGATGGACAGTTCCATGGTCCCCTCTCATTACGAGATGCAATCGCGATCTCAGACAACGTAGCGTCGGTGAAAGTTCTCTATCTCGCCGGTATTCCCCAATCGATCTCCACGGCCGAGTCACTCGGTATTACCACGCTCACGGATCCGCAAAATTACGGACTTTCCTTGGTGCTCGGGGGTGGTGATGTCACGCTCTTACAGGAAACAGCAGCCTATGGCGGTTTTGCGAACGATGGCACATTTAATCCACCGACGGGTATCCTTGAAGTAACAGATTCGAGCGGAAATGTCCTCGAACAATACACACCGCAGCCGCAGCAAGCGCTTGAACCGCAGATCGCGCGACTCGTGAACGACATTCTCTCCGACGACAATGCGCGCGCGCCCGAATTTACCGCGCACGGCGTTTTGTGGTTCAACGGGTACGACGTGGCCGACAAAACAGGTACGACCGACGACTCACGCGACGCCTGGGTCATCGGCTATGACCCCAACATCGTTGTCGGTGAGTGGGCAGGTAATAACGACAACTCACCGATGGTGAAGAAGATTGCAGCCTTTATCGTTGCCCCGACGTGGCACCAGATTATGTCTTACGCGCTCTCTAAATACTCGTCTTCAAACGATCAGTTCCCGCCACCTGCGCCAGAGGCCGCCAACCTTCCTCCGGTCTTGCAGGGCAACTGGAATACCGACCCTACCCAAGGTGTTCACGACATCCTCTATTGGGTGCAAAAAAGTGACCCGCTCGCAGGCCGTCCGACTGCGCAAGATCCGCAGCAGCCCTACTGGGATTACCCGGTACAAATCTGGGCTGCGCAAAACGGGCAACTTGCTTCTTCAAGTGCTGCCGATTACGGCAATCCAATACCGGGGGGCACTTCTCAACAGCCGATTGCGCACTTCGTCATTACGTCGCCGCAAGCCGGTGCAACGGTACCCTTTGGAACACCTGTCACCCTGCAAGCTCAAGATCTCACGCAGCCCGTCGCGGATGTCGTGTATTACGTAAATGGCTCAGAAGTGGGCCAATCTGCGATTCCTCCGTATGCATTCACCATTGTGCCCACCTATCACGGTCCCGTGCAGCTACGGGCCGTAGGACAGCTTCTGGGCGGTACCGTGGAGGAAGCTGAGGAAACATTTATCGTCCAATAGCGGCAACGTATCTTTTCAAAAATAAAATACCGCCCTACTTTATGTACGGCGGTATTTTATTTTGTTTTAGGAACGAAATTCTATCTGTTCAAAGGCATTACCAGGTAGAGGAAGCTCGGATCGGAGACCCCCTTCACGACAAGCGGACGGCCCTGCCCCGCAAACGAAAGTGTTACTGAGTCGGACTCTATACTCGATAAACACTCGGCTAAATAACCAATATGGAAATTGATGTCGATATCCTCGCCTTCGAGCGCTGCGTCGATCGAGTCGGACATTTCTCCAACATCAGAGCTTCGGGCAGTCGCAGAAAAGATTTTCTTTTTCGGATAAATATGAAACCCTAGGTGCTGTTCCTGACCAGCGAATACGCGCGCCTTTTTTAACATTTCAGCGAGGTCGTTTTTCAAAAGTGTCGCTTCGGTTGCGACGTCTTTGGGGATAACGTCTTTATAGTTTGGAAATTGAGCATCAATAACGCGAGAAACATATCGTATACCGTCTAGTGCAACCGTCATCTGCACATCCTCCGCGATCACCTCGATCGTATCGGTATCGCTGCGCTCCAAAATGTAGGCAAGTTCTCCGGCGTGTTTAAGGGGTATAAGGATATCAGCTTCGTGCTTTGCAGCTTGAGCGTGTAGTGTTTTTTCCGCGAGTCGAAATGAATCCGTTGCAACACAAACCACACTGGAAGCCTTAACTGAAACATACACACTCCCGAGCTCAGGTCTGATCATCGAAGGAGAAGCAGCATATACAACGGATTGGATCGCCTCCAAAAATCGCTCCCGCGGGAGCTGCACACCGCTTCCCTTTTCCGAAGCAGAGAATGCTGGAAATTCACCGTGAGGAATGGCCTTGATGAGGGTTTTTGTTCCCTTCGATTCGATGAGTAGGTTTCCCTCTTCGCTCCTGAGCGTAACCTTTTCGCTACCGATGGAACGAAGTGTCTGAGAAAAAATATTTGCTGGGACCGCAATGATTCCTTTCTCCTCAATCTCTCCACCTATTTTGATTTCGATTCCCGCTTCAAGGTTTGTCGAACGTAAGACGATCTCTTTTTCGGCCTCAATGAGGATACAAGAAAGTACTGGTAATGTTTCTTTTTTTCCTGCGATGCGCTCCGCAAGAATGGTCGCATTCAGAATCTGACTTTTCGTTGTGGAGAGCTTCATAGAATCTTTATTTTAATTTCTTTATATAAACTACTACTACTATTAGTGCGTCTAACAAGTGGAAAAGTTGTATTCACGGCTCAGTGCAAGGAAATTTTGGTTTTTATAAATGTGGATAGTTTGTTGAGCAACTGCAGATAACTTTGGGGACAACTTTTTTGCTGTGGATAAGAGAAAGTTATTAGATACTTTTCCCAACCTTCTCCCATGCTTTTCCACAAGGTTATGCATGTATGAGTGTGCGAATATGATCGAGCTCTTGTTCGAGCGCCGTATTCGATTTGATCTCTTCTTTTATTTTTTCACACGAGTGAATTACCGTCGTGTGGTCGCGACCTCCGAGTTTTTCGCCGATAGACGGATATGAAGCGTTGAACTCTTCACGCAACACATACATGATGACCTGGCGCGGCTTTACCACCTCTTTTTTTCGAGTCTTTTCGTATATCGATTTCTCAGCCACTTCGTAGTACTGCGCGATGCGACGCACCACTTCCTCGATAGAGATGCCCCTAGAAGGCTTTACGTTGTGTTTTACGAGTGCTTTTACGTCGTTGATGGTAACTCCCTTCCCTTTGTACTGAGACTTGCAGACGATTGAATTTACAATACCTTCGAGTTCTCGAATGTTGCCGCGAACATTATCGGCAAGATACATCACCGCATCGTCCGGAAGAGAGAACCCATGACTTTCGATCTTCGCACGAATGATGGCAGCCCTACTCTCGATATCCGGTTCTGGGATTTCAGCAACCATTCCAGCGGAAAATCGTCCTTTGATACGATCCTCAAATCCTGGCAAGAGCGCCGGGTGTTTATCGCTCGAGAAAACGATCTGCTTGTTGCTGTCGTAGAGCGCGTTGAAGAGGTGGAAGAGCTCTTCCTGGGTTTTCTCAGTGTTCGCGATGAATTGTACGTCGTCCATGATCAGGACGTCGTAACTTCGATACTGGTCCTTGAAGGAATTTGCCTTACCGGCTCGGACAGAGTTGATGTAGTCGACAGCAAATCGTTCAGAGGTTACGTAAAGGACTTTTTTGTTACCTTGAGACTTTTTGAAGTGGTTCCCTATCGCTTGGATAAGGTGGGTTTTACCCCTGCCTGTTGAGCCATAGATAAACAGCGGATTGTATGCAAGGCCCGGACGTTCGAGAACTGCCTTTGCAGCTGCGTGCGCAAGCTGATTGAAGGGGCCGACGACGAAGGTGTCGAAGGTATAGCGTGGATTGAGATTATCTCGCTTATCTATGTAGAGCGATTGGAGATCTAAGGAGACCGTTTCTGTCGGTTGCTGGGGTCGTTGGCGTTTTTCCTGAGAGGGAGCCGTTCGGTGAACGACGTATTCGACAGTTCGGATCGAACTGTCGAGTTCACGAAGAACATGAAGAATAAGTTTGTGATGTTTCTCGGAGAGCCACTCCTTCACGATTTTAGAGGGTACTGCAACTTGAACGACACCGCCTTCTCTATGGGCGATATCAGTATTTCTGAACCAAGTTCTAAAGGAGGCCTCTGAAGTGCCGAGCTCGATTTGCACGAGCGCGTTTTGCCACAATTCGCGGTTAGTCATGTTAGGGGTGCCGTCATGCGCCAACAGCTTGCGTATTATATGTGCGCGTTTGCGCCTTAAAACTTTTCTAAAGTACCCCGCGGGTGTGTAAAAGGTGTGGATAACTCGGGGATAGAAATTTTACCGTGCCAAATATTGTGTGCAATAACAAAACGTGCTACGGTTTGCGCATGAAGCGAACCTATCAGCCGAAGAAGCGCAAACGCGCCCGTACGCACGGCTTTTTGAAGCGCGCCGGTTCCAAGAACGGCACCAAAGTTCTCATCCGCCGCCGACGCAAGGGACGTGCCCGTCTCTCCGCATAGCGATGCCAAAAGAGTGTCGCCTTTCCGGCGAAGAGATGAAAAAACTTTCCGGGAAACGATTACACGGAAGGTTTTTTTCTTTGCTCGTCGCTCCCCTTTCAGGAAATAAGCCAAAATTCGCGACAGTCGTTTCGAAAAAGACGGCGGTAAAAGCTGTCGATCGTAATAAGATCAAACGCCACATGAGAAGCGCCCTCGCCAAAGCCGCCCCGGCTGTGAAGGCACCGCAGGCCCTTGTTTTGTATGCAAAAGCTGAGGTAAAAAACGCGAATTATCGAGATATTTTGAACGATATAGAATCGCTTTTCTTAAGGCTTGAATCGCGTTAGAATGCACCTGTGTTTTCGGCAATAGGAGCCGCATTCTCGGCTATTATTTATCGCCCGTTATACAACGGGCTCGTGTTTTTAGTTGGTATTCTTCCGGCGCACGACGTAGGACTTGCGGTAGTTGCAATGACGATCGTGGTTCGTTTCCTTCTCTTTCCCCTCTCCCGCCGCGCAGTACAGGCGCAGCTCGCAATGAAAAAAATCGGCCCGGAAGTTGAAAAGTTGAAAGAGAAATACAAAAACAATCCTGAAGAACAAGGTCGGGCAATCTTTGTGCTCTATAAAGAGCGCGGCGTGCATCCCTTTGCCGGCTTCGTCCTCATTTTGATCCAGCTACCGATTCTCCTTGGTCTCTATTGGGTGTTTTCACGCGGAGGCTTGCCGAATATCGATCCTAATTTACTGTACGCATTCGTCCACGTGCCGACGGCGGTCAATATGGAGTTTCTCGGCATCGTAAATATGTCGGCGAAAAACATTCCGCTCGCGGTCTTGGCCGCGCTTTCTCAGTTTGTCTACACGAGACTTTCGATGGGACCGACTGAAAAGAGTTCCCCTGTCGAAGCTTCGCTTTCGGGCGATATGGCCAGAAGTTTTGAGATCCAGGCGAGGTATGTGCTCCCGGCTATCATTGGAGTGATTGGGTTTTCACTCTCCGCAGCCGCTCCGCTCTACTGGACAACCAGTAATATATTCATGATTTTGCAGGAATATCTCTCGGGAAGACGCTTTAATGACGCTGACGCTGGATCAAAGCGCTAACGGTTCAACCCAAGACACGCTACGCAAGAATGCCAAGTTGTTTTTGACCCCCCGGCGTGGTACAAGAAGCAAATGAATCCGCCCGAAACCACCCTCAAGGAATTGCTCGATGCCGCCGGCATTGCATACAAAGCTATCTCTCGATCTGAAACTGCTGGTCAGACAATTCTTTCGATTGAAACCAATGACGGGCGCGACCTTATCGGGCCGCGAGGCGAAGTGGTGCAGGCCATTGATTATCTCGTGAAGAAAATTTCAGAAGAGCGCAATCAATCAAATGAAGGAGAAACCAATCGAGCGGAAATGTTTTTAATTGATGTAAATGGCTACCGTACGAAACAAATAAAAGACCTCCAGACCAAAGCGCTCATGATGGCTGAGCGGGCGCGCAGTTTTCAATACGACGTCGAGCTCTCCCCCATGAGCGCTTATGAGCGTCTCATCGTCCACACGACTCTTCAGGACGCTCCGAATGTAAAAACAGAATCACAAGGCGAGGGCCGCAGCCGACGAGTGGTGATTAAATACTCGCTCGAATAAGCTGTCAGAATTAGGACGCGTTACAGCTACTCCCTCCTTGGAGCGATTGTAGAATATTCAGGTCTAGGAGGCATGGGTTGATCTGGTGAAGGATTACCCAAATACCGATAAGTAAGAGTAGGCCGAGCACCGCATCCATGATGATTTCTTTTGCGCGCTGTTTCGATCCCCACATGTCTTGTGCTCCCATGTAGAGCCAACCCGCATAGGCAAGGCGCAGCACTGCCGAAATCGCGCCAGCGGAAAACGCCATATTGAAAGTTGCATTGAAGAATTGCGGTAGATCTCCACTTGAAAACCATTGCGACAAAGGTCCGGCAAGATTCGATCCCGAAGAGCTTCCGTTTATACCACCGGAAAGCGGTACGAATGTTCCCTGGAAGAGGAGGCCTAGCGTACGGAAATCCAATTTCTTAAATAGCTTTTTCATAACGCGTGATTATTGGGAGATACGCAAGACCCACAATGATTGATCCTTGGCATTAATAAAGGCGAGGAATTGACCTGTCGGATCTACCGACATGCTTTGTACGTCGAATTGCGCGCTGGTATCGCCCGTAGGATCGTAGATCAGCGTACTGGAAGCCATCGACGCGTCTATCTCGTAGAATTTATCGCTTGTGTGCACGAGGCCTTTATACCAATCATTAAGGAAATTCTGTGACGGTATGTTCAGGGGCGCTGCGCAGTATGCGATAAGGCTTACCCCCGGAGCCCAGGCGCATTTATCAGCCACTGTCTGCATAGCGAGACGCTCCGGCGAAATTGAAGCGCTTGGCTGAACGAACAACGAAAGCTGACCGCTCGAAGAAGAGCCAAAAATCAGTGCGGACGAAGATGCTCGCGGTAATACGGTAAGCCCCGGCGCTTGTGCAATCAAAGAAAGGGTGCCAGTTTTTTGGAGCTGATACGCATAGCCGGTAGAGCCATCAAGCGGATTTTGTTGCAGTACAAGTGTCCCATCTCCCGGGGCAATCAGTCTCCACCCTACTATAGCCGAGGAGAATATACGCCTTTGCTTAGTACCGGAGAGACTGCTTGAAACTAAGGAGACGCCGGATGGTCCGGGGACCAAGTAAAACAACGTATCCGAAACAGGATCGATAGCGATGGCGTTGATTCCCGTTTGGAGTGCAGTACCGACCAAATCCATAGGTGTCGACGATGCATTGTCCGAAGGAGATGAGCTCGCTAGGCCGCCGGCAAACGTAATGAGGGCGCCGCTATCATCGATGCTGCGCTCGGTAAGTCCGCCGTCGAGGGCTATAGAAGCTTCATATACTTTCGGTCTGAGTACGTTTGTGAGTCGCACGACGCTTCTGCTTTGAGTCTGCGCCTCAAAAACATAGCCACTCGAACGTTCGACGAAATCTAGCGTCGGAGCTGATGTTTTTTGCCAGCCAAATCCAGCAACAGGTACGGCAGAGACTTCCCACAATCGTGCGGCGGTCGATGTGGCTGAGCCAGGTGCTGCTCCTAGAGTGGAGACGACATTCGCGTAGGTGCTTCCGGTCGAACCTTGAAACGTGGGAGCGCTTACGCCATAGCCCGCTCCGGTGTTTTGAATTACCGTTTGAGCCGTCTTTCCATGCAAGAAGAAGTACCATCCAAGGAGTGCTCCGAGTATTACAACGGCTAGGGCGACCACTACGAGACGAATCAGACTGATGTACTTGCTCATACTATTGCGAAGAAGAGTGGAATTGATCGCTTCCTGTTCCAGAAGCTCCCGTGAAGCTTACTTGCCACGAACCGGACGCAGAGAAGAATGGATCGAATGCATTTACGATGGAGAGCGCTATATTCGCGATTCCCGCCGACTTGGTCGTGATAGTTATTTCGCTAGGATCTTTAGGATCAGCGGCCACGGCAGAGCCATTCACGGTCCAATTATACGCGAGCGATGTATCGTTTGCCGACTTTGCATTCGAGAAATAAGGCACTGCCGCAAAAGAGGTCTCTGATTCGTTTGCCGTACTCGATTGAGAGAGCGGTCGGTGGTACATGATTCCAAACAAAGGGTTGTCTTCGTAAAGGACCAACTGAGGATTCTGTGTCGGCACTACGATAGACGCTTCGCCCGAGAGAGAGCCGTCGGTTGAGCGAGCGACGACGTCGATGGTGTCGTTCCCATATAACACGGCGGCCGGGAAGATGGCTGAAGACTCTCCGACGCCTGATTGGGCTCGATCAACTGCGCCGTTTACGCTCCAGGTAAACTGAATATTGGAAGAGGCGACCCCCTTCCCGCTTGTAGTTATGAAGTGCGGAATGGCAAGGACCCGGATTGAAGAGTTGGAACCGGGCACCGCGCGACCTTTATAAAATGGAGGAACATAAGAGTCCCCCTCCCATAAAAGGTCGATGGATGTCGGTACGAGCGCGAGCGAAGCTGAATCACTGCCACTTGGACCGGAAACCGAGACGCTCACGTCGGTTTCTTTTCCGACCGCGCCGAGCTGTACCTTGGTAGAAATACCCGTTCCCACCGTGGCGCCGTTTACTACCCAAGTAATCGTGCTGTTTTGAAGGTCTAGAAGCGGGCTTTCAGCGGTCAGCGTCACAGTCGTGTTGGGGCTCGGGTACGCTGGCGCTGCGGATATTGTGAGGGCACTTGTGCCAATCGAATTCGATTGTGCGAGTACAGGAAGCGCAAAAAAAATCGTGCCTATAAAAACGAGCGCGACGAGCTTACGCTGCATCAATTCATTATACCGTGACAATGGAGCCGCTACCGATATTTAATGGCCAAATATACAGCGTATGCGGTCCAATCGGGCAACCAGTCGAGTACGGGAATAAGGCTGAAAACAAGATTGACCCAACCGGCGACCCAGCGTTTTCCGGAAAACATCGAAATACCGTTCTGATCAAGAATCATCCCGAAAACAATCGCCGTAATGGGTGTTATTACGAATGGATCCAAAATAAAACCGACAAAAAAGAAGTCGAGCACCGCTTTCGCAATATCAGCTATCAGTCCGATGACGATTAGGAGGATACTGCTCGTGAGTGACAGTGTAGGCTCGGTGTCGTTCATACACCCAGCGCCTCAGGAGCGGCCGCAGGAGTCGGTGCTGGGGCGGGTGCTGGAATAGGCGCGGCAACAGGGGCTGGCGCGGCTTGTGGAAGCGGTGCAGCAGGCGCGGTAATCGCAGCTGACACCACCGGTGTCACGGGAGGCGGCACGGGCGCGGGGGCAGGTTGGACGGGTGGAGGAACTTGGGCACTAGCGTTCCCGGTGATTGCAGGCACCTCAGGCGGGACGCTTGCCACGACTGGCGCTTGTGCAGCTAGTGATTGCGCAGCATTTTCGGCAGGAGGTTCGTTGGAGAGCTCGAGATCCTGTTTCGCTTTTTTAATGGCAAGAATTTGCGAGGGGTCGGAGGTGATAATTTGGTCTTCGGTATACGAGGCAATAACCTTGATTGCGACGTGTTTGAGTCCTGCGAAGAAGATGCCCTCCCCTACGTCGGATTCAAGCAGGAGATATTTTTCTTCATCCGAAAGTTTAAATGTTTGCTGCACAAGGTCGACGGACGTCGGCGATTGACGCAGCAAAATCTGGATCGAGGAGTTGGTGATCATCGGCACGCCATAAGGAGAATTCAAAAAGTCGGAAACGTCCTGTGTAATGGTGGAGATACCGAGATAGTACTTACGACCACGTTTCGCGATACCGAAAAGGAACGACGCTGTGTCTTCTGAGCGCATCATCCACCACGCCTCATCGATAACCAACAGGCGCTTGCGAAGTTCTTTACGGACCGTGTTCCAAATGTGGTGCGTAATAATATACATAGCGACCGGTTTGAGGTCGTCTTCCATGTCGCGCACCGAAAAGACGACAAGCTTTTTGTTCATGTCGACATTGGTCGGACGGTTCATAAAGCCGGACCAGGTTCCTTTGGTGTATTTACTCAGACGCTGCACGAGCGATTCGCTTCCCTCCATGCCCGAGAGTACGAGTTCAAAGTCGGAAAGAAGCGGAGGCTCGACCTGTGCGAAATTTGCGTCCGGGGTGATGTCCTTAAGCGCGTAGGTTTCAGTGATTGCCTTGTCGATAATGGCGTCTTCTTCTGGAGTTAATCCGCCGAGCATGATGCGGAAAAGACCTACCAAGGTAATGATGTTGTTGCGCAATACATCTGACGGGGCTTCGTCTTCGCGAGGGATCGGAAGATCGAACGGATTGATGTGGTGCTCGGATGAAAGAGAAATATTGAAATAGCGACCGCCAACCGTTTCGGCCAGATATTCATATTCGCGCTCAGGGTCGATAACGATGACCTCGGTATCGAACATAAGCGAACGCAAAATCTCAAGTTTGGTTGTGTATGATTTGCCGGAACCGGACTTGGCGAACGTTACTGAGTTGTAGTTTTCGAGCGAGAAACGATCGAAGAGGATTAGTGAGGAATTGTGGCGGTTGATGCCATACAAAATGCCTCGATCCGAGGTAAGGTCGAAGGAGATGAACGGAAATATCGAGGAAAGCGGTGCGGAATTAAGCTTGGTATGTACGCCAAGCTCGTCCGTTGCAAGCGGTAAGACTGAACGGAAGCCGCCCTCTTGTTGGAAAAGCGCCGGACGAATATAGACGAGACGGGATTCGAGCACCGAGCGTACCTCCGATTCGACCTTGTCGATTTCTTCACGTGTAGAGCCATAAATGGTGAGGTACAGCCCCACTTCGAAGATGCGTTCCTGTGCCTGCTGGAGTGAATCACGAAGCTGTTCCAGGTCGGAATAGGCGGTGTCGAGCATCGGATCACGCACCATCCCCTTCTCTTCGCGCGTCGCGATTTGCGATTGTACCTCCGCCACCTTCTTTTGGAATTTGCGAAGCATTTCATTGGTATCCATCGGGTGAATGAAAATGGAAATATCCAACACCTTGTCCATGTTGATGATTGGCGCGAACCATCCCGTCGTTAGGAATCGTGGATACGAAATCACGAAGAAGGTACGGGCGATTTTCTCTCCGAGATCGATTTCTTTCGGCGAGACCTTGAGCGCGTGCGGGGCGATAACATCTTGCAGGTCGAGTACGCCCGTTTGGTAGATTTCAGCGGGCAAAACAGGAAGCACATCCGGGGAGGAGTCCTTCTTTTTTCCAAACGGCAGGTAATCTGTAAGTGCCATAGATTATTGATCTTGCTGCAAAACCATCGGCTTCCCTTCTTCGCCGGGGTTAAACATCTTATAGAGTAACTCGATTGCCTCCTCGGTGCCGAGTTGGACGGTTCGAACGCCGGTTCGTACCAACCCCTGCTGCACGATAGAGATGCGCTGTTCGAGCTGCGTCACCTGCTCTTCGAATGATTTATTCGCCGCCGCTTGATCTGTTTTTTTGGAACCAAACGGAAGAATGCCGGAGATCTTGCTTGTACTCACCGAAACCGAAGAGTACGGAACGACTACGAAGAAGTTCTTCGTCATAATGTTAGCCGCTTCGGTGAAACTTTTGATGAACTCGATGTATTCGCGAATCTGGATGCGCATGAGATCGTCGAGCTGCTGTTTAAATTGCGCCTCAAGTGTGGCGATGTAGGGACGAATATCGAGCATACGAGACTGAACGAATATCTGTACGGAAAAGTCGAGCGAATTGAGGAAGTTTTGGAACTGTACGATAAATGCTGTTTGCTCGTCTTCGGATTTGAGCGCGAAGTTGATTGAAGAAGCGAGAAGCACCGCGCGGAGCGAACCATCCTTAAGTACGATGATGCCGTCGCGTACCTCCGCTACAGGGACAAAATCTTGGGTTGATCGCGTGTTCGAAGAATTTGAGGAAGAAGTAGGCATAGAGTGTTAACGAACAAGCGCTTCTCTCGCGGTTCTCACGGGCGCGACGACGCCGCCAACGCGCTCCTCGTCTTCGTTAATGCCGGCGGCGACACGCTCATTGATGTCGAGTGACCACGAAAGCTCGTGCAATCTGCTATCAGAAAGCTTAGGAATATAGACTGCCCCTTTTGCAAGGTCTTGGGTCTTCTGTTCTACGGGCTTTCTGGCCCTGCGCTCATTGTTCCATAGATAGAGTTTCGGGTGAACCAAAAAATAGAAGGCATTCTCTACCGAAATTATGAATGGTCGACCGTTGTACTCAAGAAACGCGAGAGAAGCCGCGCCGCCGGCAATCGCGAGAATGATTGGGCCTGCGATGAAAAGCGGCAAAAGCCTCCAGGCAATGTAAGAAGCTCCGGCTCCGCCGATAAGATACACAAATTGTTTGAACGTGAGCGGACCGAAGATCTTGTCCTCGACTTCAATGAATTGAGGAACCTGAAACTGCATTCATCTATTATATCAGTACGAAAAGCTACGCCCCGCAATGCGGGGCGTAGCTGTATCAAACTGGGGGTTCGCGATAAGGATCTTCATGTACCTCTTTGCGCTCGGTAGAAAGTTGACCAACTTTGTAACTTTCAGAAACAGGTGCTCGAGTTGCCTTTTCTTCCGTCGGAGCTGCAGGTGGTGTTGCCGGGGCAACAGCTGGGGCCTTTTCTGTCTGCAGTGCTTGTTTTCCGGCCTCCTCAACGCCGCTCAAAGCTTCTGCTTTAGCGTCCGGGTGCTGTAACTGACGCTCCAACTCTCCCCTGATCGGCTCGAATACAATTTTAGATACCTCGCTCGCGAGCGCTTTGGCACTATCTTCGCTTACGCCGACCTGCTTTTGAATATTTATCTGCAGATCTTGAACCGGCTGGAAACCAAGGAGCGCTAGCATCACCTCGTTTTCGAGTGCTTCCCACTGATCGAGATGCAATTTTTGCGTATCGGCCAACGCACGCATGCGCTTTTGGACGTCGGCTGACGTTATGGCTTCTTGAACAACCTTCGGAAGTTGCGCGAAGCGCTCTTTCAGCTGTTGTTCTAGGTTTTGGTCCGTCATACTTAGTGAGTCAAACCACCCTCTGGATTGCGTTGCTCATTGGGATTCGGGCCGCTAATCATCTTGCGAATGCTCGTTCCGGGCGAGCGGAGAGTCTTTGCGACATCGTCGTTAGCTGCCAAAGGCGGAGAGAGACGCGGCGGTCCGCTCGACGTAGACTGGCCGGAGCCACCAGAGCGGATTGAGACTGACGGCGGAAGACCCGGCGTTTTACTCGAAACCTCCTGCGTTTTTTGAATAGTTAAGGATACATTGTCGCCCTGTTCTTGTTCTTGCTTGAATCTCTCGGCCACCTCTTTGAGTTCTTTACTTGCCAGGTCGCTACCTGCGGTTTTTAACATGGCGGTTTGGTGCGCGCGTTTGAGACGCTCGTCTTGGTGTCGCAACTCGCTCTTGCGAGATTCTTCGGATTCAAGAAGTTGTTTCTGGAGCTCTTGTTTGTGAGAGTCGTCGATACCTCCTCGTGACATATCATCGTTGAGTTTCTTGATTCGCTCCTCGATAGGCTTCAAGGCTTTCGCGTTTTGTTCCGACGCCGTCCTGGTGGCTTCTTCCATGTTTTTCGTGTGCTCCTCCTGTAGCGATTCATTGCTTCGAACTTCTTTCTCGATCTGCGCCGTAAGCGCTTGCATGTTCTTGCTCGAATCGTCCACCAACTTACGAATATCATCCGCTGAGGCAACTTCCTTTCTCGCTTCTTCTCGCGGTAAGGCCTTTTGCGCCTCCTGGCTCGCGACCTTCTTCGGCGCGCCCAGGACCGTTGAAGCTGTAGCCAAATTGCCCAAGCGATTCGCAGTGCGCGATTTCTGCGCGGCAAGCTTATCGAACTTCAGAGCGTCATTAAAATTACCGCTAGAGCGAGCTTTTGCGGCATTTAATCGCGCCTCATTGGCTTCGGCCGCACTCGATTGTTGCCTATTAGACGCCCATTGCGCGAGCGGTCTTGGTCTGATTGTGCTCCAAACTCCCGAACCAGTCTTCGAAGCATTTTCAGCGAATCGCGACCAAATATCCTGACCGACACCTAAGCCTCCTACATGTGTCGAGAAACTCGATGCGATTCGGATAGAAAGGAAGAGTAGACCAATGACCAGCACGTACCCAAAGAGAGCGGCAACATTTAACGACGATCCTGTCGGATTGGTCACGAGCTGTCCGAGACTCCCGCCTGCTGCACCATTGTAGGCTTGAGCGACGGTCAATGTCACCCACAGCAAAATGGCGAGAAATGGTGCGAACAAAGCGTTTCGAAATAAGGTGCTCCACCACGCACTCCACCCGTAACTATTGGAAAGTGAGGGCACCAAGTAGCTCGCAAAAGCGATCGATGAGGTGATCATTAAGAAGATCATCAAAATAGCCCGGGCGATAAGCATGAAGGCACCATAAAAAAGTACCAGCGCTGCCACGATTTCAAGGATGCTTATAAGAACGCCGTAAATGAGGGCATACCATCCCCCATTTTGAGGATCATTGGCTACGGCAGTGAGTGCGCCGTAGGTATCGCCGAGTGAGTTTGCTCCGGCGTATTGCATAAAGGCGCCCGCGATACCCGCGGTTTGCCCCGTTGAACCAGAATCGCCCGAAGGAGAAGTTTGATTAAGTTGGGTGCAGCCTGTGCACGCTGTATTGCTCGCAGCTGCATTAAGGAATTGGATCGCCGTGAAGTTGGATGCGTCGATGATTATTTTGGTGAAAAGTAAGCTGAAATTGATCAGCACTGCAACAATGAGTACGCGAGAGATCATTTTCTTCGCGCCATAATCGGTACTGCCTAAAATGGTCATGATGGCGATGAATGTAAACATGCCGATGATAACGATGTTGGAGATGTCACGGAAGACGCTCCACGCGAGATTGATCGCGGTGAGTACGCTTGAGCTAACGACGTTTCCGAATTGTAGAATCGTGTTCGTGATCACCCAGTTAAAGAGGAGGCCGGCAATCGTGAGTATCCAAGAAGATATCCAGATCAGCGCTGTTCCCAAAAAGGTGGCGGCGCTTCTGCCGACACAGGTTACTGGATCGTAAAAAAACGCATATAGACCGCTACAGGCCGTGTTGACGGATGTCGATTGACTGTTTGCGTTCACGCTAGCTCCCGCCGAGGTTCCACCGCTGACCGGTTGTCCTGACGCATTTACAACGATCGAGCTGTTGCCTTGCGTACATGTGTAGTCCTGATTGGCGTCAGGGCCGGTAACTGTGTACGAAGGTCCGCACGGATTGGTGGAGTCCGCGCGCGCGATAGCCGGAGAATAAAATGAAATACCTGCGAAAACCAAGAAGAGCGTAAAGCCGAGAACTATTTTTTTATAGGTAGTCGCGTAGTTCATATCATCCTCCCCAGTTCTTAATCCACGCTTGCAGCGTGGTTTGGTTCTTGAAATTGCACCAACCGACGCCTGGGTCAGTCGCGGTAATGGTTGCTCCCGTACTGCCGTTCCATGGGATATTCGTACTTGAGCTGTTGTTAGGATCGGTTCCTGCCCAAAGACTCGGGGTATTTTGAGCGAGTGTTTGCATAGCGTTCTGAACCGCTTGTTGCTGGCTTTGAGCGGTAGTGATGTCAGCCGGGGTGTGCAATTCGTTGTTGCTGATCAAGGTGTTGAGCTGTGTGATGGCGAGCGCCTGCGCATCAGCGGAACTGCCCGAAACATTTTGAATCAGTTGGTTGATTAAGCCGAGCGCTTGCTGGGAGATTTGCAAATTGTTCGCCGTAGTTGAGGCGAGTGATGAAATTTGCGAATTGACGACCGCCTGAGAAAACGCCGTCGATGTTGCAACGTGAAGAGTGGCACCCGTCGGGCAAGTTTGGGTTCCATCAGCGTTGTCGGTGCACTGCCCCGCCTTCTCGGTGCACGTTCCATTGGCTGCAACCGGTCCCGAGCAAACCGCTTGTACTACCTGCGTCCAGCATTGATTTTCTGAACTCCTCAATGAGGAGATCGTGCCTTCAAGTGTGCCGGCGATCGAGCTCATGATGTTGTAGTAGGCCTGCTCCGTTTGAAGTGAGGCCTGCAGGTTTACGAGTGCGGTATTTGCGATTTGGGTTTGCAAGTTTTGATTTTCCTGATTGACGACGTTTTGCAAATACGAAGGCGAGCTTCCAACCGGCTGCGAGAGTCCGCTGATGCCGCCGCCGGTTCCTGAGAGAACCTGTGTGTCGATCCCCGCAAAAAGAGCACCGACCATTTGTCCGATATCGTTGGCGCTTTGTAGCTGGTTGAAGCCGCTGTTCAGGAGCGTCGAATAAGAATTTGCGACATTGTAAGAGGGCGTAACGATTTGTTGCTCGCAAGGTCCACCGCTGCCGGTTGTGACCGCGTAGAAACCGCCGCCCCACTGCAAGATATTTTGCAGACAGTTTTGTTCCTGTGCCGCATATGCGTTCGCAAGATTGTTGGCGTCGATGTAACCGACGATCGGATTACATGGCGAGGCAACGGCTAATATATTGTTCCAAGAAAATTGTGCGTTTGGATTGCTAAACGCACTTGTTGCGCCTGCATACGGACACGTTAGTGCGCTCGGCGCATTATAGGTCGCTTTGGCGTATCCCTGTGCGATTGCGCTTTTGACCTGCTGTTGGATATTGGGATCGAGTGCGGACAATCCGTTTTGTACAATTGATTGGATGGCGTTCGTGCTCACCTGTACGGTTTCGGGGCCTTGTTGCTTCACGAAATATGGGGAGCCATTTCGGCCCGTCAAAATATTGTTCGTTCCGACTTGTACTAAACCGGCAGTTCCGGATTCGCGTTCAGCGTCCACAACCTCCCGCAAAATACATTCTTTGTAGACGATGGTTCCCGTATTGAGTTCTACCGTTGCGTCGGCGACCGGCACATATACTCCCCCGGTTGCGCCGAGCGCTCCGACGGACAGTGCGTTCGCGCCGTTTTGGTTGCAAGTGAAAATGCCAGAGAACCCCTGCGGTACGGCTACCGTTTGATTCGAATCGGCAAAAGAAATAGCAGGGAGAAGCGCGACAAAAAGCGCCAACAAAAATATATTATTTCGTTTTGCTTTGTTCATAGGTGACGAGCGCTTGGAACGCGCCCAATACATCGTTTTCCGCATTGTTGTAGTTTTCAAGTAGCACGCTTGAGGCGATCGGATCACTCGCGTGCGCTGTCATGTTGTTCAGAGTTGTAGCGAATTCATTCATCGAGTTCACCAAGCCAAGTTGGACCTGCACCGCGTCTGCGGGAACGGTAAGAGTGAGCGTCGAAGATGCGGCTGCGGCGTAATTTCCTGCGGCCGCCAGTAGTTGATCCAAGTACTTTTGCTGTTTTGTTTGCACGTACATGCCGAAGAGCACGTATTCAGGAGTTGTATTTTTTAAGAGTGGCTTGAGCGTCGTTTGCAAGTTGCTTCGATATTGCATCATGGCTTGATAAGAGGTGTCAGAGCTCGTTTTTATAGCGGTCGCGCTAATTGGCGAATAAGTAGTTGGCACTTGCAGGCCCATGCCGATCGAACTCGCGATTGCGGCTCCTGTGGTTGAGCTGTATGAGCCCTGCTGCTGTAAGCCAGCATACGCGCCGACTAATTCGCCAACAGCTTCATCGGAAACAGCGGTGATCGGATCAGTGTTCGTTGCCGATGACGTAGTGATTGTCGGAACCGTGGTGTTTTGCGCCCCGTTTGTGTTTTGATCGGCTGCGACAAGCGCCTCATTTGAGCTAGAAGCAGGCTTTCCGTTTAATGATTGCGTGGCTTGCCAGAGAAAAACGCCGACGAGAATGGATACCGCAAGAACTGCGGTCGTTTTGATATGCGAAACGTCCCTGCCGAGCGGGTTTTCCACATGTAAAGTATAGCACTGCAAAAAACCGAAGAACGAGGAAATGTAAGGGTTTTTGGGATATCACGCAGGATTAAAGCGCTCCCGCCCCACTCGTTTGAGTGAAAGAAAAAATACTACCCGGATCTTGCGGCGAAAACGTCACCCCTTGTTCAGAAAAGAATTGCGCTAGGGCTCCATAGTTGTGTACGAAAGTGTTCGCAGACGTGTCGTAGTTTTCGATCGCCTGTATAAATGCGCCATCGCTCTGGGCTTGCGCTACTGCCTGAAGCTTCGTGCCTATGTCGAGATAGCTCTTTGCAAGCGCGCTATGGAGCGAAGTGGCAACGCTCGGCACATCCTGCATTTGCTGTAGATAGGTTCCAACCCCGATGAAACCTTGTCCGAGGGCTGCCACAGCTGCCGCCTTTGCCGTATTCGTACGATCTTCGGCCTGGTCTTTCAGTATCTGTGCTTCATTTGTGTGAAGGTTTTCAAACCCTTGAATCTCGCCGCCAACCTCGTTTCCATAATCGTGCAGTGTTTGCTGAGCCGCCGTCATTGGTTTTTTTGCTACAGCGGTAGTCGCGACCAGCCCGGTCGGAATGTATTGGTATGCCAAAGCCGTAGCCTGCGCAGCGGTTTCTCCTTTAGAGCTCGAAGCGGAAACAGTGGTATTACCGCTTAACTGAGCCAAAAATGCAATGTAATCGAAGGAACCAGGAGAAGTCGATTGTGTAGTAGTTGGGCTTGAGGTGGCAAGCGGTGGCAATGAAAGGGTCGATGGCCCTTGGTTTTGTACGACAGCCTGAACAATCTGTTGGGGCGATTGCGCAGACGCTACGGCCTGATAGCTGGGAGTCAATGCGCCACCTCCCCACGTTTCCAGGCTTTGCGCGGTCGGGTTCACTGGAGCGCGACTCGTTACTAAGCCAGCGCCTCCAAGTAGTAAGAGCAGAACCAGCAAAAGTGTAGCGCTGTAGGGGTGCATCTGTACCCAATTCATGTGAAAACTATACCACTCGCTTTTGACCGGTATGCTACGATTGAGGCATGAAACTGCGCGGTCTTGCGACATTTGCGCTGATCGCACTCACGTTTCCGACGACCACGTTCGCGTTTCCCTTCGGCGGTCAGATAGGACAGGTGATTTTTTGTTACAACGACGCCATCTGGGCCAATGTCGGGCCGCCGCGTGGCGGTCAATTTGTGTGGACTCCCTCAACGGTTACTTACGAGTTCGGTCCCCCATCACACTCTGGCCAATGGCTCTTAGGGCTCGCCAGCCCACCCTACTACTGCCTCGTTTCCATCGAGCCGATCATCGTATACACCGGAATCGCGATTACGATGATGGGTTCATCGCAATAAGCTTAAGGCGATTTGTTTCCATTGCTCGAGTGCAACGTCTTCTGATCGAACTTTTTCAGATAAACCACAGGACTGAAGAGCGGATACAACAGTCGAGCGTTCAAATTCATTCGATAGGTTGCTGGCAAGGAATTTCCTCTTCGAGGAGAAGCCGGTTCGCACGACGCGAAAGAAATGCTCCTCGCTAATCTGATCAAATAAATCTTTTGAAATAGTTCGCACGACCAGGATCGCGGAATCGACCTGCGGCGGCGGAGTAAAGTTCCCTTTTGAAACCTTCGCGGCAATTTCGGGTACGCCGTATGCTTTGACCGACAGCGAAAGAATACTTTCCTTGCCATCTCTCGCGAGAATTCGGTCAGCCACTTCCTTTTGGATCAATAAAGCCATCGTGCTCGGCTGACGCGATGAAGTAAGAAACTGACGAATGATCTCGCCGGTTATGTAGTACGGAATGTTTGCGGCGAGAATATATCCTTTAGCGAGCGGCTCGCACTGCTCAGGATCAAAATCTCGAACGTCCCCTTCGATTACCTGCAGTCGTCCCGCATCAATTTCAGAACGGAACGTTGAACGAAGTTGTTCGGGTAATGCATCATCTTTCTCGATTGCAACAACGCGTGCGCCAGTTTTAAGGATTTCACCCGTGAGCGCGCCCTTTCCCGGCCCGATCTCGAGGACGGTATCTTGCGACGTTATCAGCGCAGACTCAACGAGTTTTTCAGCAGCCCAAGTTCCGGTCAGAAAATGCTGTCCGAGTCTTGCTCCGCGCCGGTGCTTCATATATGTATCGTCTGTTCGCCATCATCGAAACCGGCTGGCTGTAAAAGCCGATCGTCGATCTCACTGAGGAATTCGGAAGGAAGCGTATACTCGCGCGAACCCCATCGCAAGCGTTCTCTCGCATAACAAAGGAATACTCGTGATTTTGCTCGCGTGATCGCAACATAAAACAATCGTCGCTCTTCTTCCGGGTCTCGTTCGCCGCCTCCCTCGCGCTCAGATGGAAATAGACCTTGCTCAAGTCCCGTTATGAATACCGTATTGAATTCAAGTCCCTTCGAGGCATGCACCGTCATGAGAGCAACTGAATTTCGTACATCGTGCGCGAGCTGATCCTGATCGCTCTGCAAGGCCGCCTCTTCCAAGAGTCGCTCGATCCCCTCAAAGGGAGGAAAATCGTCATAACGGGTCGCGAAATTCACGAGCTCTCGAACGTTATCGAGCCGCTCTTTACCCTCATCGCCCTGATTTTTTAACATCGCATCTATGCCGCTTTCTTCCGCAGCGTACGCGACAGCCTCCGAACACGGAAGGTTTTCAATCGCGTGCTTGATCTTTGTGAGCGATGTCCTAAACGACAATACTTTTGATTTCGCCGCGCCGGAAAGTTCGTTATCTTTACCCTCAAGGATCTTTTCGAGAGTCACTTTTCCGATGCCTCGTGACGGTACCGCGACTATACGCCCCATGTCGACCTTACTCTTCGGATTCATCGCAGCGCGCAAATACGAGAGTACATCTTTCACTTCTTTGCGATCAAAGAATCTCGTACCCAGCACGCGGTAAGGAATTCCAGCCGCAAGCATCGCTTCTTCCAAGGCACGCGATTGGAAATTCTCTCTATATAATACGGCGATTTCCTTTGGAGGTACCCCTTGTTCGATCATTTGCGCTGTCCGATCTGCCACAAACCACGCCTCTTCGATATCGTTTCGTGCGCCAAACGTCTGGATCGCTTCCCCTACCGGATTGTCGGTAAAAAGATTTTTAGGGACTCGTCGACGATTCTTCTGAATAATTGAATTTGCGGCAGCAAGAATGGTGCGGGTCGAGCGATAATTTTGTTCAAGCAGAACCACTTTGGTACCGGGAAAGTTTTTTTCGAAATCGAGCAGGTGATCGATCTGCGCTCCGCGCCAGCTATAGATGTTTTGATCAATATCGCCGACGACGCAAATGTTCCTTTTTTCACCAGCGAGAATGCGAGCGATCTCATATTGAGACTTGTTGGTATCTTGATACTCATCGATGGTGATGTACTGCCAGCGGTTCTGGAGAAGTGTCCTCACCTCAGGAGAAGTACGAAGCAGCTCGAGTGTTTTCAAGAGCAGGTCGTCAAAGTCGAGCGCCCCCTCTTCTTTGAGTTCGGCATCGTACTTTTCCCAAATGCGCGCGACCTGTTGTGCACGATAATCGCTTGCCGAGGCCGCATACTCTTTCAAAGAAACACCGTCCCCTTTTTGTCTTGAGATCACGGAAAGCGCACTTCGAGGCGGTAGGTCCGAATTAACACTTTCCACGATTCGCTTTAGGGCCCGCATTGAGTCATCCCGATCCCAGATCGTAAAGCTCCGCGGCAATCGAGCTGCTTCATGGAATTCACGTAGGAGCCGAACACCCAGACTATGAAAGGTTGTTACCAGCGGAACCCCTCTTCCCGGAGGGACCAAGGATCGGACGCGTTCGCGCATCTCGCCAGCGGCTTTATTGGTAAAAGTAACCGCCACTATCGCATGTGCGGGGACCCCGACATCTATAAGATGTGCGATACGATGCGTAATCGTTTTGGTTTTACCAGCGCCAGCGCCAGCAACAATCAGTAAGGGACCATCGATGCTACTTGCAGCTTCTTTTTGGCGTTCATTGAGGCCGTCGAGGTATTTCACTGGGCGACTATAGCATGTCGATCTGGTAAAATTTGACAAAATTGCTATCCACCGTCCTAGTTCATGATGAATTGACTCTGAAGACCCAATGACGGTAGCATGAACCCAGCGGTGGTGTTTCCCTTCTCCCAAACCGACTGCCATTTCAGAAAAAAGGGCTTAACAAAGCGGTATTTCAGTTACTCCGTATCCGCCATCGTCAAAAAACGGCTTAAAGTCTACTCTTATTTATTGCTGGGGCCTTGGAGGCCTTTTGCACATGGAATAGTCGGGACAGCCGTCGGAAAAGCATATCGAAAAACGAAAATCAGAATCCGAAGCCTTCAAAAAGGCAAGTAATAGAGCCAAATTGCAGCGAGCCTTAGGCTCGGCAGCTTCACTTCTCTCAGTACTCATCGTACTAGGCACTATTGTGCCAGCTTTCGCTCGCGCCTCATCTGTTTTTGGAAATTTGAGCGCCGATGTGTCGTCTTCAGCGAGCGCGACGATGACTCCGAATCTCCAGATGATGTCTGTGCTACAACCTGCCAATAATATTGACCCAACTCCAGGTGTCGGCGATGGAAACGTAACTATTGTAGATAATACGGCCCTGATTTCGGAAGAAGGCCCCGCGGGCACTCTCGCCGATATCGTAAAACCAGCAAACCCGACTATTAGCGTGTACGTCGTGCAGCCTGGAGATACCCTTTCAAGCATTGCGAAACTTTTCGGCGTCACGACTGGAACCATTCTTTCGGCGAACGATCTGCCTCGCAGTGCCGTACTGCAGCCGGGCGATCAGCTTGTGATTTTGCCTATCGCAGGAGTCCAATACACCGTCAAAAAGGGCGATACGATCGAGTCGATCGCAAAGGCATTCGACGGCGACGTAACTGAAATCGAATCATATAACAATATCGACGACTCTAGCTTGGCTGTCGGCACACAAATTATTATCCCTAATGGTGAAGCTTCGGCATCACCCGCGCTTGCAACAACAAAGGGAGCAACGGCAAGTACCAAACCGGGTAAGTCAGCCGCTTCGACCAAGGTCCTACACGGTACGGCTGGAGATTGCGGAACATTTATTCCGGACGCAGATAATCCGGCAGAGCCCTCGCACAACGTCGGTCCGATTGGCTCATGTCAGCAGGACGCGTACTATATTTCTCCGCTCGCACATTTCGTTCAGACTCAAGGTATCCACGGATACAATGCAGTCGACCTGGCTGCATCAATCGGCTCCCCTATTATGGCTTCAGCAGACGGAACGGTTATTGTTGCTCGCTCAGGAGGTTGGAATGGAGGTTACGGTAGCTACGTTGTTATCCAACACCCCAACGGCGCGCAAACATTGTATGGCCACATGAGTAAGGTTGCTGCGTACGACGGTGAACCGGTAGTTCAAGGACAGGTGATCGGGTACGTGGGAGAAACAGGCGATGCCACGGGACCTCACCTGCACTTCGAAATCCGCGACGGCATTCGTAATCCTTTCTAGCGTATGACCAATGTTTCTTTTTGGCGCAAGGTTCTCCTCGTATTGATGGTGCTTTTGTAAGCCGTAGCTAGCCTAGAGTTCACGCTGGCGATACTGCAGTGCTTCCAACATGTGTGAGGACTCTATTGATTCACGTTCGGCGAGGTCCGCGATTGTGCGGGCGAGCTTAATGGTCCGGTGATATCCGCGTGCGGAAAGTTTTAATTGGCGTGCCGCCGAGAGTAGTGTCTCCTCCGCTTTTATAGAAAGATTTGCAGATGATTCAATTTCTTTTGGACCCATATCAGCGTTAGTCGAGACATCCTTGATGTCGATAAAACGTTCAGATTGTCGTTTTCGTGCGCTCATGATCCGCTCGCGAACCTCTTGCGTTTCACGGGCATTTTGCTTTGCGTGCTGAGCGAGTTTTTCCGGAGGCATTTCTCCGACGTGAACCCACATATCGATACGATCAGCGACCGGACCAGAGATTTTACGTCGGTATCGTTCTATCGATAGCGGAGTACATTTGCATTCAGATGTTCCATATTTTCCACACGGACATGGATTGAGCGCGGCGATGAGCATAAAATTAGCAGGAAACGTTGCGGTCCCACGAGCTCGTGAAACCGATACCTTCGAATCTTCGAGCGGTTCGCGTAGCGCATTCACGACATCACGATGAAACTCAGGAAACTCATCCAAGAACAAGAGCCCGCGATGGGCGAGGGTGACTTCGCCGGGGCGGGGCACCACCCCACCGCCTATAAGTGATGCGTAGCTCGACGTGTGATGCGGCGAGCGAAACGGTGGGTGAAACATTGCGCCTGAGTGAAGCGTGCCCGCAAGCGAGTGAATCGTTGTGACTTCGATAATTTCATCTTCCGAAAGCGGCGGGAGAAGCGCCGATGCCGCTCGTGCAAGCATTGTTTTGCCGGTGCCGGGAGGCCCATAAAGCGCGATATTGTGTCGCCCAGCGGCTGCAATCTCAAGTCCTCGTTTCGCACTCTCTTGGCCACGGATCTCACTCAAAGAGAATTCAGCAACCTCGACCGGGATCAGTTTTCGTACGTTCGTATGGGGTAAGAGCGTGAATTCCTTTTTCTTATCAAGATGTGTAAGTACGTCCGAGAGCGTTCTCACCGGCATAACCGAAATACCGGAAACAAGCGAAGCCTCTTCGGCATTCTCCTCAGGTACGTACACTTCTTTGAAGTCTTCTCTTTTTGCGAGAAGTGCTATGGAAAGGGCGCCTCGAATTGGTCGAAGCGTGCCATCGAGCGCGAGCTCACCTGCAAAAAGTTTCCCAGCAGGGTCAAACTCACAATCCTCTGCTGCAAGCAAATACGCGAGCGCAACGGGCAAATCGAATGCAGCACCTTCTTTTTTGAGTTCAGCGGGCGCAAGTGATATGACGATCTTTTTGTTTGTACTTTTCGGTGACGTAAGGCCCGAATTTTTAATAGCGCTCGCGACACGGTCGCGTGCCTCTTCTACCGCTTTATCAGGCAGCCCTACGATTGAAAATGCATGCAAACCTCGAGCAAGATCAGCCTCCACCGAGACTAATTGTGCAGCAGGCAAAGCAGGCTGCGCCGCGAAAACGCGAGCGAAGTTTGACCCCATAGTGGGTCAATTATATCACTCGCTATCGATCGGCGTGTTTTATGCACGTGCGGGCAGAAGGGTTTGCTTTCAGTCGATCGAGATCGATTGGCTCGTCGCATTCTTCGCAAATCCCATAGACACCCTCGTCCATTTTTTCAAGCGCGTCTATCGCGTCCGTGTGTCGTCCCTCCAGTTCCTTTACTAGCGGAATATTGGTTGCGAGCTCTTCGATCTGATCCGCCACGTCGTTGGGATCGGCCTCTTCGCCCTCAAAGCCTATAGAAGCTCCTTCCCACTCGCCCGTATCGTTCTGAACACGTCCGTGCGACGCAAGCTCTTCCTCAAGGGAGTCGCGCTCAGCTTCGAGTTCACCTCGTAATTCTTCAATGTCTTCCTGTGGTATCTTCATGACCGAAAGTATACCAAAAACTAAAACGCAACCAATATCAAAGTTTCCGAGCAGCTTGCAACCGACTCAGGATTTCCGTGAATGAATATGGACTTTGAGCGATCACGAGAATATTCGGTGTCGGAAACGAATAATAGAGCACGACGTTTCCCGAGTCATCGGTCAGTTCTCGAACATCGTAATTGCGCATGACTGTATCTTGGAATGTCCGTTGCATCGGAACCCCATTCGTTAGTACAGTCATGGAAACGTTCGTAAATACTGGGGACAGATCAGCATCAAGATTCGGTTCCCAGGCAAGCATGCCTGCAAATGCGTGGTCGTACGAGGTAACCGGGATGATCAATAAAGGAGCATTGGTATCGACAACGTGGAAACCGAAGAAGAAGTCAGGTCCAATAGAATTCATAAGTTCTTGCGGCGGATTGATTCCGAGTGATGAGAAGAACTGGGCGATTGAAGCTGGAGATGTCTGAGTTGCCCCGCTTGTAGATGTCGCTTGTACCACCGGCACGATCCTCGTTATAGAGCCCAGACTACCCAATGATTTGGTTCTAGCCTGCGCGAGGATACTCTTCAAACTTTGTGGATTCTGGTTGTTGAGGGGCACACTCAATGTTTGTTCCGCGAACAGAAGCGAAGATTGCTGGACGGTAGGTATTGCCTGCTGCTCCTGCATAACCAAGTACACGCCAAAAACAGCTCCGACACCCAAGAAGATCAAGACGGCCGAGGCAAAAAGGATGCCTGCGGTTCTTCGCGATTTATGTGTTTTTATCTCCTTCTGCTCGGGCGTCAGATGTTCCTGTCCGTGTTTTTTCTCTTCTTCCAAGGTTGCTGCGTGGACCAAGGATATCTTTTGCTCGCGCACCACCGTCTGCAAGTCATCTTTAAGGGTTCTCACGGGAGAAACAATCGAGGACGAACGTTCGTTTTTTGGGGCCTCAATGGGCTGTTGCTCGGCGGCTGGTTTTTGGCTTTGGGCTGAGGCTGTTTTTATAACTCGCTCCGCGAGAATGGCCGCCTCAGGTTCCGGAGCTGCTTTTTTTATATCGGCGGTGGCCTTAAAGTCCCGTCTTTCGGGAAGTTTTATCTCTTTTAGGATTTTTGCGAAGTCGCTCGCTGGCGCGCCTTGCCCGCCACTGTTCGGTTGTGTTTGCGGTATAGCAGAAACCGCAGGTTGCACGGATGCAGCCTGCGGCACTGGTAAACCGTTTTGCTGAATTTTATTCGTGTCTTCGGGGACGGTCTTCTCGTCGTCGTTCATTGTGGTCAGGGCCTGCGGACGGTTTCAAGCCTTTGCGAGCGGCGAAATCCGGATCTGCTGCCTTGATTGAGAGATTATACCGCCCTTTCTCGTCAATTTCTTTCAGGACGACCGGAACGATGTCACCAAGTTGCACGGCGTCCGAGATTTTTGCGATTCGGAACGGCGCCACTTCGGAGACGTGCACCAAGCCTTCTGTGTTCGGGCCGATTTTTACGAAGGCACCGAAGTCCATAAGACGGGTCACCGGACCTTCAAAACGCTCGCCAATCTCGTAATCACGAGTAAGGTCGATGATTTCTTTGAGCGCCGCTTCAGCAGCACCATTTTTGCCTGTGACGAAGACCGAACCGTCATCTTCGATGGTAATGTCATCCGCTTTGGTGCGTTCTTTGATCCCATTGATGGTCTTCCCGCCTGGCCCGATGACCAGACCGATCTGGTCGACCTTGACCTTCGTGGTGAGAATCTTCGGTGCGCGAGGAGAAATATCTGCGCGTGGCGCCGCGATCTCTGCGGTGATCACATCGAGAATCTGCATGCGAGCCTTTTTCGCTTGTTGGAATGCCTCTGAAAGTACCGTAAGCGGAACACCTTCTACTTTCACGTCCATTTGTACGGCGGTCACGCCTTCGGCGGTACCGGCGACCTTGAAGTCCATATCGCCGTGGTGGTCTTCGGGACCCTGAATGTCAGTCAGCACTTTGTATGCGCCCGCTTTCGCATCTGACATCATTCCCATCGCGATACCAGCAACTGGACGCTTGATCGGAACACCAGCATCCATGAGCGACAATGTTCCGGCGCATACGCTGGCCATCGAAGTCGAGCCGTTCGAGGCAAGCGATTCAGCAACGATACGGATCGTATAAGGGAAAATATCTTTGTTCGGAAGCACTGCGCGCAAAGCTTTTTCCGCGAGTGCGCCGTGGCCGATCATTCGACGGTTCATACCGCCAACGCGACCTGTTTCACCGACGCTGAACGGCGGAAAGTTGTAGTGAAGCATGAATGTTTTCTTCGCTTCTTGGTACTCGATGGTGTCGACGAGTTGAGCGTCGCCAGGGCCTGCAAGTGTAAGAGCGGCAAGAACGTGAGTAGCGCCGCGGTAAAAGATGCCTGCTCCGTGGACGACTGGGGACAGGCCACCAGCTTGCGCGTAGAGCGGACGGATCTCGTCCATCGCTCGACCGTCCGCGCGGCGGTTCTTCGTAATCGCTTGCTGGTGGATATATTCGTCGACGCGCTCTTCGTATAAAGCGTCAAAGACGCTCGGTTTCGTGTCGGGGAACGCGGCAGCAGCTGCCTTTACCCACTCGCTCTTCAGAGCCCCCATGTTTTTCTTTCCAAGATTACCATCAGTAGAGCCGAATACGGCATCATCGAGTTTAGGTTCAACAACCTCTTTGAAGAGGGCTTGTACTTCAGGGCTGCTTTCCGGTGCGGTGAAGGCTTGCTTCTCTTTTCCGAGTTCCGCAATGATAGACTTTTGCCAAGCCTGTATCTTTTCGATCTCTTCACTGGCTCGAGCGAGACCTTTTTCTAGGAGATTCTCCGAAACTTCGTGCGCACCGACTTCGATCATGTTGATCAGACCGTCTTTTCCGCACGCGAGCAGGTCCATCCGCTGCCCTTCTGCTTCTCGTTCCGAATAGGTCGGGTTCACGATAAACTCCCCTTCGTTATTCAGGTCAACGCGCATAGCAGATACAGGTCCGTTCCATGGGATATCGGATGTAGCAAGTGCGAGCGAAGCGGCGTTCACGGCCAGGACGTCGGTATCGTAATCTTCAATCGAAAGGACGCTGATGATGACCTGTACGTCACGCTTGAGACCCTTGGGGAAGAGCGGTCTGATGGTTCGGTCGACGATTCGGCCGGAGAGGACAGCCTCTTCGGAAGGCCTACCTTCGCGGCGCATGAAGCGCGAGCCAAGTATCGCTCCCGCGGCGTAAAATTTCTCCTCGTACTCAACGGAAAGCGGAAAATAATCGAGATTCGATTCCTTCCCGCTCATTACTGCTGTCGCGAGTACCGCAGAATTGCCGTACCGCAACAAAACGGAGCCATTCGCCTGGTCTGCCCAGTCGTTGAATTCTGCCGTCATAGTTTTTCCGCCAATCTCGACGGAATATTCTTTCTTTTGCATGTCGCCATTTTAGTGACGAACGGATTTCAGCATTAAGCCAAGGGGCTAAATCCTGCCTATCCGGTCGCCACAGTTATCTTGTATGTAGACCACTATAGCACAACACAGTCAAAAACGTCGCGGGCGACAGTGTCGCCCGCGACCTCTTTTATTCTATGCCGGTGATCCGATTGATCTCTTCAAGAGATGCTCTTGAATCGTCGATCTCATCGCTGGCGTCCGTTTTCGAACGGAAATTCCGAGCGCGAACGGCCCGATAGTTCATGAGATAACGTTTAGGGTCTTGATCGAGATCGAGAAAATCGTCTGCAGCTTCCTTTAGCTTAAGAGAAGTAGAGCGGCCGAACGAAACAACCTCGACTTGGCAACCTCCGTGTGTCTGAAGGTACTGTACGAGAGGAACGAAGTCGCCGTCACCGCTGAAGATAATCACGGTGTCGAGTTTCGGAGCAGTTGTAATTGCATCTACTGCAAGTCCGACATCCCAATCGGCTTTTTTTGCTCCACCTGCGAATACTTGCAAGTCTTTAAGGCGCATTTCGATGCCTACTTTTTCGAGAGCCTCAAAAAAGCCTTTTTCTTCGCCACTTTCTGTGGTTACCGCATATGCGCGGGCGCGGATTAGGCGTCTGTCGGCTACCGCATCTTTAAGGACGTTACCGAAGTTTACTCGCGCATGATAGATGTTTTTTGCGCTGTGGTAGAGGTTTTGCGTGTCGATGAAAACGCCGACACGTTGTTCTGGGTGTTTGATAATTGCCATATAAAAAAATAAAACTAACTTTTTAAAATACTTATCCAAGTGTACCCCCTAAAAGGGTACGAGCAAAAGAGGGAGAATTTACTTTTTGAGCCCGAGCTTGCGGACCAAGGTGCCGTAGGCACGCTTGTTTGTCTTCTCAAGGTAGCTCAAGTGACGTCGCCTGTCTGCAACAAGACCGAGCAAGCCGCGGCGAGAGTGCTTGTCTTTGCGGTTTTTGTCGAGGTGAGCAGAAAGCTCCTCAATTCGGCGCGTCAAAATAGCGACCTGCACTTCCGGAGATCCCGTGTCGGTGTCGTGGCGCTGCGCCTTAGTGATTTCGTTTGTCTTCTTTCGCTTGGTGAGCATCGCCGAGAGAGTATCACATTCCAAGCTCAATTGCAAGGCCCCTCGCCATACACTGTATGGCGAGGGGCCTAAAAGCCAAGATATGGCTTATTTACTTGGTGGATGAGGTAGATGTCCCTGCTTTTACCCCGACGAGCTTAACATCGAAGAGAAGCGTCGAGTTCGCTGGGATAATGACCGTACCGCTCGCGTCGGTTACTGCTTGAGCGCCATAGCCGAGCTCCGGCGGGATGGACATAACTCGTTCGCCGCCAACTTTCATACCGTTGACGCCGATTTGGAATCCAGCAATGAGGCCCTGCTGGCCCAGAGTGAAGGAAAGCGGCTTGTTACCGTGTGAGGCAGAAGAGTCAAAGACAGTTCCGTCCGGAAGCTTGCCGATGTAAAGGACAGAAACAACATCGCCCGGGACGGCTTCCGTTCCGGTCCCGACAGATACATCTTGCGCTTGGACTTGCGGCGTCGAACTAGCTGTCGAGGCCGTCGAAGTGGCATTTTGTGCCGCGTTTTGAGACGAGGAGTTTGAAGAGACGTTTGAGTAAATGAACCAACCCCCGACTAGCACAATAATGATAACAACAACCCAGATTGCTATAGTTTTTCCTGACATATTTCGTAAGGATAGCCCGCGATTCTGATAGTGCAAGAGTTGAAGCCATACTTTGGCTGTGGATAGTGTGTGGAAAAGAGCAGATTACAGGGAGATTCGTAGTTTTTTTGCGACAGCAAGGAAAGCCTTTTCATTGCGCGTCTGCTACTGGGCCAGTAAAGTTCAAGACATGGAACCCCTTGCTTCGAAAATTCGACCCAAAACTCTGGACGAATTCGTGGGGCAAGAGCATTTGGTTGGCAAAGGAAAGCCGTTGCGTATTGCCATTGAGAAAAAGGAACTCTTTTCATTCATCGTTTGGGGACCGCCCGGCTGCGGAAAAACAACATTAGCGAGAATTTATGCGAGTCAGGTCGGAGCAGAATTTTACGAACTCTCGGCTGTCGATTCTGGTAAAGAAGATATACGAAAGGTTATCGGTACCAGTCAGCTCAAGCTTGGAGCTCGGCCGAAGGTACTCTTTATCGATGAGATTCATCGTTTCAATAAGGCGCAGCAAGATTACCTCTTACCATTTGTAGAGCGAGGCGACATTACCTTAATTGGCGCGACGACGGAAAATCCGAGCTTTGAAGTAATCTCTCCCCTTTTGTCACGATGCCGGATATTTGTTTTGAATGAGCTTTCTGAAAAAGAATTGCAGCAAGTTCTTGCACGAACAAAAATTAAACTGCCCAAGGACGCGCGTGATTGGCTCGTTCAATATTCTGCGGGAGACGCTCGCCAGGCACTCACGGCATTAGAAACCGCCGAAAAATTATATGGAAAGATTACGATCGCTTCACTCAAAGAAGCCGTTCAGTCGAAACATCTTCGATACGATAAAAAAGGAGAAGAGCACTACAACACTATTTCGGCATTCATTAAAAGCATGCGGGCGTCACAACCAGATGCAGCGCTTTATTATTTGGCTCGCATGGTCGAAGCCGGAGAAGATCCTTTGTTTATCGCGAGACGCATGGTTGTTTTTGCCAGTGAGGATATTGGACTTGCTCAGCCGACTGCGCTCGTCGTCGCTAACTCAGTTTTTCGTGCATGCGAGACGATCGGATATCCTGAATGTCAGATCAATCTAGCGCACGGCGTTGCCTATCTCGCAATGAGCAAAAAGAGTCGCGAATCGTACGATGCATATCTTGCGGCGCAGGCTGATGTTAAAGAATTTGGGAACCTACCGATTCCACTCAAAGTGCGAAATGCTCCTACAAAACTTATGAAAGAACTCGGGTACCACAAGGGTTATAAGTTCTATGACAAAGAATCGTATTTACCCGAGAAGCTGAAGAAAAGAAAGTATTTGAAATAACCATATAAAGTTGTTACTGTGCATTTAGTGAGGGCGTGGGCCCTCTTTTTTGTTACCAGGGAGACGAACGATGAAAGCAGGCGTACAACGACCCCAGGTTTATACGTTCCTTGAAATGATGAACGACCTTGGGCTTCGGCTTACTTATCCGGAAGTCCGATTCGAATCGCGGTATTCGGAGATTATGCCCAGCGACGCCGAGTTGGATACGAAGTTCTCGGAACGAGTTGCGCTCCGGGTACCGATTGTCAGCGCGGCAATGGACACGGTCACCGAAGCGGATATGGCGATTGCACTTGCTGAATATGGGGGCATTGGCGTTATCCATCGCGGCCTTACCCCCAAAGCACAAGCGAGCGCCGTCGATCGGGTCAAGCATCGCCAAAATGGCCTCATTGAAAATCCGATAACGGTACCTGAGACGTGGAGTGTTACCCAATTGCAATCGTTGCGACGGGAGAAAGGATATTTATTCCATCGCTTTCCCGTCCTAGATGGCGCCGGCAAGCTCGTCGGTCTCGTGACACGAAAAGACCTTGACGTTTGCGAAGATGAACACGTCAGCGTTTCGAAGATTATGACCGTCGCCGAGGATCTTGAAACGGCGCCGAAAGGAATCGGAAAGCGCGAGGCGTATGAGCGAATGCGGAACTGCAAGCGGGAGTCATTGCCGCTCATCAACAAAGACGGTACCCTTGCGGGACTCTATCTTTTCGAAGACTTGAAACGAATCCTGCTGGGCCATTCGACAGCAAATGTTGATTCCAACGATCAGCTGCGTGTTGCTGCAGCCGTCGGCACAAGCGAGGCTGAAATGGAACGTGTCGCACTCTTGCTCGAAAAAAAGTGCGACGTGATCGTGATCGATACGGCGCACGGGCATACGCAATCCATGAGGCTCATGATCGAGGCGATTCGCCGAGAATTCGGCGACGTCGAGATCGTGGCAGGAAATGTCTCAGATCCGGAGGCTGCTGTCGCGCTCGCCAATTGGGGTGCGAATGGCATTAAAGTCGGACAAGGCCCTGGTTCGATTTGTACGACTCGAGTCGTCGCAGGTATCGGCGTGCCGCAGGTATCGGCCGTCGGCAACTGTGCGCGAGCATTGCGCGAAGCAGGATTCGAAAGAATTCCTGTAATCGCGGACGGTGGCATGGAAAATTCCGGCGACCTTGTGATTGCTCTTTCTTTTGGAGCATCATGCGGCATGTTCGGCGGAATGCTTGCTGGCACTGACGAGGCTCCTGGAGAGATCGTCTATGATCCCGAACTGAAACAGGTAAAAAAATACCGAGGGATGGGATCACTTTCTGCGATGCGAGACAGCCGTGCGGCGCGAGAGCGGTACGGACAGCAGGATCGCGCAGTACAAAAGTTAGTCGCTGAAGGTGTCGAAGCTCGGGTTCCTTACAAAGGTAAGGTCACCCTAGTGCTCGATAAACTCTCCGGCGGCTTACGGCAAGGCATGGGGTATCTTGGGGCTCGCACGATCGGTGAGCTGCTCCATCAGGCGCGACCATTCAGGGTCTCCCCTGTCGGCATGCGTGAATCCGGCGTGCACGGAGTGCAGGCAGTCGCTGAATAGGCGTTCTCGTTCTCTACTACTAAAAGATCCGGCGTTAGTCGCGCCGGATCTTTTTCTTGCAAGAGTGGTACACTTTTTTTATGGCGCTCGATCTCAAATCACTCAAAACGCAGTTTCTCGAATATCTTGAAATCGAAAAGGGGCGGAGCATAAAAACAGTTGAGAATTACGATCGATACCTTTCTCGTTTTTTGGCTCAAACAAAAATTACCTCGCCGGAGAAGCTGACGGAGCAGATTGTTCGCGAGTTTCGGCTCTGGCTCAATCGTCAGCCTGGCAACTCAGGTGACATGAAAAAGAAAACCCAAAATTATTATTTGATCGCCCTGCGTGCATTTCTTAAGTACTTGCGCAAACAAAACATAAAATCATTAGATCCTGAGCGTATTGAGCTGGCGAAGGTCGGTGGCCGAGATCTCGATCTTCTTACCAGTGCAGAGCTGGATCGATTATTGAAATCCCCTACTGGAGATTCGTTACAGGCGTTAAGAGACCGCGCCATCCTGGAACTTTTTTTCTCGACCGGTTTGCGTGTTTCAGAGCTCTGTTCGCTCAACTCGGATCTTGACCTTACTCGTGACGAATTTTCGGTGCGAGGAAAAGGCGATAAGGTTCGGGTGGTTTTCCTTTCTCCCGATGCGAAGAAAGCGATCGCTGAGTATTTAAAAAAACGTGGCGACATGGGCGAAGCACTTTTTGTCTCCAGCGGAAAAGGTTTTGCTAAAGGTATGGATGCACACCGAATGACACCGCGTGCCATCGAACTTATGGTGAAACACTATGCAACCAAGGCTGGAATCACTCGCAAAGTGACGCCGCACGTCATTCGACACTCGTTCGCGACTGACCTATTGGAAAACGGCGCAGATCTTAGAAGTGTGCAAGCGCTCTTGGGACACGCAAACATTGCTACAACGCAGATCTATACGCACGTAACTGACAAACATCTTCGCGAGGTGCATAAGGCGTTCCACGGGAAACGCCGGTAAAGAAAAACGCTCGCGTTAGCGAGCGTTTTTCAAGATAAAGAATTGCTGATGGAATGCCCTTCCTGGCTGAACTTCCAACCTTACAACCCTCTTCTTTTCAGAAGGATACAAGTCGTAATGTTTCTCACGCAAAATATTCCCAACAGATTTCCACTCGAGACTCCCCTTTTCCTGTGCTGAATTGAATAGGTTCATACGCACGCATATGTTTACTGAATAACTAGTTCTTTATACGCTTCTCCCAATGAGACCAAGATGAAGGAGTTAATGAAATCGTAAATAGCCCATGGTATCTTGATAAAAACTACGATATGAAACTCATTTCTTGGAACGTCAATGGAATTCGCGCGGTACATAAGAAAGGAACGCTGACCGCGCTCGTTGAAAAACAAAAGCCAGATTTCTTGTGTCTACAGGAAACGAAAGCAGAGCAACACCAATCTGAAGTTGATTTCCCAGGGTATGAAGAGTATTGGAATTCATCTACTACTAAGAAGGGCTATGCCGGGACAGCCATCTTTTCCCGTGAAACTCCCGAAAACATCTCCTTTGAATTTCCCAATGAATTAGCCAAAAAATACGACTTAGGACCTGACAGTTTCGGAAACGCGAATGCTGAAGGTCGCGTTATGGCCCTTGAAACCGAGCTGTTTTACCTCGTTAACGTATATACTCCAAATTCAAAACCTGATCTTGGACGATTGGGGCTTAGATATAAAGCTTGGGATCCTGCTTTCTTGGACTACTGCAAAGCCTTGGAGAAGGAGAAACCCATTATTTTTTGCGGAGACTTGAACGTCGCGCATACACCAGACGATCTCGCAAATCCGGGGCCGAACGAAGGCGAGCATGGCTATACGAAGGAGGAGCGAGAAGGCATAGACAATATTATTAAGGCCGGATTTGTCGATACGTTTAGGCACTTCACAAAAGGGAAGGGCCACTACACTTGGTGGAGTCACTTTAGTAACGCACGCGAACGGAACGTCGGTTGGCGCATTGATTATTTCTTCGTTTCAAAAAAACTCCTCCCGCATGTTAAGCGATCAATCATCCTAGCCGAGGTTACGGGATCCGATCACTGCCCTATTTTGTTAGAGCTAGATTTATAGCCATAGAAATTTGTCCTTTATAAAGGACAAGATATCCACAGGACGTCCTTTACAGTGTCCTTTATGGGTATACACTGCGTAACGGACGATCTTTGACGCATTCGTTTGTTTTTAACAAACGAGAAATATAACGTACATAAGTACTTTCAAACTTCATTTATAACGAAGAACGCCTCTGCGCTTCTTTGATTGGATTCAAAAGTACTTTGTCATTATCACTCTCGCGTTCTTTAAGAGATAAGCGAGTGCGAAACGAAAGCCGTCAGACGACGGCGACAGATCGAAAAGAGAAAAGATCCATCGCCAGGTCTGACGGCTTTTCTATTTGTTTACTTTACGTGGTGCTTTTCGCGCAGAGCGCGAACAGCAGCCTCATCCTCTTCTGCTCGCCGATCTTTCCCCTGCTCGCCGATTTGTTTGAGTTCATCGTCGTTCAGTCGTAAAAGCTTCATTGCCCGCTCTTCGAGGTACTCTTGCGTGTTCTTTGTAGGCTCATCGAGCACCTCTTCTAAAAGTGCATGCAGCGTCCAGCCTATCCGCGGCGAAGGACGCTCCCCCATTTCCATAAGCTTTGAGCCGTTTATTTTGAGCATTGCGACGGATACTGGGTCGCGCATTGCCTCATCGATCATCGAGAGATATTTGCGAAGACGAAATGGGTGTTCTTTTGGTCTGCCAGTTCCAATACGGTCGCACACACGCAAATTTACCAAGTCATCGATGTTTTCTTTACCGACGCGTGCTATAAGCCGGCGTACGGCGGATAGTGTTACAACGTCAGGGTCGGAGAAGAACATGTGTGACCTCACCAGCATGGTTACTTTTTCGATGATTTCTTTCGGGAACTTGAGATCGTTAAGAATTTTTTTTGCCATTTTCGCGGACACAACATCGTGCCCATAGAATGTCCAATCTCCTTTTTCTTCCGACCACTCTCGCGTAGCCGGTTTTCCAATATCGTGCAGCAGAGCCGCTAGACGAACGTCGAGAGGCCAATTCTTGTCTGCTGCGTGCTGAAGCGAGCGCAATAGGTGTTCGAACACATCAAACGAGTGCGCCTGATTCTGCTGGCATCCAATGCCTTCTTCGAGCTCGGGGATAACATACCGCAAAATACCTAGCTTTTGGGCTATAAAAAGCGCCTGGAGAGGTCTCGGGCTCATTACGATACGTGTCAGCTCATCCCGTATTCGTTCTTTCGAAATCTTTTCCAACTGCGGCGCGTTTTTGAGAATGCCCTGAGCAGTCGCCGTATCGATACTGAAATCGAGCTCTGCCGAGATACGAATCGCGCGCAACATACGAAGTGCATCTTCAGCAAAACGCTCATCTGGATTACCGACTGTAACGATCACTTTTCGATCTAAATCAGAAAGTCCGTCGTGATTGTCGATAAGCTCGGACGTATTCGGATCGTACGCGATCGCGTTAATCGTAAAATCCCGGCGCTCCAAGTCGTCTTCGAGTTTATCGCTAAACTTCACTTCATCCGGATGTCTAGCGTTGGAATACTTACCCTCGATCCGAAACGGCGTCACTTCAATCACTTTCAGCCGAGGATCCTCTGCCTGGGTTACCACACCTACCGTGCCGTAATCGTTCTCATAGAATGTCTCCGGAAAGGTGCTCTGAATGGCCTCAGGGATTGCATTGGTTGTAATATCCCAATCTTTTGGCTGACGTCCAAGTAAGAGGTCACGCACACAGCCACCCACCAAGTAGGTCTCGTACCCTTTTGAGAATAGCGACTTACAGAGCTCGCGCACCTCGCTCGGAACGCTAAGCTCTTTCTTCATCGAATTATTGTACCCCACAAACAGTTTTATAGATTGCTCCCGCCAGGATTCGAACCTGGAATAGCAGTTCCGAAGACTGCCGTGATATCCGTTTCACCACGAGAGCGTTGTCGAATAATACTACCTTTTTTGTTTCTGTGCGGATACGGGGAATCGAACCCCGATCTCGTCCTTGGCAAGGACGCGTTCTACCACTAAACCATATCCGCAGCGCGTCCGATTATAACCGCACAAGATACTGCGAGCAATGCGTCCCTACTGCTCAGAAGGAGCAGGAAGGAGCGGCGGGAGTTCGTATTCTCTAAATGCGAGGAAGAGTCCAATGATTGCGATTACACACGCAACGACCGGAATCCAAGAAGCGGCCCTGCATGAAGCTGAGAGGTACCAGAAACCAAGCAGGAGGATCAATGGCACGAGGACCGTTGCAGTGGAACCGATAACGGAACTCTCCAGGAACCACGGTTCTGCAAAGACAACGATAGCGACAATGATGATATATATGATCAATAGGACAAACCAAAGGCGATACGCGTTGCTCCCGGTGCACATCGCGCTAAAGAAATTTGCACTACCTGCGGAGGCTACAGTCGAGCCCAAAAGTGCCGTACTTGAGCTTCCCTGAGCGCCAACAGTGGAGGATTGTCCCTTCCCCGTGCCCACAGCTGATCCTGACGATGAGCCACGTGTCGCCTGTGTTGGTGTTGTGTGCGGGACAGAAGACGGAATTGTGTTGTTAGAGGTTGCAGGTTGTTGTCCGAGCGAACCTTTCCCAACAGTAAAAGTGATCGTAGTGATGCAGGTAGGGGCTCCCGGGAGCGAGGAGAGCAGCGTCAAGTTAACAGGTAGTGAGCCGTAAACAGGCGTATCGGGCGTATCAACGTGGATTCTCAAGCCGTTTGGGGCACCAGCCCAGCGGGTAATGAAATTAAGTGGAATAGGGTTGTTCCCTACTTCTGCGAATACTCCAACATACGAATTGTTAGTGTCCGATATCGTAACGTCAAATGACTCGAGTACACCACCGTAAACATGAGGATCAATGTTCGTTATAGAAATCTGCTGACAGGTGTTTTGACCGGGCGGAAGAAGCTGTTGAGTCTGTATAGAACTCGCTGATTGCGCGGCAGCGTGGCTGGGGGTAAGCGCTATGGAGAAAAGAAACGCAGCCGAGAGTACGCCCGAAGTAAATAGCTTCTGGAAGACAGATACCTTATGCATAACGGAACCGTAGTATGAGAAAGCTATTAACATCAATAGCCAAAACGTGTTCCAATATTTTCAAAATATCCAAAAAAGCTATAGGACAAGCCATAAAATCGACGTCCATGATTGAAAAACTTCTTGCAGAATCTATCGAAATTACGGCTTAAACTGTGGAAAACTCTGGGGATATGTGGATAAAGGACATATCTAAGTCGTGTCTTTTATACCCAAAACAACCAGTGAATTAGTTTCATAAGTAACAAATGGACTGTTTCTCGTGAAATTTAGACAGACAAAATCACTTATAATTAGCCCATGGATTCGAATGAAGCTGGTGAAAAAATGGATAAGGCAACTGTGGGTAGGATCGGCGAAGATATAGCCGTTCTTTTCCTTGAAAGGAGAGGTTATAAGGTTGTCGAACGCAATTACAGGAAACCTTGGGGCGAGATCGATATAATAGCGAAAAAGGGAAACTCAATCAGGTTTGTGGAAGTAAAGACCCTTGCTGTTAATTCATTACCTGATGTTTCGCGTGAAAGTCCACATTATCGTCCTGAAGAACAGGTTCATCCGAAAAAGTTACAGAAGCTTGCGCGAACTGCTGAACTCTATATGATCTCTACTCGGAACGGGTTGGATTTCCAAATTGATGTGGTCGGAGTGTTTCTTGAATCAAGGACACGTAAGGCACGATGCCGTCTATTTGAACAGGTTTTATAAAGGAAAATATAAAGGACATTATGCGATTGTAATGTCTTTTAGAAGTCGTGCTAGTATTCGGTGATTCGGGCCGTCGTATACCGGTAGTACGCGTGCTTTGGGAGCACGTAGACTGGGTTCAATTCCCAGCGGCCCGACAAATTAAACTTAGTTGTTTCCACCGAGTTGTTTCACGTACAACTCAATAAGGTTGGGTGCAATTGCAGTAGAGAAACTTTGTACTTCACCAGCCGGGTCCCCCTGCAAGATCGTGGAAAGGTCAGAACCGGACTGCTGCTTGATGTCGGTATTTATATAGCTCAGAGCGATGGCGCGAAGGTCTCTATCTGCTGTCGTAGAACCACTGCTTGTTGTGGCAATGAGCGCGATCAAGCGCCCCCATTCATTAACTACCGCGCCGCCGGAGGACCCACCTTGAGCCTCAATTATTCCTCCGAGCGAGAGTAGATCCGGTGTGCTTGAGACGAAGGTTAGAAGTTGCTTAATGGTGGTTACGGAGCTGGCAGCGTATAAGTCGTACTGCGCCGCGATCCCACCAACCAGTTCAGCTGGGTAGCTTGCAACTAACACTTGGTCTCCTGGGAACCCTATAGCAGGTCGCGTATCAACGGGAAGGTAGGGGAAAGACGCTGGCAGCGGACCACCATCGGTAGAGCCAGTTATATAGAGAAGAGCGTAATCGTGCTCGCCCGTACCTGTCGGGTGCTGCTTAACTATCTCATTTACATGTCCTGCCACCCAGACAGGAGGAATATATAGCACCGCGGCTGTCCATTGGGCGGAGGCGGGGGAGCCCGTTCGGATGAAGCACTTTAAATTGATTTGAGGGCTTTCGGATAACAGCACGTACTGCGCGACATGAGCATTAGTGAGGATAATGCCTTTTGGATCGATAATAACTCCGGAACCAGAAATTGGATTGAGCGATGATCCGCCGCTTGGTTCGCAAAGAATATTGACCAAGGCAGATCGAACATCCACATTAAGCTGATCGAATGACTCCGGGGGAGTCGCGTATGGACTTTTAATGCGTTCAATTTGAGTGCCCTGATCCTGCAATGTCGTTGATGCTGTTTTTTTGGCTATATTACTAGTTATTTTAGCGACCGCGGATTTAGTTGGGGTCGCAGTACTTGATGAAAGATGCTCGAGTGTCGTGGTCGGAGTCGAAGTTCCCGTTGTGGCGTTTGCGTTCACTGTTGCACTTGATGATGTGCTGACGTTTACAGGAAGGTTTGCTGCAGAAAGCTGATCCTCTCTTTGGGCCACACTTGGGCTGGATTCTGACGGCTCTATGTATTGAAAGAAAAATGCGACTCCAACAAGGAAGACGATGATCGCGATCACATTAAAGAAAATCGCTCGCGACATACTGCGAGCATATACGATTCGCAGAAAGATGAAAAGCTTTAAGAAATTTGTTAGTCTTCGTTGAATCGAGGCAATACGTCCGGCTTCGAAAATAAGGCGAGATTAGTTTAGTGGCAAAACACGAGTTTTCCAAACTTGGGTCGCGGGTTCGATTCCCGCATCTCGCACAGAGAAACGACGACACATTCTCGGCAGAGAAATCACTGCGATATACTAGAGCTATGATTCTTTTCATTGCTTGGATCGCACTCATTTTTGAACTGCTCGCTGCAATCGCATTCGGGATCATTTTCTGGAGACTCTGGTCGCGATCTGCCATGAGCCGAACTTCAGCAATTCTCGCCATCTCTATTTATGGTGTTTCTTGCGCCGCCTGTTTGCTGCTTACTTTCTTTGTACCGCTATGACTGACGAACTCGAAACTAGCGATGAACAGGTGCTTTTGGTGGTACATAAACACTGGGCATCGTTCTTGCATGATTTGTTTTATATAGCTCTCCCGGCCTTTGCCGCATTTACACTCCTTTTTTTGATTTCAAGTCTGCCACAGACGGGAGTCGACTCGGGTATACATGTTATCGCGGCAATTCTGTTTCCGGGATGCTTGCTCGCAGTAGTTATTATGGCGGCGATACTGTGGAGTAATTACTACTTGGATATGATCGTCGTCACCGACAGACGATTGTTTTTTATCTCCCAGATAAGTCTTACAAAAAGGGAAGTGCTTGGTTGGAATTTGCATGAAGTCGCGCACGTCGACGCACGTCAGGACAATTTTCTGGAAACATTCTTCAACTTTGGAACCCTCAATTTAAGAACTTCGAACGATGAAGGGGATGCGCTGATCGAAGGAGTACCGAATCCTGAATACGTTTGCGCCATAATTCTGAAACAGGATGATCGATATGGAGAATTGAAAGAGGCAACAATCAAGCAGAAGGAGCTTTTGAAGTTCTTGAGCCATGAAGTAAAGGGGCACCTAACGAAGAGCAAGGCTGCATTTGCCGCCATTATTGAAGGGGATTACGGGCCAGTGACGGAGCCCTTGGCTGGCATGGCACACAGTGCGCTTGAAGACACGCAAAGGGGAGTCGAAACGGTCATGTCGATATTGGACAATGCTAGTCTCGAAAGCGGCGAGGTACGTCTGGTAAAACAGCGGTTCGATCTTTCTCAAAGCGTACAGCGTATGGTGGAAGAATTTCGCGCCTCCGCAAACGCCAAAAAACTTTCACTCGTTTCTTCTGTAGACGGACCATGTTTCATTGACGGTGATCAAGAAAAAATAGAACGTCATGTCATTCGCAATTTTATCGATAACGCGATTCGTTATACTCCAGCTGGGCAGGTTGACGTGATGCTCGAGCGGATCAACGGCATGGCTCGTGTTTCTGTCTCCGATACAGGAGTAGGCATTAGTGAGATCGACATGCAAAAACTCTTTACACAGGGTGGTCATGGTGAACATTCACGCGATGTAAATCCTGAATCTACAGGGTACGGACTCTTTATTGCAAAACAAATTGTAGAAAGACACGGCGGTCGTGTTTGGGCTAGGTCGGCCGGCGCAAAGGGTGGTTCGACATTCTTTGCGGAATTTCCACTTGTATAAAATAAAGTTTTTGATTTTTCAAGTGCTGAAACACTTCGTAGCATAAAGCAAAAGTGTGCACATTCGTGTGCACACTTCTAGCTTAAGAACCGTAGTCATACACATAAACTGTAAATGAGGTAATTGTGGAAATCAGTCACGTATCCACTGATTCGATTTTTACAGCTCTTTTGCTTGCTATTATGGTTCCAATGCGGCTAAAGGGCGTGAGCCTGGTTATTGCACTGGCGATCGTGTTGACGGCTCTTGCGCTGTCTTCTCATCCGAATACATCTATAGCTGCGACGGGCCCGACAGATATTGGCACGTCTGGAAGTGGCTCCGGATCTGGCTCCACCTCGAATTTGGTTCCGGTTACCTGCAGTGTTTCAAAAAGTTCCCAATTAAACACGGCAAACGATCAGTGTCCGGCTGCTTCTCCTAAGTATGACTACAGCTGCGATTATCCGACGGTAAAGATAGTAAATGGGACGGAAGTACAATGCGAAAAAGGCCGACAATGCAGCGAGCCTGGCGGCACAAGTGGCGTAATCATTCACGGCACTTGTCAGTGCCCGAGCGTATGTGAGGCAACTGGTCAAACACAGGTTGCCGCGGGGAACGGAGCCCCTGCGGGAACTGGATCTCAGCCCCAGCCTCCTGCTGTGTCGCCTGATAAACCCCCAGTCTCAACACAGCCCCCAGTGAGTACAGGGCCTGCGAGTGGTACACAAGTGCCACCAACGTCTTCCCCAGGCAGCAATCCGAGTGGTGCTGGAACGAGCGGATCTGTAAACGGGAGCGGCGCCACACCGGTAACTCCTTCTCCGGTAAGCTCGGGACCGGTTACTCCAGGGGCTGGATCGGGTTCAACTGGTAGTCAGATCCCTTCAGTCCCAGTTTCTACAACTCCAACACCGGCCCCGCAACCAACGCCGGCCTTTAATGGCACACCAGGACTCGGAAATACCGCAACTACCCCGAGCGCACCCGCAAATCCCTTTACACCTACCCAAGCTTCTCCGAGTGGCTACACGGGGACAGGGGTCTATACCCCCACGAAACCTACCTTTGGGGGAGGTGGTCAGAACTATAGTGCGTCCGGAAACGGAGGTGTGAACGTATCTGCAAGTTCTCCGCTCACCAACGCCATCTCTTCCATTGGAAATTCTGGGATAAATGCGTTCTTTAGCTTTGTTTCAGGTTTGTTGAGCGGTGCTTCCTCGGGAGGCTCTTCGGACTCATCAGGCTCTTCGCAAACAAACGTAGTAGAAAATACGCGCATCGTTGTTCAGCCAAATCCGGTTTTGACAACTCTGGCACGAGTATCACAACCGACAAATACATCGAACGTTACTATTTCGCAAACAACACACTCTACCCAGACCTATCAACCTCAATCGACCGACTATCAATCCTATCTCGATCTCTTTACCGGAGGAGCAAAGATTACCTCTCCGAGCGACATTGCTTCTTTGGTAGAAAATATGGGGAATATTTCAGGAGCGGCTACACTAGCACCCTCGAGTATTTTGAGTTTGGTGCAAATTGGCCAAAACGCGACGGATCAGCAAGGGATTTCTCCCACAACCCTCACCATTGCAATGAACGCACAGATTCCCAGTTCAACGCAGCTTGCATTGAACGCGATTAATGGCCTTGAAAATTATCAAAACGTGTCGGAACAATATTATGTTGCTGAAGCGAATCTAGCTCAGGCTCAAAACAACTATCAGTGGCTAGAAGCGCAAATTGTCGCTTGGGAGCGAGCAAAGCAGGCGGGAGTTTGCGACAGCGTTTGCGACAATGCACTTGGGTTACTTGAAAATGCTGCTCCCGCTCAGTTCCAACAGGTTCGCCAGCTCCAATCCATCGTTGACCAGGGACCCTTTGCAACGACAACGGCCACGTCAGCATCGACGACATCGATCGGTATGGTATCTGGCCAACAAATCTCGCCTGTCTCAGTGCAAATCCCGGGTGCGCAGGGAGTCAGTGTCGTCGCAAGCAATTCTTCGGTACTGCAAACACCTGTACCTGCTGCGGGCGCGCCGTTTTATGTGAAGCAAAACAATCAATGGTGCGATCAGTATGGCCAATGCATCCCAGAGAGCTCATTCGAATCGTCGCCAACCAGCTCAAAACCGGTCGTAGACATAAATCCGCCTGCGACCAGTACGATACAAGTACAGGCTACGGCTGCTGAAGATCCAGTCGTTTCGATCGTACATGTGGTGCAGGGCTGGATCAACAGCGTGTTATCGCTCTTCACCCCCAGCAGCTCGAACGCAAATCAGCCACAGCAGCAATGTTCGCTCTTTAAATCGCTCTTCGGTGGATGCGGTAAGTGGTAGCAAAAAAACCGCCCAACAGGGCGGTTTTTTCCGATCAATCGTAAAATTACTTGATCGCGTCTTTCAAAGTCTTGGAAGCGCGGAACTTCGGCACTTTCATCGCCTTGATTTGAATAGTCGCACCGGTTCGCGGGTTGCGACCCATGCGGCCTGCGCGGGTTTTTGCTTCGAAAATACCCAGGCCGGCAACGGAAACCTCCTCGCCGCCCTTAAGTTTCTCCGTGATCATCGAAATGATCGCCTCGACCGCGCGTTCGGCATCGGCTTTTGTGGAGCCAATCGTCTGAGCGACACGCTCCACCAAATCCATTTTATTTGCCATATCAGTTGTATGTAATGATAAATTTCGCACTCGACCTCACTATAAGACCATTTTGGGCCGTATTTTGGGCATGTCAAATAGAGTCTGGTTGGCTATCCACAGGCACCTGAAATAAGAAAAGAGGGTCCGAAGACCCTCTTTTCTTAGCAAACTGATTAAATTCTATCGCGCGTACTCGATAACACGCATCTCGCGAATGACTGAAACCTTAATCTCGCCCGGATATTGGAGCTCCTTCTCAATCTTGTCGGCAATATGACGTGCAATTTCTCGAGATTCCAGATCGGAAACCTGCTCTGGCTTAATGATGACGCGAAGTTCGCGACCGGCCGCGATCGCATAGCTCTTTTCGACGCCGGGTTCTTGATTGGCGATAGCTTCAAGATCCTCCAGGCGCTTGATGTAGTTCTCTACAGAGTCGCGACGGGCTCCGGGGCGACCACCGGAAATCGCGTCTGCGACCTGTACTATCATCGATTCCGGTGTTTCGTACGGATATTCTTCATGGTGCGCCTGCATGGCCTTGATTACACGTTCATCAACACCGAATTTCGCCAGTATTCTTCGGCCGATCTCAACGTGTGTACCGGGAACTTCGTGGTCGACGGCTTTGCCGATGTCGTGGAAGAGCGCTCCAGCTCGTGCAACGGCAGGATCTGCACCCAATTCCTCAGCGAGCATGCCCGCGAGATGCGCGACCTCGACCGAGTGGTCAAGAACGTTTTGGCCGTAACTCGTGCGGAAATAGAGGCGTCCGAGAATCTGCAGGAGCTTCGGGTCAATATTTTGAACTTTTGCGTTGTAGGCAGCTTCCGCACCTTTCTTTTTGATGATGTTGTTGATCTCCTGCTCTGCTTTTTGTACTGCTTCTTCAATTTTTGCGGGCTGGATACGTCCGTCTAGGATCAAGTTCTCCAGTGCGATACGAGCAATCTGGCGTCGGATCGGATCATACGATGAGAGCGTGATAGTGCCCGGCGTGTCGTCAACGATCACATCGACTCCGGTCGAGCGCTCAAATTGGCGAATGTTTCGGCCTTCTTTGCCGATGATTTTACCCTTGATCTCGTCGTTGGGGAGCGTGATCGTTGTCGCAAGGATATCAGAAACCACTGAGTTACCGAGGCGATGAACGGCCGTTGTCAGTATTTCATTAGCGCGCTGTTCGAGCTTTTCGTTTCCAGAGATATCGAGTTTGCGCATTCGGCTCTCGATATCATTCTCATACTGCTTTTCTATTGTTTTAATGAGTTCGCTCTTCGCTTCCTCGGCGGAAAGATCGGCAAGTTTTTCGAGTTTTTCCTGCTGCGCGCGCACTAACTCATCGGCTTTTGCCTTGGCAGCGACTACATCTTCGGTCTTTTTAGCCAGGTTAGCTTCATCGCCGTCGATCTTGAGCTGTCTTGAGTCGAGCATCTCTTCTTTGCGAACCAAACGCTCCTCTGTACCTCTCAAGTCACGTTCGCGCTCCTTATATTCGGCTGTAAGTTGCTCAACTTTTTCTTGTCCGCGAGCTTCAGCCTCTTCGATGATTTTTTTGGCGTGTTCTTCGGCATCGAGCATCATCTTCCGGATCTGCAGCTCCATCGAACCTTTCTGGCCGAGCGAGATGAAGAACCGGGCGAAATAGCCGGCCGTACCGCCGACAACTGCGCCGATGGCGAGGAGGAGTAATATTACGAGTATTGACATATGCGTGGGTTTCACCCACGCACCCCAGGTGCTTATCGCAGATTTCTCAAATGACTATCAAAATCAACGTTTTTCTTTTGGCAGACAAAGGTGCGCGGATGAACATTTGAATTCATAAGTAATGGTGAACCTAAAATATATCACTCTCAAACCGGCGACGCTAGCCGGTTGCTAGCGTCGCTCGAGCCATCTACTTGGTGTTTTGCGCTCCTATTTCAACACCTTATCGATAATGCCGTACTTGACCGACTCTTCAGCATCCATGAAGAAGTCGCGGTCGACATCCTGTTCGATCTTGGATAGCTTTTGTCCTGAGTTTTTCGCCAAAATTTCGTTCAGACGAGTTCGAAGCTTCAAAATCTGTTTTGCCGTAATCTCAATATCGGCAGCCATGCCTTCTGCGCCGCCTGAAGGCTGGTGAATCATGATCTCAGCGTTCGGAAGAGCGAAGCGCTTGCCCTTTTGGCCCGCCGACAGAAGAATTGCGCCCATGGAGGCTGCCATTCCTACGCAAACAGTAGAAACTTCCGGCTGAATGTGGTTCATCGTGTCGAGAATCGCGAGACCGGCAGAAACCATACCGCCGGGGGAATTGATATAGAAGGAAATGTCTTTCTTCGGGTCCTCGGATGCGAGGAAGAGAAGCTGAGCAATAACAAGATTGGCAACATCGCTGTCAATCGGACCTCCGAGAAAGACGATGCGTTCCTTCAGAAGTCGCGAATAAATGTCGTATGCGCGTTCGCCCATGGATGTTTTTTCGACAACCATCGGAACAAGCATTTGAGATCGTGGAGTGTTCATGGATGAAGTGTATATAAAAAGGTATATGGGCGCAAATTTACGTAGCGAAACCCTGCTCGCTTCACGCGAGCTTATTTAGCAAGCTAGCGACAATCGCGCCGTTACTTAGTGTTGGTGGTCGTGAGCCGGAAGGTGTCTTTCGCCGGTCTCGAGGAAGTGCAATACCATCTCATTGCGCATGGCGTGCGAAATATGGGAGCGGAGGCTGCCCGTGTCGGCTTGCGGGTAGTGTTGCTTCGCATGCTCGATCTCGTGGTCCAGTTCTTCCTGTGTCGGCTCGATCGATTCTTTTCGACCGATTTCAGACAACAAAAGTCGAATTTTTGCGCGCTTGTCGGCAGCTTCCGTCCATTCAGAGCGAACCTCTTCACGCGTTTTCTTCTGCTGGGCAAGAAAAGTATCGATATTTTGGCCGATTTGTTCTAGGTCTGAGACGAGGCGTGCCTCCATATCGTCGAGTTCGTAGTCGAGCAAAATTGCCGGGTAGTGGAACGTCGATTCCTTTACTAACTCGTCGAGCAATGCGGCACGGCGCTTTTGCCCTGCCTGCAATTCCTTTTCGTTCTTAATGTTTTCACGCAAAGCATCAGAAAACTTTTCCGCGCTTTCGTACCCAAGTGTTTGCACGAATTGATCGTCGAGTGCTGGAAGGTCGGCTTCAGCAAGTGCTTTTGCTTCCTCGGCGGCTTTTTGGGGTTCGGTGCCTGTCTCGATCTTGTCTATGCGAGCTCGCTCGCGGCGAAGATGGCTCATGGCCTGTGCATGCTCTTCGTCGGAGACGACCACATCCTCCTTTTTTGAGGTTATTTTTTCGGCGATTTTCTTGTAATCGGCCAGTTTGACTTCGGGGGCAAGAGAAGCACGAGCCGTAAATTTGAGCGGTTTACCGATTTCCGGGGTGTCAGTCGTTACACGTGGCGCTTCCACCACGGGAAGTTCTTGAGTAGCAAGGATTTCCGGCAGTTCGTGCTGGATCGCGTGTTCTGCAGCATGACGAAGAATCGTCGGTTCTCCGTAGATTTGAACGATGCGCTCGATCGGCGCTTTGCCCGGGCGGAAGCCGTCCAATTTTGCATCCCGCTGGATTTCTTTCAAGGCCTCGTTGCGGTATTTAGCAAGTGCTTCGGCCGGAATTTCGGCGCTAATTTCAGCCTCCCAACGCTTTTCGTCGCGAGAGACTTTTATGTTTGTCGCGTTGCTCATTCGGGCGAGTCTATCTTATCTCGCACTCGTTGTCGATGCGGCTGTGGCTGGAATGAGAGCGGTCGAATTTGTCTTCCGCGCTTGCTGAACGTTCCAAAAGTAAACCGCCCCAACTACCATCAGCGCCAAAATAATGACGATGCCTATAATCGGGCCAACGGGTTCTTTTTGTGGCTGCTCAGGAGAAGGAGGCATCTACGAATTATACCGCCACAAAGGTGGCGGTATTTCATCGCTTTGCTATGGGGATTAGTCGAACTTCGGCTTGTATTCCTTTTCGTATCGCTCCGCACTTTCTTTAATGATTTTCATTGCCTCGGTCACGTCAACGAATTCTCCGACGACGCCCGTCCTGGGCTTTTTAAGCGCTTTGTAGTTTTCCCAGTAGTACTTGGTCTCTTTTTTGAAATATTCGCCAAGGTCGTCGATCTTTTGGATATGTTCGACACGCTTGTCGTCGGCCAAAACGCCGATGATCTTGTCGTCGACTTCGCCGCCGTCGATAAACTTCATTGCACCGATGATGCGAACTTCCGCGACTGAGTTCGGCACAAGCGGCTCGGTAATATTGACGATCTCAATGTCTAAGGGGTCGTTGTCGAGATCCCAGGTTTGAGGGATTGCGCCGTAGGTGAATGGATAGGAGAGGGAAGAGTAACCCACTCGGTCGAGCTTAAGTTGGCCTGATTCGGTGATGATCTCGTATTTATTGATAGAACCGGTCGAGACCTCGATAAGCGTATTAACGATACCTTTTTCCTCGTCGGCAAAAGGCGGAAGCACATGGAGTAAATTGAGCATGTATTTGCTCGGCTTGTGGTCGATATTGGCCATAGAGGAAAAGTGTAACAATCGCAGCTGTTTTCGCAACAAAGAAGCGGGGGGCGGTTTGGCGCCGCGTCTTTTCAGCTTGTTTGTGTTTTAATATTAGTTTTTGCTTTATTAATTTTTGATTTTTTTTGCACGGTTGGTGTGCGAATTTCCCATAAGTGAAAATTTTTAAAAAGCGAAGTTTTTTTCGAAACAAAGACGCGGGGGCGTTTTGCCCCCCGCTTCTTTCCAGCTTCT